>JANPIV010000036.1:0-124533 GCA_031425155.1 Saprospirales bacterium | reverse complement strand
CATGTCGCTTGGATACTTCGCCCGTTTGGGCGTACTTTGCATCGTACTCATTACGTGTGGCTTTTATGATTAGACACCACAAAATTCACCGTTTTGAGTACATTTTTTAGCGTTTTTAGGTTTTAAAACAGCTTCTAAGACTGCTTAATTGTACTTGGTCACTTCCAAAAAACCTGTTTAGACAAAATACAATTACAATGACCTTATTGCGGGCGAAAGGTCGGTGTTTCAAAGGTCTTTGGAAAATAAAAACATTTCTCTCGCCAGGTTTTTAAAACGGGAGCAGAGCAGCAAAATGCCTAAAAACGACGAAAGCCACCTCAAAAAATTTGAGATGGCTTCTGTTACCAAAAAAAGCAGATGGAAATCGGCTGAAAACCAAATTTAGTGGGCATGACCGCCAGCACCATGTACGTGGCCGTGAGCGATTTCCGTCGCATCGGCATCGCGTACGCTATCCACATGGCCACTGAAATACAGATCCACACCCGCCATCGGGTGGTTAAAATCAATTTTTACTTCACTGTCACCGACGGCGGCTACCATGCCCTGGAAGTGATTGCCATCCTGATCCTGCAACGGCAGCATATTGCCGATTTCGAGCAAGCCGTCCGGGATTTTGCCTTCTACTTCAAACATATTTTTGGGCAAATCCACCAGTGCCGTATCGTCGTACACGCCGTAGGCATTGGCCGCTTCGATACCGAACGAGAACTTATCGCCTTCTTTCAGACCTTCCAAGTTTTTTTCAAAATCCGGGATCATCGTGCCGGTGCCATAGATGAAAGCCATAGGTTCGCCACCGTTGGTGGATTCCACCAAATTGCCCTCTGCGGAGCCTTCGGTCAGGGTGTAGTGTACGGACACTACTTTGTTGGGTGCAATAGTCATTGGAAAAATGCTTTAATCAGCGTGGAGCAGTGGAAAAAAGTGGAGTGTCGAGCAGACCACATACGTGGTAAATTAAATTTTTTTGAGTATTTGAAGATTCGAGTATTCGATCAATTACCTGATTGTCAAGTGCTTTAATCGAATACTCAAATACTCGCATCCTCAAGAAATTAGTATTATTGAAAAATGAGGCGCAAAGGTAGTGCATTTAGAAAAGGAAACCGAACCATTGAGCGACAGAATGGTTTAGTTTTGCCAGGTTTCCTGGAATATTTCCGATTATCTTCTCTTTTTTATCACTCAATCGCCTGTTTTTGCATGAAAATCGCACTCTCCCAACTAAACTACCACATCGGCAATTTTGAAGGAAATCTGGCTAAAATGCTGCATGCCGTACAAGAAGCCAAAAGTCAGGGTGCCGACCTTATTTGCTTTGGCGAATTGGCCGTATGTGGCTATCCGCCCCGCGATTTTCTGGAATTTGACGACTTTATCCGCCAGTGCTCCGCCTCCGTGGATACGCTGCGGGAAGCCAGCCACGGCATTGGCATCATCGTCGGTTCGCCCACCC
Organism: Saprospirales bacterium; assembly: GCA_031425155.1. Classification (GTDB taxonomy): domain Bacteria; phylum Bacteroidota; class Bacteroidia; order Chitinophagales; family Saprospiraceae; genus M3007. Next base: position 123,071 of record JANPIV010000036.1, on the reverse strand, counting down.
GCAATCCGGTCGCAGCGGGCAAAGACCTGTACAACTCGGCCTATTTTCTGTACGACGGCCAGGTGATCGGCGTACAGCACAAAGCCCTGCTGCCTACCTACGATATTTTTGACGAATACCGCTATTTCGAGCCCGCGACGGAGTTTCACACCATTGCTTTTCAAGGCCACCGGATCGCGCTCGTCGTGTGTGAGGACATTTGGAATGTGGGCAATGAAAACCCGCTCTATACGGTCTGTCCGCTGGACGAAATGATGCCGGAAAAGCCGGATTTTATGATCAATATTTCTGCCTCGCCGTTCACTTACGCGCAAGCGGAAACACGCATTCAGATCGTGCGGGCCAACGTGGAACGTTATCGCCTGCCGATGTTCTATTCCAATCACGTAGGCGCACAGACGGATATTATTTTCGACGGCGGCAGTCTCGTCATGTCACCCGACGGAATGGTGTTCGATGAAATGTCGTATTGGGAGGAAGGTTTGCAGATATATGATTTGGAAGCCGTGCAAAAAGGTGGTCAGCAGCGGGAACAACCGAAGGATAAAATCCAGTTGATTCATGGTGCGCTGGTGGTCGGCATCCGCGATTATTTCCAGAAATTAGGTTTCAAAAAAGGTATTCTTGGCTTGTCGGGCGGTATAGATTCTGCGGTGACCGCTGTGTTGGCGGCCCAGGCGTTGGGTGCCGGAAATGTGCTGGGCGTGCTCATGCCCAGTCAGTACAGCAGTGGCCACTCCGTGGATGATGCCCGCCAACTGGCAGAAAATCTCGGTATCCGCCACGAATTGATTACCATCAAACCGATGTACGAGGTCTTCGAGACCGCCTTGGAACCTCAGTTCAAGGACCTGCCTTTCAATGTGACCGAGGAGAATATCCAGGCGCGGATTCGGGGCACACTGCTCATGGCGATCAGCAACAAATTCGGTCATATCTTATTGAATACCACCAATAAAAGTGAAATGGCGGTCGGCTACGGCACCCTTTACGGCGATATGTGCGGCGGCATTTCGGTGCTCGGCGACGTGTATAAAACGGAGGTGTACGCCCTGGCCCGCTATCTCAATCGCGATAAAGAAGTCATCCCCGAAAGCAGCATGAGCAAGGCCCCCAGTGCCGAATTGCGCCCCGATCAAAAAGACTCGGACAGCCTGCCTCCGTATGATGTACTGGACAAATTACTTTTCCAATACATCGAACGCCGCCAGGGACCACGCGAACTGGTGGCGATGGGTTTCGATGCCGCGCTGGTGCAGCGGGTGCTGCGTATGGTGAATATCAACGAGTTCAAACGGGAGCAAGCCGCGCCGGTGTTGCGCGTGAGCAGTAAGGGCTTTGGGATGGGTCGGCGGATGCCGATTGTGGGAAAGTATTTGTCGTAAAGCCCCCTCCAACTCCCTCATAAAAGGGGAGAGCCGATTGAGCGGTGCCTGAGATTTGTGCTTATTGCTAGCAACCTCTTTCTAATCCGCCAAATTTATTGATGAATGCAGATTAAAGAATGTTGATTTTTGATGTATTAAGCGGCCATCAAAAATCAACATTCATCATTCTTATATCGTCAATCAAAATAGATTTTTCCTTATTTACTTCACTTCACTCGCCCCAATCATTTCCTTCCCTTTCCCGTCTTTCACATGCTGAAAGGCTTCATACCCGCAGTCCAGAAAGGCTTCGTATTCATCAGCATTGAAGGTGCTGCCACGCGGCTGATTGAGCACGGTTTTGCCATCATTGCTCATCAGTACATACCACGGCTGGCTGATCTTGTTGAAATTACTGCTTTCAAACTGCGCCCATTTGTCGCCCTTCGTGCGGATTTTCTCGCCCGTTTTGGAGTCCAGCAGATATTTGAATTTGCTGTCGGGAAATAGCCGCTCCTGATCGTCCACATAGAGGGAGACCACGACATAGTTGTCTTTCAAATGTTTCAAAATGCCCGGTTCGCGCCACACATTTTCCTCCATTTTGCGGCAATTCACGCAGCCGTAACCCGTGAAATCCACGAACAACGGTTTATTTTCCAGTTTAGCCACGGCCAGCGCTTCATCGAAGTCATGGTAGCAATCCAGGCCGTGGGGACAGTCCACCGGGCGGAAGAAATTGTAATGGACGGGTGGCGCAATGCCGCTCAAAAGCGACAGCGATTGGTAGTTGAAAAGTCCCCAGCCGAGATAAACGGCGAGGGCCGTAGCCACCAAGCCAGTGGTCAGGCGTCCAAGCCCGGGGCGGCCGGAACTGCCTTTTATTTTCAGAATACCAAATTGATATAAGGCCAGTAAAACGGCGATGAGCAGCCACAGACCGAGGAAAAGTTCGTATTTCAGAATGCCCCAGTGGCGCACCATATCGGCGGTGCTGAAAAATTTGAGGGCCAGGGCCAATTCCAGAAAACCGAGCGTAATTTTCACATTATCCATCCAGCCGCCGGACTTGGGCAGCGAATTCAGCCAGCCAGGGAACATAGCGAACAGCGCAAAAGGCAGGGCCAGGGCAAAGCCAAAACCCGACAAACCAACAAAAGGCCGGGCCGGTATAAAACCCAATATTTCGGAACCGGCATTCGATTTGGCAGTCTCCACCAGCAGCGTACCGACAATAGGGCCGGTGCAGGAAAATGACACCAGGGCCAGCGTGAAAGCCATGAAAAAGATGCCCAGCAAGCCGCCGCGATCCGCCATTTTATCGCTGCTATTCACCCACGACGAGGGCAGCGTTATTTCAAACAATCCAAAGAAAGATAGCGCGAAAGCGATGAAAATACCGAAAAAGAGCAGGTTGAAGTACATATCCGTGCTCATTTCGTTGAGGGTGCTGGCCCCAAAAGCCAGCGTCACGCCAATACCAATGCTCACATAAATGATGACGATGCTGGCTCCATACCACAGCGCATTGCGCAATCCAGTAGCGCGATTGGGCGAACGTTTGGTAAAAAAAGCGACCGTCAGCGGGATCATCGGGAATACGCAGGGCGTCAGCAAGGCCAGCAAACCACCCAAAAATCCGGCACCGAATACCCACCACAAGGAAGCGTTCTCTTCTTCTATTTCGGCGGAACAACTGTTCACAAATTTCACCGAATTGATGTCGCGTTTGGTATCAAAAAAACCCATAAAATTCGGGTCGTCGGGCGGGGTCAGGGTGGTGCTGGCAGTCACATTATTAGGCTGTTCGTCACCTATTGGGGTGGTGATGGCAGGTATTTCTACCGAAGTTTGCCCGCCATTGTTGGGTATGGTAGTATTCGGCGCAGGCGTTGGAGTAGTACCGTTCGGTGTTTTTTCGTCAATTTTGGTTGGAGCCGTCGCCGCCGGAGTTAGAACAAATTTAAAATCTGTGCTTCTGGGCGGCAAACACTGCGATTCATCGCAGGCCATCGCCAACACGTAGCCGGTGATGGGCTTGGTCACATCGGTTACTTGCACGCGCTGGGTAAATATTGCTTCGTGCTTGAACTTGTGCAAGGTGATCCCGAATACCTTATCGAACGCATTGATGACGCCGCCACTTTCTTTGGCTTTGCCCACCAGTTTGAAATGCGGCCCTTCTTCAAAAGTCAGTTCCGTTGGTAACGGCCCTTCATCGCTCTCCTTAGTTTGGGAGTAGGTGTACCAGCCATCGTCCAGCTTACAGGTCAGCACCAAATCGAACTGACCCTTGCCCACATCCTTGGAAGTAAAAGACCAATGGAGCGGATTTTGGGCCAACATATTGGCGGCAAAAAACATCAGGCCTGCGGCCAATAGTGGGCGAAAATATTGGAACATAAATTTTGCAAATTTGGAGCACAAAGAAAGGAGGTTTTAACGGGGGAATAGCCAGTTAGCATACCTTTAAAAGAACTTTAACCGTAGCCTTTGTCGGGGGTTAGACAATAACGTCTGCGCAGGTCAAAAGTTGATCGTATTTTGGGAATGAGAAAAGCCGTATTTTACCCTTACTTTTGCCCTCCATTTTACCCTGCCGTCACCACAGCGTCCTCGCCAGTTTGGGCGTTCGGCAAAAAAATCACTTCACCGCCTAATACAAAGACAAACAAGACATGGGTCAGATCACCAATTCCGCCGACAACCTGCAACTCATTCGCGAAAGTGCCCACGCTTTTGCGGAAGCCCATATCCGCCCGCACGTCATGGAGTGGGATGAAATTCAGCACTTCCCGATAGACTTGTTTCACCGCATGGGCGAGCAAGGTTTTTTGGGCGTTTTGGTACCGGAAATGTATGGCGGCGCAGGCTTGGGCTACCAGGAATATATTACCGTTATTGAAGAGATTTCGAAGGTCTGCGGTTCTATCGGGCTCAGCGTGGCAGCACATAACTCACTGTGTACTAATCACATTCTTTCCTTTGCTAACGAAGAACAAAAACGCAAATACTTGCCGCTCCTGGCTACCGGTCAATGGCTGGGTGCCTGGGGACTCACCGAACCAAACACTGGCTCGGACGCCATGCGCATGCAATGCACGGCCACCCGCGACGGCGATCATTTTGTGCTGAACGGTACGAAAAGTTGGATCACCCACGGCAAAAGTGGTCACGTGGCCGTGGTCATCGCCCGCACCGGCGATTTGCTGGACAGCCGCGGCATGACCGCCTTCATAGTAGAGCGCGGAACCCCTGGTTTTCTGGCTGGCAAAAAGGAAAACAAACTCGGTATGCGCGCCAGCGAAACTGCCGAAATGGTCTTCGATAATTGCCGCATCCATGAAAGCCAGGTGCTGGGCATGGAAGGCGAAGGTTTTATTCAATCCATGAAAATCCTGGACGGCGGACGCATTTCCATCGCCGCGCTGTCGCTGGGTATTGCCAAAGGTGCTTACGAGGCCTCGGTGAAATACTCCAAAGAACGCCACCAGTTTGGCCAGCCGATCTCCAATTTTCAGGGCATCAGTTTCAAACTGGCTGATATGGCCACCCAAATCGAAGCCGCCGAACTGCTCACCCGTCAGGCCGGGATGCTGAAAGATGCCGGGGAAAAATGCACCAAACAAGCGGCGATGGCCAAATATTACGCCTCCGAAGTGTCGGTCAGAGTAAGCACAGATGCCGTGCAAGTGCATGGCGGTTACGGCTATACGAAGGATTTTCCGGTGGAAAAATTCTACCGCGATTCCAAGTTATGCACCATTGGCGAAGGCACTTCCGAAGTGCAGAAACTGGTGATTGCGCGGGAAGCGTTGAAAGGGTGAATAAAAAAATGTGGCCAATGATTTTGAATGTGGCCAATGTGCATGGACAGCACCAATGAATAAAGAATTTTAGTCCGGTATTTGGCCAGTCGGGACGGATACCGCTATATTTGCCAGACTCTCCCGAATTAAGAATTGTTTTGTTTTGTAATTTTCGGCCTCCGTTGTCTCTTTGGCTCCGGAGGCCTTTTTTTTTAATGAATGTGGTCAATGACAAAAAATGTGGCCAATGAGATCAATGTGGCCAATTCAACCCTCCATTCATTGGCCACTTGTTGCGTCGGGAATAGGTCACATTGACCACTACCTGTCCCGATATTTCATCGGGATTAAAAATATTGACCACATTAATTACCTTTCATGCACATTCACACCCTCGACCTCGATTTTCTTGATCTCAACGAAGCGGTCGCCGTTTTTGTGGTCGAAGGGCCAACCGGACTAGCTTTGGTAGAGACCGGCCCCGCCTCTACCCTGCCCCATCTGGAAGCGGCATTGGCAAAAAATGGTTGGCAAATGGCTGATTTTCAGCACGTTTTCCTCACGCACATTCATTTCGATCACGCCGGTGCCGCCTGGGCATTCGCTGGAAAAGGCGCGACCATTTATGTGCATCCGCTGGGCCTGCCCCACCTCGCTGCCCCGGAAAAACTGTACAATTCCGCCCGGATGATCTATGGCGACGCGATGGATCAACTTTGGGGACCGATGCAGCCGATTCCAGTGAGTCAATTGCAGGCAGTAGAACACGCCGATTTTATCGAGGCTGTTGGCCTGGGTTTCAAAGCCTGGCACACCCCCGGCCACGCGGTACACCACATTGCCTGGGAAGTCGTTTCGGCTGACTGGGAAACTATTGTATGTTTCACCGGCGATGTAGCCGGAGTACGCATCCACGGCGGGCCAGTCATGCCACCTTGTCCGCCGCCCGATATCCAGGTGGAGGATTGGCAAGAGTCCATTCAACTTCTAAGGGATTTACCCTCTAAAACGTTGTACCTGACGCATTTCGGGGCTATTGCCGACAAACACGCGCATCTTCATGCGCTGGAACAACGTTTGTTGGCCTGGGCCGAATGGATGCGCCCGTATGCCGAAAACCAAACACCCGCCGCAGAAATTGTCCCAGCGTTTCAGGCCTTTGTGCAACAGGAATTATTGGCGCAGGGCGTGACCGAAGATGCCATCCAACGTTATGAGATCGCCAATCCGGCTTTTATGTCGGTGTCGGGACTGTTGCGTTACTGGAATAAGAAAAATCGAAAATAAAGATAGTCTTTGGTCTTTGGGATTTAGTCTTTGGTAAAGAGAGATGCCCAAAAATATTAGGAAACTCCACTTACCAACCACCAAAGACTAAAGACTACCATCCAAAGACCAACACCCAAAGACTAATAACCAAAGACTTTTACATCAACCAACTTACATGATACTCAACCAACACACCATAGCACTGCGCGCCCAAGTCGAGGACGTGGTCAAGGATTTGCAGCAACTGAGCCAGGAAATCGGCCATAGCGAACTGGCGGCGAAGGTCGGCGAACTGCGCAATCGCATGACCGAACCATACATGTTTGTCATCGTGGGCGAGGTAAAAGCGGGCAAAAGCAGTTTTGTCAACGCGCTGCTCGATGCCGGACGCGAAATATGCGCGGTGGCTCCGCAGCCGATGACCGACACTATCCAGCAGATTTTGTATGGCGAAAAGGAGGAAGTCATTGTCGTGAATCCCTATTTGAAAAAAATCCTGCTGCCGGTGGATATTCTGCGCGACATCGCCATTGTGGATACGCCCGGGACGAATTCGATTGTGGAAAAACACCAGGAAATCACCGAAAATTTCATTCCGGCCAGCGATCTGGTGATTTTTGTATTCGAGGCCAAGAATCCCTACCGCCAGTCCTCCTGGGATTTTTTCGATTTTATTCACCGTGACTGGCACAAGAAAATCATTTTTGTGCTACAACAAAAAGACCTGCTGAATGCCGCAGATTTGGCGGTGAACGAACGCGGTTTGTATGATTTTGCGGTTAAAAAAGGCGTACAGCAACCCGTTTTGTTTTCTGTAAGTGCCAAAGCCGAACTGGAAGGCCATTTTGACCAGAGCAATTTTTCTGCCGTACGCGACTACATCCGCACCCACGTCACGGGCGGGCGGGGCGCAGCAATGAAATTGCGCAACAACATCGCCACCTCGCGCAACATCCTCGACCGGGTGCGCCACGACCTCGACACGCGGGCGCAACAATTCGCGCTGGACACAGCTTTCCGCGACGATATTTATCAAACGCTCAATAGTCAGGAGGCAAAATCAAACCACTACGTTACGCAACTCATTGAAAATCTGCTGAATGGATATGACCGGATCACTAAAAATATTGAGGAGGAGCTAATCAATGAGTTGTCGTTCACTTCCCTGTTGCGGCGTTCGTTCATGGGTATTATTGGCAAAAAAAGTTCGATCAAAGACTGGCTGAATGAACTGACCCAAAAACTCGAACTCCGGCTGAACGGCGAATTAAAAGTAAAACTCAACGAGGGCGTGGTGGACCTGGCCGATTCGGTGCAGCAAATGGCCAAAATGATTGACCTGAAAATACGCGCGGGCAGCACGGTCGTCTCCAGCGATTCCTACATTTTCGAGCACATTGCTGACAAACGTTCGGCGGTGCTGAAAGAATTGCAGGAGGCTTTCGGGCGTTTTATGTCGCGCTCCGAGAGTTTCACCGACGACCAGTTATTCCCCGGCAACACGATGGTCAGCCCCAATATCGCCACCGGCAGTGGCATCGCCGTGGTGGGCGTTATCCTGGCGGCAGTGACCCACGTGGCAGTACTCGACATTACCGGCGGCATACTGACCGGCGTCGGGGTGCTCTTCGCGGGCATTACGGCGGGTATCCAAAGCCGCAAGATCATCAGCGGTTTTCGGGAACAGATTGCGCGGGGCCGCGAAGAGATGTCGGAAGCATTGGAAACCAAATTACGCGGTTATGTCCACACGATTAAAACCCGCATCAGTGAGAATTTTGGCGATTTAGATGCGCTGCTGGCCAATGAAGAAAAGCAGATTGCCCACTTTAATGAACGTCACGCGGGCCTGGTGGGAAGGCTGACGGAAGTGGATGGGAAGTTAATGATTAATGATTAATGATTAATGATTAATGCTCATGCTCCGAAACCCTTTTGGGGTGGAATGTGCTTATATTTGTGGACAAAAATGGAGTCATGGGAATTTTAAATTATAAGATTAAGGCCAGTGAACTGGACGAGCGATTTCTTGCGGCGTTGAAGTCTTTGTTTGAAGATGAGGAAATTGCTATTTCGATGGAGCCAATCAACGGAACCGCAAAAAAGGCTCAAAGAAGTCCATTTGGGACATTACTGAGCAAAATGATAAGGCAAACCATGCCTATCAATTTAGTGCCGCCGAATTTTCGTCTATTGTAGAGGAATCTGCCGCCAATGAAAATTACGATTTGGAAGCAGCATTTGAGCGACATAGAATCCTGAAAAATAATGCGGAATTACTGATGATTTAGTTATTATTCATTCGGCTATGGGACATTATGATGACTAATGCTTTATTTCCTAACCTATCTATTAATAAATTATAATTATATTTTCGGATAAAATTTATGACATTCTTCAAAGTGCCATCTACATCCGGCAAATGGGCAATATTTGGACTGGTTACCTTACTACTTAACTTATTAGCACACCAGCAACCCGAATTGGTCGAACGCTGGTATAGTCGAGGCTTCTTTCAGGGGGTGCGATACAGTATTGATTGGACCACCGGACGGCTGCCTTTTCCTGCTTTTTATTTGTTCTGGATCGGGGTGGTGGTATTTTGGATACTGATATACAAGCGACGGCCAAGGATAGGGAGTTTACGATTAAAGGCTGGTTATTGGCTGGCCCGATTCGCGGGATTTGCCGGATTAATAGTCGGATTGTTCTTCTGGATGTGGGGATTCAATTACGCCCGCGTACCCCTGAAAACGCAATTGGGATTGCAAGTTCAACCCCTGGATTCGACCGCGCTTTGGCAGGCACTGACTATTGAAACGCAAGATTTAAACACCTTACGTACTGCTTTGGTGGGCACTGATACCAATGCGCTGGACGATGAAAAACTTTGGCCGAATTATGCCGAAGATACTATTCGGGAAGCCCTCGTAAAATGGCTGGCCAATGAGCATTTTCCAACTGGCGGTCGGGTACGCGGGCGGTTTATTTATCCGGAAGGTACACTTTTGGCCTTTGGTGCCTCCGGGATTTACTGGCCATTCGTCGGGGAGGGCAACGTGGATGCCGCCATCCATCCCCTGCGAAAACTGCCTGCTATGGCGCACGAAATGAGTCATGGCTACGGTTTTTCTGATGAAGGCGTCTGTAATTTCCTTGCCTACGCGACTTGTTCGGGGCACCCGAACAAGTATATCGCCTATTGTGCCCGACTGGATTACTGGCATACGCTGGCCAGAGCCTGTTTGTTGAATAATCCCAAACGCTATCAAATCCAGTATCGCCCTACTATTCCGGCAGGGATTGTCGCCGATGAACGAGCCATTCGCCGACGCCACAGCCGATTCAGGGAACTTGCGCCGGAACTCCGGTATGATCTGTATGACTTGTATTTGAAATCGCAGGGGATAACAGCGGGAATGCTCAATTATGATGAAGTATTGATGCTCGTGCGGGCGTGGCGGTTGGCGCGAGGAATTCCAGATTAAAATCTAGTTTAAACAGAATTTGGTCGCAAAAAACCTTCGCAACATACACCAATATCCATCGAAGTTATGCTAAGATTCTTTGTTGATTCATTCAAATTCATTACCTTCCTTTTCAGACTGATCTTCAAGTTTTTCAAACTCGTTTTGATGCTGACCGGCGTCATTTCTTTTAGTCGTTGTGGCGGTTCCGGTTATCAAACGGATGGAAATAAAGTTTTTTATAATGGTAAAGAAGTCAGCAAAGATTTAAAAGTATTAAACGATGTCTTTGCCAAAGACGATTCCGCCGCCTATTTTAAAAATTATAGTATTAACGGGGCGGATCTGGCCACTTTTACGGCGGTGGATAAGAATTACGCCAAAGACAAAAACACCGTTTATTACTGTGATGAATATAGAGAAGGCGTAAATTATTACTTAACCAAACGCAGTACCATTTTCCCGATAAAAGATGCCGACCCGGCGACTTTTGTTAGCCTGGGTGAGGGCTATTCCGGGTATGCCAAAGACCATCAGCGCGGTTATTTTCAGGGAGATGGTTTTGCGGTGGAAGACCCGGCGACATTGGAAATTATTAGCGGTTATTTTTTAAAAGACAAACAGCGGGTGTATCATGGCAAAGTCCCTATCAAAGGCAGCGATCCTGCCAGTTTTCGTATTCTTAATACCAGTTATGCCCAGGATACGAACCAGGTTTATTTCTATAATTATCCCAATGAAGGCGGTGTTATCATCATGCCTGCGCTTAGCCGGTCATTTAGTTTATTAGAATATCCTTATTCCAAAGATGAATCGGCCGTTTATTATGTAGATGCCAAAATGAAGGGCGTAGATGCCGCCACTTTTACTATTTTGGGAAATAATTACTCCAAAGACAAGACGAGCGTTTTTTTTGAGGACAAGAAAATGAATGGGGTGGACGCAGCCACTTTTATGATACTGCCCGAATATGAAAACACCACGCAGCACTTATATTTCGCTCAGGATAATAACAGCGTTTTCTGGGCAGATAAAAAAGTGACGGGGGCAAACCCGACGACTTTTAAAGCCATAGACTTTGGGTATGGTACGGATGGGAAACACGTGTATTATCATACCAATGTGGTGAAAGATGCGGACCCACAAAGTTTCAAGGTGTATCCACATGGCGTAGGCAATGCCGATTCGGAAGATAAAAACCGGAAATATAGTGAGGGGAAGAAGGCAGAACTTTAGTCATTTGTCTCTGCACTTCCATTAGCAGAAGGGCCAGACCATCGGAAAGCATAGCATTCAATTTGAAAGATTGTCGGGATAAATATGTATTTTTGTGCAAAACTGACCGTCGGCTATGACCACACTAATCAGAATTAGAGCTCAAGACCTCGATGCGTCGCTACTTGATGATTTGAAATCGCAGTTTGGCAACGCCGAAATGGAGATCAGGGTACATGAAGTACCTGATACGGCAGGAATGCTGACGGAAACTCGTTTTTGGGAAATGATAGACCTTTTGGATTGGCAAAAGTCTGAAAACGAAGCTATTATTGAACCACTTGTCGCAATGCTTTCCGGTGATTCATTAGCTAATATCTACCAATTCCAAGATATTCTTTCAGAGAGACTTTGGTTGTTGGATACCCGTAGTCACGCCGCAGGATTTGAAGATTTGACCGAAGAATATCTTTCAGTGGATGCGTTTTTATACGCTCGCTGTGGGGTGGTGGCCGAGGGCAAAACCTATTTCTACCATATCCTTACCTATCCGGCAGAAATGCCAGCCGACCTTGATTTCTCTCCCCTTCTCCGGGTAGCCAAAAAGGCTTACGAGCGTAAAACAGGCAAAAAAATGACGATTCTGCCCGCATTTAACTACGAAACTTATAGTAACAAACAAGGCTGGGAAGGATCTTCTGAATGATTCCCTTATGAAAGTACATCGCAACTCCAACCGCAATCAGGAACCACAGCACCTGTACGAAATATGGGACAAAGAGAAAGACGAGGTGTTCAAGTACGGAATTAGTGACGATCCGATTGAAGCAGATGGCTTGTCTGATAGGGTACGGGACCAGTTATATTACCTCAATTTGGCAGCTAACTGGATTCGCTTTATTGGTAGAATTCTAGTTGTTGGTATTATGGGAAAAGTGCTTGCCCGAAAGCTGGAGGACGACTATATAGATGCCTATATCAATGAATATGGGCAGCGGCCAAGAGGCAATCCACCACGCAGAAGATCTAAATTTGACCCGCTTTTTCCTGGAGATGACCATTAACTAATGACCTGCTTATTGCTGGAAATGGTATAAGTAGTGCTTTACTTTTATACAAAAAACAAGATAGTTGTTCAATTAAAAACCCCCGCCGATCAAACAGACCGACAGGGGCAATTTGGCTATCCCTTTCTCTTTCTTTCAATAAATTAAAACAACACCCTGTGCAGGGAGAGCCGCTGCTCCACACAGCAGCCCACCCTGTCACCTGGTTTATGAATAAACAACAACAACGCTGCTCTCAATAAGCGCAATAGAGAAAGCACTCACCAGTTTCGTACCCACCGGCAACCGATAGATATAAAAGCTGACAGTTACTTCTTGGCTACCCCCCCCGAGACCGTTCCATTGCACTGCATAAGAGTCAGGACTTTTTCGGCCCTCGTTGAAATTGGTTATGCGTTTTTTTACTGTGGTTGAAATATTAACCAACCTCTTTATACGTCCGCTCGCTGTCTGCTAATGGACAAAACAAAAGTGCGGGCAAACCATCGTAAACAGGGTATCTTCTGGTTTCATTTTGGTATCCTGTCGTTACATTTTGCGCAAAAGTGCCCTCTTATGGCGCGCAATGGAGAAAGCCGCTGACCAGTTCCTTACCCACCGTCAACCGATAGACATAAAAACCGGGAGTCACTTTCTGGCTACCCCCGAGACCGTTCCATTGTACATTATAAGAGCCGGGGCTTTTTTGGCCCTCGTTGAAACTGGCTACGCGTTTTCCAGCGAGGTCGAAAATATTGAGGGTTACCGAAGCCGCTTTTTTTAGTTCGTAAGCAATGGTCACCTGCTGAGCGAATGGATTGGGGAACGCTTTCACCGAAGCGGAAATAACCGCCGATTCATGCGTAGCACTAGTCAGGTTATACTTCAATACTTGTCCAAAGACCAAATCTGTGACGTACAAACCACCCGTGCCATCAAAAGTGAAACTCGGTGCCAATCCGCCAATACCTTGCGCAATAGTGTCGCGCTGACCGTCGGGCAGCAACTTAATGACCGCTGCGGTGCCAATTTTAAAGCCCAGCACGGTATCCACCAGACCAAATTCGCCGAACTGTAACACGCAGAGGTTTCCATCTTTTGGATCGAAATTCATGTCCGTCAGGCAGGTAAAACCTTCGGCATGCACCGTCAGATCGCCCGCAGCGGTCAGGTTATAAACTTTGGCAGCACCCGGTACAAAAGGAAAACCGGTGAGTTGGCACACATAGAAGTCGCCGTTGGGTTTGGTCAGCACCTTAGTCGGCACCGGGTCCACCATCGGCGGGCCATACGGGAAAGGATTGGGGAAGCGGTCGAACATTTTCAGGATGCTGATGGCCCCGGTGTTTTTGTCCCATTTCAGGATGGCATTTGCGCCGGCATCGGCAACCAGGATATTCCCGTCAGCATCCCAGGCAGCATGAAATGGGTCCGATTGCAGGATGCCCTGCGCATGGACATAGGTGCCTAATTTGATGGTTTGTTCTACATTGGCCAGCGTCAACGGTGTGCCAGGTGTGAAGTCGTTTTTATTGACCACCAACAGGGCTTCGGCTTTTTCGTGGGGGCTTTCACCGATCACCACCAGTACCCGGTCGTTGGGCATTTGGTAGGTGCGGAACGAACCCGCTACTTCACCGGCGGCCTGGTTGTATGTGCTGGGCAATCCGCTCATAAACAGCGTTTTATTCCCCGCCGGGTCAATAATGGTGATTTGGCCGTCGTCATTTCCGGTGCCGTGTTCAGTGACCCAGACGTTATTCTGGGCATCCACCTCCACGCCGATCAGGCCCTTGTCGAAGCCTTGGGCGAATATTTGTGGGGTGTTTTGTGCCTGGATTTGAAAGCAGATCGCCAGGCAAGCGAGACATACGAGAAGCAGATTTTTCATTGCATTAATTTATTAAAAAGTGAATGGTTGGATGTCTTTTGCAAGTCCGGCTATTGCTTCAAAACAGTTTTCGTCTCCATAAAAACCCCGTCTATATTGACCGTTAGCCAGTAGGCTCCGTTGGGCAAATTGGCACACTCCAACGGGAAAGTCGTCGCGCCAGCGGTGTATTTGCCGAAATCCATCCGGCTGACAATGCGACCCTGCGCATCTTGTAAAGTAGCTCGAAGGCGACCAAAACGCGGCAGCACCAAACTCACCTCCCAGCGGTCAACGGCAGGGTTCGGGTTTACCGTTAAGTGAAGATCGAAGTGGCCATCCAGGGGCGTTTGCGTCGGGCTGCTGGCGTTCTTTTTGTCCAGAAAAACCTTGATCAAGCGGCTACTCGCCGAAGTGATGGCAATCGTGTTGGCCACAAAAGGATTGGGCTGATTGTCGGGCGTGACGATGCCGCCTACGATGTATCCCAACAACTGCTGACCATAAGGCAGTTGATCGTAGTCCACCATGCCGTTGGGTAGCGTCGGTACATTGGCAGCGAGCATAAATTCCGAACCAGTCCCCGTGTACCACGGCAGTTCCGCCGCGAAAGGCACTTCCTGATAACTGCCATCCGGCAAACGACTCACTCGGCTCACCGTTTTAACGAAAGGCAGCCGGTTGTCTTTGCGCAGGCTATCATTTTCATCGAGCCAATAATTGCTGATGCCCCCAAAAAACAGGGTATGGGTTTCGTTGGTGGCCTGTGCCCACAGCGGCACTTTGGCGCAGTGATAATTGGCTAAAAACTGGCTGAATCCATTGACCGGCGCATGGCCGGAGGGCCGTATTTCGACGATATTGAGAAATGGCGCGAGCGAAATACCCGGCTGAAAAACACCGGAAAAAGCGGTCAGACCCATTTCCCCATTGGCAAATACCTGCGGCGTGAGGTTGTAATCGCGGCGATGCAAATTCAGTTCGTCCACGATCTTGCTTTTATGGATTACCTGCATTTCGGCTGCGCCGGAAACGAGGGTAAATTTGCGGATGGAATTGGCATAAAACTGGGTCGGATTGGCAGAATTGGCGGAATAAATGCCATCGAAGCGGTGCCCACCCACTAAGTAGAAGGTATCAGCCAATTGCTGCAACTGCCCACCCGTCACCGAGAAAAACGTATCGCGGATCTGCTGGAAATTTGGCAGCAATGGGCCGTCATTCGTCACCGCATCCATCAGGCCCGCCACATTGATCAGCGTCAAATACGGATAGGTAATGTGGTTTTGCGCCACCTCGCTGCGCCCGTAGCCACCCACGAAAAGGAGGGTTTCGCCCTGCTGAAAAAACTCCATGTTCGCACTGCGCAACTGCTCTTGCAGCGTATCCGGCAATTCGGTCAGGGCGCGTTGCCACACTGTACCCGTTTCCGGGGCGACGACATATATCTGCTGGTTGGCGGTATTGGTCGGGAAAGCATTGAACTTCTGGTGCATCCCGTCGCGACGGCCACCGATGAACAACCATTTGCCCGCATGGGTCGCGGCGGCAAAAGAATGCAGCCCCGGCAAGCCCGGTATGGTCACGGTATCCAGTTGCAGATCGAAGTTGCTCGCACTCTGCGCCCCCACTTGGGCCACCAGATAAAAGAAAAAGTAGAAGAAGAAAATTGGTTTCATAACACACTCGCTATCAATGACTGATGGCACAAAAGTGTGGGTGGGGCTGAAAAAATGAGGTATCCCGTCGTTACATTGAGGTATCTTCTCGTTACATTTTAAGCAAAAGTAACCTGTCGTTACATGGAGGGAACTTGTCGTTACATGCGCTGGCCAATGGTATGTTGTATAAGTACTTTGGCAAAATTAGTTTAACCTAAATTTTGCTTAATGTAATGGTTATCATTGCTAATTTGCCTTTTGCAATTTTGCTGTTTTACTTAGCGCGCCCTGTCTTAATTTATGTGGCTGGGTAACACGCCAAATTTCTCCTTGAACGCCCTCGAAAAGTACTTTTCACTGCCAAAACCCACCTTCGACGCCACCTCATACACCATGCCTTCGTGGTTTCGGAGCATAGACATCGCGCGATTGAGCCGATAATCGCGGACAAAATCGGTCACGTTCTGATCGGTAATGGCTTTTAGTTTGCGGTGCAATTGCACCCGGCTGACCAGCATTTTCTGGGCCAGATCATCCACTCCGATCTTTTCATCGGGCAGGTGCTGCTCCACGGTCAGAGTAAAGCGACGCAGAAATTCGCGGTCGAGCGTGGGCAAATATTCTGCTTCCGGGGCCACGTTGGGCAGGGCTGACTGGCTATAATGTTCGCGTAAACGGCGGCGGTTTTCCACCAGATTTTCCATGCGCACCAGCAATTCTTCGCTGTTAAATGGTTTAGTCAAATAATCATCCGCGCCGGTGCGCAGGCCCTTTATTTTGGCATCCATACCCGACTTGGCAGTGAGCAAAATAATGGGAATATGGGAGGTCAATTCGTCGCTTTTCAATTCATCACACACTGCGTAGCCGTCTTTGCGCGGCATCATCAAATCGGAAATAACCAGGTCGGGCACGATCTCCAGGGCCTTTTCCACCCCTTCTTCACCATTGGAAGCCTCCACCACCTGCCACGTATCGGCCACACATTGCTTGATAAAAGTCCGCAATTCGACGTTGTCTTCGATCAATAAAACACTTGGCCGCTCAGCAGGATTGCGGAAGGTCGCAGTTTTCGGTGGCCCTTCATTTTCCAGCAGCCCCTTATCTGGTTCGGATGGGGTTACCTCTTTTGTACTGGCTATGGTTGGTAGTAAAAAAGTAAAAACAGAGCCTTGCCCAACAGTACTTTCGACGGTCAGGCTACCGCCCATCAGTCCGGCCAGTTCGCGACTGAGGGCCAACCCAATGCCGGTGCCCTCGCCGGTGCGGGTATGCGAACTATCCACCTGATAAAAACGGTCGAAGACTTTATCGAGCGCATCGGCGGGAATGCCCATGCCCGTATCGCGCACCGTGATCCGTGCAGAGGTCTGTTCCGCCGTTTTTTCGCCGGTGACGGTTACTTTTCCGCCCTTCGGGGTGAATTTCAACGCGTTGGAAATCAGGTTATTCAGCACCAGTTCCACCTTGCCCGGATCGAAAGCAAACGGTGGAAGATGATCGGGCAATTTCAGCGACAGTTGAATGCCGCGTTGCTCGGCCAAAGGCTGAAAGGAGCGGAAAATGTTGCGTATCTGCTCTTCCAGGTCGCCTTGCCGCAGGTCAATGCCCATGCTGCCGCTTTCGAGTTTGGCCATGTCGAGCAATTGATTCACCAATGCCAGCAGGCGACGGCTGTTGGTCTCCACGTGGCGGGCATTCTCGAGGGTTTCCGGGTCTTTGTTTTTGGCCAGAATACGGCGAGCGGGCTCGATGATGAGCGTCAGCGGTGTGCGAAATTCGTGGGTAATATTGCTGAAAAAGTTGGTTTTCGTTTGTTCCATGGCTTTTACCCGCTCGGTTTCGCGCTGCTCGAAAATGAGCTGTTCGTGCTCTTGCAACCGTCGTATCTGGAACTGGTAAGCCCGCCAACCTGCCCAGGCCAGGGCCAGAAAATAGAGCAGATAAGCCAGGTTGGAACGGTACCACGGCGGATGTACCACCACCACAATCGAATGATCGGCCTCCTGCCAGGCCCCTTCGCCATTACTGCCCTGCACCCGGAATTCGTAGCGACCGGGGGCCAAATGCGTAAAGTGGGCGAAGCGAATACCACCCGTTTCTACCCAGTCGGCATCCAGCCCGACGAGACGATAGCGATAACGGTTTTGGGCGGGATCGGTGAAATCGAGGGCCGCAAACTCAAAGGACAGATTGTTTTGGTCGTAATTCAGGCGTAGTTCCCGCAGATATTCTACCGGCGCAGACAAAGGGCTGTCCGGCTGACCATAACTGACGGGTTGATGATTGATCTCTGCACCGACCACAAATACCGGCGGGGGCGTGGTATCGGAATGGATTTCTTCCGGCAAAAAATGGTTCATGCCATTCACCCCACCGAACAGTAACTCGCCATTGGCGGCCTTGAAAAAAGCCTGGGTATTGAACTCATTGTCCTGCAAACCTTTGGCAGCAGTAAAAGTGGTCACGTCGAAAGAGACCGGCGTAGTCGGATGGGGAACAATTTTGGCCAGCCCCCGATTGGTACTGCACCACAGACTGACCGGCCCGGCGGCGGCTTTTTCATTGCCCGGTAATATGCCGTACACCACTTTGTCCGGCAATCCATTATGCGTACTGAGGTGCTGAAACTGCCCGGTACGCAAGTCGAGCCGGTTGATGCCCCCGCCTTTGGTGCCGATCCACAGGAGGCCGTTTGGGTCCGTCGGGTCGGCCAGCAGGCAGGCGATGGAGTTGTTATTCAACCCTTTGGGGTTTTGCGGGTCGGCCTGTATTAACTGAAAATCAAAAGAGGCGGCGTTCGGCGTGGCTTTGACCAGCCCCTGTTGCGTACCAATCCAGAGGGTGCTGTTACCGTCTTCGATCAGGGCGAAAGCCTGTACACCTGCGGCTTGTTTACCGAAAACGGTGCCATAATCGAAGTAATCAAAATGTCCGGTAAGTGGCTCAAAACGAATGAGTTGGCATTGGGCACCAGTGATCCAGATAGCACCGGCGCGACTGACCAGCAGCCGCATATAATCATAAGGATGTCGGGCAAAAGAAAAGGTCTGCTGTATTTTTTGATCCGCACCATATCGCCACAATATTCCTTTTTCAGGATCCTTTTCGTCCGAACCCAATAGCCAGAAAGCACCGGAAGAGTCAAAGACCATATCCATTTTGTAGCCCGACGACAGCGCAGGAAAGGCTGGTAAAGCCGCATCGGTAATGGCCGGATCATGGCGGTATATTTCCGAAATATCGCGCCAGAAATACTCCCCCCGTGGGCTTCGCCAGAGTCGCCAAATGCTCCTACCCAACACCTCGGCATGAAACAATTGGCGTTTGGGGTTGATTTTGCGCAGGCCATACCCCGTCGTACCGATCCAGATATTCCCGTTTCGGTCGGTTTTGATACAGGTTACGTCGCGATCCAGTTCCCAATCCGGTTTGGTTAAGTCAAGTGGCTTGCCAGAAGTGAGTTGCCAGATGCTTCGGCCAAAAGCCAGCCAGACCTCCCCATGTCCGTCTTCCTGAATGAGATAAGGATGATTCAACCAGGAGGAGCCCGACAACTGATAACGAACCGTCTTTCCTGCTTTGAAAAGAAATAATTCATCAATATTGGCCGCCATCCACAGAGTACCAGCATTCTTGCCTTTACCCGAAGCGACACTACCAATATAGGTGGGCAGGGGGAGCGTCGTTATGGGTTGCACTTCTTGGTCGGCTCCTTGTATGCGGTATTGCCGGGCGGTAGAGAAAAGGGTCAAGTCCCCATTTTCCTGTTTCCAAAGTCCGATCAACTCCTCCGGCTTTTTATCCGGCGTTGCAATGAGTTTTTGAACGACCGAGGTTTCTTTCGTGAGGTCCGCCTGATCTGGCCATTGATCTTTCCAGGCGGGCGGGATTTGTATGCTGACCAATCGGCTGCCCTGTTGCACCGCCCAAATCGTACCATCCGGGCTTTCCGCAATATTCCGAATGGGGAAGCGCGTGGCGGTCTGATCGAGTTGAAAGTTAAGGGAAAAGTGGTGAAACTGATTCGTATGGCGGTTATAGACATCCAGTCCCTTGTTTTGGGTACCGATCCACAACCAGCCGCGACTGTCTTCAAACAGGCAGATGATCTGGTTGTCGGCCAAAGAAAAGGCGTCAAAAGGATCGTGGCTGAATACCTTGAAATTATATCCGTCATACCGATTCAGCCCGTCTTTCGTAGCGACCCAAATGAAGCCATCGCGGGTCTGTAACACATCGAAAATCATGCCCTGCGACAGCCCATTTTCTATGGTTAGCCGCTCCACGGCATCAGATTGTGCCGTGGCAAGTATTATGTTGAATAACAAAAACAAATAGACCGTAAAGGATAGCTTCATAACCAACTATTCACGCCGCAATGTAAGGATGCGCAGAGAAACATAACACTGCTAATTTATCTGACTCGGTGGCACGCCAAACTTCTCCTTAAACGCCCTCGAAAAGTACTTTTCACTGCCAAAACCCACCTTGGAGGCTACCTCATACACCATGCCCTCGTGGTTTTTGAGCATCAACATCGCACGATTGAGGCGATAATCACGGACAAAATCGGTGACGTTTTGATCGGTAATGGCTTTCAATTTGCGGTGCAGCTGCACCCGGCTGACAAACATTTTCTGGGCCAGGTCTTCCACGCCGATCTTTTCATCGGGCAGGTGCTGCTCTACGGTCAGGGTGAAACGGCGCAAAAATTCCTGATCCAGCGTGGTCAGGTAGTCCATTTTCGGGGGCGTATCGGGCAGCCCCGCCTGACTGTAATGCGCGCGCAAACGGCGGCGGGTTTCGAGCAGATTTTCCATCCGGGCCAGCAGTTCCTCGCTGTTGAAAGGCTTGGTCAGGTAGTCATCCGCGCCCGTCCGCAGGCCTTTTATTTTGGCATCAATGGTGGATTTGGCGGTGAGCAGAATAATCGGGATATGAGAAGTTAACTCATTGTTTTTTAATTCGTTACAGACAGTATAACCGTCTTTGAGCGGCATCATCAAATCCGAAATAACCAGATCGGGCAGGGCTTTCAGGGCTTTTTCCACGCCTTCCGCACCGTTGGAGGCTTCGATGACCTGCCACTCGTGGGCAATACATTTTTTGACAAAAGCCCGCAGTTCGGCATTGTCTTCAATTAATAAAACACAGGGCATTTCGGCGGCGCTGCGCGGAGCCGGATTTTTCAAAATAACGGTGGTGAGTGTTTCTTCCATTGGGCTGGCAGTGGCCGTCCATTCGCCTGCGCTCGCGATCATGGGCAGCGAAAAAGTAAAAACGGAGCCCTCGCCGGGGGTACTTTTCACCGTCAGACTGCCGCCCATCAGTTCGGCCAGTTCTTTGCTGAGGGCCAGCCCGATGCCCGTGCCCTCGCCCGCGCGGGTATGCGAACTATCCACCTGGTAAAAACGGTCGAACACTTTATCGAGCGCGGCTGCCGGGATGCCGATGCCTGTATCGCGAACGATGATCTGTATTTGCTTTGCGCCTGACGTAGTAAGCTGCTCACAGGAAATCGTCACTTTCCCGCCTGTCGGCGTAAACTTCAAAGCATTGGAAATCAAATTGTTCAGCACCAATTCCACCTTCGCAGGATCGAACATGATTAGTGGAAGATCCGGTACATTTAAAGCAAACTGAATGCCCCGCTGCTCGGCCAGCGGCTGAAACGAATGGAATATAGTTTGTACAATTTCCTCCAAATCGCCTTGCCGCAGGTCAATGCCCATGCTGCCGCTTTCGAGTTTGGCCATGTCGAGCAGTTGGTTGACCAGGGCCAGCAAACGACGGCTGTTGGTCTCTACGTGGCGGGCATTTTCGGTAATGTCCGGGTCTTGGCTTTTGGCCAGAATACGCCGGGCGGGCTCAATAATCAGCGTGAGCGGCGTACGAAACTCGTGGGTAATATTGCTGAAAAAGTTCGTCTTCGTCTGCTCCATCGCCTTCACGCGCTCCGTCTCCCGGTGCTCGTAGGCGAGTTGTTCGCGCTCCTGTAAGCGTCGCACCTGGAAGCGATAAATCCGCCAGCCTGCTCCCACCAAACCCAAAAAATACAGCAGATAAGCTAGATTGGAACGATACCACGGCGGATGCACGATCACCACAATCGGATGACCGGCTTCCCGCCAGACGCCCTCGCCATTGCTGCCCTGCACCCGAAACTCGTATTTGCCCGGTGCCAGGTGGGTAAAGTGGGCGAAGCGTGTGCCGCCGGTTTCTATCCAGTCGGCATCCAATCCGACCAATCGGTAGCGGTAACGATTTTGGGTCGGATCGGTAAAATCCAAGGCCGCAAACTCGAACGACAGGTTGTTCTGGTCGTAACTCAGGTGCAGTTCCCGCAGGTATTCCACCGGCACCGTCAAAGGGCTGTTCGGCTGACTGTAACTGACCGGCTGGTGGTTGATTTCTGCCCCGACGACAAAAACAGGCGGCGGCGTAGTATCGGAGCGCAGGTCTTCCGGGAAAAAGTGGTTCAGGCCGTTCACCCCGCCGAACAGCAGCTCGTGATTGGCCGCCTTAAAAAAAGCCTGGGTATTGAACTCATTGTCCTGCAAGCCTTTCGTGGCGGTGAAAGTGGTAATATCGAAGGAAAATGAAGTGTTAATATTGGGCGTAAGTTTGACCAACCCGCGGTTGGTACTACACCACAGACTGACCGGCGTAGTGGCGGGATTTTCGTTACCGGGCAGTATACCATAGATCACCTTGTCGGGCAGCCCGTCCTCCATGGTCAGGTGCTGAAACTGGCCGCTGCGAATGTCGAGCCGATTGATGCCTCCGCCTTTGGTGCCCACCCAAAGCACCTCGGCGGGATGCGCAGGATCGGGCAGCAGGCAGGCTATTGAGTTGTTATTCAAACCTTTGGCGTTTTTGGAGTCGGCCTGCATGAGTTGATAATCGAAGGCGTTGCCGTTCGGGGTACATTTCACCAGACCTTGCTGCGTACCGACCCAGAGGTTGCCATTCCCATCTTCGGCCAAAGCGAAGGCGCGCACGGTGTTGGCTTTTTCACCAAAAAGGGCTGCATAACTGAAATAGTCGAAGCGGGTCGTGAGCGGGTCGAAACGCACCAACTGGCCATTCAGTCCGGTGATCCAGATTTTCCCAGCGCGGCTTTGCAACAGCCGGGCATAGACATACGGGGAAAAATCGAAAGAATATGGCCGGAACGAGTGGCTTCCCGGAGCCTGATGCCATAATTCGGCCCGGCCATTTTCTTCTTCGCCCCTGCCAAGCATCCAGATGTGCCCGGAAGAGTCCATGCACATATCCAAAATACGTGTGGACGTTTCCGGGAAAGCCTGTTCGGTACTGATCTCGCCGCTAATCGGGTCGTAGGCAAACAGTTCGTTGACGACCTTGCAAAAATACCGGCCCTGCACATCGCGCCAGAGTCCCCAAATACTGGTGCGCACTGCTCCGGTATGAAAGGCTTGCTTTTTCGGATTGATTTTACGGAGCCCATAGCCCAGCGTCCCCACCCAGATATTGCCGTTGCGATCCGTTTCGATGGAGGGAATTCGCTCATCCAGCACCCAGTCCGGCTTCGCGAGGTCCGGCAGTTCGCCGGGGGCGAGTAGCCATAGTCTATTATCAATGGCCACCCAAAAGTGTTTGTTGGCGGCTGGCTTCGTGATGATCCACGGCGCGATCGGTGTCTTTGGCAGAGCAAACAGACGGGGTACGCCATTTTGAAACCGCACCAGATCAGAATTCAGGGCCACCCAATAGTCGCTGTTTTGGGAAACATTTAAGGGAGATTTTTCAACAATGGGTGTGACCATCCCTTTGTCTGGTTCCAGCAAATACGGCCTTACGGTGGAATAAAGCCATATATCCCCGTTGTCGCGCATTTCTATGGCCCGCAGCATATCCGGATTTTTGTCTTCGGGCATACGGAATCGGTCCACTGGAAACTGCGTCACGGTGGCCAGTACGCCCAGATCAGGTTCGGCAGGCAGGTTGTGCTGCCAATTTTCCGGTATTTGAATACGGGTCAATTCATTGGTGAATTGCAATAAATATATGCTGCCATCGGGGGCTTCGCGAATGGAAAACACATCGAAAACACTGCCCTTGCCCTGGCTTTTAAAATTCAGGGAAAAGTGATGAAATCGCCCGCTACGCCGGTCATACATATCCACCCCTTTGCTCTGAGTGCCTACCCAGAGCCAGCCGCGACTATCTTCAAACAGCGCAGTCACCGTATTCTCCGCCACCGAAAAAGGGTCGAACGGATCGTGGCTGAACACCTTGAAATTATACCCGTCATAGCGATTCAATCCGTCTTTGGTAGCCACCCACAGGAAACCGTCGCGGGTCTGCAAAACATCGAAAATCATACCCTGCGACAAGCCATTCTCAATAGTAATGCGCTCAAAGACAGCCGGTTGCGCATTTATGAAAATAACTTTAAAAAATAAAAACGTACAAAACGTCAGGAGAAGCCTCATAATCACTAGTTGCGCCGCGAAAATAAGCAGACGCACGGAAACTAGTCTGTCTTTTCTATTGATAGCCATTGCACCACCCTGCTCGTTGCAGCAGAGGGGTATTTGGCCATCTACACTTTTTTGATCCAAGTGTTTACATCAATATATTGTGCACTGGCTTCACCGGTTCCGGTAAGTCTTTCTCATCCAACATATCGCGTAAATCAATTTCAATAGTCCTGCTCAGAGCAGCCATTGGAATATCGTTGGAGCCGCCTTCAAACGGGTTTTCGGTGGCTTCTCCCACCCTTTCCATAGAAGTGAATGCCCACGACACCACTACGCTGAACGGAATAGTGAGCCACACAAAGTGTTCGCCCAGTTTCTGAAATTCGAAGAGCATGCCGAAGGGAATGGTGCACACAAACAACCAAATAAGGTATAGATTGATACTGGAAAACTGGCGCGGATAAGGGAAATTTTTAATACGTTCACACTTTCCCTGGTGGTCGTATAAATCCGCCAGACGTTGCTCCATTTCTATATATTCCAATGCTTCGATGTGGCCGCTTTCCCGCAGTTCTTTGAGGTGTTTTGATTGCAGTTGAATGAGTTGTGTGGCGCGGTTTTTCTTGCTTAAAATATAACTTAATTCTTTGTCCGTCAAATACTTTTGCAGTTCCTGCTCCAATTTGGTTTCCCATTCAGGGACTTTATAAAAACTTCTGTATTCTACGTTGTGCGGCTTGTGGGTATTTTCCCAACTTCTTGGTTCCCGCAATTGGAAACGCAGTGCCGTCAGCCAGGCGCAATGCCGGTAAATCAATTCCTGATGGGTAAGTAAGTCTGCTTTTACAAAATCTTTGGTCATTATGCCCCAGGCGCGACTAGTATTGATGATGGCGCCCCAAATCTGTCGGGCTTCCCAGAGACGATTGTAGGTCTGGGTGTTCTTGAAGCCAACATTGAAGGCCGCAGCCGTGCCAATCAAGGCCACCGGCACCCAGGGAATGGCCAGCCAGGCACAATCAAATACTTGGTACAAAACAGTGGGTATAGTCGCCAAAACAAACAACACGTAGATATCCCGGCGCGTCCAAAGTATAAATTCGCTTAATTTATAACGATTGCCAATGTGCATATTAAAATCAATTTATTTTAAGAATTGGAGCGCGAATATGAACAAAAGGTAGAGTAAGCCAGCAGGCAAACTGTTAAAAAATCCATTTTTTTCTATTCCGGCCTACGCGTTTTGGCTGTTTTGTGCCCTGTTCTATTATTGAGTATAATTATAAATCCAGTCCAGCACCTTGAATATGAACAAAATAGCCCCTGTCATTGAATAGTTTACCCCGCCTGATATTGCCAACTTTCCAAGTCCTTCGCATTCAGAAAAATGAATTATGCCAGGCAAAATTTGCCGTACTATTGTCTCCCGTTCTACCCGTTCCCTAAGAGGCTATTTTAAACCCCTTGCCGGGCGAAAAGCCGCGCCTTTTGCCGCTATATTTTGCTTTATTTTTAGCGAATAGGCCATGCTATGCACTAAAAACAAACCTTCATCTATCTCCAAAATTCACGTCTTTCCACTCCGTCCGGGGTTTTAAAACAGCCTCTAACCTGATTTTGGCATGAAAAAAATTTACGCCGCACTACCCATTTTGCTCTTGACCACTACACTTTCCGCCCAGGGGCCCGTCATCACCGCCGCCACGCCGCTCGCCACCAATGTGGAACAGTGGGAAAAATTCGAGGTAAAACTCGCCGTGACCGCCAACTGGACCAACCCCTACAACTACGATGATATTCGCGTAGCCGCCGTTTTCACCGACCCGGATGGCCAGACCAGGGCCGTAGATGGCTTTTTTATTCAGGAATACAATATTACCAATACCCAGACCGGGGCGATCACGCCGGTGGCGAATGGCGTTTTTAAAGTCCGTTTTGCACCGAATAAAACCGGCATTTGGAAATACACGCTGTCTGCTACCAATGCGGCAGGCACCGGGACTTTCGCCGAACAAACTTTCACTTGTAATGCACCGGACAGCCCGAAAAACAAGGGTTTTGTGCGCAGCAACCAGACCAATTATCTGCATCTCGACGCCGGGGAGCAGTTCATTCCGGTCGGTGAAAATATCGGCTGGCAACTGAACAATGTCTATGTGGATTACCAGAATTGGCTCACCAAACTCAGCGATAATGGCGGCAATTATTTCCGGTTGTGGCAATGCAGCTGGGGGCTCGACATCGAATGGAAAAATGGCGCGAGCGGCTACGCCGGGCTGCGTAAGTATAAGCAAACCAGTGCTTTCTATCAGGATTGGCTGTTCGATTACTGCGCCGAACGCGGTATTTACATTCAATTATGTCTGCAACATCATGGGCAGGTCTCGTCCGGCGTAAACCCTGAATGGAGCAACAGTCCCTACAATGCCGTGAATGGCGGCCCCTGCGCCAACACCTGGGATTTTTTCACCAATGCCACGGCCAAGGCGCACGTAAAAAATCGCCTCCGTTACATCGTGGCCCGTTGGGGCTATGCGCGCAGCATCATGAATTGGGAATTGTTCAACGAGGTGGACTGGACCGACCAGTTTGAGCAAAGAAAAGCCGATGTGGCGGACTGGCACCTGGAAATGGCGTCCTACCTGAAAAGTATTGACCCTTATGGGCACCTCGTATCCACCAGTTATGCGCACGACAACAACGACCCGGCCCTCTGGAATCAGCCGGATATAGATTTTACACAGACCCATTATTACGTCAATACGCCGAATCTCGAACGCGTGCTGGCCTCCGGTATACGCAACTATCTGAGCGACTTTGGCAAGCCTACCATGACCGGCGAATTTGGTCTTTCACCCTCTGGCGGTGAGTTGAGTACCCTGGATCCCAACGGCATTCACCTGCACAACTCGCTGTGGGGCGCACTGTTTGGCGGCAGCATGGGCAGCGGTATGAGTTGGTGGTGGGACAATTATATTGATCCCAAAAACCTGTACTACCACTTCGCTCCGGTTTCGGCGGTAGCGCAGTCTATTCCCTTCCAAACCAGCAACTTATCCCCGGCGGCAGCCACTATTTCGGGCGCTCCTGCCGACCTGTCGCTTACACCCACGCAAACCGGCTGGGGCGGCCTGGCCGATACCTCGTTCACCATTCAGCAGGGCGAAGTGGTGCCTGCGGGTGCGGCACTGGGGTCGTTTTTGTATGGTTCGCAATGGAATACGCAGTTTCGTCGGCCCCCGATATTTCACGTGACCTACCCGATCAGCGGCCAGTTTAAAGTCAAAACCGGCGGCGACAGCGGTCAGGCCCCCAAGATCGCTATCTGGGTGGATGGTGTGAAAGTGCTGGAACAAGCGGCACAAATCAATCAAACTTATTCTGTCAACGTCGCGGCGGGCACCCACACCATCAAAGTGGACAACACCGGCACCGACTGGATTTCCATCGCCGCTTATTCCTTCACGGGCCTCGGCACGGCGGTGGATGCTTACGTGCTGAAATCGGAAAACCAGAACAAACTGGCGGGCTGGCTGCTCAACAATCGCTACAACCACGAATATGTAAAGGCCAATGGCCTGCCGCCCGTCGCTACGGCTACGCTGCTGCAAGTGCCCAATGTGGAAAACGGCACCTACCTTACCAAATACTACGATTGCCTGACCGGCGCGCTGATTTCCGCTGAACCCGTGACCGTTAGTAATGGTACGCTTAATTTAAACCTGCCCGATCTGCTCTGGGACGCCGCTTTCCTGGTGGACAATCTGCCAGTGGGCATCGCCGAACTGGATCGCCATCTGGCATTCAACGTCAGCCCCAATCCTGCTGCTCCGGGTTCGCCGCTCACGCTGGACTTTGCCGCTGCGCAATCCACGCCATTGGTCGTCAGTCTGTTAGATATGGAAGGCCGTACCTTGCAGTCGCTCTTTACCGGCGATACGGCGGCTGGGCAACAGCAGTTGCGCCTATCTTTGCCGGGCGATTTGCCAGCGGGCATTTATTGGCTGAAAATGGAAGGGAAAAATGGGAAAGTAGGGACGAAAGCGGTGGCGGTGGGAAGGCCGTAGGCGGGCAGATGATTTTAAAACGTCTTCTCAAATCCGCTTCACCACAATCTGATGAATCCGCCGCCCGTCCATCTGCGTCACTTCAAAATGCAGATCATGCCAGTCGAACTGATCGCCCTGTTTGGGCATGGCATCCAGACGCGCGATCACAAAACCGGCCACCGTAGAAAAATCGCTATCCGAAAATTCATTGTCTTCGATTTCAAATTCGCGTAAAAACTCAAAAAACGGATATTGCCCGTCGGCCAGCCAGGTCTTTTCATCCTGCTGCACGATTTTGTATTCATCCTGATCGTGTTCGCTGACATCGCCGACCAGCGCATCCAGAATATCGTCCATCGTGATGATGCCCTGAATAGTGCCAAACTCGTCCACCACAATGCCGTAGTGAAAACGCCGGTGGCGGAAGTCGTCCAGCAGTTTGTAAGCCGAAGAAGAACCGGGTGTGTAGATCGGTTCCTGCAGGCTGTTACGCAGATGAAAATCCGGCACATCCATTTGCAAAAACAGGTCTTTTACCGAAACCACGCCCAATATCTCATCCAGATCGCCATCGGCCACGGGGTAAACGTTGTAAATCTCCGCCCCGATTTTCTGACGAATGGCGGCGGGGCTGTCGTTCAAATCCAGCCAGACAATATCGCTGCGGTGGGTCATCAGCGAATTCACCTTGCGGTCGCCCAGGGCAAAAACACGCTCCACAATATCCTGCTCGATTTCCTGAATTTCTCCGCTTTCCGTGCTGTCAGAGATCAAACTCTTGATTTCAGCTTCCGTAACGATGCCCGCAGACTTGGTTTTAATGCCAAAAATACTCAACAGCAGGTCGTTGCTTTTGGTGAGCAACCAGACGAATGGCCCCGTCACCCGCGACAAAAAATCCATCGGAATGGCCACCATACTGGCAATCCTTTCCGGGAAAGTGAGGCCCACCCGTTTCGGGAACAACTCGCCCAGCACAATGGATAAGTAAGTCGTCAGGATCAAAACGGAACCCAGGGCAATGTTTTCCGCGTAGGGTTCCAAAACCGGGAAGTTAGCCACCAGCAATTGCTGCACGGGCGTAGCCAACCGCTCGCCGGAATAAATACCGACCACCAGACTAACCAGCGTAATACCAATTTGCACCGTAGAAAGAAAGCGGTTGGGCGATTCCGACAGAGCCAGTGCTTTTTTCGCGCCGCTGCTGCCCCGTTTGGCCAGCGCCTCGAGTTTGAATTTGCGAGAGGACACCAGCGCGATTTCCGACATGGAAAAAACGCCGTTGAGCAGAATTAAAAGAATCAGGAGGAGGATGACCATGAAAAGGTAAGGCGATGGTTTTGAGGGGCAAAGATAGGTGTGTCTGGCTGGTACCATCCAGATTTGTGCCTACGACCTGCCCAAAAATGATAATTGATTAGCGCAGGGGAAACGTCTGATTAATCATTTCGCCATTCATAATTCATCATTTCTCTGCCCTTCCATCAACTCCCGCCACCGAAACCGCGAATAATCGCCCAGCGCATCCGGCTCCTGAAAGTGTCGCAGATAAAGCAAACTCGGCTTGCCCGGCACCGGATCGCGCAGGATTTCGTAGTGGCCTTTGGCGTGCAGCAGCAGGGAACGTACCGTGCCCGGGGCTTGCGCGGGGACGGCATAATGCACCATCGCCTCGTCGTTCAGGTTGGGTTGGGCATAATACTGGTCATCGTCGCGGGCGAGCGCGGCGGCTACATCCTGGCCAAATTGGTTGGGCGCGGAAGTAGGCAGCACTTTTTGCACCGTGACCGGCACGGGCGCAGAAAAATCCAGGCCCACCCAGTCTATTTCCCAGAACATAAAGCCCGATTCGAGCCGGATGCGCACCTCCTCGCCGGATACCGCCGACAGGTCGAGGGCGAGTACGTCGTTTTTCAGGGCCATCGGGCCGGCGAGGTGAAAGAAGCCAACTTTCTGCCATTGATCGGGCGCGGTCTCTACGGCGACACGGAGCGGCACATTTTGTTCGTCCATCCATTGGTGTATTTCTCCGGCACTTTTTTGCAAATATTGCTGGCGCACCTGCTGACTATACTCCCCAAATTCGTCCAAAAACAGCCCGTACATATAGTCCATCCAGAAAGTATTTTTGGCCCGCAGGGCTAATTTCGCGGAACGCGCACCTGCCGGTTTATGGAAGGTCAGTACGAGGCCCTCGTCGGCGCGTGGACGTACATTGGCAGCATCGCCATGCCAAAGCAGCGAATCCCGATGAGATAACATTTCGAGTACATCATGTCCTTCAAAATCAAGGGCTTGCAGGGGCGTTTGCGGCTTTTGCAGAGTTTGTAATTGCCCGTTTTTATCAAATAAAACCTCCGTACCTGCCGGGTGATCCACTGCGATAAGTTCCAGTAAATTGGTATGCTGGATTTCTTTCGCTTTGTTGGCCAGCCGAATTTGGTAGTCGCCATTATTGGGCACCAGATCGGGCAGCGGCAACCAGTCGTGGCGTTCGAGTTGCGGGTAGGTGCAACCGGAATACAGTTCGCCCTGGAAGTAAGTGCCATCGGGATTGCAGGCATAGACAAAGGGGCAGGAGCCTTTGGCCGCCAGCGCGATCAGGCTGATGAGCATACCAATGCCGATATAACCTAAGAGGTTGAAAGCCAGCGTTTTACCATAATTAACCTCGTGGACCTCGATTTTTTCCAATTGATCGAAATCAATTCGCGTGGTCAAAGTATCGGGCAGGCCCATCGCGTACTTGGGGTTGGCATACAGCAGCACCTCATTGCGGCTGGCGCGCGCATCGCGGTTGTTGCGCACCGTGCTGACCTGCATCGCCTCTGTCTCCGACATGCGGACGAGGAAGGCCGACATATATTTCTCGCTGATATCATAATCGGTGATATACCAGACTTTCGACAACGGATGCGCCACGTCAATCAGGTAAAAACTCAGCCCGCGCGTATCTATTTTGGGCATCCGTGCTTTGGTCATCGGGTAGCGCTGATAATAAGTACAGCTGACTTGCCAACTCAGGACGATCATCAGGAGCAGACAAACGAGGGGCCGCCGGTGGTATCGAAGGTGTTGCATTTTAGGGAGTTATGAGTTGTAAAGTTATGAGTTATGAGTTATTTTTGGAGATGGCCAAAAACACTTGGCAGTATGGAGTGCTAAGGAACGTGTGAAAAATAATTTGTGAGGTTTTCTGCCGTCTCGGTTGTCATGTCGCAACGGAGTGCAGACATCCACACAAGCCAGGTAATCCGGAATTTCCTAATGAAGGCCTGTCTGATAACCTGGCTTGTGTGGATGTCTCCGTTTCTCTACGACCTGACAACTCAACGCGAAAAAGCAGGTACTAACTAATTTTTCACAAGTTCCTCAACAGCATTTTACAATTGGAAACCTATGCTTATAGCCGGAATAGCGGTGAAACTGCGCGTTTTGTCGCTGCCGTAATATCTGAAAGGGGCTACTTCAGCAAATTATTGATTGGAGCAACTTAAAACAACTTCTCACAGCCGAAAGCCCAAAGATAGAGATGGAATGGCCGTGAAATTGCGCGAGTTATCACTGCTGTAATAATTGTAAGGGTCTATTGATGTGGGCAAATTAGAGCGGCTATATTCGACGCCCAGCGGCAGCGACCACTCGAATACGGCGGGGCCAAAGTTGTACTGCCCACCCAGGCAAAACATCACTTTGGTCGCGTTTACCTGATAATTGTAAGGCACATTATTATTGATATAACTGTTCTTGAAAAGCATTTTTCGGGAGCTAAACCGCAATTGAGGCCCATAGTACAAATGACTGCGCCGCCCGGAAAGCCGTCCATGCAGGAAAAATTTGCTGATCAAACCAATTTCATAACTGCCTTTCCGTAAAGTCGTATAGGAGTACAGGTCATTTGCTGCCGACAAATAACTCGTGTACTGTACACCCAAATGCTGATAAGCACTGACCGCCCGTTCCGCCGAGAGGAAAAAAGTCTGGAAAGCATCGGTGCTGCCTTCGGCCCCCACACCACTCAGCAAGATCAGGCGGGGGCGGGCTGCCAATGCCGGGTCGGGCAGATCAATGGCTGCGCGCTGGGCAGAGACAAAAGTGCCCTGGCAGCAGACAATGAATAATGAGAGGGCGCGTAAAAGATTATATATCATGGTAGTATGATTTTTTTATCACCAACGGAAGTCTAAACCAACGCCCGGCACTACGGCGAAAGGAAGCCCGTTTTCATTGGGACAATACCCGTAAAGGTCTGGTTTGGCCGGTAAATATATCCATCCCGCACCATAGACGGCACGATGAGCCAAAAAAGTTAGGTTATTGTTGATAAAAAAGAGTGTACTATTTTCACTAAAACGCAGTTCTTGCGTTTATTTTTGCAAATTTGCGAAAGCGAAACTATTCCTTTTCGCCTCTAATGTGGCCTCACTTACTTATGCAATACGGTACCCATCAATCGCAAACCCCACACGAAGACCCAACGCCCGCTCGCTGGAAGTTCCGTGAACTAAAGATATATGCCTCCACTGAATGGTTGGCTGACAATAAGAAAAAATACCGCCAGGTGTTTGATCGTCACGAGACTACGTATATATATGCCGAACTATCTTTTCACAATAAACACTTCGATATCGAGGATTGGGAAGTCAATGTGGAGCTGCGCTGCTACGCAGTAAAAAAGCAAAAGAAAGAAATATGTGTGCTGCCTTTCCGCCGGAAAGTAAGTAAATATGATGCTGTTGGCTACATCCGCGAAGGCTGGGGCAACAAGCAGGAAGGCGTGTTTTGGAAAAAAGGTTCCTACTATTGGGAGGCCTGGATCGAAGGAGAAAAGGTATCGAGCAAATATTTTTACATCGAAGATGCCACGCGACCACTCACCAAAACCGACAATCCGTACTGCCAGATCAGTACGCTGCGAATGTACGAAGGCCCCTACGACGACACACCGGAGTTTGAGCGCCATTACATGCGCCGCTTCCACGGTGAGGAGACGCGCTACATCTACGCCGAAGTGACGCTCAAAAACCTGCTGCTCAGCAAGCAGTGGCAGTGCGAACTTTTTATCAAATTTTACAACGATGCCCGCGAACTGAAAGGCCAGGTGGTGCGCCTGCATCGCGTAGAAAAAAGCGACGACGGCGTAAAAATCACCGCCGGTTGGGGCAGCAATGTGAAAGGTTCCTGGCGCAACGACCGCTACACCGCCGAGATCATTTTCATGGATCAATTGCTCGCGGTCATGCCGTTCGAGGTCGGTACGGCTTTCGAGGAAGGCATCAATGGCGTGTGGCTGCCCGATAAAGGCCAGCAGGTCTTCCTTACGCCGGAAGCGGAGGATATGGACACGTTTGAGGAAGTGCTGGTGAAACTGGACGCCCTGATCGGCCTGAGCGAGATCAAGGCCAAGGTGCGCGAACACGCCCAATACATTCAGTTTTTGCAATTGCGCAAAGAAAAAGGCTTCGCCGAGAAAGAGGGCATTGACGTACACTCCGTCTTTATTGGCAACCCCGGCACGGGCAAAACCACGGTGGCCAAAATGATGGGTCGCTTGTACAAAAAAATGGGTCTGCTCACCAAAGGCCACGTCCACGAAGTGGACCGCACGGACCTGGTCGGTGAATATATCGGCCAGACGGCGCCCAAAGTAAAGGATGCCATCGAAATGGCGCGCGGCGGCGTACTGTTCATTGATGAGGCGTATTCCCTGGCCCGCTCCGCCGAAGACAGCAAGGATTTTGGCCGCGAGGTGATCGAGATTCTGGTGAAGGAGCTCTCCAATGGTCCCGGCGATCTGGCCATTATCGTGGCGGGCTATCCGAAGGAAATGAAGACCTTCCTGGATTCCAATCCCGGCCTGCGCAGCCGTTTCAAAATGACCTTCGAGTTTGCCGACTACCTGCCCCAGGAACTTAGCCGGATCGCCGATTACGCGACCCGCGAAAAAGAAGTTGTCCTGGCTTTGGAAGCCAAAAACCTCGTGGACGAGCTCATCACCGACGCTTTCCGTTCGCGCGACCGCGCTTTCGGCAACGCCCGTTTTGTGCATGATTTGATTGACAAAGCCAAAATCCAGCTCGGTCTGCGCATGATGGCCAATCCCGAAGTACGCGGTCTGCCCTCCGAGGCACTGTCCGTCATCCTGCGCGAAGATGTGGAAAAAGTAAAGGTAACTTACAAACGCCCGCTGCCCAATATTCCCGTGGATGAAGCATTGCTAATCAATGCTTTGCACGAAATGGACAGCCTGGTGGGCATGCAAAACATCAAGAAAGACATCCGCGAACTGGTCAACCTCGTGCGTTTCAACCGCGAAACGGGCCGCGATGTGCTGGGCCGTTTCTTCCTGCACACGGTGTTTGTCGGCAATCCCGGCACGGGCAAAACCACGATGGCGCGTATTCTGACCAAAATATACAAGGCCCTCGGCGTACTCGAACGCGGCCACATGGTGGAAACCGACCGCCAGGGTCTGGTGGCCGGTTACGTAGGTCAGACCGCCATGAAAACCAGCGAACGGGTGGAGGAAGCGATGGGCGGTGTGCTCTTCATTGACGAGGCCTACGCGCTCACTTCCAGCGGACGCGGCTCGCAGGGCGACTTCGGCGACGAGGCCATCCAGACGCTGCTCAAACGTATGGAAGACCGGCGCGGCGAGTTTTACGTGTTCGTGGCCGGTTACCCGGAGAATATGGACAACTTCCTGAAAGCCAATCCCGGGCTGGCCAGCCGCTTCGATAAGGTGCTGCGTTTTGAAGACTATGCGCCGGAGGAATTGCTGGAAATCGCGCTGCACATGTTCCAGCAGGAGCATTACCGCGTGGAAGAAGATGCCCGCGAACATCTGGGCAAGTACCTGGCCTTCCTGCACCAGTTCCGCGACAAGTACTTCGGTAATGCCCGCTCGGTGCGTCAGGTGGTGATGGATACGATCAAAAATCAGAACCTGCGCATTGCCGTGCTGAAACCTACCGAGCCGGAGCCGATGCACACTATTACTTTGGATGACGTGGCGACGTTTACCTTCGAGAAAGATAAATTGAATTTGTTTGTGCGGAGGGGCATTGGGTTTGGGAAGTAGAGTAACCAAACGCAAGCAGAGAGATAACGCCCGATTGGGTCTCGCAAATGTTATCTTTCTGCTTGCTCTTGCTTCTTGGGTCTTATTAGCTGATGCTACGCACGGAATACATTTACGAAACCTTTGAAGGTTTCGCAAACGCCATACTGTCAATACGTTTGCAAAACTTTCAAGAGTTTTGTAAACGTCGTTATGAAGCCCATCCGTAACATCAGTTATTAAAAACCCTGCAATGTTTACGACCACTATTAAAGTCAATCAATCTGCCGATTGGATTAGAAAGCAGATCAATGAACTGAATGGTTCGCCAGATGCTGATTTAAAAACGCTTTTCCCTAATCCACCTTATTTTATTGTAAAAAAGAAAAAAAGCATTTTGACGAGCCCTTGTGCTGCTTTGCTCTCTATCCGCTTTCCGGACCAACCCAGACAAATAGTGAGGGTTTATTTTTTGCCCAATATTTTTTTCATACTTAGTTTTCTCTGCTTTATACTATCCTTCTTTTTTAGTTTGCAAAGTTATAAACACGCCCTATTAGCGCAAGAGTACGCTATAAAAGCCCACGAATTATCGGCTAATTATCCGCTCCTTCCTGCTCCTTCTTTTGTTTGGGGCCGTCATTTACCTGCCTTGTTTTTTACTATATTTTTTGGCACCATCATGTATCAGGAAAAGAGGGTGATTAAACAGTATTTGCAGAAAATATTTATTGCTTAAATGTTGATCCACCACAGCATAGTTTTGTATTTATGGAATGTGCAAAAAATAAGATGGGAGGAACAACCTTACCTGAGTGGTCATTCCGACGTAAGGAGGAATCCGCTAAGGGGTTGATTATCAATCCCACGTAACGTACGAGATTTCTCCTGCCGTCGAAATGACATCCAGACATAGGAAAATGGGAACTTATTTCTCACCCATTTCTTAGCAAACAATTATTGCCTGACTCCTAACTCCTTATTACTGTCTCCCTATCTAAAACAGCCCTTTCGGCCAGAGCCATGCGACGGCACGACCAAATTACTCCTCCGCGCTGTTTTTCAACTTCATCAGCAGCGTGTAAGCATTTTGCAACACGACATTCTTGTCCCCCAAATCGTCCACCGGGATAATCTGCTGTTGCCCGTTTTGGGCCATGCCGAGGGCGACGGGCATCATGGTGAACGTACCGATACCAGCTTCGGCGAACACATAGTGCTGGTTTTGCCAGCGCACCACGGCCCCTTCGGGCACTAGCAGGGCTTTTTCGGTTTTCACTTCTACTTCCGCATTCATAAACATACCGGGTACCAGACTGCCGTGGTCATATTTTTCAAAATGGCAGTGTACCTCGGCGGTCCGGTTTTCGTCCAGGCTTTTGCTGATCAGCAGGATTTCTGCCGGATATTTTTTCGCCGGATCATCGTTGGTATAAGCCATTACTTTTTGGCCGATGGCCAATTTCGCCACGTCTTTTTCAAAAACCGTGAGCGCGAGGTGGATGTCCTCCGGGTTCACCAGTTCAAACAGCACATCGGTAGGCGCGGTATATTTGCCGATATTGACGTTCACTTTAGCCACAAATCCGCTGATCGGTGAGCGAACGCTGACGCTGCGCGAAAGGTTGCTTTCCGACAATGTCGTCGGATTCAGGCCAATCAGCCGCAACTGTTCGTCCAGGGCGCGCACCATGATCTGCTGCGTTTCCACCTCGTTTTTAGCCTGCTGGAATACCTTGTCGCTGCTCGCCTGATCGGCATTCAGTACCTGCTGCCGCTGAAATTCGCCCTCCGCCAGGGCTCTCTTGGATTTGGCCAGCAAATAATCCTGTTGCAACCGGATGAACTGTGCGTCCTGCATGATCGCCAGCACCTCGCCTTTGCGGACGCGCATACCGGGCAGCAGTTTGCTCGATTGCAGATAGCCACCCAGCGGAAAACTGACACTGACCATGTTTTGCGGCGGCACGTCAATCGAGCCATTGAGTTTCAAAGTGGCCGAAACAGGTTTCATTTCGGGCTTGCCAAGCGTGATGGCTGCGTTTTTCAATTGTTCGGGATCGAGCGAAACCGAAGTTTCGATAGCCGTTTCTGTTGCGATGGCCGCGACTTCGGGTTGGTTGGAACCGCAGGAACCGGCCATTAAAACAGCCATTATGAGGATGAAATAAGCCTTCATTAGTTATCTTTTTTATTCGTTGATGAATGTTTGAAAATGGAGTACGGCCTGGTTGTAGCTGTTTTGCTCATTCAGATATTGGCCTTGCAGCTCAAAACTTTGATTGACCAGCATCACCCATTCGAGGTAGTTGATCTCGCCTGCTGCAAACTGCCGACTGGCGGTGGAGACGATGGTTGTAGCGTTTGGCAGGGCCTGATCCCGGTAAAACCGAAGGCTGTCCCAGTATTTCTGCACCTGCTGGCGGGCGGTGTTACGCTCGGCCACGGTGCGTTGTTCCAGCCAATCCAGTTCCTTTTGCTGTTGCAGCACCTGCACTTGCAGCGCAGAAATCCGCGCCCGCTGTGCTTTGGAAAAAATTGGGATGGCCACGCCCGCGCCCAGATAATTAAAGCGCTTCCAGCCGTTGAAATACCGCTCCGTGTCCCCTACCCTTTGGTAGCCAATGATACTTTGGCTACTCAGGCCGACGGATACGCCGGGCAGCAGTTTGGCCTTTTCCACGGCAACCGACCAGCGGGCCGTTTGGAGCAGGTGTTGTTGCCACTGCATCTGTGGCCAGGCGGCCAGCCCGGCGGTATCGCCCGGGACAGGCAAGGCCAGCAGCGGCCGGGTGGCTTGCGGGGTGCGCGGGCGATCGGTATGCAGTAAAAAATTGAACTGCTGCAACACGATTTGCGCGTCCTGACGGAGCATCGTCAGTTGGTTACCGATTTGCTGACGCTGCAACTGAGCAGTGGCTTTTTCCAGCAAATTGGTCTCCCCTTTTTGAAAACGCAGCAAGGCTTTTTCCTCAAAAAGCCGGTAAATGCTGTCGGCTTCCTGCAAGAGTTTTTCCTTTTCGCGCAGCCACAAATAGTCATAAAACAAGCGGCTGAGCTCCGTTTTCAGGGTTTGCCGCGCCATTTTTGATTGCGCCTGCGCAGTCAGAGCCTGCTCGGAGAGCAAGCGCCGCTGGGTTTTATATACCTGCGGAAACTGGATATTTTGCGAAAACCCCAGCTTATTGTCGAAAGCGCGGCTGTTAAACTGGCCTAACTCGATCGAAAAATTGGTTTTGTCCAACTCCCGCCACGTGCCCTGCATTTTTTCATAAAACTGTTCGTTGAGCCGGGCAGATTCCAGCGGCAGGCTTTGGGCAGTGGCCAGTTCCAGTGCTTCGGACAGGCCAATGGGCGACTGGGCCTGACCAGAATCAGCCGCTAAAAACAACAAAAACAGGGCCGCCGCCACGGGTTTTATTTTCTTTCCTTTTTTTTCCAATAGTACGAACAAAGTTGGTAACACAAACAGCGTCAACAAAGTAGCCGAAACAATGCCACCGATGACGACCGTAGCCAAAGGCCGTTGCACCTCCGCACCCGCGCCCATGCTGATCGCCATCGGGATAAAACCCAGCGAAGGCGCGAGAGCGGTCATCAAAATAGAACGCAGGCGGATTTTGGTACCCATCAGCACCACCCGGCGCGTATCGTCCCAGCCTTCGGCGTAGAGGCGGTTGAATTCCGAAATCAGCACGATGCCGTTCAGCACGGCTACACCAAACAGCGCGATGAAGCCCACGCCCGCCGAAATGCTGAACGGCAGCCCACGCATCCACAGGGCCACAATGCCGCCAATGGCCGACAACGGGATGGCCGAGTAAATCAGCAAACTTTGCCTGACCGAGCCAAAAGCAAAATACAACATCAGGAAAATCAGCGCGAGGGCCACCGGAACGGCCACGCTGAGCCGCTGCCGGGCGGCTTGCAGGTTCTCGAACGCACCCCCGTAGGTGACGTAGTAGCCGGGCGGGAATTTGATCTGCTGTTCTACTTTTCCCTGCAACTCTTTGACGATGCTCTGCACATCGCGACCGCGCACGTTGAAGCCGACAATGATCCGTCGTCTGGCATCCTCGCGCTGAATCTGATTGGGGCCTTCGATTTCCTGCACCTCGGCCACCTGCGAAAGCGGGATTTGCAGCCCCGAGGGCGTGGCAATCAGCAGGTTTTGCACGTCGGCGATGGTCTTGCGCCCTTCGCCCGCCACGCGCACCACCAGGTCAAAACGTTTTTCGCCTTCGTACACCTGCCCGGCCACGGCACCGGCAAATGCAGCGTTGAGCGTTCGGTTGACATCTGAAATGCTCAACCCATATTTGGCCATGACCGGGCGCTGGTAGTTGACCACAATTTGCGGCATCCCGTTCACCTGCTCCACGTAGAGTTCGATGGCGCCTTCCACGCGGCCGCTGAGGTCGCCCAGTTTGGCGGCGTATTTGGCGAGGGTATCCAGATTTTCCCCGAAAATCTTGCATACCACATCCTGCCGCGCTCCGGTCATCAGTTCGTTGAAACGCATCTGTACCGGAAACTGAAACCCGGCGGTGACCCCGGGAATGGCCTGGATTTTGGCATTCATTTTTTCGGCCAGTTCGTCGAACGACTTAGCGGAAGTCCACTCTTTTTTGTCCTTCAAAATGACCATCATGTCGCTGGCCTCGATGGGCATGGGATCGGTGGGTATTTCGCCGCTGCCGATTTTGGTCACTACTTTTTGGACTTCCGGGAAATTTTTGAGCAGCACCGCCGCCGTTTTTTGCGTTGCTTCGATGGTAGTGTTGAGGTTGCTGCCGGTCAGCACCCGCGTATCCACCGCGAAATCGCCTTCTTCCAATTCCGGGATAAACTCGCCGCCCAGCGTACCCATAATCAGCACGGAACCGGCTAGCAAGGCCAACGAAACGGCAATGACGGTTTTGGGGAAATGCAGGACGCGCTCCAAACTATGCTGGTACCAGCGCTCTAAACGAGCCATCAGGCGGTCGCTCAGGGAGTTTTTGTGCGAAATCCGCTTGCTGATGAACAGCGCACTCATCATCGGGATGTAGGTCAGCGAAAGGATAAATGCCCCCAAAATGGCAAATGACACCGTCTGCGCCATCGGTTTGAACATCTTGCCTTCAATGCCTTGCAGCGAAAAAATGGGCAAATAGACGATTAAAATGATGATTTGCCCGAATACCGCCGCATTCATGATACGTGAAGAAGCATGGTGAACTTCTTCGTTCATTTGCCCGGCCGTGAGGCGGTTCGTATTTTTGAAATGTTTACTATGGGTAAGTTGGTGCATAATACCTTCCACCACGATCACCGCCCCGTCCACGATCAGGCCAAAATCAATGGCCCCGAGGCTCATCAGGTTGCCGCCCACGCCAAACATATTCATCAAAATGATCGCAAAAAGCATGGATAAAGGGATGACGGAGGCTACGATCAGTCCGGCGCGCACGTTGGCCAGGAAGAAGACCAGCACAAAAACCACGATGAGTGCCCCTTCCAGCAGGTTGGTTTCTACGGTGCTGATGGCGTTGTTCACCATTTTGGTGCGATCCAGGAATGCTTCGATGACCACGCCTTCCGGCAGTGTTTTTTGAATGGCCTCGATTTTCGCCTTCACATTTTTGATGACCGTGGAGGAGTTTTCGCCTTTCAGCATCATCACCACCGCACCGGCCACTTCGCCCTCGTCGTTGTAGCACACGGCACCGTAGCGGGTGGCCGCCCCCTCTCCTACTTTGGCTACATCCCGCACGAGCACCGGCATGCCGTTGTCCGTTGTTTTGACCACAATGTTTTCAATGTCGTCCTGATTGCCCACCAGACCCTCACTGCGGATATACAGCACCGTCGGGCCTTTCTCAATATATGCGCCACCGGTGTTCTCATTGTTGCTTTCCAAAGCACGGAACACATCGGTGATGGTCAGCCCAAACGATTTCAAGCGGTCGGGCAGCACGGCTACTTCGTATTGTTTCAGCTCGCCGCCGAAAGTCGAGACATCGGCCACGCCCTGAGTGCCGAGCAATTGCCGCCGCACCATCCAATCCTGGATGGTGCGCAGGTCGCGCAGGCTGTATTTGTTTTCAAAACCCGGTTTGGCACGCACCACGTACTGATAAATTTCGCCCAAACCCGTGGTCACCGGGGCCATAGAAGGCGTGGCGATGCCCGGCGGGATTTGTGCCTGCGCCTGTTGCAGCCGCTCGCTGATCTGTTGCCGCGCCCAATAGATGTCCACGTCGTCGTTGAAAACGATGGTGACCAATGATAGGCCGAAACGGCTGAAACTGCGAATCTCTTTCAGGCCCGGAATATTGCTGTTGGCCTGTTCGATCGGAAAGGTGATCAGCCGCTCCACATCGGGCGCACCGAGCGAAGGGGCAGTCGTGATGACCTGCACCTGATTGTTGGTAATATCCGGCACGGCATCAATGGGCAACCGCGCGGTTTCATAGAGGCCATAGCCAACCAAAGCCAGGGTGAAAAGCCCGACGATGAGCTTGTTTTTTATAGAAAACTGAATGATCTGATCCAGCATGT
This sequence comes from Saprospirales bacterium, assembly GCA_031425155.1. Lineage (GTDB taxonomy): Bacteria > Bacteroidota > Bacteroidia > Chitinophagales > Saprospiraceae > M3007. Next base: position 81,265 of record JANPIV010000036.1, on the reverse strand, counting down.
TGCTTAATGGATTTGCTCCGCCAGCGGTCGTTTTTCAGACCGGGCGAATGGCTTGCAATAAAGTTATCGAACTTGGCTTGAATCTTTAAAGACCTGAATGTCACATCATTGTGACTGCTTTATCGCTGAATGACCCACCGAAGTGGTCATCACCTGACCAAAATGGCCAAACGCGAAAACGGTGCAGCCTGCCACGCGAGGCGCAGCAGTCCACATTGTCCAAACCAAGAAAAAGGGGAACTTATGCAGCCTTGGGCGGTTGCCAAATATCGGCCAGATGTGAGGAAGGAAGGGCCGATTGATCGTACAGGGGAAGGCCGGTTGGCTCCATGGCAACCACCGGGAATAAAGCACAAAATACGAATGGTGGCACAGTATGCGAGGCACTGAAAATACTGCAATCCGTGGTTTTGAACGGCAGTTGCATATCTTGTGCGTAGTCAGCGTCCTTTATATTGCCGCTGAAATAATGGATTTTTATAAACTCGGCCAGCGTCATGTTCGGGTCTTCCTGCTTATGCTCTACGTAGTGTCCGACAAAAGCAGGAGCCTTCACCAACTGGTGTAGTTCCGTGTTGGCAAACAAGTACACAAAAAGGAAAAAAGACGCGGCTGCGCTACGCATGGCGGTAAAGGTAGTATAAATATCAACAGTTTGCGGGTGTTACTCAATGATTAAAAATGCTGCAATTGTACTTGATAAGATAAAAATTTGGAGTCGTGAGTGATAATAGTTAATCCTTCTGCCATCGCCTGTGAAATTATCAAACGATCAAAAGGATCGTAATGATGAAAAGGTAAAATCAATAGCGTTTGATAATGTTGAAAAGCGTTGGGAAGCAGCGTAAATTTATTAGAGAGTAAGAATTTCTGCCATTCTTCCAATGAGTATTTAACCTGTAATTTACCTAGTGCTATTTTTAAAGTCATTTCCCAAATAGTGGCATGACTGACAAAAATAGTATTGGAAGTATCCTCTATTAATTGTCGAATGTGAGCAGGCAATCGGTCACTTGTCTCACCAAACCAAATCAAAACGTGGGTATCAATCAGATAATTCATCAGGCTGGGTTTGGCATATATTCTTCAAAACCCGGTGGCGTTTCATCAAAATCAGGAGCAACATACAAAGTCATTCCTTTTGCAAAACCATATTTACGCTTGCTCTTTTCTTGCGGCACAACAGGAGATAATGACTTCCCTTGTGAAGTGTTCGTTTTCAAAAACTGCTCAATTTTTGTCAGGAGTTGAGGGTCCTGCAAAGTCAGTATGAGTTGTATTAATTCTAGTTTTTGTTGCTCGAAGACCATGACCTATATTTTTAAAACAAAATAAAAGCAAATCCCACATTTTTCCAAATCCACAATAGCCTTATCGTCCCGGCTCTGCTTCCCCCATCAACCTAAACACGGCCTCCACCACATCTTCTACCTGCGGTTTGCTGTGATAATCGCCATCCTGCCCATAACCGGGGCGATGCGGTTTGGCGAATATGGTCACCGGCGCGGAATCCAGATAACGGTAGCCACCTTGTTTTTCCAGTAGTTGTTGTAATAAATACGCCGACGCGCCGCCCTCGAAATCTTCATCCAGAAACAGCACCCGATTGGTTTTTTTCAAACTTTCCAGACAAATTTCCGGCAGATCGAAAGGCAGCAGCGTCTGAACATCAATGAGTTCTACCTCCACACCGTGGTGCGCCAGCAAAACACAGGCTTCGTCGGCAATACGCACCGAAGCACCATACGTAACGAGAGTCAGATCGGTGCCCGTACGTAGCACTTCCGGCACACCGAGCGGTATGGTGAAAGTGCCGATATTGTCTGGCAAGCGTTCTTTTAAACGGTAACCATTTAGTACTTCCACCACAATGGCCGGGTCGTCGCTTTGCAGCAGCGTATTATACATACCGGCGGCCTGGGTCATGTTGCGCGGCACACAGATCCACATGCCACGCAGGGAACCGAGCATCATACCCATCGGCGAACCCGCATGCCACACGCCCACCAGCCGGTGGCCACGGGTGCGAATGATGGCGGGCGCGACTTGCTGGTTATTGGAACGCCAGCGCAACGTACACAGGTCGTCGGAGAGCGGCGCGAGGCCATAGAGCAGATAATCAAGGTATTGTATTTCGGCAATGGGCCGCAGACCGCGCATCGCCATACCAATCGCCTGGCCCATGATGGTCCATTCGCGGATGCCGGTATCAAAAATGCGCTCCTCGCCGTATTTCAGTTGCATACCGCGCAGACCCTGATTCACATCACCGATCTGGCCTACATCTTCCCCGAAAGCATAGAGATTGGGTCGCGTGGCAAAGTTGTGATCAAAGCAGGCATTGAGCACTTCGTACCCATCGCGGACGGGCGAAGCATCGGAATATTGCGCCGCCGCCGCCGGTACTTTTAAGGCAGAATACCGCGACTCGCTCATCAGATAGCGGCTGTAAATGCGGTCGCCCTCGGTTATTTCGGAAGCGGCGAAAGCCGCCAGCTCCACTTTGGCCGGGCTGTCTTTTTTATGCAAAACAAACAGGGCGCGACGGGCTGTCTGAGGCAGATCGTAGCGCAGGGAATCGCGCCGCTGACCCAGTTCTTGAATAATTTCTCCCAAAACCGGTACCTCGGGATGGGCAGATTCGACGGCGCGCAGGAGGGCAGTCATTTGAGTGCGCAGACCCGTTACACGGTCGTGGTAAGCCCGGTAGGCGCGTTGGGCGGCGGCAGTGGCTTCCCGCTTGGCCTCGGCCTTGATGGCTTTTATTTCTTCGGGTGTCGCCAGGCCGGTTTCCACCATCCAGTCGGCCATCCGGCGATTGCAGTCAAATTCTTCTTCGAAAGTCAGGCGTTCCGGTGATTTGTAGCGACGGTGATCGCCGGAAGTAGAGTGGCCCAGCTGCTGCGTTATTTCCTGAATATGGAACAGGGCGGGCCGGTGGGTCGTGCGTATTTTTTCCACGCCCTCGCGGTAGAGGCGGCACAGCCCGGGATAGTCCCAGCCTTTGCCGACGTAAATTTCCATGCCCGTATCGTCGCCTTCGGTCTGCATACCGGCCAGCGCAGCCGAAATGCTCTCCTTCACCGTCTGGTATTTTTTGGGCACCGAAATGCCATATCCATCGTCCCAGACATTGACGGCCAGCGGCACTTGCAGCACCCCGGCGGCATTCATGGTTTCCCAAAAAGCACCTTCCGAAGTAGAGGCGTCACCAATGGTGACGAAAGTAACTTCATCGCCATTATTAGAAAAATTGCCGCCAACGGCCGGTTGTTCGCGGTATTTCTTGGAAGCGAAAGCTAGCCCCAGACCCCGCGCCATCTGGCCAGCGGTGGGAGCCGTATCAGCAGTAATATTGTAGCGGTTTTTATGATCCGTCCAGCGGCCCGCTTCGTCCACCAGCGGGGTAGAAAAATGGCAGTTCATTTGGCGACCGCCGGAGAATGGGTCGCCGTAGGGATCGCCGTAGAGTTGGGCAAAAAACTCGTCGAGCGTACTCAGACCGAGTGCAAAAATCAAGGTCTGGTCCCGGTAGTAACCCGAGCGGAAATCGCCTTTGCGCCAAGCTTTGGCTAGTGCCACCTGGGCGACTTCTTTGCCATCGCCGATGATACCAAAGTTGGCGCGTCCGGTGAGCACCTCCTTGCGGGCGATGATACTCGCCTCCCGACTGAGGCAGCAGATGCGGAAATCCTGCAGCACTTCCTCGCGGTAGGCAGCAATGGGTACATCAGCGGGCTTCAATGGGCGTGGTGGCGTTTTTGATTCAACCATTTTTCAAGTAAACAGCTTGGGTGAACAGCCGGCGAACCAGCAGCAATATCGGTTTGGGTAGGTGGTAAGGCGCCGCAAAAGTACGTCGAAATTCCCGATTTATGTGGTGTACGGGGATGAGTATTCGATAGTTGAACCAACTTCTGATCTGGTTGTTAAAGGGCGTTCGCAGTTGGAAAGGCGTTGTATGGGCGGAATTGAATTCTATTTGCTGTAAATAATTTGTCTTTAATACTTCGGTTTTTTCTGTTTGCAATTATTATGTTGAAATAAATGATTTGGTCAATAGCTGCCGAAACAATTATTTAATTTTCCCATTTTGAGTAAATGCGGTGATTTTTTGCCCTAATTTTGCCGCTTCCAAAAGCCTCCCCAACTCACATTTAAGCATTTAACCTACTTATTTTGACTCATGTCACACGAACCGAAAGTGCGCTACAGCGATGAGGACTTACAAGAATTCAAAACGCTGATTGAAGAAAAATTAAATGTCGCGCAGGAAGAATTGAATACGACGGAGCGTCAAATTTCTGATTTGAACGAAAATGGTTTCAATCAGCAAGGCGGCGACTGGTACGATGATTCCACTGCCCATACCGATCTGGAGATGCTCCAACGGATGCTCCAGCGCCAGCAACGTTATGTGCAAGACCTGCGCAACGCCGGGCTGCGCATCCAGAACAAGACCTACGGTATTTGCAGCGTGACCGGCCAACTCATCAGCAAAGAGCGTCTGCGCCTCGTGCCACATGCCACCAAAAGCATTGACGGAAAGAACATGGCCAATGCCGTTCGGGAGCACCATGCGGATTCCATCAACAGCGAATCTTTCCCAACACTGGAGAATGATCGTCCGGCAGGCAAACCGATCAGCGATAAGGTGCGGCTGCCCAACGCCAAACGCCCGACCAGCAGCAATGAAGACTGGGAAAGCGGCGATAGCGAGACTACGGAAGAACCCGGTTATGCTGCCCGTAACAACAAATTCGACGACGACGAGGATTAAACAAAGGGCAAAAAAGCAATTAGCCAGTAAAGCAAATCAGCAGGAGCCATTCCGAATTTTTCGGGGTGGCTCTTATTGTACACCGAAACCCCAGTTTCGGTTTTAATATTCGCCATAGGCGAAAACTCTAATGGGCGAAATTGGGGTTTCGCCCTACATTACAGATAAGTGTGCTCATCCATTTTCACCTTGCCGCGAAAAGTCCAGAACACAAACAAGGTGTAGGTAGCCACTATCGGCACCCCAATAGCGGCAAACAAAAGCATGTTGCGCAGCGACGGATCGGTGGAAGCACTATTCTGTACGGTCAGGTCGTACTGCGCGCCGAGACTGCTGGGCACCAAAGTCGGGTATAAACTGATCGCCACGGTGACCAGCATCAAGGCCGAAGTGATGCTGGAGAACAGGAAGGAGGAAAAATAACGCCCTTTTTCAGCCAGGCGGCGAATGTTGATCGTGGCCAGCATGGTGAGGGCGGGCACGGCGAACAGCAGCGGGTACTTCCGAAATTTATCGGCCATTTCAGGGATATAAATCAGCGTGGCCATCGTCAGCGTGACGAAGCAAATGACGAAAAAACGGCTCGTATCGCGCACCAGCAGCATGAGTTTGGTGTGCAGCCGCTTCTCGGTTTTCATGGTCAGATAAATCGCGCCGTGCATGGCAAACAGCGCAATCGTGGTGAGTGCCGTCAGCAAAGAATAGGGATTGAAAAAATCGCGGGTGTGGCCCTGAAACTCAAAATTTGGCCCGATGGCGATGCCCTGGATCAGGTTGCCGACCAGCAAACCCAGCAGTCCGGCGATGGTAATACTGGACACCGAATAACTAATATCCCAGGTGAGCCGCCACCAGCGCATCGGTTCTTTACTGCGAAACTCGATGCTGATGGCCCGGAAAATAAGCGCAACCAAAAACAGCATAAACGGCACGTAAAAAGCCGAAAAAACCGTGGCATACACCTCCGGGAAACCCGCGAACAGCGTCCCGCCGCCGATGACCAGCCACACCTCGTTGCCATCCCAGACTGGCCCGATAGCATTCAGCGCAATACGGCGACTTTCTTCTTTCCGAAAAAACAAGTGCAGCGCACCTGCTCCCAAATCGAAGCCATCCAGAATGACGTAGCCAGTGAATACCGCGCCAACAACGAGGAACCACCAGGTGGGAAGATCAAGACCGAGGATGTCGTGCATGTTAGATGAAATTTGCTTACTTTTGTGATAAATCTGTGCAGAAATGACGGCTAATTATAAAGACATCATCACTATTGAACCCGGCAAACGGAGCGGGCAACCTTGTATTCGGGGTTTACGTATTACCGTTTACGATGTGCTAAGTTATCTGGCGGCTGGTATGACTGTCGAAGAAATTTTGACCGACTTCCCTATGCTGACCCGGCAGGATATTTTGGCGTGTTTGGCTTATGCTGCCGATGCCGAAAAAGCCAAATTAGTCGCCGTCTGAATTTCTTCCCTATGTTTTTAATTGATAATAACCTTTCGCCTCGTTTGGCAAGAGTGCTTAAGGTAGATTTCCCTGGCACCGCCCACGTTTCTGATTTTGGCCTGGAGGCTGCCGACGATCAAACAGTATGGGCATTTGCGGTGGCTAACAATTTGCATATTTTAACCAAAGACCGCGATTTTGTTGATCTTCTCTATTTACGTGGATTCCCGCCCAAAGTAGTTAAATTGAATTGTGGAAATGCTACTACGCATTTTATCGCCGATATTTTAGAAAGAGAAACCCCTCTTTTGCAATCTTTTCTCGTTTCTTCCCAATATGGTTTGCTGATACTTCAGTAGCACTTCTTTACTTTAAACAGGTCCGGTCTTGTTGGTAAAAATTGGGCTATTCCTTTTAGATTCCCCGACTTCCTCGTCCTCCCCCTCCTCCGGCCCATGTTTTATCTTCTTGTTTAACAAGTAAATAAACAGCACAAACAACAGTATATAAACCAACGTAAACAGGATCAGCGAAAACCAGACCTGCTCGGCACTCACCGCCCTGGAAAGTCCTTCGGAAGTACGCAGCAGGCCATACACCACCCAGGGTTGCCGACCAACTTCTGCGGAATACCAGCCCACTTGATTGCCGATTTGCGGCAACAACACCGCCAGCACAAAGACGCGCATCAGCCATTTATATTGGAACAATTTCTTCCGCCACAGCAGGAAATTTGCCAGCAGCGTCAGCCCAATCAGCGTCATGCCGATCATGACCATGAGGTGGTAAGTCTGGAACACAAAATTGACTTGTTTGGGGCGGTCCGCGACGGGAAAAGCATTCAGGCCGGGCAGCGGTTTATCAAAATCCTCATACACCAAAAAACTGAGCATACCGGGAATGGACACGCCGTGCGTCTGCTGCGTTTTGGGATTGGTAGTACCAAAAAGGTATAAGTCGCCCACCGCCAGCGAATCATAATGGCCCTCAAAAGCAGCGAGTTTGGCGGGCTGATACTCGGCCACGTATTTAGCGGAGCGATGTCCGCTGAACAATTGCGCCACAGCGGCTACCGTTGCTACCAACAGGGCTACGCGAAAGGCTTTTTTGGAAATTTCCACAAAACGCCCTTTCCAGATGTACCAGGCGTGAACGCTCATCACCAGAAATGAACCAGCCAGAAATGCGCCCAGCAGCACGTGCGTCAGCCGATCCAGCGACGACGGATTGAACACCATTGCCCAAAAATCCGTCACCACGGCCCGCGCCATCACGCCCTCTCCCTCGATGCGAAAACCCGTGGGCGTTTGCATCCAGGAATTGGCCACCACGATCCAGATAGCCGAGAAAATGGAGCCCAAAGCCACCATGATGGTCGCAAAAAAGTGGACGCGCGGACTCACCCGTTCCCAGCCAAAAATCAGAATACCCAAAAAACCTGATTCCAGCGCGAAAGCGAAAATGCCCTCTGCCGCCAGCGCGGAACCAAAAATATCACCCACGTAGCGCGAGTAAGCCGCCCAGTTGGTGCCAAATTCAAACTCCATCACGATGCCCGTGGCCACACCAATCCCGAAAATAAGCGCAAAAATCTTGATCCAGAAACGCGTGAGTTGCTCCCACTGCCGGTCGCCGGTGCGCAGGTATTGGCCTTCCAATAGCACCAGCACTACGCCCAAGCCAATGCTCAGCGGCGGATAGATGTAGTGAAAAGCAATCGTGAACGCAAACTGGAGGCGGGAGAGGATTTCGACGGACATGATGAATGTGGTCAATAGGTGAAGGTGGCCAATTCCCGATCAAAAGTGTGGGAAAAGTATTGTCACTAATCAACTATGGGTGGCCGCAAAAGATGTGGCAGGGCCGGCATTTCTGGTACTTTGGAATGGCTAAAAATTGGCTTTTGGGCTGGTAATTTTTGGAAAGGAAATGAACATTTGGCAAGGCTCGGTGCCAACTTTCGGAAAGTAAAAAACTTTCCGAAATGTTCCGGTCGGCGGCTGAACCCGTCGGTACACTATGCGCCTTTCTTCATTTTGGCCAGCACCAGTTGGTGGAAATTCTCGAGTTTATCCAGCAATTGGAGCAGCAGTACCTTCTCCGCAATCGTCAGATTACCAGTCAGTAGCGTAGAGACTTTCCCCATTTGCCCCGCCACCTGACCGGATACTTCGGTACCCAATGGCGTGATGGTCAGCCGCTTGCTGCGGCGGTCGTCGAGGTCGTCGCTTTGCGCGATCAGGCCCAGCGCCAGCAGCCGCCGAATGATTTCCATACCCGTTGGTTTCTCATGGCGATTACGCTGAATCAGGTCGCTTTTGGTGAGGGCACCTTGTTCGGTGAGCATGACGAGATACACAAATTCGTCCATCGTACCCAGCGGAGAACCTTCGAGGGCTTTGCGGGCATAAATACGCATATAACGGTTCAGGTAGATCAGCAATTTGCCGATGTTACTGTCCGTCTTTTCACGTTCCGCCTGATCGAGTGATTGCTCTGCGGAGGATTGCCCATCGGTGGTTTGGCGCATGAGCCATACCGCAAAATGCTGCGGACTTTGCCCTTTGGGATAAGCGCGTTCGTAGGCTTCTAAATGAGGCAGGAGCGTTTGCAGCAGGTCGTATTTCATCCTGAAATAATGTGGTCAATGGGCAAATGGGCTAAATATCAGCGAATCGCACCATTGATTTTTGATGAAAACTAATTTGACCGCAAAGTATGTTTTTATTCAAAATGAAGAGTGGTTTGAGTAAAAACAATCTTGTTCGCTACCAAAATTACAACTCAAATATCCGCTCCATCACCACCCACTTCTCCCCCGGCCGCGCCGTGGGCAGGGCTTGCTGGTACGTCCACATCAGTGTCTCCCAGGCTTGCACGGTTGGATTGGCGGCATCAGCGGCGGCTTTTTGCTCCAAGGAAAAGTCGTCGTTGGCTTCCAGCAGCATACACAGCCGGTTTTCGATGCGATAGATTTCCAGTCGCTCGATGCCTGCCGCCCGAATACTGGCCAGCACCTCCGGCCACACCGCCCGATGATGGGCTTCGTAGGCGGCGATGCTGGCCGGGTCGGGGCGCAAATCGAGCGCGAGGCAAAAGCGTTGCATGGGTAGGTATTGGTTATTGGTGTATGGGTTACTAGTATATTGGTTACTGGTTACATTTCATCGGGGTGCTTTTTTTGGTAAAGGTCGTTACGCCCCTTACTTTGACACAGTTTATTGAACACCCTCCATTTTATTAAGCCCGCTCACGAAGCCAAGCCGAAAATCCCGATAACCATTCACCAATACACTAGTCAACCAAACTACATGATGCGGGTGCCTTCGGCGATGATGCCCCCTTTTCGTACCACTACGACTCCATCGCGGATACAATAATTAGGATCGTCCATATCGGCCAGATGATCGCCGCCTTTGATGACGACATTGTTGCCAACACGGCAATCTTTATCGAGGATGGCGTGTTCGATGTGGCAGTAATGACCCACACCCATCGGTACCTCGTCGGGTCTGCCCGCGATTTCTTCCAGTGTCTGGTAGGAGTCGTTACCCATGACGATAGAGTCCTTGATGACCGTGTTTTCGCCGATACGTGAGCGCAAACCGACAATAGAACCCTCAATAATCCGGGCGTGGATAATGCAGCCTTCGGCAATCAGGGCCCGGTTGAGTTGGGTGCCGCCGTAGAATTTGGCGGGTGGCAGCATCCGGCCACGGGTGTAAATGCGCTGGTGGTGGGAGAAGAGATTGAAGGATGGGATGTGGTCGGTGAGTTCGATGTTGGCATCAAAGAACGAACGGATGGTACCAATGTCGGTCCAGTAGCCTTCGTATTGGTAAGCGGCCACTTTGCGCCCGGTTTCGATGGCGGCGGGCAGGATTTCCTTACCAAAATCCATAGCGTCCGGGTACTGCTCAAACAGGTCGCTCAGAGTCTGGCGATTGAAAATGTAAATCCCCATCGAGGCCAGGTAGTGGCGACCATGTTTTTTGTTGGCGGGGCTGACTTCACTCACCCAGTTCGGCAACAAATCGTGGTGTGGTTTTTCGACAAAACGCGGAATGTAGCCTTCGTCGTCCACTTTCATAATCCCAAATCCGGGCGCGTCGCGGGCATCTACTGGCAGACAAGCGATGCTGATTTCAGCACCCGACCGCTGGTGAGCGGCGGCCATTTCATCAAAGTCCATTTGGTAGAGCTGGTCGCCGGAGAGGATGAGCACCAGATCGAAATCCTGCCGCTCATAGTGCTGGCGGCTTTGGCGCACGGCATCGGCAGTGCCCTGGAACCAGTCCTTGTTGCCGGGCGTCTGTTCGGCAGCCAGAATATCCACAAATCCGCTCGAAAAAGTATCGAAATTGTAGGTGTTCTTGATGTGGGCATTCAGCGAAGCAGAATTGTACTGTGTCACTACAAACATCCGCTTCACGCCGGAATTAATACAGTTGGAGATCGGAATATCAATCAACCTGTATTTACCGCCGATGGGTACGGCAGGTTTCGAGCGTTTTTCGGTGAGGGGGAAAAGGCGGGAGCCAGCTCCGCCGCCTAGGATGATGGAAATCATATTGGCCATAGCTGTTGATTGTGGTGTGCGGTTTGTTGTATAATGATGGTTATTGAAAAATTGGCAGTTGATTGATTTTATTAGAATACTGGAATATTGAAAGACTTTGCAACCCCACCCCTAACCCCTGCCCCCGAAAGGGAGGGGGATATGATCGCGGTAATTTTCTAGTGATTTGTAGTACCTTGGGGAAAAGGTTTTAAGAGATAATGAATCGGCAAAAAATTCAAGGTTAAACTAATTATGATGTAAATTAAATTTTACAGTGTACTAATCATTTAACAAATTAAACAATTAGAGTTTACTATAAAATTCATTCATCAAAGTACTGAAAATTTAATAGAAAACACCACAATGTAGTCCCCCTCCCTTTCGGGGGAGAGGCTAGGGGTGGGGTCGCGTAATCATATTTTCTTTTTACCACTCGTCTTTTTCTCTTTCGTCGCAAGTGCTGGTTTTTCTGCTGGCGGTGTTTCTTTTATTGGCGTTTTCTTAGTTAATTTAGACTTCTCCACCGGCAAACTCGCCGCCTCTTTCTTCCCCACCTTTTTCTTCTCTTTCACCGCAGAAACCGACTTTTCGGCAATAGAAACCGCCGTTTCCAGCGTAGCATTTTCTTCCGGCGATGATGTTTCCGACACCTCCACCGTCCGCACACTTTCTACCCGCGCGCCGACTCTCCGATACACTTCAAGGTATTGTTGCACGGCATTTTCCCAGGAAAAATCAATGGCCATAATACGTTGGCGCAACACGCTCAGAATATTGGCATGTTGATGATACAAGGAAGAGGCACGATGCAGGGCGTAACCAATATCATGCAGCGACAACTGATCGAAACGAATGCCGCGCCCGTTGCCGCCTGGTTCGCCAATATCGGACACCGTATCTTTCAGACCGCCGACCGACCGGACGATGGGCACGGTGCCGTAACGCATGGCGTACATCTGATTCAGGCCGCAAGGCTCCACGCGGGAAGGCATAATGAGAAAGTCCGAGCCGGCGTAAATTTGGTGCGACAAGGCTTCGTTATAGTCAATCACCGCATTGAAGCGGCCAGCGTAGTGATAGGCCATGTTGCGGAACTGATTTTCCGTCCAACTTTCGCCGCTGCCCAGTACCAGGAAACTGGCGCGACCCCCGATATTCAGGAAATTACGGATGGCATCGGGCAGGAAATCCACGCCTTTTTCGCCGACAATACGCCCGATAAAACTGATCAGCGGCTGGTCTTCCGGCAACTGGAACAACTCGCAGAGTTTGCGTTTGTTTTCGGCTTTAAAAGCGGCCATATCCCCATCGAAGCGGTAATGGATCATCGGGTCGGTCGCCGGGTCCCAGACCTGGGCATCAATGCCATTGAGAATACCGTATTCTTTTTGCCATTCGGCACGGAAAAGTTGCTCCAGGCCGAGGCTGCTTTCATGCAGTTCATATAAATAGGACTCGGAAACCGTCGTGACCGCCCAGGCGCAGCGCACCGCCGAAGCCATCGGATTGATCGCGTTGTTCCAGTCCACCAACGGCGCACCCTGCGCTTCGTAAGGCGGCAGCAAATGACTGTTTTTCCAACTAAAAGCACCTTGATACTGGGCATTATGGATGGTAAATACCGTAGGGATCGGCGCCAGTTCGCGATAAGCCGGGCAATATTTGAGCATCCACGGAATGAGCGCCGTATGGTGATCGTGGCAGTGCAACACCCGCGGGCGATTCATCCACGGGAAAGACAGCAGCCAATCGAGCACCGCCTGCTGGAAAGTGATATACCGCTCCACCTCGTCGCCGTACGGCGTACCGGAAGGGTCGCTGTAAATGCCGGGCCGATCATACACGCCGGGAATATCCACCACAAAAAACGGGTAGCCCAACGTGTTGCCCGCTTCCTGCTGAATGGTGAAGCGGCGACGCTGCCAATTGACCCACACCTCGCCGCCATAGACGGTGACCCACTCCCGGCCCCGCATCCATTTCAGGTCGTACTTCGGAATAATAGCCGCCGACAAAATGCCGCCTTCGCTCATGTATTTTGGCAGGGAACCCACCACATCGGCCAGCCCGCCGGTCTTGGCAGCCGGATAACATTCGGCAGAAATATGGAGAACTTGAATCATAGACGCGTTAAAAGACGAAAAGCAATAGTGAAATGGAGCACAGTGCCTGCCGATTTTTCGTCGGAACAATGTGCTCACCGAAAGCGCGGGTAAAATACAGACAATGCTTCCGTTCTTTCCAAAAAAAATTTGGACTTTCGTCCCGAAGTATTCACATTCACCTTTACATCCGCTCAATTATGAACGATCATTTTTCCCGACGCCGTTTCCTGCAAGTCTCTGGCGTAGCACTGGCGGGCACGGCCCTCTCCCCCAACCTGCTGACTACTGCCGAAAATTATTTTAAAACCAAGCACATTGGCCTGCAACTCTGGAGCGTCCGCGAGGACATGAACAAAGATGCCGCCGGTACCATCAAAGCGCTGGCGGCGATGGGCTACAAAGAAGTAGAGAGCTTTGGTTACGATGCCAAAACCGACAAAATCTTTGGCCTGTCGCTGAAAGACTTTGCGAAGTTGTTGAAAGACAATGGTTTGAAAATGCCCAGCAGTCATTCGGCTATCACGTTGGCCGACTACGACCCGGCCACGAAAATGCTTTCTGACCGCGCCAAGAAAGTCATTGATGCGGCGGCCTCGGTAGGCCAGAAATACCTTATCAATCCCTGGACGGGCGACGAAGACCGCAAGAAACTGCCCGAACTGATGAAGGCCTTTACTGCCGCCGGGGAGTATGCTAAAAAGGCCGGGTTGAAATTCGGCTACCACAACCATGATTTTGAGTTCAAGACCAAAGGAGCGGACGGACGTATTATGTACGATTGGCTGTTGGAAGAAGTGGACCCGAAACTGATGACGATGGAAATGGACATTTACTGGGTGGAGTTTGCAGGCTTCAAGCCGCTGGATTATTTCAAAAAATATCCGGGTCGTTTCGAACTCTGCCACGCCAAGGATATGTCCGCCGCCGACAAGCACCCCTCCATCGAGTTTGGCGATGGCACGATTGACTTCAAGAGTATCCTCGCGCAGCGGTCCCAAGCCGGGTTAAAGTATGTTATTGTGGAACTGGAAAATTATCTGACTACACCGATGAAAGGTGTGGCGCGGAGTCTGGATAATTTGAAGGCGTTGAAGGTGTAGTTTCTGGTCTTTAGATTTTGGTCTTTAGTCTTTGGTGACACCATATAATGGCAATGGCCCGCTTCCGAGTGTTTTCGGGAGCGGGCCATGTTAATTTCATTAGAGGTTACCAACTATTTTATGGGCAAACACCGTCTTATTTTGAAATTCAAATTTCGTATTCATGCATTACATCAAACACTTCCTTTTAAGTTTGCTTTTGTGGGTCGTTGCGCTGCCACATTTATCTGGCCAAGGCATATTGCAAAATACCTACATAGTAGCTGGTGCTGCCTTAGGAGGGCAAGACCGGCGTATGTTCCAATATCCTCGTGCAAAGCAGGTATTAGCAAGTAATCCCCAAAAACTCGATAATGAATGGACTTTTTATATGGAGAAAAGGGTTTTTAAGCATAAGTTTTTTCAGTTGGATGCTGGTATTGGTTATGCGGAAAATAACACAATTTTTAGCAGACCCTACTCTCATTCAGCACTGGGAGATGGATACACACTAGAAATAAGGCATATTAAAAAATATAGCATAAATAAAATTACAGCACCTATTTCAGGTAAAGTGTATTTTAAGAAATTATATTTTCAGATCACTGTCATACCAGCAAGTAGGTTTAGGAAAAGTGTTCTTAATCTTGGCAATGGAAAGAGGACTACGCAACAGCAATTTGCGTGGCATAGTGTGGAGATCAATCCTGGGGTTGGTTTTCAATGCAATAATAGAATACGAATTTCCCTCAGTTGTCGAGGGTTCAATTTTAATGAAATAGACAAAGTGAAATTCTTCAATTTACTCTTTGATGAACCTTATCCCGAATTCTTACAACAAAAAACTGACACCTTCAATCCCTTCAAAATGTGGCTGACGGTGGGGTATAAGTTGAAAAAATAATTCATTGGCTGGCAGTTGTCGCTTTTATAAGTGACAACTGCCAATTTATTATACTACCATGTGCCAGATAAAATACATATTAACAATTTTGGTTTTGTTCCTCTTTTCTACATCAAGTTTGATTGGCCAAGGCATATTGCACAATACCTACATAGTAGGTGGTGTTGCTTTGGGAGAACAAGATAGGCGGCTATTTAAATTCCCGCAAGCTGAAAGACTGTTGAAACGCAATCCCAAGAAACTTGACTATGACCTGATATTGTATGTGGAAAAAAGAGTATTTAAATGGTCTTTCTTACAAATAAACGCAGGTATCGGCTATGCAGAGAATAATACTTCGTTTGGTAGGCCATTTGCTCATTCAAAATTAAACGGCGGAAATACGTATGAACAAAGATATATCAAAAAATATACGATTAACAAATTGGTCTTACCTTTTGTAACCAAAGTTTCTTTAGGCAAATTTTATTTACGACTCTGTGCTTTAACAAATATTAATTTTAGAAAAAGCGTCTTAGTTAATAGCTATATTCCTGGCAAAAGATTTACAAAATATAAGATGGAATGGAACAGTCTTGAAATCAACCCTGGACTGGGTTTTAACATTAATAGCAGGCTGCAAATAGCCCTCTCTTGTCGAGCACTTTATTTCAATAAAGTAGATGATGTGATCTTTAACTATGCCCTTCTCCGCGACCAAAATCATCCGTTTCTACAACAAAAAGCAGACACTTACAACCCCTTCAAAATGTGGCTGACGGTGGGGTATAAGTTGAAAAAATAAAAAATCATTTCTCCACAAAAGCCAGCGGCCCGCTTCCGAGACATTCGGAAGCGGGCCACGCCCATAATAATTGTTTACTACCCGCAGTTAGCGTAGCCAAGCATCCAGTAAACAATGAAAAAGATGATGATGGTAGAAAAGCAGCCGCCGCCGAGTTTCCAGGCAGCAACTCCAGCCAATAGGGAGCGAAAAGGTCCTTGCATAGTGTAGGTGTTTAGTTCGCCGAAAAACCAGAAAAAAATAAGCCGGACGAAACATGGGGAATTTTTTACCCGATTCGGGATTTTGTGCCGATGGGTTTAGTCCAATGGTGTTGACCAATAGTACTGCGATACAGTTTTTTGACAGGATTTGCAGGATTTAGTCGAGTACATTTCATCCTGTTTTATCTTGTAAATCCTGTCAAAAACCTTAAAATCAACACCATTGGCGGCCAAACCCCGCCGCTACTCCCAAATGGTGCTACGCCCTCGCCGGATATAATGGCGGATATTCATCCAGAAAGCCACCACCAGGTAGATGATGAGCGGCGAACCCATCGCAATGAAAGACGTATAAATGAAGTACTTACGTACCGCGGCGGGTGCCACGTGCATTTTGTCGCCCAGATATTGGCACACCCCGAAAGCGTGCCGCTCGATCAAATCTTTGAACCAGTTATGGAGCATGAGCTATTAAATTGAGATTTTATGGAATACCTTACAAAAGTAAGCCAGTGTTTGCAGAAATCCGAAATTGCCCTTTAATTTCTCCTCCACCTTTTTTAAACCCCAAATGACTTTTCCCGTTTTCGCTACGCTACTTTTGCCGGTCAAAATACGTCTTTATGTACAAATATTTGTTTTTCAGTGGTTTAGTGCTCATTTTGGCCGGTTGTGTCACCGCCAATTCCTCTTTTACGCGCGTAGCACCCGGTATCTGGCGCGGTGTATTGGTGCTGGAGAAGTTTCAAATGGCGGTCAATAAAAAAGATACGGTGGTGCTGCTGACCGATCAGTTCAACGCCGGGGAACTTCCTTTCAATTTTGAAATAAAATACCTGGACGACGAGCGTTTCACGGTGGACTTCATCAACGGTTCGGAACGCATCCATTGCGACAGCATCCGCTACGGACGCGACCGCACCCAAGCCCGCGACACGATGAACATTTATTTCCCTGAGTATCAGACCTATATCCACGCGGAGATTCGCGGCGGCGTGATGCAGGGCGAGTGGGTGGTCACCACCAAGGAGAATTATCGCATTCCTTTTTATGCCAATGCCGGTCGTAACTATCGCTTTACTTCCCTGAATGTACCGCCCACCAAAGATTTATCGGGCGAATGGGCGACGCTGTTTGGCGTGGAAAAACCCGAACCGGAAAAGGCGGTCGGCGAATTTCAGCAAAAAGACAACCACCTGGAAGGCACTTTCCGCACCGAAACCGGCGATTATCGTTTTTTGGAAGGTACCATGCAGGGCCATAAATTTTGGCTTTCCTGCTTCGATGGTTCCCATGCTTTTCTGTTTTCCGGCAGTGTGCAGGGCGATAGTTTGCAGGGAGAATTCCGGTCGGGCACCCATTCACGCACGTTGTTTACCAGTTGGCGCGATCCCAATTTTCACCTCGGCAATGCCGATTCGCTCACCCAACTAAAAACGAACGCTGGCAACCTCGCTTTTTCGCTGCCCAACCCACAGGGCAGCAACGTGACGTTTCCGGGACCGGCGTTTGACGGAAAAATTAAAATTTTTACGATCATGGGTACCTGGTGCCCCAATTGCCGCGATGAACAGAATTTCCTCACCGAATACTTGAAAAACAACCCAAATATGGCCGAAAAACTGGCCATTGTCGGTTTTTCGTTCGAGCGCGGCAAAGACCCGGCGAAGATAAATGCCCACCTCGCGGAGTACAAAAAAGAAATGGGCATACCATTTGAAATAGTCTATGCCGGAGCCGCCAGCACTGCCGAAGCGGAGCGGGTATTTCCCAACCTCAACCACGTGATGGCTTTCCCGACCATGATTATTCTGGATAAAAACAACCAGGTGCGTCGCATCCACACCGGATTCGATGGCCCGGCGACCAGTAAGTATGGGACTTTCAAACAGGAGTTTGAGGAATTAATGAAGGGGATGAATAATGAATAATGATGAATGGGGGAATGATTAAAAGTGGAGAGGTGGAGAATGTCGAAAAGTGGAGAAAAATTTGGTCATCAGCCCGTTATGGACGTACTCTGTTCAAAACCGCTCTGCGTTGCTGATAACCAAACAAAATAATTACCCGATAATTTAGTTTTTGCAGGATGGAAGACGCGAGTATTTGATCAATGACCTGACTATCAAGTATTTTGGTCAAATCCTCAAATACTCGCATCTTCAAATCCTCAAATTCGCCATAATATATTCAGGGCAACCGCAAGGGTTGCCCCTACTAACATCCACACCCAACCGATAGATGAATCGCATTCTGCTTGCCTATTGCCACGACAATGCCGAACTGGCATCTTACCTCGACCATAAATTAAGCCGTATCGGCATTCCTTTCGAGCATGTTACTGATCTGCCCGATCTGGCTCCCGGTGCTTTCAATGAGTACCTGCGCGCCAACCAGGAGCCGGTAATCTTGCTGCTCACCGATAATTTGCTGAAAAATCGCTTTTGCATGATCGGCCTGTTGCCCACCGTGCAACAATTGGTACGCGAGGATCGCCTGTTACTGATTCTCAGTGATGGCAAAGACGCGGACGGGCAGCCCGTGGCGACGCATATTGACCGCATGGTACACGCCTTGCAGTACATGAATTACTGGCAAAATGCCTGGCTCGAACTCAGTACGCTCCATCAACAGGCATCGGAAGAAGAAAAAGAAGTGCTTAATCAGGCACTGGATCAGGTACGCGGCATTGCCAACCAGATGGGCGACCTCATCTCTGCCCTGCGCGATGCCGGTTACTACACCGAAGAGCAACTGGAAGCCAACGATTTCGCGCTGTTTTTCCAAAAATTCGGCCTGTCCGACTGGCATGGGCAGTATCGTCGCCTGGCCGCTTTGGATCAACAGACCTCGCAGGTGCATGGAGAGGCCGCGCCGTCCGTGGGTATAGCCGAAGTGCCTGCTTTGTCCGGCCCGTTGACGCCAACCCCGGCGGAGACCACCGAACTGCTGCCCGTCGAGCCGGTTGCCGACGAACCAGTCGCCGAATTGGCGGAAGTGGAAGCACCCACCGAAACAATAGAAGAGCCGACTTTCGACGCGCCCGAACCGACCGAGCCAGAAGTCGAAGCAGAAGCGGAGGTGGAGGCAGAAGCGGAAGCGGAAATCCCGGAGGTTTTCCCGACTGAGCCAATGCTCCACGAAGAAACCCCGGAAGAGCGGGCAGAAATGGAAATTACCATCCGCGACGCCTGGTTTTGGCTGGAAAGAGGCCATACCGAACGCGGCCTGGAACTGTTTCAACTGGCTTTGGAAGAACATCCCGACCACGAGAATCTGCAAAAAGAATACGCCCTGGCCTTGGAAAAATACAGTGCACCCGTCGAAGAACCGGAGACGTTGCCTGCTTTGAGCACCGACGCGGAGGTGCTGGCGAACTACGACGACACCTTTGCTGATGACCTGGAAGATACGCCCGCGGCGGAAACTGGGGAAGCCCGGTCGTACGAATTGATGGGCGAAATGGCCGTCGAAAAAGGCGACTATCTTTTTGCCAAATATTGCTGGGATCGCACCGCAGAACTCGACCCTGAGTACCCGGACATCTACCGGAAACTCGGGCTGATGACCAGCGAACACCTGCGCGATTACCGCGAGACGGCGGTCAGTTATTTGCAGAAAGCCCTGGAAATCAATCCAAACGATGCCGAAGTGCATTTGGCCCTGGCCAAAACCAGTGCCCAGGGTGGTCAGCCAGTCCAGGCCGAAGGCTGGTATCACCGTGCCACTTCCATCCAGCCGAACCTGCGCACGGAGGAGTTCGACCGCGAATTCTCGTCGGGTCCGCTGCCACCGCCCACCCTGCAGGAAACTGCGGTGGAGGAACCCTTGCCCGTCGAGCCAACCCCTTCGTATCAGCCTTTTCGGGCACCACGCGAGGTGCTCACGGTGCTCATCACCGGGGCTACTTCGGGCATTGGCCGCGCTACTGCCGAAATATTTGCCCGCGAGGGGCACCGCCTCATTCTCACGGGCCGTCGCTTAGAGCGGCTGGTGCTTTTGAAAACGGAACTGGAAACCGAACAGCAGAGTGACGTGCTCATCCTGCCGTTCGATGTGCGCGACTCCGGTGCGGTGGAAGCCGCGCTGACGAACCTGCCCGAAGGCTGGCAAAACGTGGATATTCTGGTCAATAATGCGGGCCTGGCCAAGGGCTTTTCGCCCATTCAAGAAGGTGCGCTGGATCACTGGGAGACCATGATTGATACCAACATAAAAGGCTTGCTCTATGTGACGCGGGCCGTATCGCCGGGTATGGTGCAGCGTCGGCGCGGTCATATTATCAATATTGGTTCTATTGCCGGCAAAGAAGTGTATCCCAATGGTAATGTATATTGCGCCACCAAATTCGCGGTGGACGCGCTCACGCAGGCGATGCGGCTGGATTTGCATAAATATAATATCCGCGTGAGCCAGGTCAGTCCCGGCCATGTGGAAGAGACGGAGTTTGCGCTGAATCGCTTCGATGGCGACGCAGAACGGGCGAAAGTGTATGAAGATTTTCAGCCGCTGCGGGCTGCCGATGTAGCCGAGGTTATTTATTTCATGACCACCCGTCCGCCGCACGTCAATGTGCAGGATGTGGTGATGTACGGCACGCAGCAGGCGAGTGCGACAGTGGTGGATCGGTCGGGGAGGAAGTTTTAAGGGTAAAGGTTGAGAAGTCGAGAATGTTGAAAAAACCCGGTTACCGAGTGCTTTGGTCAAATACTCAAATCCTCGCATCCTCAGGAAATTCTAATATATAAAACGAAATGCGCTATGGGACTTGCCAAAGCCGACCTTAAAAGAATGATTACGTCCAGTTCAATGGAAACATTGGATAGTTTAATGGAATTAATCAGTAAACATAAAGACGACCAACTCACCAACACCCTGATCGTTATACGCGGCGATCTGGTGGATATAGAGCGGATGTACCAAATCCACGTCAGTGATTATGATGAATATCGGCGGGGACTGAATAAAATCAACCTGAACTTATTGAAGGTCATTGACGATCTGCCAGACCAGTATTTTCAGGAAAGCAGCAGAAGCGAACGACCAGAGACTGTTACATCGGTTCCTACTGACGAAATTCGTCTGCAAATATCTGCTTTGATTAAAGAAATTCTGGACATTAATATCCAGGAAATTCAAACCAGTAACAATTCTTATATTGCGTCTATCTTAAACCATAAACGCCATATTGTACTCAACCAAATAGTCAGGCTAATCGAATCGAATAAAATTTCCATCGCCGGAACGGAATATATGGCCATTGCGCTGGCTTATAACAGTATTCTGGATATGCTGAAAGCGGAACAATATTTCAAGCGTGGTATTGAGAATATTGATGAATACACTGATTCTGCTTTCAGCAAAATCTATATTATCCGCAGTTATGCTGATTTCCTGTACCGCAACAATCGTTACAGCGATGGCGCGAAACAATATGAATCAGCCATTCTACAAGTGCAGGGTGATGCGGATAATATTGTCAATGGTTATACTTATCAGATGAAATTTGTCAATGAAAGCGACATCCAGGACTATGAAGAAGCCGTAAAATCTTATAAAAAAGCCAAGGAATATTATTTGAACATAAAGAATAAAATTGCTCAGCGGTATAATATGGAGCAACTTGAAAATGCGTGGAATGCCAAGCAGGTGCCGTCTGTTTATAGCCGGCCTTAGAGCCGAACCCCGTTCGGCCACGGTTGCCGAACGGGGTTCGGCTCTACTTCCCCACCAAATACACCACGCCCACCTGCACCCCAAAATTAAAATAACGTTGCACCAAAGCATAGTCCTTACTGGACACCGGAGGCAGGGGCATCTGCGCATTCGCCGATAACTGCCAGCGCAATTGGTCGGTCAGTCGCCAGTCATAAGCATATTCGGCCCACAAGCCAAAGCCGGTATTCTTGCGGAAGGTAGCCTCGTAAGTCGGGTTGCCATATTCAAAAGCAGATAATACGTTGTATTTATTATAAATCGAACCATCGGCACGGAAAAGCACGTTGAAATCCATGCCGCCGGATATTTCCCAACGAGTCTTTTTATGAGTCTGCCGATAACCAACCCCGACCGGCAAATTGACGTACCGATAGTGGTTATAAATGGTATTGGAGTATTCCGTGGTTTTAATTACCGTTTTATTACCACTGGTTTGTTCAATGGTATTTCCAGCGGCATCTACGGTCACGGTCACTACGCCATTGATTTGTATATTTTCTTTACTGTAATAAGCCAACAAATATTTCTCATTGGATTGCCGATAATTCAATCCGGTTTTCAGCACCAGTCCCCGATGAGCAGCGGAATAAAACATGCCCGCAGTGAATGATTCCAGGGTGTGTTCGGTATTCTGACGCTTTTGCAGATGCCCAAACAGCGCGGTCGCATCGCTGCGCTCACTGAGCCTTTTGATGGCTAATGCTGGTCCGGCCTGCACCGTCAGGTTATGCGCCCAGGCAGATTTCGTTTTTTTCGACTTTTTACGGCGAGGCGACTTTTTTGTTTCCCGTTCTGCACTTTCATCTACTACTGCTACTTTTTTCTCTTTATCTGCTTTATTATTATTTTTTAAAATAGTTCCTAATTGCAAAATAGACGTATCCGGGATGGAATCGCGCTCCACAGATTTCCATTCTACAAAAGCCAGTGGCAAAAGAGTGGGCCATGTTTTATCGGTTAATACAATTTCGTTGTTTTTGACATTGGTAGTTATAACATTTAGAGATGTTTCTTTTGAAGTTACAACTGCTTCTTTTTCTATTACGTCATTAGTTCTTTTATGGTTATCCAGTAATATGTCTGTTAATAATGGCGCGTTCCATTGTTTTCCGGCAGATACTTCCTGCACCTTTAATGGTGTAAGCACCTCCATAACATTCTGCTTATTCTTTTGCGGGGAAGCAGGTGGCCCTCCCCTACCCTGCTCCGTTTTTTCGGCGGGCAATCCAGTTGAATTATGATTGCCTAAGGATGGGGTGGCGCGTTCCCATGGAATAAACCAAGAGACGAATAATAATAGTCCCCAGAAAAACCAGATAAAAGCCCGGCGTTTCTTTTTCTTTTTAAGACGCGGTTCGATGTTTTTCCAAATGGCATCCGTGTCAGTTTCCGGGCGATGGTGCCCGAATACACTCTTTATCCGTTCCTCGAAATTATGTATGTCCATGATTCAATTATTCAAAGCTTCTTTTTTGGAAATAATCCCCTGCAACGTCGCCCTGGCGCGTGTCAGCAGGGTGCGGGAGTGGCTGACGGCGATGTTTAATTCCCGGCCAATTTCGGTGTGGGAATAACCGTCCAAAACGTTCAAATTAAATACAACCCGCTGATTATCAGGCAGACAGTCGAGCATTTTCATAATTTCGTCCACACCCATTTTACTGAATATATCCGGGAATTCACTGGGCTCCGGGCCAATATCCAGCGATTCCAGGAGCAGGCTCTTTTTACGGAATTTTTGCAGACAGACATTGATCGCAATGCGCTGACACCAGTACCGAAACTGTGATTCTTCGCCCCGAAACTGCTCTATATTATTAAAAATAAGGATCAGTGCTTCTTGTACGCTATCCTGGACATCGGCAGGTGTCCGTTCGTAGCGTTTACAAACCGACGCCAGGAAGGGCGCCAGCAGATCCACCATCTGCCGTTGCGCCTTCCGTTCGAAGTTTCTGCAACATTTTAATAACTGGTTAAAATCGCCTTGCATTGGAAGTTCATTTTTTGCTACTGCATATTACTTAACCATCTTAAAACTCCTTTTTAATCTTAAAATCACTACTAATAGTATGCGGATTACTAGAAACATCATAAGCCGTGCCCGTCATGGTACCACTGATAAATTGTCCATCATCATTAGTGATATTGACCGTAATATCCGGGCTCGCCGCATCTAATACCGGATAAAGGGGCGCATCGGGATCATCTGCCAGGTGGAAAAAACTATTGATTAAATACTGACTAACACCCGTGTATTGCCGCAATTCAATCCTGAAAGTGCCGCCAATCGTCCGCCCTTCCAGGATCATCCAATTAGTAGCGACATTATTTTTCAAGTAAAATCGCGTTGGAGCGGCGTTATAGGGTGTCCCGTCTATAAGTAGGTGTATATAATCATTAGGGTCCTGACACGCGACTAACAGGCCCAAATCCACATCGCTATCGTCACTATAAAGTTGGATTGCAGTAGATTTAAAAGTAGTCAGATCATAACCCGTAATTTGCAGTTCCGGGAATTCAATACAATTTAAAGCCAGATCGAAACTAAACGTACCCGGCCCGCTGAGCGGAAACAGGCGGATTTTCCCCGGATACTGCACTGCAATTTGCCCCTCCGTCACTGGTGCGCCGCCACAATCATTTAATTGGCCATTAATATGAATAAAATATTGTTGCAAAGTCTGTGGCAGATAAATATCGCCCAGATCAGTATCCATAGAATAAGGCCCAATATTCCCTTCGTATAAAATATTGTCACACAGGTCTTTCACCGTGATTTTTAAGGGCGCACCCTTTGGTACCGAGCCACAGAAAACCCCATTAATATCCGTATAACCCCAGTAAATAAAATTGTCCGTTAAATCTTGCACAATCACTTTGGTATAGAGTGCCGGCGTGCTGTCACTTTGAAAAACAGTGCCCGACAGACAGATGGGTTCCAGGGCCACGTCGCAGTTCCAGTAGCCGCCTTGACTGACGCCAAAATGGTAAGCCCCAGACCCTTCTGATTTATGGCACACGCCTTTTTGCAGCCAGCGTTCTTCTTCCAGATCAAAATACCAGAGCGGAATCTCCGCCGGTGCATCATCTACGAGGGCAGCCGGGATCGGAATTTCCACCTCGATGACCTGATTATCTTTTAGCACCAGCGGTTGCCCAGCGGCCGTTTTCAGATCAAGCGCGACCATGCCATAAGTGGCCAGCACCTTTTCCTGACCGTCTTCATTGCGGGCCATGAGCGCGCCGGGCATGGTCGCCCCCAGTTGCGGGTCGGTCGGATCGAGCCAGCGCGCCGACACCTGCGCCAGACCCGTATAGACGGTGCCATCGGTGAGCCGCAGGGTGTTAGGGGCGATGGTGACTTTCAGGCCATTGGGCCAGGTCAGCGGCGCGTTGAAGTTGGCATTCACCGTTTTGGATTCGCCTTTTTCCAGCAGCGTGAGCCGCACGTATTGTTGTCCGTCGGCACGGTTGCCACTCATTGCGGAAGCCGTAAAATAACCGGCTTTCTCGACTTTTACCAAGGCTGCATCTTTGGGTGCTTTGACATTTTTAAATTCAAAAAGTCCTTTCTGATTGGTCGTAGTGGTCGTGTTATAGACGCTCACCTGCGCCCCGCCGATGGGTTGGCCATGTTCGTCCAGCACCTTGCCTTTGAAGGAACTGACTACCAGCACCACCGGCGGTTTTTCGTCAATTGTGACCCGATCAATCAATTCGTTCTTGCGGCAGCCAACCAGCAGCAACAGGGTCAGCAGGGGTAATAGGCGTATATTCAACATCTTAGTGAATTTGTAGCGTGGGAGAAATTGTTCCTTTGGACCGTCCTTACGGATAAAGATGTGGGTGGGCCGGGAAACGCTACAATTACCCGAAAAAAGGAGAATGAGCGCAGGAAGCGATTATAGCAAAGCCACCTTAGGATGACCCAGGGTGGCTTTGCTTTTACTTTGCCGTCGTTACTACATTTATTGCTTTACTAACTTATAAGCGCTGGCCAGTCCTTCATTATCTATTATTTCAATAAAATATACCCCCGTCGGGTATGCTGCCAGCGAGACCTGTTGTTCGTTGGCCCCAGGCACTATTATTTCTTCCCGAAGCAGTCGGCCCATTACCTCCCGAACACGCAACCGGCCACCGATCGGGCTACTCTGCGTATAACGAATGGATACATTACCCGTAGTTGGATTGGGATATATCAAAACGGTCGGTTGCTGGTTTACTGGTCCGCAATCTGGCATCGTAAAGCAGAAGGCGTCCGAGGTACAGCAGTGCAGTTCCGCCCCTGCCGCATTCAGGTCGTACAAACTCACGTAAAAACAGGCTTGCTCACCTGGGTTGACATTAATTACCGCCACGTCAAAATCGGCAAAGCCACCATTAGGAATAAATGTATTAAAAATCGCCGGGCCAATATTGATACCGGGAGGCCCAATGGCATATAATTGCACCTTGTCCACATCTACCGCAGGCGAATGGGTATGGTTGAACACCCGGATTTTGATCACATTAGGCACCAAAGCCGACCCACAGGTAAAATCAATAGAATCTACCCGGGCGCAGTCATTGGCATGGGGAAGAGATGGACAAGGCAGCAAAAGAGTATCGTAGCAGGGCACCAAATCTGCGGTGTACCAGGTAACAACCAATTGGACCGGCGAGGTGGCCATAGCACTGCCATCGTCTGCAAAACACATTTTCGGCAATATATAACCGTCTTGCACAGTGCTGCCCTGCGGCAGTTCCGGCGTCCAGCTGATGTTGCTTACAGAATGAAGCGACATGTCCCAACCAGAATTGAAGGGGTTTTCTACTGAACTGAACAATACGCCCGGCGTAATAAGGTGGGTATTGACTTGCGCAAACACATCATCCGGCTGATGCAGGGTAATGTTCCAGCAACAAGCATCACTATTCAGTGTATCCAATTCCGCAGTCGCCGAGGTGCCATCGCAAAGACAATCAGGCAAATCAATACAGGTTTCGATGGTACAACATTCGCCTGGCGGCTGACCGGCATTTACGTCCATCTGGTGAGCGGTCACGTCGAAACAGAGCGTTTGGGGCCAAGCGGTAGTACTGTTGCTGACGATGGTGGTGAACGTGCAAGCGGTGCTACCCGGTGCAGTATTGGGCAAAGAAAAAGCCGTTGGAGTAAAGGTAAAACCCGCAGGAGGCTGGAGGACAATGGAATTGGCCGACCAGCTTTGGTTAGCCGGTATTTGTACGCAAAAAGTTATTTTGCGCTGGCCAATGCCTTCGCAGATGGCGGTGGACTGGACTATTTTAGCACAGTAATCGCAGTCGAAATACAGCGTGTCCCGACACAGGACGCGGTTGTTTTGATCAAAGTATTGTATTTCAATGATTTGCTCGCTGTTAGTAAGGCCATCCGTACAAAAAAAGGCCACATTATGGGTGCCCATTGGTATAGAACCGCCCCCAGTGGGCTCCAGCAACACGGAAGAGCCATTCACAAAGCCGCCCACCTGCCAACCCGTTTGCGGCGTGACATTGCTCAAAAATAAGGAACCACCGGAAATAGTGCTGATCTGGACCGCCGAAAAGCAATCAGGTAATTGATTATGGACGGCAATAGTTGCACAGCAACTTTGGTCGCCAGGCTGCTGGGCAAGAGTGACCGAAATACTATCGCAGGGGGTACAGATCGGGACGGCATCACCGGGACAGTCGCAGGTGTATTTGCCGATGAAAACGTGCTGCTGCCCATCCGTGAATGTCTCTTCAAAGCCGTCGGCGAATTGCGGATCGGCATCGAACGGCTGGCTGCCAATCCTGCCAGCCAGCCCAAAATTGTCAAAGGGATCGGGGGCGACCGTCCACGCGCCGTCATATATTGTACCGGTGCCTGTTTGCAGTGATTTGATCAAATGCAAATCTGCATCGAAAATATCCGTCAATAATACGCCTCCGCCATAATGACCGGCGGTATACACCTTCCCGGTTGGGCCAATTTCGATCTCGTACACGTTGTGGAATGGCGGCAGCTCCCGCGGTATTTGCAAATAACCTTGCAAATCGTATCGCGCCACGAAATTAGGATTGGTAAACGTTAAAGACAAGTTGCTCGCCCGCGGGTCGAAGTTGGTCGCTGTATTCGCCTTGATTACTCCGGCTGCATAGAGGTAGTCCCCTTCCACTTCCACATCCCAAACCGCCCCGGTAGAGGTTCGGGCTGCATCCTGAATGGCGAAAGCCCAAACAAGACTGCCGTTATTATCAAATTTGGCCACGTATGGGGCCACTTCGGTAGGAACGGTAAACACAGAATGGAGGCCGACCACCGGGAACCCAGCTCCCGGCACCGGCCAGCCTTGCAGGTCCGGAGTGCCTTGGAAATGCCCGCCGACATACACGTTCCCGGCCTCGTCAAGCGCCAGCCCTAAATTCAAAGTTCCTGACAGCAGCCGTACCCATTCCAGCTGTCCATTGGGGTGGTATTTACTGACGTAAGCGGCAGTGAGATCTGGGATAACAACGGGCGGGCCAAGGGGATTGAAATCAACATTGCCAAAAGCCAACCCCGTTACATAGACGTTGCCGCTGTTGTCCACGGCCATACCGTTGATTTGATCGTTGAAAGTACCGCCCCAATTGAAAGCCCAAACCAAATTCAGATCGGCATCGTATCGCGCCAGAAACACATCGGGTTGCGGGTGACTTCCATTGTTGTCCAACGGCACAGAGGGCAGCATCCCCCCCGGAGAAGGCATATCAAAACCGGCACTGGTAAGCGCCCCACCGAGATAAAATCCTTCATCGAGCGGGTTTCGGTTGATCAACGCGCCTTGCTCGTCATTGGAGCCGCCGAAAGAAAAATCCCATTCCAGCGTGCCGTCGCTCCTGTATTTTGAGACAAAACCATTTTCGTCGCCAAGGCTGGTTGTCCGGTTGGCAGTGACGTAAAAATCGCCTATTGCATCGGCGTACATATCGTAGGGCGAATTGTTGCCACTGAAATTCTTCGTAATAGCGGGAAATTTTGACCACTCATCCTTTAAAACCGGACTACTGCACGTATCGCAGGTCACGCATACCTGCCAGCAGGTATCAAAGGCAAAGCAAGGCAAGCCCAACGTATTGATTTCCCGGATACTGGCACATACTTCGTAAAAACCCGGCACTGCGTAAATATGGCCGGTGGTGACGCCCCCGGCAAGCGGCTCCGTCGTGCTGCCGTCACCCCAGGTATAGGTGGTTTGCTGGCAATCATCCAGGGCATTGGGAATGACGGAGAGGCCACATTGCTGCTGTACAACGGTAAACCCCTGCATCGCCGTGGCGAGGAAAGCGGCCTGGTCCCGGCAGCAGGAATCGGCAGCCAGGCAGTCGCCCGCCAGGACTACCTGCGCAAAGCACTGGTCACCCGAAGGATGATGGGTCACGGTGATGTGTAACGGGTCGTCCATGCTGCCATTCAGGATGGCTGGGTTCACGCCGGAGAGCAGCGGCACGTTGTTTACGTCGCGCACGTCCAGCGTATAAGTGCCGGGACAGATACTGCCGTCCAGGATTTCCAGGTGTCCGATGGCTGCTGCGCAATTATCATCCAGCACGACCGTGATCTGGTCGTTGCAGGCCAATGGACAATGGATCAATACGCTTCCGTCTATTCGGTTCAGGTCGAAAGGGTTGCATAGGCCGTCCACCACCTCCGAACGCGTCGGGTGTTCGACGAACGCAATGGGCGAAGAGCTACCCGCACTGCCGATCACCGTGAATTGCAGCGTAAAAACAGCAAGGGCATCGGACAGCACCTGCGACGTGGAGTTATACCAGCATACCGACAGCTGGCCACCACTGACATGATAGTTGGAGGCACTCCAGCCCGGCAGCGGGGCAGCCATGCCGTTGAACTGCAGCACCGCCGGATCCCACGACAGGCTGAACTGCAAGCCCGACGCGTTCGGCAAGCCTTGTGAGGCGATGTTCACGTTGATATTGTCGCCCACGTTGGCGGTCAGATTGGGAGCCGTGAGGGTAAGAAAGGCTGGCCCGTGGGCGTCGTCCACACAGTCCGTCGCGTCGCCGATCTTCATGCCGATAAAATCCTGCACCGCATCGGCCTGCAGGTTGGTGATGTCGCCGGCTTCTGGGAAAGGTGTGCTGAACGGATTGCTTGGATTGGCAAAACCAAAATCAGCCGGTACGAAGCGCCAGGAGTCGCTGTTTGGATACTGGGCAGAACGACCCAAAATCAAATTCTGGATGGTTAACACATCAATCAAAGTAATGCTCCCACTCCGGTTCGCATCCGCCTCGATCATCTGGTAGGGCGAGCCGAGTGGCTGGAGGCCGAGAATGTGTTTCCAGATAAAAAGCAGGTCACGTACACTGACGCATTCCTTAAAATCCGTATTTTTTACCGGCACTAACGTCAGGTTACTGCCAGCAGCCAGGTTGGGGAAAAGGTAATTTCCCGTAGCGTTGGTCAGGTCGGAGCCGCTGGTCGTACCGCTCATGTTTATGGTGGTGCCCGGCACTGCTGCGCCACTGTTGCGCCGGACATGGCCCGATACAGAAAATGTATTCGCCCGCAGTCGGCCTGCCGACTGCTGTCTGGCAGGATCGGGAATAAGGGATTGCACTGTCCCGGTATCAGATTCCACGCGTAGCGTAATACCTGCTGAAAGAGCGGGCGTTAATGCCAAAAAAGAAAACAGCAAGAGAATAGGGCGTAGAAAGAATTTCATAGAGTCGGGTTGGAATTTACCGCAGCCCGCCTAATCTGCAACAGCGCATTTGGGCGGGCAGTCGTAATTTTCTTGGAAGAAATGAAGAGAGGAAGCATTGATTAAATGAAGCTGTCTCATAAGTGTTTTTTTGACAGGATAAAATGATTTACAAGTTTTCAACCCTGTACCTCTGGTTCATCCTGTCAAATTTTCAACTTATGAGACAGCCTCGTTTTATTACCTTTTTGGCCTAATCCCAGCTTTGTTTGACCAGTTTTTCCACCCAAACGCGCCGTTGATCTTCCAGGAATTCCATGAATATCAACCCGTTGGCCGACGCTGGCAGCTGCACTTCATGCAACAGTACGCCCTCCGGTATTGCTTCCTCCAGCAGCAACCGGCCCATTACATCGCGCAGGCGAATGCTGTATTTTTCGGGGCTTCCCGCTTCGCCAAAACGCAGGGTCACATTGCCCCGGGTCGGATTGGGATAAATCTCAAGGGACTGGCGGCTGTTGGTAGGAATACACGTGCCAAGCCGCACACAGTGCTGCACTTCGGTGACGCAACACTCTACAAAAGTCAATGGCCCCGTTTGTTGATACAGGTTTAGTTGGAAGCACACATTACTGCTCGCTGGACCGTTGACCGGAATTTGCAGCGTGGTGGTAGCACCGGGTGCCAGACTGCCGACCGGGAAAATACCCGTACCCGTCACGCCACCGGCAGGCACGACATTCACCGCAGCGATGTGGGTGACCGTCACCGGTGGTTCTGTATTATTGGTCACCTCTATCGTGTACGTCTGCCCGGTCCCGCCTGGGTTACAGATCAGGCGGATAGAATCAATGTTGGCGCAGGGTGAGTAAGGATCGCAGTCGAGCATGGCTGTATCGCGGCAAAGCACGGCTTCCTGGCTGGACCAGACAAATTCCAGCAATTGTGGCACGGGACTACCATCCGGCACCTCAAAGCAGACGGTGGGCAAGATATCCGTGGCTGGTAACGACGCCGATGGATCGGGCGTAAAAGTGACGCCTTGCGGCGGATTCAGCGTGAAATCCCAGTTTGCGCTGGGCAGAATAGCATTGATGACCACTGGCGAACCGGCTGGCAACACATTGAGCGTTACAAATTGCGCCGTGCCTGCCGGTTGAGTGACTGTGAATTTCCAGCAGCATCTGCCTGCGGATGTTTCCACCTCGGTGGCCACTACATGGTTGGGGCAGCAGTCTAGCAAAGGATAACATTTTTCTACTGTGCAGCACCGTAGTGGCGGCAATCCCTGGGTCACATCGGCCTCATGGATAGTAAAACTGATGCAGGCATTGTCCACATTGGTACCGGGTGCTATGGTAATCTGGAAGGTCACCGGAATGCAGTAAGGCCCAGCATCGGGAGCAAGGTTCGGCAAGGGGAATGCCGACGGAGTGATCGTAATGCCCGGCGGCGGGGTCAGGACGATAGAATTGGCATGCCAATCGAGCGTGTTAGCCATGTCCACGCAGAAATTCATCGTGAGCTGGCTGGTGGCCTCGTTGCACTGAATAGTGTCCTGTACGATAGAAACGCAGTAGTCGCAGTGAATTTTGAAGGTCGTATCGCAGAGTATAAAACCCTGTGCATCCAGAAACTGCAGGGTAATCGTCTGTTCCGGTGCCGTAATGTCGGTGAGGCAAATAACGCCCAGCGGATAGGCCCCGGTTGGTACATATCCATTACTATGCTCCAATGCGACGGACACATTACTCACAAAACCACTGATGCTCCAGCCAGCGTCCGGGGTGATGTCCAGAACATTCAGGCTGGCCCCGCTGACTGAAATATTTACCGAAGCAAAGGTGGTCGGTACGGCATTATTGAGGAAAATGCGGTTACAACAGGCTCTATCCGGCTGAGTGGGATCGGAGACAGGCAGGATAGAGGCGGATACGGCATCGCAGGGGGGTGTTTCGACGCAGCTATGGCATTTAAATATATCAATGTCACCAATCAACCGCTTATCTATGCCTAAGGGGGCCTCGGAAATATTGATGAGGTAAGCATTTAAATTAGTACTACTATTCCCAGACGCTGGAATACCTGCTGCGCCGTATGTTTGATGTTGTACTAGATCGCAGGTAGCCCAAACCATTTCATCACAGCCTGGACGGAAATCCGGATTGTTGTCATCAAAGGATTCATAACCGTAATCAGTACCTCCAGATGAATTAGTACCCAGGGTACCACCCTGCATGCCCAGATAAAATGTTTGTTTCAATGTCCAATGTGTTAGGTACTCATATTCTATGACCCGGGCCCTGTGTGCTCCACTCTCGTCAGGACAACACATGGAACGTTCGGAGATCAACATCCTTTCCCCATCCATTGAAAATGAAATATCCGATACAGGATTTGTAATTACTGCAGCACCGGAATTTGTCTGAATTGTGTGTACGGGAGTCAGGGTAACTTCTGGGTGTAGATTGCCGCTAAAATTTCCTACGTTATCGAGTTGAACTGACCATATTTCATTAGCCCCCAACCCAATATTATAATCTAACCCGGAGCAGTTGTGGCAATCATTAGGAGCACCCACACTTCCACCATTCTGCATCCATCTTCCAAAATACAATTTTTCATCGGAGGGATTATAATCTATTCCCCACAATAATTCACCAGGAGGAGGATAGAAATCACTTGGATTATCCGGATCGAAGGGATTAAATGAAGTGTAATTGGCAGTAGAGCTGGGATTATTATTGTAGTTATCTAAATCAATCCTATAAATAGCGCCATCATCCCAGTTAGTTACGAAAATCAGGTTTGCTCCGCTAGATGATTTAGCATAACTTAAGTTACCCAAGCCTTGCCCGGAGTTAGGCAATCTAACAAACAGAGTCACAGCACCACTATTAGCATCAATTTTATATATTTCACCACCTGTATTTAAAGGTGAAATTCCCCAGTAATCAACAGGATATATGCTGGTGGCTGCGACGTAAATATTCTGATTTCGATCCGTTGTAACACCAAATATTTCTCCCATATTTGAGGCTGTCCAGGTTGGGTCCATGTACTTAGGGAAAAGAGCAGACATATCTGTTGGAGTTGATGGAATAGCTATGCCTGTGCGATCCCTTACTGGTAATATGGCCATTACCACGCCACTTGGGTTATTACCAGTTCTATTGCCGGAATAACAGGTGATAACGGCATCTCCACAATCAAAAATCGGATCCTGCTCCGAACAATCTACCACTAAAGTTGACACACAGGTACATATACTTCCTCCGCAATTGGCCTGCAAAGTCACCGTGTAAGTGCCCGCTGTGCTAATCGCATTACCACTAAAAAAAACATTAAAAGGAGAAGTCGCCATAATGCCCGAAGCCACCACCACGCTGCTGCTGTTTTTAATCTGCCAGGTCATATTGGTCGGTGCGCATTGGCCCACACAGGCAAACGAACCGGTTAAGTGCCAATTCAAATCTTTTACCGGACAAGGCATCGTGGCATTTTGGTTGCAAGCCAGAGAGACCGAAATAACCGGGTTGGTGCTGGTAGTCGATCTCCGGCTAATCGCCATGCCCGTAAACTGCCCACAGGTGCAGGCTCCGCAACCAGTTACCCGCAGGCGAATGACGCAGCTACACTGGTTAGTGCCACAAGCACCCTGCAAAGTCAACGTATAGGTTCCCGGGGTCAGGATGCTATTACCACTAAAAGTTGCACCAAAATCCGGGCCGGTCAGCGCGCCCGAAGCCACCGTAGTACCAGCGGCGTTGGTTATAATCCAGCTCAGGTTGCTGGGCGCACAGGAAATAGTGTTAGGAGGCAGGCAAGAGAAATTGCCCGCAAACGAATAGGTTTTTCCCTCGGTGCAACCCAGATCAAATATTGATTCTCCGCAAGCGACCTGATGCACAATGGGTGGCTGGGCAGGTTCGGTAAAAGTTACCCCGGAAAAGCCGCAAGAACAACCAGGCGGCGGAGTAGCAGTTACCTGGTAGGTGCATTGCGCAGAATTACCATTGGCATCCGTGGCCGTATAATGCACCACTGTGATCGTACCGCAGGGTACCTCACTAATCGGTGGAAGGTTAGATACATAACCTATTCCCCCCGGACAATTATCTGTCAGGATCAACGGAGGAAGCAAAATCAAAGAAGCCGTATTGGTAGCCGGATTACAATTTATTGTCTGGTTCGGCGGACAAAGGATCACCGGCGACTCGACATCCCGCACCGTCACCGTAGCCGTGCAAGCACCCGAATTAATACATCTGTCCACCGCCGTGAAGGCTACCGTGGTGACTCCTGCATTGAATGAAACACCATTTAATACGCCGCTACCAGTGCCAGTGGTAGCACCAGACAATTGATAATTGATTGTGCTCACCCCTGGACAATTATCAGTCGCTGTCGCCCCAAACTGATTGATCACTTGGGAACAGAGATTCGGAGCAGTATTAAGTGTGATGCTGGCCGGACAGAGCAACACCGGCGGCAGCTGGTCTCTGACTGTTACTTGCGCCGTGCAGGTTCTCGTATTTCCGGCGCAGTCGGTAGCCCTAAAGACCACCGTAACCGGTGCCAGGCAAGCCTGGTCGCAGGTGAACGTATTGGGCGTGACCACTGAGCTTTGTATGGAACAGTTATCCGTAGAACCATTGTCCACCATGCTCGTAGTCAATACTGCCGATCCGGTAGCAGTGAGGAGAAGCGTGGCGGGCTTACAAAGTACATTAGGCGGTGTCATGTCACGCACTTGCACCTGTGCAGTGCAGGTACTCGTGTTACCGGCACAATCTGTGGCCACGAGGGTCACCGTTTTTGGTGCAGAGGGGCAGGCATCGGCGCAAGTATACACTGTCTGGCCCACAATACTATACACTAAGGTATTGGTGGCACAACAATTATCGCTGCCTGATAGCAGTACATCGCCGGACAGAAGGGGGTAGGAGCTTTCCCCGTTATTGAAGTCCACGAATTTGTTTTTGCAGGTCACGGTGGGAGCAGTGTTATCGGCGGTCACGGTGATGGTCTGCTGCACCGAACAGGGGGTTCCTGTGGGTAGCGTAATCGTCAGGGTGACGGTATAGGTGCCGGAAACCTGATAAGTATGCGTTGGGCTGGACTGTGGACTGGTGGTGCCATCGCCGAAATTCCAGGCAGAGGTGAAGCTGCCCGGGGTGGTATTGGTGAAAGTGACCGTGCCGCAGCTTTGCTGCACAGTAAATGCTGCAGCACAACAGAAACCACTGGTAAAGGCGGCATCGTTGCTGCATGTCCAGTTGGAATTGCTGCCGGTGAGGGCAAATCCCTGCAAAAGGCCATTAATCTGGTCACGGCAGTCCTCCAAAATGGTCTCGTTGGGGTTATTACCATCTGGTATGCCCTGATCGAAGCGATAATAGGCTAAAAGGCCGGTACTGGTACAAGGAACCCAACAAAACCGGAACTCACTGATCTGCGCCAGGGTGCGCGCCGTATTCCAAACCCGCACCTCATCTATGCGCCCATCCCAGGTAGTAGTGGTATTTGCACTCAGGACCGGTGCACCCAGCCGAAGTGCAGTAGTAGCCAGCATACCTGGCAAAGTCGTAGAATAGACCTGAATCCCATCCAGATAAACCAGCACGGCTGGCCCGCTACGGGTAGCGGCCAGATGATGCCATTGCCCATCCCGTACATTGGGCGAAGTAATAGTAAACAAAGTTCCAGTACCACCACTTACTTGGCGAATAAAGCGTAGCAGCCCTCCACTTTCGGCTATTTCAAAACGGGTGTTATTACCGCCAAAACCAAACAGGCGGCGAATATTGGCACCACTAGAAGTACAAAAAAAACGTGTTTCGACCGTAAAATCCGAATTGCCCATGGTCGGGAAACTACTTTCCACATAATCAACCGGAGCAGTTGGATCAAAATCGAGGCAGCGATTGGTGCATTGTGCATGTAATTGGTTGCAAGCGAGAAGTGCGGCACACAGGAAGAGTAAGGTTTTTCGCATAACATTTGGTTGGAAAAGTGGTAAAAGAGGTGAACATTAGGTGTTGGAGGAATTCAAAGATGTAAATCTATCTTTGTAATAAAGTACAAAACAATACAATTTCCAGAATAAGAAACTGCTTGCCAATGTATATTTTTTGTTGTTATTGGTAAATAATATACAATGCCAACAAAAATTCTGTTTAATAGCAATCAACAACCGGGCCATATTCGCCGTTTATCAATTATGTTTGCCTTTACTAGTCGAAAAAGTACCGCATACTAAAAAAGCCACCCCGGGAAAACCCGAAGTGGCTAAATTTTTCTATCTTAAATCCGCGAGCAGCCTCTTTACAGGTGCAAGCGCGCTTTCCTGTCTAATAACTCCTCTTTGGCCTCCACCCGGTCGGGATCGGGCACACAGCAATCCACCGGACAAACGGCGGCACACTGCGGCTCTTCGTGGAAACCAACGCACTCGGTACACTTGTCCGGCACGATATAATAGTATTCGTTCGAGACGGGATTTTGCTTGCTGGCCGCGTCCACGACGGCTCCATCCTCCAGGCGATAGCCCCCGGTCACGGTGTTGCCATCGGCGATGGCCCATTCTACTCCACCTTCGTAAATAGCATTATTGGGGCATTCTGGTTCACAGGCCCCGCAATTAATGCACTCATCGGTAATCATAATCGCCATAGCGTAGTCAACTTTTTTTTACAAGCCGCAAAAGTAACAAACTCACTCCCTTGCAGTTCGCAAAAACAAGATTGTTTTTTGTCTGTCCGCTATTCTGTCGTGTTTTTTATTCTTTCATCCACAGCGAAATACTGGCTTAACCCATTGATTATCTGTTATTTACTGTACGGCCCGGACAAAGGCCTCAATATTGTTTTCGCCTTCCAGTTTCTTTTCCACTGTTACAGCTTCCGACCGGGAAGCAAACTTACCGGCACTAACGGAATAAAAAGTGGAATTCGGAAAGCGGATCACTTCGGCATCCGGGTAACCCGCCGCCTGAAGTTCGCTGAGGCGATTCTGCGCCCGGTTTTCCATCAGGAAGGACCCGGCGATAACGTAGTAGGCATTGCGCTGGCCAGTACCCACGGTGGAGGCAGGCACGGGGCTGCCAGGCGTCAGGGGCGCGACTTTCACGGGTGCGTTCTGTGGAGCAGGCTCTCCCCCGTTGATCTGGCCATCCACATACACCACCGAAGCGGCTTGCAGACCGGAAATCATGCGCATTTCGGTGCGCCGGTTGCGGGCATGCTGTTGCTCCGTGCAGGCTTCGCCATCGGTACAGGTGTTCCGGGGCTCGCTTTCTCCATAGCCCACCGGACGTAGCCGGGCGCGGTCAATGCCCTGCGAAGTCAGGTACTCGACCACTCCGTTGGCACGGCGCTGGCTGAGGTCCTGGTTATAATAAGCACTGCCCCGACAGTCGGTATGGCTGGCCAGTTCGACGGTCATAGTCGGCTGTTGCCGCATCAAGGCGACGACCAGGTTCAGGTCCTGGCGGGCATCGGGACGCAGGGTGGCATCATTGAAGTTGTAATAAATATTGGGCAACTCGATCTTCGAGCCGGGCATAACGGGTGCTACCGAGAAATTCTGGGTAATTGCGGGCCCATTGGCTGCCCAACCCTGCGTATCTATGGTGCTACTACCCACCAGACGGCCCCCCTGCAAAATGTCCACCTTGTATTTGGTATTCGGATCGAGGTAGGAATCCACGAGACCATTTTCATCGGCGTACACCGTGTCGCGCTGGCCAGTGGTCTGATTCGTGAGGACGACCGCCGCACCAGCCATGGGTGCATTCGTCATATAATTGAACATGGAAGCCTGCCAGTGCGCTTTTCCAGCCACATTGGCCTGCTCCATTTGCACAGGTATCTCGTTACCTGGCTGCGTAATTGGCAAGCGCAGTTGCTTGGTTTGATAGCCTTGTTTGGCCACATTGATCACATAGCTGCCCGGCACTACTTCTCCGGCAAAACGCCCCTGATTATCGGTATTACCGCTGAGGCCGCCGTTGGGCGTCATGGCTTTTATCACATCCTGGCCATCCACGGTTTGCAGGGTAATGAGGTTGCCCGCATCGTCCCGACCGATCACGTTTTCGCCAGCGGCGTTGGTGATTTTTACGTCCGCACCAGCCAGTGGCTGCCCGGTGCGTTTGTCCGTCACCACGACTTTTATGTCCACTGGCTGCGCCTGCGGTTTGTTTTGCAACAAATAGTCGTCCAGTGTGCCATTTTCGGTGTGAAAGTTGAATATTTCATCGCCACCCGCGCCACCGGCACCATTGGAGGAGTAATAACCATTGATTTTATTGAGGTCAACAATAAGACCAAAATCGTCGCCTGCGGTATTGAACGGAGTCCCCAGGTTGGCGGGTTTGGTCCAGCCGCTGCCTTCGGGGCGCACGAAATACATGTCCAGCCCGCCTTTATTTTCTTCCAATGCCGTAGAGGCATAATAGAGCGTACCATCAGCGTGGATGAAGGGAAATACTTCGTTGCCGGCCGTATTGACGCCATCACCGAGATTGACGGGTTCGCTCCACGAATCGCCGACTTTGTAAGAGACATACAGGTCCATGCCACCTTTGCCGCCGGGGCGGTTGGAGGAAAAAAACAATTTGTCACCGTCAATGCTGATCGCGGGGTGACAGTCGTCGAATTCCCCGAAGTTAAATGGCAAAGGAGCCGGTTCGCCCCAGGTACTGCCCGTTTTTCTGGAAGAATAAATGCGCATTTTCTGGCGACCATCGGCGGCCAGAATAGGTTTGCCGTTCAATTCCGTATTGCGGGAAAAATAAACGTTTTCCGCCGTACGGTCGAAACATACTGGCCCCTCGTGGTAGAGGGTCGAAAGCTCTTTGGCAAATGGCTCCGGGGTGGACAGGGCACCTTCCGCATCGCGGCGCGAACGCAGGATGGACATCGCTGGCAGTTTCAAAGCCGGGTCGGTCTCTTTTTTCAGCCCGGCGGTATTCGTCGAGATGAAAACAATGCCGTCTTCATAGAAAGTAGGGCTGAACTCCAGGCCTTTGGTATTCACCCCGGCTTCATTTTTAAATTGAATCGTGACCGGCCCAACGGTTTGGGCAAAGAGCAGGCCGGTGCATCCGGCAAGGAGGAGGGTGAGTATATGATTACGAATATGCATGATTATGTTGCTGATTTGAGGAAGATTACAGAAAAAACCGAGGATTGGACAGATTCTTTTTGCCGCTTTTTTTCTTCAAATCCGCTTGCAGCAGGATTTCGAACGAACCAGCGGTGTAATCACGAATTTGAGAGAGCGTAAAATCGTATGCCGCACCGATGCCGACCTGCGAGGTGGCCTGCCAATAGACCAGCAAATCTACCGAATCACCAGTACCGTCGCCGCCGGGGCGGTAAGAAATGCCAGCGGTTACTTTCTGACGAATGTCCAGATTCAGGTTAATGTCGGCACTGATCGGGGCGTTTTCCACGTATTTTACCAGCACGGCGGGCATCAGATTGATATCGTCGCTGAGGGGAAATATAGCCCCGGCCATACCATAGTAATGCCGGTATTCTTTGGCACTCAGGGTAGCACTGGGGTTGTCAAAACCGATCCCGTTGGAGTAAATACGCGGTACCGAAAAGCCCACATAAAACCGCTCGGCGAAGGTGGCGTACAGCCCGGCCCCCACGTTGCCGTAGATGTCGTTGATCTTCTGATTATCCAGCGACGGATCGCCCGGTTGGCCGGGGGTGGCTTTAGTAAAATCAATGCTGAGCGACCGTATGGCGCCCTGAATACCTACCCGCAGGGAAATTTCGTCTTGCGAAATCAGGTCATACGAGTACGCCAGCGAGCCTAAAAAGTCGCGGTTAAAACCGGTCTGCCATTGGGCCATTGTCACGCCCACGCCCACCCGTTTGGAGAGAAAAGGCGAATTGAAACTACCCAGAAATGCCTTGGGGGCGCCATCGAATCCTGCCCATTGGTTGCGGTAGAGCAGCGTGACCGAGGGTACACCGCGCGAACCAGCATAAGCGGGGTTGATAGGCAGTTTATTGTACATAAACTGCGTGTACTGATGGTCTTGCTGCGCATTCAACTGCAAACCGACCAGCACCAAAGCGAGGATGAATATAATTTTTTTCATTGGAAAATATTTTTTAAAAGGTTGATCACCAGGACACTGTAATTTAATTTTTGCGTATTTGAAGATTTGAGTATTTGATCAATTGCCTGATTGCCAAGTGTTTTGGTCAAATACCCGAATCCTCGCCTCCGTCAGAAGTTTATATTACAGTTTATTTAGTGAATTACCGATAGATTTGAACGAAACCCTTAATGACCGGTTCACTTGGCCCGGCCCGGAACATGTAGTAATAGACTCCGTCCGGCAGGTCTTTACCGGGTTCGCCATCCAGCGTACCGCGCCAGGCTTTGGCCGGATCATTGTCATAAGGCGAGGCCTCATACACTTTACCGCCCCATTGATTGTAGATCACAATGGAGTTAGACGGGAAGCCGCCACCAGTCAGGCAGCCTATTTCCAGCCAATCATTCACATTGTCGCCATTGGGGGTAAAAACGTTCGGAATGAAGGAACACGTAATATCCTTGATGGTGATCGTCACGGTGGCCATATCGCAGAATTGGTCGTCCGGGCAGGCCCTGGAGCAAATCTGGTAGATGAAAGAGGCCTGACCCGGTGCCGCGCCAGCGGTATAGACGAATCTGCCGTCACCGTCGTAGGTCAATCCTTCCAGTTGGCTCAATTGGGTCACCTGGATGTCGCCGGGAATAAACAGCGTATCATTCATCAGCACATTGAAAGTATCGGTTGTCCCTGGATCAATCTCAAAAGTCAGGTCATCGCGGGCATCGAGTTTGACCACCATTTGTACCAGGGCAAAACCCGGCGGGGTCATACAACCATTCAGGCTGCCGACTACCGAGTAAGTGCCGGTATTGCCCTGATCGAGGCTGATGAGCGTAACGACCGGGCTGTTCGGGTAGCTCTGCTGCGGTCCGGTCCAGGTATAAGTCATGCCGGGGATATTGGTAACGGTCAGCGTTACTTCTTCGCCGGGGCAACCAGGATTGGGGTCCACTACGGGGACGAGGGCTTCCAGGGGCTGCACCACGATATTAAAGGCACAAGTGCTGCTGTTGCCGGAAATATCAGCCGCCGCGAAAGTCAACGCCGTAGTACCTGCTGGAAACACGCTGGTACTGGATGGGCCGGAGATGGACGTGACCACTGCCGCACCGCAGTTGTCCACTGCTGTCGGATTAGCAAATACCAGTCTCACGCCCGTGCAGGCATTGGCAGTATCCGCGCTGGTCAGGAAATTGTTGGCATCAGAAATAATGCCGCCGGTCACACTCACCACAATATCCGCAGTCGGGCAATTGACCTGTGGCGGTACGGATTCTTTGACAATGACCACAAAACGGGCGGTCGTCTCTACTCCCAACGTATTCGTAGCAGTATAAGTCACCGTCGTAGCGCCGACTGGAAATGTATCGCCGGGCATGTGGGTGGACGTAATAGCGGGTGGTGTGCAGAAACCTTCCACAGTAGGCGGATTCCAGGTGGCCACCGCCGTGCAGCCCAACGTATTGAGCATGATCGTATCCGGCACCATGACGAATTGTGGCACCACCGTGGAATTGACCGTTACCTTAAAAGAACAGGAATCGCGGTTTTCGCTGGCATCTCTCACCTCCATGACCACCGTAGTGATCCCGATGGGAAAAGAGTCGGTGGGCAATTTGGAAGTAGAATATACCAGATCGGCATCGGGCGTACAATTGTCGGTAGCCGGAGGCACCACCCAGGTATAAAGCACACCGCAGGGATCAGATGTATTGACTACTGTATCCTGCGGGCAAGGGCCAAACTCGGGGGCTACCTGGTCTATTACGCTGACGCTAAATGTACAGGTAGCGGTGTTTTGCGATTCATCGGTGGCTGTGTAGGTCACAATAGTTACCCCGGTCGGGAATAACTGGCTGGATTGAGCAGGGTCAATGGAAGGCACACTACAATTGTCCGTAGCGGTAGGTGCAATCCAGGTGATTGTGGTATCGCATTGATCCAGAGGCAATTGCACCAATATATCCGCCGGGCAGGGCGTCAGGACGGGTGCCTGATCTTCCACTACC
Organism: Saprospirales bacterium; assembly: GCA_031425155.1. GTDB lineage: Bacteria > Bacteroidota > Bacteroidia > Chitinophagales > Saprospiraceae > M3007. Next base: position 38,848 of record JANPIV010000036.1, on the reverse strand, counting down.
ACGATGGAGAAACTACAACTCGTTTCATTGCCCGAATTATCCGTGGCCGTATAATTCACGATAGTTGTGTCGGCGGGAAAAGTCTGGCCGGATAAAAAGTCGGAGACCGGGATAATCTGGCCGGGGTCGCAGTTGTCGGAGGGTTCCGGGCTGTCCCAGATCACGATGGCATTACATGAGTCTGGTGTCACCGAAACGGTAATATTCTCCGGGCAGACGAGCACCGGCGGTATGGAATCCGGCACCGTAATATCAAAACTACAGGTAGCCGTGTTGTTGAAATCATCTACGGCCAGATAAGTCACCGTCGTCGTGCCTGCGCCAAAAAAACCGCCGGATTCCTGATCCCTGCTCAAATCTACGGCCTGGTCACAATTGTCACTTACCGTAGCAATACCGAAATTCACGACTGCCTGACAGTTGACTACGCTGTCTATCTCCACCAGTATATTTTCCGGGCATTGCAGTACAGGATGCGTAGTATCGGCCACGGTCACCGTAAACGAACAGGTGTATTCTATGCCGGTTATGGTATCCCGCAAGATATAATTCACGGTTACCGGCGGGCCGGATGGGAAAGTATCTCCCGATACGTAGTTGCTGCTATCCACAATATTGATGAAATCACACACGCCGGTCAATACCGGATCATTCCAGGCAATTATGGCCGTACAAGCCGTATCAGGCACATTGACCATAATATTGGATGGGCAGGTAATGGCCGGTACATTATCAGTAATGATCGAGACTTTAAAAGAACACGAGGAGGTGTTACCCGCTACGTCCGTGGCCGTATAGATCACCGTAGTAGTGCCCGAACTAAATATGTTATCATTTTGGTTAGTCAAAATGCTGGCCACACCACTACAGGCATCGGTCGCTTCCACCTGATAGTCCAGAGTGACGTCACAAATGCCGCTCAAGGGCACAATCATCGTATCAGCCGGGCAAAAAGTAAAGATCGGGCCTTCTGCATCTATCGTCGCACTTACCGAACCATTCAGCGTATCTACCGGCACAGAGAGGAACTGACTGTTCACAGCATCCAGCGGGCCGAGGAATTGTACAATGGCCGCCGGGTCAGCATCTACTACATTGAATACCAGGGTGAAAAATGTGCCGCCATCGGGAATATCAGGCCAGTTGCCGCTGGCAGAACCAGCCAGAAAACGCAAAGTACCGGCCATAGTGTCCTGATAATTCTGGAAATTGCCGGGATTCAGATCCAAACCGGGATAGATGTTGGTTACTTCATCTGCCAGTTTCAGTTGGGAAGTGTCCCATTGAATAATGAATTGCAAACCCAGGATGTCGGCAAAATCTGCCACCGTGAAATTCATGGTCACTTGCTGGACGCTGCTCTGACAGTCAGCCGCTACATCTTCCAGCGTAAGTTTGGCTGAAGTGCCCGCATCTACATTGACCGTAAACGAACAAGTCGCCGTATTGCCGGATTCATCCGCAGCGGTGTAGGTAATGGTCGTGGTGCCCGCATTGTAAGTACCGTTGGCATTGCCGGCACCAGGGCCGGGGGTGGTGCCGGTGCGGGTATAAGCCAGGCTGGATACGGCACTGCAATTATCTGCCAATGTAGTTGGAGCAGTACCTGTAATTGCAGACGTCAGGTCACCGGGCTGGGTTTGCACCGCAATATTGGCCGGGCAAACGATGGTCGGCGGCACATTATCCGTCACCATCACCTGGCCGGGCACATAAAAAGCAGATATTTCTTCTACTGTACTGGTAAAAGCCTCCCGTGAAGTGGGTTGATCGCCGAATTGCACGGAAGCGACACCACTGCCTATGGCCGTAAAATAAATTCGGAATAAAAGTGCTCCGTCATTCACAGTAGTACCGGCCAGCGAATTGGTTGTCCAGGCGAACGACATCATACCGCCGCCAGCCAGGGAAGTTCCGAAATTAGTATTGGATAATATTAATGCCGAACCATTTATACTTATGGAGTCGAATTTCAAAAGCGCAGTATTCCAATTAACAGAAAACTGCAAAGACCCAATAGAATCAAAGTTAAAAGTTGTTACATCCAGCGCAACCTGACTACCACATACAGCGGGCGAATTGCTCAGTAAAATAGTCAGCGTATCACTGGAAATAGCCGGTTCTAAATTAATAGTAAAAGAACAGGTGGCGGTATTGCCCCCTACATCAGTAGCCGTGTAAGTCACCGTAGAAAGGCCAAAACCAAATACTGCCCCGCTGGCATCGGGATCGGTGGGAAAATCAACAGTAGTAGAGCCGGTAGAAGACCAGCCGACGCTTTGCAGGGTACAGTTATCGGCCACACTGGTCGGCGAAATGCCGCTGACCGGAGCCAGGCCACTAACTTCCTGCGTCATATTGAGCGGACAGGTAATGGTTGGCAGCACGGTATCTATGGGCATGACGCCACCCGATTGGGTTTTCCAGGGCAGGTCCTCCCCTACCGGATCGGTCACTTCGATCCCAACTGGCGTACCGGCGAATTGGACTGGCGCATAAGGGCCACCCAAGCGACGGAATACGATGTAAAAAACCACCGTGTTATTGTCCACCGTTGCGCCGCCCACCCGGTTCCAGGCAAAAGTGAGTTTGCCGGTATTGATAAAGGTGGTGGTGTCAAAACTGGGATTGGCACCATTCAGAAAAAAGGGGTTGGCAGCACTTCCCTTCGTAATGCTTTGATAGTCCAGATAGGTAGCATTCCAGTTCAGCGTGAATTGGAACGACCCCACATTGGTAAAGTTTTGTACCCGTACCGGCATCCAAAAGGTATCGGTCTGCGCACAGGGGAGCGAAATTGTATCGGTTTTCAGGATGACCGCCTGGGCTTTTACACCGTTTGTAGCAGCCAACCCGACCAACAGGAGGAGGATTAGAATATTCTTCATGGTTTGAATTTCAAGCAATGAGGGAAATGGGCAATTGGTAAATAGGCGATGAGAAAATAAGCAAAAAGCAATAGAGAAATCTCCTGAAAATGAGCATTCTGAAAAGCAGCAAAACAAAGGGCAATCCGCAACAAGGCAATTAATAGCCGGTAATTTTTCATTACCTTTTATTTTTTGCCTTGTTGTTTATTGCTTATTGCCCTTTGTATTTGCGCTTATCTTTTCTGCTTATTTTACTTCAACAAAATCATCTTCTTGCGGTCGCTGTGTAGGGGTGTTTCCAGTTCGTACCAATACACCCCGGCTGCACCGAGTTCGTCGGGCGTGAAATTGAGTTCGTTATAACCTTTTTCAAACTCACCCACCACCGTTTTTACCAAACGGCCACTGCTGCTGAACACGCGGAGCGTGGCGCGGCTGGTCGCTGGCAGACGGAAGCCAATCGTGGTTCCGTTGTAGAATGGATTAGGCTGATTCTGGTACAAAGCGAAATCATGCTCGTCGGGGCTGCTCACCAACTGATCAAAGTCGAAATCAATCTTCATCGTCTTACCGTCCCGGTCATAGGCCTCGGCAGGCGTCACCGCCGAACCCGGATGCAATACTTCCCGCAGGGAGCGACCGGACTGCAAGGTGCGGAAACTCAGCGTAAAGAGTACTTCTCCATCGCGGAAAGTTACCGGCGCGCGACTTACCCAGACCGTCGTGAGGCTGCCATCGGACAAATGAGCGGTACCAAAGTGGTCTTCCGTCAGTTGCAGGGTTCCCTGACCGATGTTTTCGAGGGCAAAAACGGCCGGGTCGAACTCAATCGTCATCTGGTAAGCCTGGCGATCTGTAAAGTCGCTGGCTTTGAACGGTACAGTGATGACTTCACCGGCACGGAAAGCGCGATCTTCCAATCGGAAACGGAAAGTTTCGCCGCTGCGTGCTTCGCTTTCATTGTTCGTAAACTCCGGTACAATATTACCATTCACGTCGCCCATACGTACTGCCACAAAGTCGTCATCGAGGAAATCCATCGTGGCTGGTGTGTGACTGATCGTCGTCGGGAACGGCGTGATCAGCGGGTTGGGTGCTGGGAATGTGTACGATTGCGGAATAAACTTCCAATCCGGCGAACCCTGAATGTGCTGATCGGTCCCCAGTACTACGCGCTGAATAAGCAGGTAATCGGCCAGGGTAATCGGGTTAGGCCCACCGGAGTTATTTACATTGGCGGCTACCCACTGGTAAGGAGACGTCAGTAAATTACCAAAAATGTGGTTTTGAATCAATAACAAATCGGCGGCAGAAATCTTGTCGTTACCTGCCGTTACTTTAGCAGGCGTTACCACCGTATTGCTGGCACTTGGCACGGAGAACAGATAAGTGCCAGTCGGACCAGTCACCTGGTTATCGGTCACGCTACCCGTCAGGGTGACAATTACGTTTGGTACAGGCTTGACTGGTGCTTTCCAGGTCACGATATCCCCACCGATTTTCACGATGTTAGCGTTCGGAATCACTGTGATTGAACCATTTACACTATCGGCCATCGTCATGGTAGCCGTTCCGTTGATGCTTTGCAGGAATTGGAATGGTCCACTTACAGCCACAGGAGTCATTGCCCCAATCACTGCATTTGGTTTTAACTGCACCGCAATATTGAACAACAAGGTACCAGCAGGGAGCGTGACGGGCGTACCGCCTACCCAGGTAATATTGACCTGGCCATTGCTTACAGTGGCCGAAAGGCCAGGTAGTGAGGCATTCAAAGTATTGGTACTGACGATAGTACCCACCGCAGTATCCACCACGATTATTGCATACGAGAAACCATTGACCTGGAAGAAATTATCCACGGTGACCGGTACTTGTACCAATTGGTTGGGACTGCCGCTCACACTGTCAATCTCCACAGTAATCTTTTGACCTGCTTCTACGATGGCTGTATCAATCTGAATACACTGCGTCATCGTGTCCAGCACTGCCACGATATAAGTACCGGCGGTAAGGCTGTCAATGAATGATGTAGTCTGAGTTGAATCGGGCAACCAAGCGTAGATAAAGGCTCCCGAACCGCCAGTAGCTGTTGCCGTCACCGTACCATTGGCAAAGCCAAAGTAAGATTCAGGCGTAGCCGTGGTGGTCAGTGAGAACCCGACGTTAGGGCCAATGGCTACTTCCACGTTAACGGTGCAAGTATTGACATTGCCATAAATATCTGTCACCGTAAGTACTACGCTGTTGTCGCCAATATCGCCACAGTCGAAAGTAGCGGGCGAAAGCGTCATGGTATCAATGGCACAGTTATCCGTGCTGCCCAGGTCAATGTCGCTGGCCTGCAGAACTGCTGTACCCGTAGAACCAAGTGCCACGACTACGTTGTTGTTGCAAATTACGGTCGGAATACTGTTGTCTTCTACCCGTACGATCACGGTATCCCTGCCTACATTCCCGCAAAGGTCAGTGGCTGTAAAAATCACCCGCGTATCACCGACCGGATAGTTTCCACTGGCGTCTGCTCCACTCATCGCAAAAGGCGAGTCATGAGTGACCAGCAGCGAGCTGCTTGGCGTACAGTCGCTCAATGATGGAGTAATATTGAGCGCAACTGGCACGATGCAACTGGTATTGGGCGGCTGATTGGCAGATAGCACGACCAGCGTATCCGGCAAGCCAGGGAATAGCGGGGCTTGCGTATCCGAGACCGTGATGTTCTGCGTATGGGTGGTTGAGTTTCCACATTCGTCGGTCGCCGTCCAGGTGCGTCTTACTTTGTAGGAATATTGACCGCAAGGTCCTGCCGCCGTATCCGTTTTCACTTCGGTATAGACAATGTCAATATCAGCAGGAGCCGAACAATTATCCGTTGCCGTCACGACCGGAGGCGTGACCAAAGGATCGCTGCAAGTGATGGTAGCATCGGCTGGGAGCGTTGCAAAAATTGGCGGTTTATTATCCTGAATGGTGAAATTCTGCACACAGACAGCCGTATTGCCAGCCAGATCTTCCGCCAGCCAGGTACGCTTTACCAGTTCGCAAGCGACCGGGCCGGTACCAAAAGAAACAGTATCGGTGTACGTCAGCGTCAGGTTGATGGCGCAGTTATCACTAGCCGTGGCCACACCGTTGCCGTTCAGGGCTGGGTCCAGGCTCAACTGGCAGTCGGTCGTTTTGGACGGTGGACAGAAGGTAAAGGTCGGTGCTGCATTATCCTGAATGACGATGTAGGTTTGGCAGGAAGATTCATTGCCAGAGCGATCCCGCACGTATAGTTTTACAGGATGTTCAGTTACTCCATCAGCATCTGCGCAATCGTAGATAAGCGTAGCCGAAGGCGTCATCATGGAAGAATCCAGCCGCTGAATGAGCAGGGTCAGGCTATCGGTCGGGCTACAGTTGTCAAAGCTGTTATTATTAAACTGCGAAGTATTGACCGTTACGGTGCCGGAATTTTGCAGTGCTGCGCTAATGCCATTAATACAAACAGCCGTTGGCAGGGTATTATCCGTGACCGTAATCACCAAAGTGTGTGTAGCACTATTTCCCGAAGAATCTGTTGCCGTGAACACAAATGTGTGCGCACCCACCGACAGACGTTCAATCGTGTCCGTTACACTGAAGCCCGCCGGGGAGCTCACTACGGTCACGCCCGGTGCACATTCAGCCACATACTGACCAATCCTGATTCTGGCGTTGGCCTTACAATCCGAGTTGCTCGCACTGGTTGGCACGGTCAGAGTAGTCGGTGTATTGGCAGCAAACACGGGTGCTTGCGAGTCTTTTATGGTAATGATCTGCTGTGCCGAAACGGAATTGCCGGAAGAATCGGTGGCTACCCACACGCGGGTAATCGTGTAGTTGTACCGATTGAAACCGCTGGCCGTCTGCGTGGAAGTAGTGGTAAGCACCGCTTGCAGGGTGCCTGAACACAGGTCCACCGTAGTAATCGCCGGAGCCACCGGAATGGGGGCACAAGCCTCAATGAGCGTATCAGCAGGAATGTCCAGTGCTTCTGGCAGGGTCACTTCTTTCACCGTCACTGGGGTAGTACAAGTGGCAGTATTGCCGGCATTGTCCGTGACCGTCAGCGTGATGACGTTTAATCCTGCATCTTCACAATCAAAAGAAGCCTGACTCAGAGCGAATCCAATTGCGCCGCAGCCATCAGGATCACTACTGGCATTATTGATCAAATCAGTAGTGATAGAGGCCGCACCAGTGCTGTCCAGATTGACGGTAAAGCCTGGTTTGCAATTTGCATCCGGCGGGAAAGTATCCGTACTCAGCATGACATTCTGCTGCTGGGTGCTGATATTGCCGTTGCCGTCGTTGTAAGCCCAGGTGATGACATAGCTGCCCACTTCCAGGAAGTACGATGGCGGGTCGGTGAACAGGAACATACCTACCTGAGCAGACGGAGTGCCATAAATAGAATCATTGGGGTTACAGGCATCGAGGGCCAGCGGAGCCAGCACCGTATCGCGACCACAGAATCCAACGATGGGTGACAGGACTTGATTCACCGGCACGGGAGCCGCACCATCGGCCAGCGTAACCAGGAAAGTACAGCTGTCCCGGCCATTGCTGGCGTTGCGATCCACGGCCAGTATTTTCACGGTGAAGCTACTACCAGCTACCGGATTAGCGAGTACTGTTGACAATGCAGTACCGCTGGCGGGCGTCTGAGTTAAGGTAACATTCGTCAGGCAGTTGTCTTGTACCTGCACATTATTCAAATAGCTGGGTACAGTGGCAGTGGCACAAGTGGTAGCCAGGGTTTGATTAACCGGGCAAGTCACGTCGGGCGCCTGTGTATCCAGTATTTTTACGATAAAAGTACAAGTCGAGGTGTTCCCGGCTGCATCGGTCGCGAGATAGGTTACGGTAGTCTCGCCGGCAGAGAATTGTGCCGTCACCGAAGTATTGGGGCCACCCAGTACGTATGGATTTACCAGGTCCACGAAGCTCTTGACCGTCAGATCGGAGAAATTTTCCGTCACCGTAACTGGCGTACATTCAAAGACATCGGTGAGTACCGGACGGGTCCAGGCGTATAGTTGGGTACAGGAACCCGGCGTGCTTGGCAGGGTATAAGTCTGTCCGCACTTGTTATAACTGAACAGCGGCGGTTTGTTATCTTTTACTACAATACTTTGGGTAAAAGTCCTGGTATTGCCACACTGATCTACGGCCGTCCAGGTAATTACGGTCGTTCCAATGGGGTAAGAGCCATTGAGCGTTAGAGCCGTTGTACCTGTTGTTGGCGTCACCAAGTCCACATATCCAAAAGCGGGTGTAGGATAGTCCACCGTATAGGTTACTGCCAAATCTACAAAAGCGGTGCAACTGTCGGTCAATGTAGCCGCCGATATGCTGGCCACATAAGGGGCTACACAGGTGTTGGGGTTGTTGGTAGTCAGATCAACGACTGCTGGCAGCGCAAAGGTTGGTTTAAGATCATCTACAACGGAAATGGTCTGGCTCGCCGTACGGACATTCATCGAAGCATCGGTCGCAGTCCAGGTACGAGTAATGGTCTTTGAGCCGCCACAACCAACTACTACTGCATCTGCAAAGCTAATAGAAGGATTAGCATCGCAGGCATCGGTCAGGTTGGTAAAGTCGCCGGTGGTGTTAGGTGCAATTGATTCGTAGCACTTGATGGTTTTATCCGCCGGTAAAGTAAAGGTTGGAGCCGTTACATCGCGTATGGTCACCACTTTGGCGCAAGTGGAAGTATTACCACCACTGTCAGTCGCTTTCAGCACCAGGGTGCGGGCACCCAGATGTACACAGTTGAAGCTAAACGTGTTGCTAAAAGCACTGCCATCTACTGAAATCATGTAGCTCAGGTTGCCAGAGCAGTTATCCGTCGTCGTACCGTTCAGGCTACTGGCCGCAAATACATTCTGGCCGGCAGCATTCAAGTCAATATTGGTCAAAGCAGCACAATTGGCTACCGGCGCAATATTGTCGGTCACTGTAATGATTGCTACGCAGGAGTCACGATTTCCCGAGCCATCTCTTATCTTGAGTTGTACCGGATTGACACCTAGTTGGGCACAGCTGTATGGGCCATAGGTGGTGGTAATATAATTGAAAAAACAGTTATCTGTACTGCCACCATCAATCTGGTTGGCCGTTACGACCGCGCTGCCACTTGCATTCAAAGTAGCCGTGACATTCTGACAAACCGCTTTCGGTTTCTGCGTATCTACTACATTGACAATGAAAGTGTAAGTGGTAACATTTCCTATTCCATCCGTGGCGGCATAAGTCACAGGTGTTGGTCCGAAAGGAAAGAACGAACCAGGCACATGCGACCGAACTACTATAACGGGTTGCGAGCAAGCATCTGCTACGGTGGGTTCTGTCCAGAATACCTGTGCTACACAACCGCCCAGATTGGCATTTTGAGTCACTACCGGGCCAGGAACATTGCTGAAAACCGGGCCTTGCAGATCTATTACATTGACCGTAAAGATACAAGTGCTGGTATTGGCCGAACCATCTCTCACGCGGATGGTAACAGTATTGGAACCTGTATTAAATACTCTGTTGCTCAAATTTAACAGTGTGTTAACCGGCGTAGAGAAAGAGCCTCCATTCACCGAAAAGCTCAGCTGGGTCGAACCACAATCGTCGGCATTATCGCTGTACTGGCCAGGCAAGACCGGTAACACTGGTGCTTCGCTAAAGACCAGGCCCGGCACCGTAGCCGTACAGTTGGGATTGGAAGGGACTATGATGATCGGAGGACACACTACGGTAGGCGGCGTTACGTCAAACACATTCACCTGAGTAACGCAGGTTGCAGTGTTACCAGCATTATCGGTTACCGTTAGGGTGACTGTAGTTGGCCCGTTTTCCACATCATCACAAGTGAGGACTTCCGGTACCAGCTGGTAATCGGCAATTCCGCAATTGTCCGTGGAACCATTGTCAATATCATTGGAAATCAGCGAAACCGTACCTGTGGTAGCGTCGATATTTTTAGAAATGGAGGTTTTGCACCTGGCGACAGGTGGTTCGTTTTCGTCAACATTAAAGACATATTCAGCACTAGATATATTGCCAGCAATATCTTTCCATCTATAAATAATTATGGTTGTACCCGCCGGGAATTGCACAGTAATATTTCCACCACCCAAAGCTGGGAAAGGGGGCGCGCCACTGAGTACATTCGGGTCGGGGCCAGACAAATAGCTCTCTGTAAATGTCACCGCACCACAATCAGACACCATACCGAAGTTCGCCCGGGTGAACGTGACCACTTTGGAGCAGTCACCCGCCGTAACAGTGTAATTAAAAACCAGATCCTGATGTGATCCTGGACCTGTAATTAATGGCAGCTGGTTATCCACCACCGTCACGGTAAAAGTACTAGTCGCTGTTTCACCATTGATGTCCGTGGCCAAGTAAGTCACTGTAGAGAGACCCAGATTGAAAAGTCGGGTGATGGAAGCACCAGATGTCACGGTAGAAATGGCCGCCGTAGTAGCACCGCTAATGGTCATTTGAAGTATGCCGGACCCGCCACAATTGTCGTTGATAGTCGGATGCACCCAGGTAAAGGAGCCATCGCAGAGGTTGGCCGGAGTGGCTCCCCCGGTGGTGGTACCGATGGAAGACTGATTGGCCGGAGTGCCGGTAATCACCGGAGGCTGATCGTCCACGACTTGTACATCAAAGGTACAGGTAGCGGTAAGGCCGCCGCCATCTGTTGCGGTGTAAGTCACCGTTGTAGTCCCAACCGGAAAAGTCGCGGTTACATCATCAACGCCGCTGGATGGAGTGGCACCAGGGGCCGACCAGTCTATCTGGAGCGCATCACAGTTATCGCTGGCATCGGCTGGGACTGTTACTAACGCGTTGCAGTCTCCCGGAGCATTGAATTCAAGGACACTGATCGGGCAATTGACCACCGGGTTTTCATTATCCGTCACACTGACATCCAGGAAAAGGAGGGCCGTATTGCCGCTGGCATCCGTAATATAATAAGTCACGGTAGAGACGCCAATCGGAAAGGGTTGTACACCGGCATCATCCCCGGAAACCCCGACCAGATCTGTAAAGGACGAATTATTGTCATAATCAATATCATAAGTTACGCTGACCCCTGCCAGACAGTTATCCGTATATTCACCGGGATTCAGGACGAGGCCAAGCGAATTCGGCACCGGCGTCAGACCAATATTTAAAAAACCGGCATCCTGAAACTGGCAATCGCCGGGATTACCATCGTCGTCGGTATTCACCAGAACAGACAGGAGCGGCCCTGCCGAAGGAGCGGTAATATCCTGCACGGAAATTTGTAAACCCACCGCCGGGCTTTCCGAAACAGGATAATTTAAGCCGTCATTTACGGCTACCCAGACGTTCTGGGGAGAAGTAGCAATGTCGTCGCAATCGTAAATTTTAGAGGTAAAACCGCCTGCGGGTAAGGTTTTGGACACATTATCGTAGAAGCGGACACGCATAGGCGCATAAGGCGGAATGCAACTGCTACTGATGATACCTGGTGCTACCGTCTGGCGCTCGAGGAGTGCTGTGCCATTCACCGGATCGAGGTACATAGTAATCTGTACCGGTTGTGGAAAAGAAGGCACGGCGATGTCGCATTGGGCAACGGCCCGACTGCTCACGACAAAGAGCGCCAGCACGGTACATACCCATGCCAGCCGACGGTGGGTCGGAGAAATGTTCATGGTTAAAAATTTTGATGATGGGAAAAGGAAAAAGATGGAGGGAATCTTGAAGAAGTGTAGGGATTTCTTCATCAATCACGATCGGTTTGGATGAAAAGATGTTGTTTCACAAAAGATTCCGGTCCTCGAAAAGACACAAGTGCAATAAAACAGGAAACTTGGACAACACGGGAAACTGACCGTAAGGCAGCGGATTAAAGGAGTAAAAATGGTGGCAAGAGTACGGCGATTTCTGTTAACACCGGCACTCTTTTCCATGTCACTTAGTTAGGTATTAAGGTAAAAAATTGATAATCAAACAATTACGCATTTTTCTCAGTGCCGAAAACTTTCGATGTGTCGGATATGAGACATGTGCAGATTTTGCTTCGTCATTCAATAACCAAGAACCGTACCAAAATGAGGGTAGGTTTCATTTTTCAATATTGCACTACCTTCGCAACCCGTATAAGGAGCCCCTTTGTGACCAATATTTCCAAGAAATGAGCAAGAAAAGAAAATACAGTCATAAAAAAAGGAAACAGGGCCTGCCTCCCGGAAGCCTCGTTTATACCGGGCACCGCCAGCATGCACCCACGAAGGTCTATACGCTGCGCTACAATCTCACCGACTTTCATCAGGAGGAGGCCTATCTGCCGGAGCGGAAACAGGTGCAAGGCATAATATGGGTGGACATTCATAGCCTGACCGATGTGGGTTTCATCCAGCAGGTGGGTGATGACTTCGACCTGCACCCGCTTCTGCTGGAAGACGTACTCGACACCCAGCAACGGCCCAAAATGGAGGAGTACGACAATGGCCTGTTTATCATTGTACCCAGCATTCGCCTCCATACGGCTACGCTTGATCTGCAGGTCGAACAGATCGCGTTTTTTTTGAGCGAACACTTCGTCATTACTTTTCAGGAAGACCCCGACGATGACTTCATCGGCGTACGCAAACGCGCTCAGGAGGACATAGGCCGTATCCGCAAAAAAGGGACCGACTATCTGGCGTATGCGCTGATTGATACCATCGTGGATAGTTACTATACGGTGCTGGACGAACTGGAGACGGTACTGTTTGAACTGGAAGCCATTCTGCACCGGGAGGGCGATGTGCCGTGGTGCAAGGGCCGCATTTTCGACCTGCGCCGTACCGTCAATGCATTCCGCCACCAGATGATCCCTATGCGCGACGCCATCGCCCGTCTGCACCAGACCGAAAGTACACTGGTCCACGCCACCAACCGCGTCTATATCCGCGACGTGGTGGACCACATTACCCAGATCATCGACGGCATAGACTACCAGCAAAGTATGCTGGCCAATACCGAAGCACTTTACCACGCCGAAGCGGCCAACCGGCTGAATAACGTGATGCGTCTGCTGGCCATCATCAGCACGATCTTTATGCCGCTGTCTTTCATCGCCGGGGTGTACGGTATGAACTTCGACAATATGCCGGAGTTGCATACGGAATATGGCTATTTCTGGGTGCTGGGCGTCATGGGCGTGGCGATGGTGAGTATGCTGATTTATTTTAAAACGAAGCGGTGGATATGAGGAAAGAGGCCAAGAACCCAGCCTTTTCGTTTCCGGTGAATGATATTTTTAAATTGACGACCGATCCTACTGCCCTACTCCAAGCCCACCAGTAATTTCCCTTAAAAAGACTTCCTGCAACTTGGCTTCATACTGCGCTGTAGTAAATCTTATCGTCGCATTAATATAATTCACTTGTGCAGTGCGAAATTCCACCGTAGCAATGCTGCCTAATTTGAATTTATCCAGGGTAATTTCCAGATTGCGGGCAGCCAGTGCCTGGTTATCTTTTTCTATTTGCACCAAAGCCAAATTGGTCACGTAGGTCTGATATGCCGTGGCCAATTGCGACTGAATATTCTGGTTGGTTCTTTCATAATCTATTTGCGCATTATCAATCAGCAATTGGCCGTTTCTCTCCAAACGGCGTTGATTAAAGCCATTAAAAATATTAACCGAGGCTGTTACGCCATATTGAAGCCCGCGCCCGCGCGATGTGGTAGCAAAACCCAGAGCCGAACTGGAATTACTAAAATTATAACCCGCATTCAGTCCAATCACTGGATAACGGTCGGCGCGCACTTGCCGCAGGTCCAGTTCGGCGATGCGTTTATTGATTAAAGCAACTTGCAGGGCTGGATTTTGCTGTGCCGCTTGAGCCGAGAGATCATTTAACATCAAAGAATTATCAATCTCAATGGTGTCAACGACGCGAAATTCGGTGTTCACATCGCGCGCTAATTGTTCGTTTAACTGGATACGGGTATTATAATATAAAGTACGCTGCCGAATCAGATTAGTGGTGTCTGTATTAAAATCTACCTGCGCATTCAGCACTTCCAGCCGCGCAGCCTTACCGATCTCAAAACGGGCCTGGGCAATATTGACCCGCGACCGGGAAATAGCAATAATGGTATCGTAAGAGGCTAATTGTTGCTGTTGTTGTGCCAAATCATAATATATATTGACCACATCTGCTACTTTGCTGAGCATCGCCAGGCGCAGGTTCTCTTCGCCCAGTGTACGCAGCACTTTTAATTGATCGTAGCGGGCAAACATCTTAAAACCATTAAATACTGTCCAATTTAGTCCAATACCATAATTAGTACCGGCATTCCTTACGCCATTGCCTTCGCGGACGGTGCCATCCGAACGATTTTGGCGGGTATCTTCAATAGTATTATTATTAGAAAAATCTGCTCCGGCAGAAGGCAGGAAGCCCGCATTTCCGTAGGTTACATTATTACGATCTATAGTCAGCATATTAGCCGCTATTCTAATATCATAATTATTTTCCAGCGCAATACGCACTGCTTCCTCGAGGGTTAATATGGGTTGGGCATTAACGGAGTTCGTAAACGCCAAGCCGATTAGTAGAATATAGAAAAAAAATGATTTTTTCATGTTTTAATGGTTAAAAATCACACATGAGCAGCAATTTTTTGCTATTATTATGCCCTTTTATGAAATCAATAATTTACCCTACCATTAAGTCCCCGCCCCTTTACGGGGAGGGATAGGCAGGGGCTTTTATTTCTCCGCGAATTCGGCCTGTGCATCTTCCCGTTCCAATCGTTCCGCTTCTATCAAGTCAGCATTCGGTTTATGTTCCCTCGACCAGGAAGAATAAATAGCCGGAATAATAAACAACGTAAGCACCAGCGAGAATATAGTCCCGCCGACTACAACGATGCCCATCCCGGCGCGGCTGGTGGCTGCTGCTCCCAACGCCAGCGCAATTGGCAACGCACCCAATGCAATGGCGAGACTGGTCATTAAAATAGGCCGCAGACGTGCCTCGGCAGCTTCCATAATCGCCTCCGCTTTCGGCTTGCCCGACTCTTTTAATTGATTGGCAAATTCGACAATTAAAATGCCATTTTTAGTCACCAGCCCAATCAACATAATGGTACCGATCTGACTGAAAATATTCCAGGTTTGGCCAAATAACCACAGAGAAAGCAAGGCACCCGCTACGGCCAATGGTACCGTAATAATGATAATCAGCGGATCTAGAAAACTTTCAAATTGCGCTGCCAGAATCAAGTAAATTAATAGTAAAGCCAGCGCAAAAGCAAAGGCGGTATTAGAACTACTTTCCACAAAATCACGTGATTCACCGCCCAGATCAGTAGAGAACTGCTCGTCCAGCACATTCTCCGCCACACGATCCATCGCCGCAATACCGTCGTCCATGCTTTGGCCGGGAGCCAGATTGGCCGATACGGTGGCCGACAAATAGCGGTTATTGTGGTACAGTTGCGGTGGACTGCTTTGTTCTTCTAAATGCACGACATTATCTAATTGCAGTAATTCATTCGTACTACTGCGCACAAACATCTTGGCCAAATCCAGTGGTTCGTCCCGGTCGCGGGTATCAAACTGCCCAATCACCTGATACTGTTTACCATTCATTTTAAAATAACCAAACCGCTGTCCACTCAAAGCCAGTTGCAGGGTTTGCGCCACATCAATGACCGAAACGCCCACACTTTCGGCCTTGTCGCGATCAATAGAAACATTTAGTTCGGGCTTATTAAATTTCAGGTTGACATCCACATTGGACAAAGCCGGTTCTTTACCCGCCGCTTCCAGAAATAATGGTATTTTTTCTTGTAATTTTTCAAAATTCGGCGCCTGAATAATATACTGAATCGGCGCGCCACCCCGCCGGTTGACGGCAATAGTGGGTTGCTGGGAAACGTTCGTCCGGGCATCGGGGTATTTACGCATTTCACGGGTCAGGGCATTGGCAATCTCCGCCTGCGAACGCTCCCGCTCACCCGGCGGCACCAGCGTCATCCGCATCCGGCCGGTGTTGGCCCCGCCAAAAGCAGTAATCACCAGGTTGACATTCTTTTCGGGAATAGAATCATTGACTAATGCCGTCAATTCCTGCATAAAGCGATCCGTATAAGCGTAGGTCGAGCCCTCAGGAGCCGTTACGTTGACACTCAAAAAACTACGGTCGTCATAAGGAGCCGTTTCTTTGGGTAGCAGTGTATAAAACAAGTAAATCAGGCCGAAACAGGCCAGAATAATGGGATAACTCAGCCATTTGCGACGCACAAATCCTTTCAAAGCATCCGCATATCCGGTATTCAGTTTTTCAAAATATGGCTCGGTCCATACATAAAATCTGGATTTTTTATGTCCACCGCCTTTAATAAGATAAGCGTTCAGCATGGGCGTCAGCGTCAGCGACACAAAAGCGGAAATCAACACCGAAGCAGCAATGGCTACACCAAATTCGCGGAATAAACGCCCGACAAAACCCTCTAAAAACACCACCGGCAAGAACACGGCGGCCAGCGTAATAGAAATAGACAGCACCGCAAAAAATATCTCCTGTGAGCCTTTTAAAGCCGCCTGAATGGGCGACATACCCTCCTCTACTTTTTTATAAATATTTTCAGTGACCACTATACCGTCATCTACTACCAGACCAGTCGCCAGAACAATCGCCAGCAGCGTCAGTACATTAATAGAAAATCCAAACAGGTACATGACAAAAAATGTGGCAATCAGCGATACCGGAATGTCAATCAAAGGCCGGAAAGCAATGGCCCAGTCCCGAAAAAACAAGTAAATAATTAGAATAACCAACACCAAAGAAATGCCAATGGTTTCTACTACTTCGGTCACCGACTGTTTGATGAATCGCGTGTCGTCATTCGCCACTTCTATTTGAATATCTGGCGGCAGGTCTTTTTTCAGGACTTCCAGTTCTTTATAAAAAGCCTTACTGATTTCCAGATAATTGGTGCCCGGCTGCGGTGTAATGGACATAGCCACCATCGTTTTGCCGGATTCGGTCAGCCGGGTTTCTAAATTTTCTGCCTCCAAAGTAGCCAAGCCAATATCGCTAAACCGAATAATTTTATCGCCTTCGCTTTTAATAATCAACCGATTAAATTCATCTACGGTAGATAGACTGCCAATCGTATTTACGTTCAATTCTGTATTGGCACCCGTCACTTTCCCGGAGGGTAATTCTACATTTTCATTAGAAAGAGCAGTGCGGATATCCGCCGCCGTCAGCCCGAAAGAGACTAATTTATCGGGGTCAATCCACAGGCGCATCGCATATCTGCGCTGACCGAAAATACCCGTGCTACTTACGCCCGGAATCGTTTGCAGCCGTTCGCCGATCACGTTTTCGGCATAGTCATTCAATTGCAGTTGATCTCTGGTGGCACTCTGGATCGTTAAAGTAATAATGGGTTGCGCATCGGCATCCGCCTTGGTCACTACGGGCGGTGCATCTATATCCTGCGGCAGACTTCTGGCGGCTTGCGATACTTTATCGCGCACGTCATTGGCCGCCGTCTCGAGGTCCTTATCGATATTAAATTCTATGGTAATATTACTGGAACCCTGCGCACTGCTGGATGAAATATTACGTACGCCATCAATAGAATTAATGGCTTTTTCCAGTGGCTCGGTGATCTGCGACTCAATAATGGTCGGATTGGCCCCTGCATAACTCGTGCGCACGGATACTGTGGCCGGATCAATAGAGGGAAACTCCCGTACGCCCAGAAAAGTATAGCCAATAATACCAAAAAGCATCAGCACCAGATTGATGACGATGGTAAAAACGGGCCGTTTGATGCAAATACTGGACAGGCTCATGGATTGGTTGATTAGTTGATCGGTTTATTAGTTGATTGGTTATTGGCCTAATACCTGGATGTGACTTACCTCTCGACATTACGTAGTAATATCGATTTTTGACAAAAGGCTATTGATTTTCAACAGTTTCTTTGACTGACTATAACTAATCAATGTCGAAAGGTACTAAATTAATAAAATATTGGCTATCAACATTATACTACTACCAAGCAATTTCGGGGACCAATTAACTAATCAACCAATCAACCAATAACTACTGTGCGACCGCTTGTGGAATATCCACCTTCACCGGCGTACCATTTTTCAAGGATAATATTCCGGTTGTCAATACGGTATCGCCATTCTGCAATCCAGAGGTCACTAGTACATCGGTAGTAGTACGGTTTGCAGTTTCGACCATTGTTTCTTTGGCTTTACCGTTTTTGGCCACAAATACTTTTTTACCGTTTTGCACGGGTATGATTGCCTGGGTGGGAATCAGGATAGCATTATCAATTTGATTAAGCGGCAACTGTACGTTCGCAAAGGCACCTGGCCGCAATAGACCTTTTGGATTGTCCACCAAAGCCCGCAGTTGCAGGGTACGGGTTGCGGCATCCAGACCCGGCTCAATAGCATAGACTTTGGCGACATACTTTTTATCGTCGCCTGCTACGGTAAAACCAAGTTGGGTATTGATCTTTACTTGATTGGCATATTGTTCCGATACCGAAAAGGTCAATTTAATGGGATTAGTATTGACTAAATTCGCCACTATTGTTTCCGGGGTCAGGTAACCACCCACTGAAACCGAACGCAGGCCAATCACACCCGAAAATGGCGCGCGAATAGTAGTTTTAGCCGATTGGGCCTGAATGAGTCGTGTCTGGGCTTGCAGCGATTTTAATTCCGCTTCCGCCGTCTCGTATTCTTCCTGACTAATGGCTTCTTTTTCTAATAAAAGTTTGGCCCTACGGGCATTTTCCCCGGCCAGTTGTTCCTGGGTTTGGGCCTGTGATACCTGCGCATTGAGTTCGGCACGATCTATTTGCAGTAGTACCTGCCCTTTTTGGACTTGTCCGCCTTCTTTAAAATAAATAGCCGTCACCATCCCGGCCACCTGGCTCCTGATCTGGATTTGTTCATTGGCTTCCAGCGACCCTTTAACGGAGAGCGAATCCACAAAAGTCTGCTGTTTTACCACAACTCCATCCACCCGTAATGGGCCGCCACCACCAGCGGGCCGCCCCGTCTGCGCAGCCGGAGCCGTGCTTTTATTTTTGACAATACGGTAACTGACCAGACCGCCGAGGCTGAGGACTAGCAAGGAATAAACAATATATTTTTTCTTGATTTTCACTCGATTACGGTTTTTTGCCAGCCACTATTACGCCGCCAGCGATGATGCATATTCCGGCAATAACGTAGTACATGGCGGTGTTGTTCGAGGGGGATTTGTCTTGTGTTTTTATTTCGATTTTACCAAGGTCAATCAGGGTCTTATCGTCTTCGTGGCTGGTGAGCGCCAATGCGCCAAACACTACACCGACGACTATCAAGACAATACCAATGATGCGTTTCATACGTGAGACTGTTGTTTCAGTGAAAGGCAATCCCCTGAAAAATGTGTGCCATGGGGAAAAATGCCCGTTGGGGACAAATAGGTGTTTTTGGAGGAATAGATTAACTCACCGCTTCTTCTCTACGGGAAACCTTTGGCGGATGCGCAATTTTCATAAGACTTACTATACTGATGAAATTCTCGCGCCATTAGCGCGAGAAATTGGGTGGACGCATAATTACGTTATTTTTGAAAAATGTAAATATCTCTCGTCGCGTTTGATATTTTCAGTAAGCCGTTAAAGAAATGAAGCAAGAATAACAGAACAGATTACATCTATCATCTTGTAACCGCCGACTTTTAATCGGCGGATAAAGAAACAGTACAACCCACATCTATCTTCTTTACAAAGCATCCACATCTTTATCTAGTGACAATATGCTGATGTTCTGCAAAGAAGATAGATGTTTTGAGTGGATTCTTCTAGCCCCTCGTTAAAACGAGGGGTTTCAAGATGATAGATGTATTTTATTGGTTATTAAATTTTACAAATCTGCGACAACTTGTCGCAGAAACCCTCACCCCAATCCCCCCATCTTCACCACCACCCAAAAGCCCTCCCCGCGCTCAATTTCCAGCGTCCCGCCAATTTTCTCCGCCCGCATCCGCATATTGGCCGTGCCAAGTCCCGTGGTTTTGTAAGATTTTTCCACCACCTGTCCATTATCGCCAATGCGCATTTCGAAGCCCTCACCCGATTTTTTCAGACTGATCGTGACCAGATCGCCGTTGGTATGTTTGGCAGCGTTGGTCACCGCTTCCTTATAGATCAAGTAGAGATTCTGGCGAATATGGGTCGGCAGATTTTGTTTCCCGGACAAGTTATCTACTTGAATATCAAAGCGAATATCCCGGGGCGTGAGGGTTTCTTCGGCGTGTTCACGCATCCGGTCGAGCAGGTTTTCGAGTTTGTCTTTACGGGCATCTATGGCCCAGACGGTGTCGCGCATGTGCGCCATCGCGTTGCGGCTGATCTCGCTGATGCGTTGGAGTTTGCCCTTGTCTTTTTCCGGGGCGGTCAGTTCGAGGGCCTCCGATTGCATCGCCAGA
This sequence comes from Saprospirales bacterium, assembly GCA_031425155.1. GTDB lineage: Bacteria > Bacteroidota > Bacteroidia > Chitinophagales > Saprospiraceae > M3007. The sequence continues at coordinate 18,456 of JANPIV010000036.1, read as the reverse complement.
CCCGCCAGCAGCGTACCCACATCGTCGTGCAGATCGCTGGAAATTTGCACCCGCATCCGCTCAATTTTCAGGGCTTGTTGCAGCCGATACCAGAGCCAGCCATAAATCAGTCCGCCCATCACCAGCGCACAAAGCAGGTAAAACCACCACGTTTTATAAAATGGGGTTTGGATAAAAATTTGCAGGCTTTTTGGCACCGTGGACCACAGGCCATCGGAATTGGCGGCCAGCACCTCGAAGGTGTATTGGCCGGGCGGCAGATTGGCGTAGCGGGCAAAACCACGCGTACCACTTTTCACCCAGGCATCGTCGTAGCCGACCAGACGATACTGAAACTGGTTGGCCGCCGGATTGCTGAATTCGAGGGCGACAAACTCGAACGACAGCGTGTTCTGGGCATAAGGCAGGTCGAGCGATTCCAGTACTTCGGCCTGTTTTTCTGTTTCCAACGGCACGTCATTGGCCAGGATTTGGGTAATCTGCACCTGCGGCTCGAAAGGCACACTACGAATGCTGTCGGGATGAAAAATCACCAGCCCGCCCAGACCGCCCGCCCATATTTTCCCGTCGGCAGCCTGATAAAACGCGCCGGTATTGAACTCGGAACCAAACAATCCATCCACTGGCAGGTAGCGGCTTACGCTGTGCCGGGCCGTGTCGTAGCGCAGCAAACCTTGATTGCTGCTCAGCCAAAGATAACCGCGCTGGTCGGGTATTACGCCGTAGTATGTGGCAGCGGGCAGCCCATCGGAGTTCTCGTTCAGCATTCGGGCATCGAGGTTGGGGTCAATATTCAGCAGCCCGGCCGTGCAGGCCACCCATAGGCCCTGCCCGTTCGGTTTTTCAAAAAAACCTTTACCGCCGCCCGCGCCTTCGATGGTTTTTTTTAAAAAAAGACCCTCTGGTTTTTCTTCAAAAACCAGCAGCCGTTCCATGTTTTCAGATAGATAAAAACGGCCCTGGCGGTCGCAGTAAATCACCGAAAGACTATGCACTTGAAAGGGAGCGTGCAAAGCCAGCGGAACAAACGAATAGTTTTCGCCGCTGCCGTGAATCAGCCGAAAAACGCCCTGCGCGGTCGCTACGATGATTTTCCCGGACGCATCCGTGCAGATGTCAGTGATTTTATAGGGCAATTTCCGCACAAATTCCAGCCTGCGCCGGGCAGCATTCCAGCGCAGCAGGTTATTTCCTGAAAAGCCCATTACACCGCCGTTGGGAAAACTCAGTTTGTTGCCCACGCTCAACCGGCGTTTTATTTCCGGAAAAAAAGTATTCAGCGTATCCACCAACCGGCCATCGGGCGTATAAACGAAAAACCCTTGATCCGGCTCGCCGCACCAAATGTTGCCATCGGGACCTTTCAGAAATTGAAAAAAGGCATTATCCTTGGCCGCTGGCGGAATGAAAAACTTGTTTTTGCGCAGGTTCACGTAACTGAGGCCGTATTTCCAGTGCGCCACCCAGAGGTTGTCCTGCCGGTCTAGGTACAGGTTTTTGGTCAGGTCATCGAGCAGACTGAAAGGGTTGTCCGGCTCGTGTACGAAGCGTTGGGTGAAGCGGCGCGAATGCCGGTCGAATGCCCAAAGTCCATCGGTTTGAGTGGCCACGAAGAGCCCGTTTTTCCCGTAGGGAACCACCGACCACACCTCGCCCACCGGACGGCCTGCCCACTCGTTATACACCTGCGTCACACCCGTTTGCGGGTTAAAAGCCGCGATGCCATTGGACAAACCCAGCCAAATCAGCGTATCATTTTCCACATATACCTCGTGTACATTATACGTCTGATTATTTCCCCGGAAATAAATCCGCTTCGCAAAACCTGCCTGTAAATCAATGATTTCCAGACCAGTAGTATCAAATTCGGAGCATAGTAATTGCCGGATATTTCCAGATTGATTCGGTATAACGGCCGTGCGCGCGCCATCCAGACGACACACGATGCTGTCGCGCCCGGTGTGTATATCGAACCAATGCAGGTAGCCCTCGTCGCCGCTGCCTACCCGCAGCCAGAGCCGCCCGCCTGGGTCGAAATGAAAGGCGTAGTAGTCTTCCACGAGCCGCTGGTGCGCCGGGCTTTTTAACTGAAAAGTATCAAAATGATCGTAGGCGCGTACGTAGCGATGCACGGCATTGTAGGTCGTAAACCACAGATCACCGGTCGCTGAATCTTCGTAACAGGCACTCGTCACGATATTGCCGACCATGCCGTGGGGTTTCGACGGATTGGGCCGATAGACTTTCACATTCTGCCCGTCGAAGCGGTTGAGGCCATCCACGCTGGCGATCCACACAAAACCCCGGCTATCGCGCGACACAAACGGGCAGGTACCTTGCGAAAGTCCCTGTTCGCGACCCAGGCGTTGAAAGGCGAGACTGAGCGGCTGGGCAGACAAATAATGCATAAAGGCAGCCATGTTCCAGAAGAAGACGACTGCCAGACGCATACAGGAAGGTTTTTTTATGGACAACATCAGTACATGGTAAATCAAGTCTATTTGAGTATTGGAGGATGCGAGTATTCGATCAATTACGTGATGATCAAGTGTTTTGATCGAATACTCAAATACTCGCATCTTCAAAACTACTTACGGATAATCATCCCCACAGTGGGGCGGGCAGGGCAATTCGCTCTGGATCTGCAGGCCTACTGTGGCACCCGCACTATTTCGCCCAATGGCCACCAGCGTATCGAAGTTTTCTTCTACCAATGCCGGGTCAAACTTTCGGCTGATCGTATTCCGGAAAAAGGCTATTTCCACCACGCCCGTTTGAGCTCTGATCTCTCGGAGATCGTTGCCGCTGAAAAAGACGCAGGCATTGGAAATACCGTCCCGCCCGACTGCGCCTTTGGTTGCCTGACCCGGAAACTGGGTGTGGTATTCCTCGACGGTCAGTTGTCTCTGTTGCGTGCCGTGCCATAGGTATTTCTTAGTGGCGGAGGTCATTTCGATGTTGGCCACGGTGGTGCCGCCCGCCGGACTATCCACCAAACGCACGCCCAGACTGACCGCAATCAGCCCAACGGTGGTATTATCTGCGGCTTTTTCAAAGTGGAAGCGGATGCCCTCGGGGACAGGTGTAGTGCCGCCCAGCAGCACGTTGAGTTCATCTGTGGTAAAAGTCGCGATGGGCGTGGCGGGCACAAAGTTGGGGACTTTGGTGCCAAGGGCTTCTTTCAGGGTGAGTTGTCTGCGAATGGTGACCATGACTGGTTGTATTTTTCGTTTTAGAATTAGACTTATTGCACTGATGCCATAACAGTCCCACTAATGTTGTGTCATTCAGAGCGTAGCGATGAATCTGGGTATTTAAAAATTCTAGTAAAAACAGGCTTTACAAGCCTCAGATTCATCGCTACGCTCTGAATGACAAAAGATTCGGAAAGCACAGGTTAATTTCAAATTCCTCCCAACAACGCCTTCCGAATCACCTCTGCCTTGCTGTTCACTTCCAATATCCGGTAGATATTCTTGATGTGATCGCGCACCGTATCAATAGAAATACTCAGTTTGTCGGCGATGAGTTTGTAACTCAGTCCATCTACCAAACCCTCGACAATCTGTTGTTGGCGCGGCGAAAGCAGGTCATCGTCCTGGCGTTTTTTGGGCATAAAATGCTGCACTACTTTCCGCGCAATAGACGGCGACATAAAGGAACCGCCGCGATGGATCGTGAAAATGGCCTCCTGAATGGTGGGCAGCGGGGTACGTTTGGAAATGTAGGAACAGGCCCCCGAACACAGCGATTTGAAGATCATGTCATCCTCCTCGAAGGTGGTGAGCATCACGATGTCCATATCCGGGAATTTTTGGCGAATATGCCGGATGCCTTCGATGCCCGACATACCCGGCAAGCCAATATCCAGCAGCAAAAGATCGGTTTTGGGGAGCCGGGCGGGCAGAGCGGCTTTTTCCAGAAAATCCTCGACGCTGCCAGCCACGATGCTGAATTGGAGGGCCGGATGCGCACCCAAATAGGTTTCGAGGCTTTCCCGAATGACGGTGTCGTCTTCGATGATGGCAAGATGAATATTTTCCATAAAAACGGGAGGCAAATGCCCTATTTGGGTACGTAAAAGTAATACACTGCCGCATAAGGAATTCTTTTTTCTTCGTTCTCTAATCCGGCCACATTCGGCGTTTTACCGCCAATAGTTTCGAGGCGTTGGATAGCATTGACCATCCCAAACATGCCGGTACCCTGCGGCGCGGCATCTAGGAGTATCCACGTAATTGCATCGGGACTGGTCGCAGGAATGACGACTTTGGGTTTACCCACCACCAGACTGGTATCGTTGGGCAGCGCGGCCTTCCAGGTTGGTCCACCGAAATGGGTACCGATCTTTTTACCCTGCATATCGTACAGGTCTGCGGAGGGGCCTTTGTGTACCCAGCCACTTTTTTCGTATTTATACAATTGATAACCTACGGCATTCAGTTTGAAAGCCAGTTTTTCGTTGGCACTAACTTGTAAAGTATCGGGTATGGTGCTGCTGGCAACGACTACTTGCGGTTTGGCCAGGCAACTATCTAGCAGTAAGGCGATGCTCATACACGCGAAAAGGAGGGAAGAGGCGAGTTTCATGCGTTGGTGTTTTTTTGTGTGAAAATTTTGAGAGAAGAGGCATTTGTAACTGGGCTGCGAGCAGCATCCATCACAGCCCAGTCCACAATATTTACTTCCAATCCAGTCGGTCAATAATCATCCGCACTTCTCCTTTTACCAGTGTCGTAGCGGCGTTGGTCTGTTTCATCAGTTCGGGTATTTCCTGACCGGGGTGGATCTTTTTAAAATAAGGCTCAAACCAGGGGGCCAAATACTGACTCATGTCGGTGTACAGATCAATAGTGGCCATATTGTAAGGTTGGTTCGCCCCGAAAGGCAGTTCGAGACCCAGCAGCACCCAACCCATCATGGTGCCGTCTTTTACGCGGGCGGCGTGGATGGGTTTCCAGATGTCATTTTCCATTTTGATGTGGTCGGCGCGGGTTTTTCCGGCAGGCGAAGAAAAGTAGTTCCAGACGGCAATTTTGGTGGTTTTCTCCCAGCCATCCGCAAAGATTTCGGCCCCTGCCGCCGACCAGACTTCGGTTTTCACAATCGTCCTGATTTCGTCGGTGCGGTTGACCAATGCCACTTCGGCGGGGGTCAGCAGCGACTGCCAGTTCTTGGGCATATAATTGCCTTCGTAATAGTAGGCGAGTTGTTTGTTTCCGCGTAAACCGTTGCGGGCCACATAGTTGTATGCGCAGTTGGCACCAGAAGGCGACATGACCGCCGCCAGTGACCAGTTTTCCATTTCACCGGCTTTCTTTTTGGCCGCATGGATTTTTTTGAAGGCTTTTTCCAGTTTCAGGTAATCGTCGCGCATCGCCGGGGCCACTTTAATGTAGGAATACACGCTGTAATAAGTAGTGTCGCTGACGGTGGCCGTTTGAGCGAAAGCAGTCGTGGCATGGCCAACAAGCAAGGCCAGCAGCAGGGAGAAAAGAGTGTTTTTCATGTTGAAATGATTTTAATGATGAAGTTGAATCAGATAATGACACAAAGGTCGGGGCAAGACATAAGGGCGTTTACCACATGATGATGTGGGGGAAGTAGGAAAGTGCAAATAGTCAGAAAGACTGTACGAAATGGCTGATAACCAGGCATTTCCACGCGACATGCCGGGCGCACACCGCATACAAGACATTTTTTTTGAAAAAACTTCCCTTAAAATTTGGCAGGTTCAAATACTACCAACACTTTTGTTCGACAATTTTGTTCATGCCAAAGATAGACCACGATTCCAAGCAAAAAATACTCGCGGCGGCGGAGAAAGTCTTCCATCGCCACGGCTTCAAAGGCACGCGCACCACACTGATTGCTGCCGAAGCGGGCATCAGCCGCACGATGCTGCATTATTATTTTAGTACCAAAGAAGAACTGTTTCAGGAGGTGGTAGGTGCCACTTTCGGGACCGTGGTCAGTCATCTGACCCGTCTGATGGGCAAGCACGAAGACCTGCAAAAAGTGATCGAAATCCTGATCGAAGTGCTCTCCGATGTGCTGGAAGAAAAGCCGGATCTACCCAGTTTTCTGGTTAATATTCTGAATGAATCGCCAGAAGTACTGCTGTTCCTGCCGGGTGGCGCGGAGGATAATTTGCCCGCCATACTGGACAATTTACTGAAGGAGGCCCAGAAAAACGGGCAGGCCGATCCGGCACTCACCGGCGAAGATGTGATCCTGAATATTTACGCGATCTGTGCCCTGCCCTACTTGGCGGCACCCTACATCGCGGCGAAGGAAAAGCGCGACGAAACGGCCATGAAAACCTTCCTGCGGGAGCGGCGGGCCAAAAACCTGGCCTTTATTTTAAAAGGAATAAGGCCCTGAATTACCTTTTTCCTTTCCAAATTGACCTATAAAACGGTCAATTTTTTTGATTTATGATAAACAATTTTGTCTGACAAAAAAGTAAATTTTTCAAAATGAGCCATTCATCCGGCAAAAAAACAGCGCACTACCTCGGCTATCGGCAGGCCGATTTCAGTGAGGCCTATTCCAAATATTACGACGAAAAAATCGCCCCCGTGCCGACATCCGTGCGAGAGGCCCTTGAAAAATCGCCCTTTCCCGCTGGTCATTTGCCCGCGCTGGAAAAAGCCCCCGACCTGCTCCATCCCGGTTACGCGCCGCTCGAAACGGGTTTTGCGATGGAACCCGATGGCTCCATACGGGTCGCCATCCTGACCAAAATGCCCGGCGTAGTGCCCAACATGTGGGATTGGTGGTTTGGCTGGCATGGCTGCCGCGACAATCGCTACAAATTATGGCATCCGAAGGCCCATCTTTCCGCCCGCTGGCAGGATGGTGACGACCGCCAGGCCTACGTGGGCCGCACCTCCGTGATCGAAGAATACATCGGCAAAAGCCTGGAAAAGGCCAATATCCGCTTCATTCCGCCCGTCGAACTGGGCTTCGACCCGCAAAAACTGGCCGACCAAACGCAGGAGGTGGTCATCTGTGCGCGACTGGGTTACACGCATTTCCCGCTGGAGGTGGGCTGGCTGGTTCACCAAATACGCGCCACGGCGGACGGGGCGGAAATGCGCTCCCGCTTCTGGCTCGGTGGTGAGCATATTCAACTGCGCAGTACCAGCGGGGCAGCCGCTTTTCTTTCCAAAATACTGCGTAAAGTCCATCCGATTCCGGCGCAACAAGGGCGTGATGTTTTGGCCCATTGTGCCGAAGAAATGAACCATCTGGCGGCTTTTCTGCCCGCTATTTTTTCAGAATTTCAAATCAAAAACGCTTAAAAATGAATCAGTTAAGCATAAAGGGCCGCGTACTGCACAAAAACGACATCGGTTTCGAGCAAGCCGTTCTGGGCACCCTGTTCAACCAACGCGCCACCGACCGACGACCTGAAATGTACGTGCAAGCCCAAAACACCGACGACGTAATAGCCACGGTACGCTTCGCGAAAGCGCAGGGCATGAAGGTTAGTATTTGCTCCGGCGGACATAGTTGGTCGGCCAATCACCTCCGGCCGGGCAGTGTGCTGCTCGATATGTCGCAGTTCAATCAATTCCAGGTGGAACGCGACCGCATGGTGGCCACGGCTGGCCCCGGAGTGGGAGGCAGCATACTCCTGGCAGCCCTGTGGAAACAGGATTTGTTTTTCCCGGCGGGCCACTGCAAGGGCGTGTGCATCGGCGGTTATCTGCTGCAAGGCGGTTTTGGCTGGCACGGGCGCAAACTCGGCATGGCCTGCGAAAGCGTAATCGGGCTCGACCTCGTGACGGCGGATGGAGAATTGATCCACGCCAGCCCCACCGAAAACGCCGATTTGTACTGGTCGGCGCGGGGTTCGGGAGGCGGTTTTTTCGGCGTGGTCTTGCGTTTCCACCTGCGCTTATATCCGCGTCCGCGCTACAGCGGTTCGGTCATGCACGTTTTTCGGATGTCCCACCTGGAAGATGTGCTGTATTGGGCGGCGGAAGTCGGGCCATCTGTGCCAAAAAGCGTTGAATTCCAGATGATTATGAGTCAGCGTACCGTGAGTCTTTTTGGTCCCGGCATTGAAGCATTCGCCCCGATTTTTGCTGATTCCAAAGACGAACTGCACGAAGCAATGACTTTTATGCAGCAGAGTCCGGTCAAAAAGAAGGCTTTTCTGCGTACGCCATTCATTCCCTGCGGCATGAATCTGATGTACAATTTCGCGATGACGCACTACCCTTCCAATCATTGCTGGGGCGTGGATAATATGTGGACCGATGCGGCGATTGACGATCTGGTGCCTTATTTAAAAAATATGGTCAAAACACTGCCGCCGCCGCCAGCGCATATTTTATGGCTCAATTGGCAGCCACCCACCCAACGCCCGGACATGGCGTTTTCGATGGAAGAGAAAATTTACATCGCGCTGTATGGGGCCTGGAAATCGCCAAATGACACGGCGAAATATGGCCCCTGGGCAGGAGACTGGATGCAAAAAATGGCGCATTTATCGAGCGGTATTCAGCTGGCCGACGAAAACCTGGACCACCGCGCGGCACGTTTTGTGGCCGATAAAAATCTGCAAAAATTAGATACGGTGCGGGCACAACGCGATCCGGCGGGGCTATTTAATGAATGGCATAGCCGACCGGCCATTTGAGGTTTTATGGACATTAAACTCTAGTTCTTCACCATTCGCAGTGTCGTCCGTCCACGCTCGGTTTGCACTACTACCAGATAAGTACCCGTGGGCAATCCATCCACCGCAAGCGGCAGTTCCATTTCCTGCTCCAAATTAAAAGCCCAGTGCAAACCCGTGGGGCGGGCATCAGCGTAATAAACTTCTATTTGCACAGGGGTAGATTCCTCTGCGGCAAGGTGCAAACGACACTGATCGCGCACCAGATTAGGCAGTAACTCGGCCCGCAGACCACCGCCTTTGATCTGCACGGAACGCTGCTCCGACAAGGCATCGCTGCCATCCAGATCCGTTTGGCGCAGCCGGAAATAATGCGCACCCGGCCATAGATCATGGACGGAAAAAGAGTACGAATTTGCCGCTGTGCTATTCAGACGGGACGGCACAAAGCCGACGGGTGTCCAGTCATGTCCGTTCTCGCTTTGCTGCACCTCAAAACCGGCATTATTCTTCTCGCTGGCCGTTTCCCAGGTCAGCAGCGCGCTTTTGCCTTCGGCGCGGGCCTGAAAACGAACCAGTTCTACCGGTAAGGAGGCTACTTGTAAGGCGGCATTCAGGACGGTGACCAGGCCATTGGTGAGGGTAACGGGGACATCTTGAGTAATATAGCCACTTTTACTGATCCTGGCTGTGTAAGGGCCGCTTTGTAGCTGTCCCATTTTGTATATCCCACTGGCATTACTGTTTTCGGTGGTGCTGGTGGTCAGCAACTCCACTCTTACCCCGTTGAGCGGGTTTCCAGTAGCTGCGCTGGTGATCGTGCCTTCCACGTAACAGCCACGTACGTAATTAGCCCTGACGATCCACATTTCGCCGTTGATATTCGACAAAAGAATATTGCCGGATGGCAGATAAGGATACACCCCCCAGCAACCGTCAAAGCCGGCACCTGCACCGGCTGAATAGGTATCGTAGTTGCCTACCTGCACCATATTGTCCGGGCGCGACACATCGGTGATCGTAAATCCGTCTCTATACCAGGAACTAATAGCGAAGTCGTTGAGAATGTAGGTGTTATGAACAATGGAACCGGAGCCCGGATTGCTTTGTATTTTATCCAGCAGGGTAATATTATTCAGATTGCTGATGTCGTAAGCACTCAGGGAAGAACCCGGTATTTCATCGGTGGTAAACAGCGTATTACCGGAAGGCCAGGTATTATGGGTATATGCCCCCGGCGTAGATTGGGAACCGAGCAGTACCGGGCTGTTCTTGTTGGTCATATCCACTACAGAGAACATACCTGCGTAAATATGGCCGCTGTACAGCCGGTCATTGTTTACATAACCGTCGTGGGCATAGCCAATGAAATCCACATAATTGACATACACAGGGTTATACGGGTCAATATTGAGGTTGAAAACCAGGGGTTTCCCATCAAACTGCTGGCTACCATACACGTACAAATAGCCTTTGGTTTCATCAATATGCAGGGCATGGGCCCGCGTCATCAGGCCATTGATCGCCCCGTCGCCGAAGTAACTGTGATAAGTCAGGTTGCTGCCCGGCAGACCATTGAGGTCCACGATCTGCACACCGCTGCCCCCTTCGGATACAACGTAGGCATAGTGGGAATAGGTTTTTATCTCATGCCAACTACTGCTTGAACCAGGTATTTGCGTAATATGCACCGGAGCACCTGGATTGGTCACATCTTCGATACTCAGGCCATTGAAGGCTCCGACCAGTGCATACTCTCGGCCGCCAGCCGCATAGCCCCAGATATTGGCCAAAGACTGGCCCGGATAAGTATAAGTAGAAACGAAAGTAGTATTAATGTTTTGGGCAAAAAGGCTGACCGTAGCGACCAGCAAAAGGGAAAGCAGAGAGTAACGCATGACGAGTTTTTAACTAATGAAAGAAACGGGATATTGAAGGATTACCACTAATACGATGAGCCATCCCAAGTGTTTTAGGATGGCTCATCGTATTCATATTAAAACGGACTTTTACCTGCCTACAACTTTATCAATTTCAGATGCTGGCGTTTGCCGGGCAACTGGGCATTTAAAAAGTAAGTACCAGCCGACAAAAGACTGAAATGTTTGTTGAAACTGGCGGAAATATCATTCAAATTGCCCTTTTCAGCCAAAATTAATTGACCGCGCAGATCGAATAACTCCACGCGCAGTATTTCCTGATCAGAAATACCCTCTACCTGAAAATTCACCTCTCCGGAAGTCGGGTTGGGAGAAATCTGTAACGTCACTTCGGTCAGTATTTCTTCCGTCAGTGGTTCGTCGCGATTGACGGCAGCACCCGGTTCGGCGTATTGATTGCCCGGTGCGGAACGGGTATTTACAACGGTGGGCGCAGTGTAGTTCAGATTGACCCGCACGACCTGCCCGGCCTGCGTGGCATTGGCGTTGCGCACCCGCACGGAAAGCCAGCCGGTCGTGCTGGGCGTGAAGGAACCCGAAAGCGGTGCGGCAATAGTGGTACTGCCGGAGGCTTGCGCCGCCAAAGTACCATCGGCTTTATAGAAACCAATGTGCAAACTGCGGCCATTCACGGTAGGCGTGACCTTATAAGTGATTCTCTTGCCACTTTGTACGTAGATGCGGCCAGCGGTGCGGGTCGCAATGGAATTATCCGGCAAGCGACCACCCTGCTTCAGCGATAGCGCGTGGCTGTCGCCCAGATCGTCGGCCATTTCCCATTCCTGTATCGTGTTCGTGGTGCGTTGGGGAGCATAGGTGGCCAGATAATTATACATATCCTGCACGGTAGTAAATGTAACGCCCGCCGGAGCCGGTGCCCAGATGGAATAACCATGACCGTTTGCGCCAGGAATAGTATGCCCCACCGGAGCGGTTTTAATCAACACCCGCCCATCGCCAAACACCTGGGTAGTGCTTACCCCGTGCGCACCGGAATAGTCGTATAGTTGCAGACCATACCACGATGGATTATTGACGGAAACATACACTTCCTGGTCGGCGGAGTTATTCGAGACAGCTCCATATTTATCGCTGATGCCGATGATCGCCCGCCCGGAACGCTCGATCACCAGGTGGTCGCCACTGCTGCCGCTCTGATAGAAAGGTGCGGAGCCGCCCGTCAGTGCGGTCGGTACATGATAGTCGCCGTTTTTAAACTGCAATTTCTGGTGGGCACCGATGATGTTCACAATATCGGGGCGCATCGGCAGATCGGCGGCACTGGTAGGTAAATGCGAAAAGCGTTTGCTCGTCGTGCCAATGTCAAACAGGTCCTCAAAAAACACCGTTGGATTGCCGTCCACCGCAAAAACAGTGGCGTAAGCCGCAAACAGACGGGGTTCACGCGGGTCAATGTGCTGCCCGTTACCACCCAGTTCGCCGCCCGTGTTCCAGCCCGATACAGTGCCAAGCGGTTGGGAAAAATTACCGGTCACCGGGTCCACAATGGGCCGGTAGGTATCGTGGCTGTTCACGAAAGGCAGGGTGCGATGCACCCGCTGGGTAGCGTAGTCGTAATAACGCTTCTCCTGTTGTTCGTTGGGGATATTTTGCATATTATAACCATCGAAACCGTGGACCATACTATACAGACCACCGTTGGGGCCATAGCCGCGCAGGCTGAAGTCGAACGTGCCGGTATGCTCTTCCACGCCGCTGCGTACGTTGGTCACGTAGGCGTCCAGTTCCGATTTGGTACCGATCCATTCGCCGATGTTGAACATGGCCTCGCCGCCCTGGGCGAAAGCGGGTCCTACGTATTTCGTGTTGTAAATCAGGTCTTCCTGGGCGTAAATGGGAAAGTGCTTAACAGCATCCCAGCGCCAGCCGTCTACGCCGGTCTGGCGTTTGAGCCACATGATCCAGTCGCGGGCATTGTCGCGCATGTGCCGGGTGGTTTGCACCGGGTTTATATAAGGACGCGTGACTGCTCCGATGGTCGCCGATCCCGAAGTCGGGATATTGGAGCTTTGGCCGAACGCATTGTCATCGAATGCAATATCCGGACCGAAGAACGGGCTGCAAATATCCCCCATCGTGCAGAAGTTGCCCGGATAAGGGTAAAAATTGGCGTAATTTTTTGGCCAGCGCCCATTGCGGGTCCAGTAGTCGTTCTGCGACTCGTCGAGCATCGGCGTGGCGTAACTCACGTAGCGGAAGTTCTTGTAGCCGCTGGCATTATACACCGAATAGGTGGGTTCGGGGTCCTGGCCGCCTATGCCGCCGGCGTTCACACCGGCCTGGTCTATATGGTTGAGTACCACATCCTGCAGCACTTCCATGCCGTTGGCGTGCATCACGGCGATCATGCGCAGCAGTTCATCTTTATTGCCCATGCGGGTACGCACGGTGATGGAGTCGCTGCCGCCTTTCTGGTATTTATCGCCCAGATCATATTGATCGAAGGGACTATATCCCACCGAACCCGTAAAACCGTTTTTGTAGGACGGCGGAATCCAGACGGCATCAATACCGATCGCTTTCAGGCGCGGCGTCAATTCGGTCAGATAGTTGCTCCAGCGATTGGGGAAATTATCGTTTTTGTAATCCCACCAAAAACCTTGAAGGAGTACTTTTTTAACCTTGGTTGTTTGCGCGTGCAGGTCCGAGGTCATCAATGGAGCAAAGCCAAACAGGAGCAAGGCTACGAGGAAAGCCCGGGGAAGCGAATTTGCTTTAAGCATAGTATAAAATTTTTATGTATTCGCGTTGAAATGGATGCACAAAGCTGTACCGGCGGGTTCAGCCGCCGAATGCCCTGATGCGGCTGAACCCGCCGGCATGTATAGTTACTGTTTAATAATGGTCTGCAACGCCGTGCGCACCCCATCGGCCGACTGGATTTCCAGCCAGTAAGTCCCGGCAGATAAACTACCTAAAGGAACACTGATGAAAGAGGCATTGTCAGGAATGTTATACTCCAGAGCCAATGCTCCCTGCGCATTATACAGCCGCACCAAAGTCACTGCCGGCATTTCTTTTTCCAGAAAACGGAGCACCAGTTGGTCGGTCGCCGGGTTAGGTGCGACCTGCCAGGCGGAAGCAGATTTTCCGGCTACCCGAACGACCGGGCTATAGGTTGTTTTTCCGGTTAAGTCCTGCATTGCCAGACGATAGTAGTTGTCGCCGACCAGTGGTTTTGCATCCGTGAAAACATAGTTCGCCGGTTCCGTGGCCGTGCCCTGGGCATTCACGACACCCAATGGCAGCCATGCGCCACTCGTAGTACGGCGTTGTATTTCGTAAGCCGCCTGATCGCGTTCGGTAGCAGTTTGCCAGCTGAGTTCTATGCCGGTTTCCATACGACGGGCATCGAAGGCGGTGAGATTGGCAGCCATTGCTACAGTAATAGTCAGGTCGGCTATGTAATTAGCACCACCGTTACTTAGAAAAACATCCACCGGAGTAGTGCAGTTGCCGCCGGGAGCCGAGTAATAAACTGCTATTTTATAGTTGCCTACTGGAAGTGCTGCCGCCAGATTGATGGCCGTAAAAGGACAGGCATTGCTGCTCCATTGCTGATCGCCGCCACCGCCGATGTTAAAATCAAAACAAAGGGTTTGGGTCGTAAAAGTGGGCGAGCCCGCCGCCGGATAGACGGCATAGTGCATTCTGCCGCCGCATACGTCGCTGCCACCATTTTTAAAAGTTTTAACAAAGGCATAGGTCAGATTGAGCGTACCGCCCTGAACCACGCTGAAAGGCTTACCATTCAACGTATTAGCTCCCGAAGTCGGACTATCATCAAAATAAGTAGTGCCCCCAATAGTGACCCCGGCTTGAAAAATACCATAAGCACCCCAGGACGTGGTGATGGAGCAGAACAAGAGAAAAAGAGAGAATGTAAAATGCTTCATACTGAAAAGAGTTGAGTGATTTTTTTGATGTTTAATATTTATTGCTTAATGATTTTAACTGGCGTAGCGTCATTGGCCTGTAGCCACAAAAAGCCATTCGGGAAGGCTGAAATATCCACCGGAATGCGGCTGCCCTGCTCCACATCGGGTTGCCACTCGCGCAAAAGGCGGCCATAGGTATCGAACAAACGCAGGTGCAACGGCGCAGCTGGCCAATCCCGCAGACTCAGCCAAGTGAGGCCGTCGCCCACCGGATTCGGAGCAATCTGGATCGTCCCTTGCTGCCCCATACGCACCGCCACGACTGAAGAGTAATGTCGGCTGCCGTCTTTGTCCACCTGCACCAAGCGGTAGTAATTCAGCCCAGACAGCGGTTTTTCGTCACGCAGCATATAGGTTTGCCAGTATGCTGCCTGTGTACCACGCGAATTGAGCCGACCCACAACCTCCCAAGCGGACAGATTACCAGAACGCTCCACTTCAAAATAATGGCTGTTTTGCTCCGAAGCGGTCGCCCATTTCAGCACTACCGCACTGCCGGTTTTGTGGCCATTAAACGAAATTAATTCGGCGGGTAACGGCACGCTGACCGTATAAGTAGCCACCGAAGGGACCGTGGCTGTGGTACCACAACCTGCACCGTTGGCGTCCACTTCCCAATACACATCCAGTACATAGGTGCCGACTCCGCCCCCGGCGGCAATAGCGGCGGCTTTCAGATCAATTTCGACGCTCAAATCCTGAAAACTCCGGCCAGAGGGCACACAGCCCGATGATTGCGGCGTCGGCCAGCAATCCGGGTCGCCCGCACAACTGCAGATGTCGGTAAATTCAACCGTCTGATAAGCGGGAACCGGGCCACCTTGCAGATAAATGCGATAATATATACGCGCTGCCCCTACCGTACAGCCACCGGACTCAGTGGTCAGCACATTCAGAGAGGTCATTTTTAGTTCGGAAGCACTGGAGATGTCGCCCAGTATGGCGGCATCTAACGGTATGCCTTCGCCATCGCCATATTTATACTTGGTGAAAGAACCATCCAGGTCTATATCCACATTGGCACGGACGATAGTGACGGTTTGGCCCGGCAAAGCCAGGGGCAGGCACACAATGAGGGCTAAAAAGCAGTGAATCAGACGGGTAGAGATCATGATTAGATTACAGGAAATGCAGATGATGACTGATGAAGATACCAAATAAGCAGATAGTTTTCCTGTTCGAGGCCAAAGAACCTCTTGCTGTCTTCTGGAGAAGACCGCAAATATAACGCTCCGTCGGAAATGTGTTAATAATTTTTTATGCCGTAATGTCTGTTTTGAGCAATACGTTCGCTGGTAGTAATTTCTTTGAACAATACAGAAATTTCAAAAAAGGCCAGGCAATCTACACCGCCAACAGCATGTTACGCCTGCGCGTGTTTGGCCCGCAACTTACTGTTTGCATAACCATAAGCGAAATAGACAATCAGCCCAATAATCATCCAGACCATAAAGCGCATCCAACTGACGAACATGACCTGCGACATCATAAACAGATTGAGCACCAGCCCGACGACCGGGATGAACGACCATTGATAAATAATCGCCAGCACGGTTACAATGGAAAAGATGCCCAAAAACAGGAAAAAAGGAATTTGGCTGCGGCAATTACCGTCCGGGCAATCCAGTAAATGGGTGATGAAACCCGGATTGGCGGTTTGCAGGATAAGGTACAACACGACGAGTACGCCGGGTAGCCAGTAGCGGCTGTTGAGGTAGGTTACTTTAAATTTTGCTTGCGCTGATTGACCCGTAGCGTCCATTTTCAGGACACCTGCACAGACCACGGCAAAGGCGAACAGGGTGCCGAGGCTGGTGAGGTCGGCGACTTCGTTGAGGTTCAAAAACAGGGCCGGGATGGCCACCACGAAACCTGCCAGAATGGTGGAAAAGGACGGCGTTTTGAATCTTGGGTGAATTTTAGAGAATTTTTTGGGCAGCAAACCATCGCGGCTCATGCTCATCCAGATGCGCGGCTGGCCCAGTTGAAAGACGAGAAAAACGCTCGCTGTGGCCACTACCGCGCTCAAGGCGACCACCCCGGAAAAGAAATCGAGGTTGACCTGTTTGAACACGAAAGCCAGCGGATCGCCGACCGCCAACTGGTCGTAGCGCACCATGCCGGTCAGGATCAGCGCAATCACCACGTACAGGATCGTGCAGATAATCAGCGACAAAAACATAGCTCTCGGCAAATCTTTCTGCGGATTTTTGCATTCTTCCGCCGTCGTGCTAATGGCATCAAAACCGATGTATGCGAAGAATACCGCCGAAATACCCGCCAGTACACCGCGTACGCCGTTGGGAGCAAAAGGCGTCCAGTTGCCGGGTTGGACATAGAAAATACCCACCGCAATCACCGCCAGAATAACGATTAACTTGAACAAAACCAGCGCATTACTCGTATTTTTCGACTCCTGAATGCCGCGATAGACCAGTATCGTGATCAGCAGCGTGATGACCAAAGCCGGCAAATCAAAAACGAGGTGAAAACCACCCACCTGCGGCGCATTTTGCCAGGCGGCGATGGCATCGGGACTGGCCCCTTTACCGGCGGTCACGAAATCCATGGTCAGCCATTCGGGGATGGCTAGGCCGATCCCCTTCATCAGGCCGGTGAAGTAATCGCTCCACGAGATGGCCACGGTCACGTTGCCGATGGCGTACTCCCAGAGCAGGTTCCAGCCGACCGTCCAGGCGAGAATTTCGCCGAAAGTGGTATAAGTATAGGTGTAGGCGCTGCCCGAAACCGGCAGCGTGGAGGCG
Organism: Saprospirales bacterium; assembly: GCA_031425155.1. Taxonomy (GTDB): domain Bacteria; phylum Bacteroidota; class Bacteroidia; order Chitinophagales; family Saprospiraceae; genus M3007. The sequence continues at coordinate 1,160 of JANPIV010000036.1, read as the reverse complement.
AATTGCGCATAACACAGGGCCGAAAATCCGCAGGCAATGGCCGTAAAAATGAACAGGAACACGACCGCCGGGCCGCCCATGAAACTGGCGGTACCGATGGTGCTGAAAATCCCCGCCCCGATGATAGCCGCGATACCCAGGGCCGTCAGGTCAATGACCCGCAGGTTTTTGGTGAGGTTTGCCCCGCCGTGCGTCGTTTCGTGGTCGGCGGTGGCGAGGGCATCTTCGATGGTTTTTTTACGGAGGATGTTCTGTAGGAAGGACATTGCGCGAGTTGGTTGTATGTGAAATGCGCGGGAAAAGTAGGGGTTTTGGGGAAAATGGCGGCGGGAAAGTAAAAAATGTGGTTGGGAGAAGAAAAAGGCATACGAAAAACTTAGCGAGGTATAATTTGGCATTTGTTTTGTTTGTTGAGGTTTGGCGAGTTGTCCTTCCACAAGCCACCGATGCAAACGCATATATTTTTCAATAACCTAATAAACATTTATAAACAACATGAAATTCTATGACCTTGATACAGAATTCACCTTCGGTAAATATGAGGGTAAAACAGTAAAACAAATTATTGATTTACAGCCTTCATACTTTGACTGGTGTGCTATAAATCTCGACCACTTTTATATATCAAATGAAGTAATTCAAGAAATACAAACTATTATTCCAAACTTTTCAATCTCCCAAGAAGGCCAAATAAGTTTAGACAAAAAATATAAAGTTTGGGAAGATGAACAAGATGATTACAACGATAGCGACTCGTATGAAGACTCAACAGATTGGAGTCATTATAACGATGAACTAGATATGGATCAGCAAGGGTTTGAATTTTGGAACCAATTTTAAGGGCTTTACTAGGGCCGTTGCTGTGCTTTCTTGCCAATGACATCGCCGTAGTGGATAAATATAGCAAAACCTCCTCTTCTCATAACTTTTTAAAATTGAACAATCATGAGTGAAATCATTATACCGCCACATTTATCGGAAGGAAGCATTGCTAAAACTATTTACTCATTTTTTAATCTTAGAGGCTGTTTTAAAACCTATTTTTGACGATTTAGCATTATTCTGATGGATGCTATGTAAATCATGCTTTGGCTATTTCTGGGGCAGAATTCGTAATCTTTACTTAATCTTCTAGCATGATTGAACCATCCAAATGTTCT
>JANPIV010000035.1:0-154777 GCA_031425155.1 Saprospirales bacterium | reverse complement strand
ATAGTCATAGCAAGTCTTGGCACGGCGGATGGACAAGTCGAGGTTCATCGGTGCTTCGCCCTGACTGTCGGTGTGGCCTTTCATGTCCAGGCTGTAATATGGGTATCTTTTCAGTACGTCGGCTACATCGTCCAGCACTTTGTACGAGCTCTTCAACAGCACTGCTTTACCCGATTCAAACTGTACGGCTTTCACTGCCAGTTCTACTTTGGCTTTATCTTCCTTCTTGATTTCCGGGCAACCACGGTTGCTGGCCGGACCAGCCACGGTGATGCAACGGTCTTCATTGTCATACACACCATCGCCATCGGTATCGGGGCAACCATAGCCTTTCAGAGTGCCTTTTTTGTCCGGGCACACGTCATCTTTATCCGCTATGCCGTCGCCGTCACGATCCAGCACCGGGCAACCCATGTTGCTGGCCGGGCCTGCTTCCCGTGGGCATTTATCATCCGCATCCGTAATACCGTCCGTATCCGTATCCGGGCAACCCATAAAGGCGACCAGACCTGCTACAGCAGGGCATTTATCTTCGGCGTCGGTGATGCCATCGCTATCCGTGTCCGGGCAACCTTTGAACGCAGCCAGGCCCGCCACATCCGGGCAGGTATCTTCGGCATCCGTAATCCCGTCGCTATCGCGGTCAGGGCAGCCCATGAGGGCCATTACTCCGGCCACATCGGGACATTTATCTTCCGTATCGGTGATGCCGTCATTATCGCGGTCGGGGCAGCCCATCAGTGCGGCTACGCCGGGCACATCCGGGCATTTGTCTTCCTTATTTATTACGCCATCGCGGTCGCTGTCTTCATTGCCAAAATAGACCACCACACCGATGCCGTGGTGCCAGCCATGTTCCTCGGTCACGACCGAAAGACGGTACTGCGTTTGGGCATTCAAATAGACATTTTCAAACAACTTGACGTTCAGGCCAAGCGCGACCGGCACATTGAAATCAGCCTTGTCATTTTTGAAATTATAAGTTGAACCAACCCCCAGGCCAATCGTCGGATTGAGCACATTGCCATGTTTGAAAATATTTTGCTGGAGCATCAGGTCGAGGTTGCCCAGCAGACCTTCACGGGCCGACCTTCCCTCTTTACCGGCAATTTGTGCGACCCCGAATTTGAGCGGCACCAATAGCCAGGTGGAACCCGCCAAGCGGCGCTGATAAGCCAGTTCGACGCCACGACCGTCCACGTTTTCGTAAACGTCCGTCCAGTTGTCGCCATCGGGCTGTGGAGTGAGGTAATTGTACCAGTTTTCCCGGAACGTGATGCCATGAGTAGGTTGGCAAATGGCCTCGTTCCCGACCAGCAGCAGGACGAATACGAGACAAAAAATGGTAAGTAAAGATTTCATACTAAAAGTTGGTTTGGTGTAGAAGTACGTGAATGAACGGATGATCTGGGCGAAAGTACAAATGACCATTCAAAGGCTTATAATTTAGTTAAAAAATCTATGCCCTAACCCAAAGACGAAGAAAGAGGTAATAAGTCACACTGGAATTTCCGGCTGCGCCAAACCCTTGCGACTAATCTTTGTTACCGTTGCCGCTCTACGCGACGTCCCCTTCATCTGCGTCCGTCAGAAATGCGCTCTGTTTGTATGCTGAAAACACTTCTTCCCTATGTGCAAGTGCCTCAACTCGCCAAAACCGATGTCGCTTATGCCACCGGCGATGCCCGCCTGACGCCGTTTTATACGTATGCCCCGCGTCCGGAAAATTTTCCCGAAGCCATACGTGACCGGGAAAAAATGATGTACCCGCGTGCCGATCTGGTGCAGGTGCTCACGGAACAATATCAGGCCTTGCCCGAACAGGCCCTGGTGCGCGAACACATCGAGGCACTGAGGCAAGATACGACTTTTACGGTGACTACCGCTCACCAGCCCAGCCTTTTACTGGGACCCTTATTTTTTTTATATAAAGCCTTGACGGTCATAAATTTAGCCAAAATAGCCGAACAGGAAAATGCCGGTCGGCGGGTGGTGCCGGTGTTCGTGCTGGGCAGCGAAGACCACGATCTGGAAGAACTGAACAGCATCCATTTGTATGGCAAAAAACTAACCTGGACTTCTGCCGAACAAGGCGCAGTAGGCAGTATGCGCACGGCGGGCCTGACGGATATATTGGCCGAACTGAAAACTATTCTGGGTGAAAGTGAGGCGGCGCAGACCCTTTTCGCGCGGGTGCAACGGGCCTACACCGAGCCGCAGACGCTGGCCGAGGCGACGCGGGCGATGCTGCACGAATTGTTTGGCCGCTATGGTCTGGTGGTGGTGGACATGAACGATGCGCGTTTGAAAAGGCATTTTATTCCGGTCATGCGGGCGGAACTGATCGAACAACCGGCCTTCCGGCTGGTCACTTCGACCATCGGGCAGCTCAACGCGGCAGGTTTCAAAACCCAGGCCGCGCCCCGTGAAATTAATTTATTTTATATGCAGCCCGGTCAGCGCAACCGTATAACGCTGACCGTGCCGGCGGGTTCAGCCGCCGACACTGCTCGCTCTTATCAAGTATTGAATACAGAAATTACTTTTACAGAACCTGAAATACTGGCCGAACTGGACGCGCATCCCGAACGGTTCAGTCCCAATGTGGTGCTGCGTCCCTTAATGCAGGAAAGTATTTTGCCGAATCTCGCTTACGTGGGCGGTGGCGGCGAGCTGGCGTACTGGCTGGAACGCAAGGCCCTGTTTGCCCATTTCAAGGTGCCTTTTCCGATGCTGCTGCGCCGCAATTCCGTGCTCTGGGTGGACCGGGAACTGGGGAAAAAACTGGCTAAACTGGACGTGACAGCCATACAATTGTTTGAAGATGTGGACACGCTGGTGCGCAATTTTGTAGCCGCCAACTCGACCGCCGAAGTCCACCTGGCCGACGAGATCGCTGCGCTGCACCAACTATTTGACCGCATTGCTAAAAAAGCCACCGCGATAGATGCCACTTTGGAAAAAGCCGTACGTGCCGATGAAGTAAAAGCCGTGGCCGGTCTGGAGCAATGGGAAAGCCGCCTCGGACGTGCCGAAAAACAGAAACATGACGTCTCGCTCCAGCAACTCCGTGCTTTAAAAGAAAAACTATTTCCCGCCAATGGTTTACAAGAACGCACGGATAATTTTCTGCCTTATTTATTAAAATACGGCGATGGTTTTATAGATACGTTAAAAGAACATCTTGATCCTTTCGCGGCGGGGTTTGTGGTGTTGGAAGAGAAGGGCGTATGAAGTATGAGGGATGATACATAAACGTTGCTTTAAAAAAGGCGCGTGATAAGATTGTCGTGACATTGACAGTCAAAATCTTATAGTTTTTGAGATGCGTGTCATTCAGAGCGGTAGCGATGAATCTGAGGCTTGAAAAGCCTGCTTTTACTAGATTTTTTAAACAATCAGATTCTTCGGCTACGCCTCTGAATGACACAACATTGGTGCGACTTCTATAACATCAATGCAAAAAGTCTAATAATTATTAGTCACTAATTAAAATTTTGCCAGAAAACACCCTTCCCCGTGCATCTACTATACGGAAATAATACAAACCGCCCGCCAATAGCCCGCGCCGAAACTCAAAATCCTGTCCTGAAAAATGCTCCGTGCGTATTATTCGTCCCATCGCATCGCTCAGTTCAAAGCGTTTTTCACCAGATATAAACTCTTTGGCTTTAAATGTGGCAGCATAGCGGGTTGGATTGTTGAATATCTGCCAGGCTTGTGTCGCAGATGGCGGGCCGTCCACACTCACCGTTAATTTTCCAATAGTGTGCAGTACGGTATTAGTGATAATTGGTGGATTATAGTCAAAAACAATAGCCGCCCTATTTTCAATCGTGGTGCCGTCGGGCAAGTTCGGTCGCTGATTTATTTCAAAACTGAACCAGCCATGTGAGGTCGCTTCGTTCACATTACTATCGGGTAGCATAATGGGATAAAACAGCACTTCCAGGGTGTCTGCGCCGCGTATTTCCCAGGTGTAGGGATGACTGGAAAACCCCGGACGAAAACTATTCACATCCAATTGTTCTGGTAAAATATCCAGTAATTGCACCCGAAAAGCCGTATCGGTACCCGTATTTTGGAAATCAATGGTGTATTGAATGGTTTTATTCGCCGCCAGTAAATATTCCGGTCCGACGCCGGTAGGAATGGCCGTTTTTTGGTTGGGATCGTAAGCATTACGTATTTCCCGGCAATCAAAATCATAGTCGCGCAGACCGTCATTTAACCAGTAAGCGGTAATAAAACCGGGCATAAAACCATTGCAGTTTTCTACGGCCGTAGCGGTGAGGGTACCATCGTCATACTTAGTGGCTTCCATGCGGTAAGTAGCACCATTACTCTGCACATCCACATCCAGACTACCCAGTGGTTCCAGATTGAAAGGTTGGGTATGCAGAATAACTTCATCTTCAATAATCACGTACTCATGCAACGCCTGTGTGGGTGCATCGCCCACATTTTTAATTGTAAAGCGTACCGTCGTGTCATTCATACACTCCGAAAAAAGCCGTATTTCTGAGGCAGGTGGCGTCGTTATTGGGCAGGGATTGGCGAAAGTTGCAAAGGCTTCCAAACACAAGGCTGTCCCAGTCTCCACAGCAGCGCAAGTGGTTCTGACGACCATACTCACCGTACTGGCTTGAAAGGGAACTAATTCGCCAAGGTCGAAAAAGAGCGTATCGCCGGACTGTGCATTCAGCGGCGGAGTAGAGGTCATCAGTTCCATACCATCCGGCATGATAACCGCTACGCGAGCGTCTTCAGCGGGAATCGTGCCGATGTTGCGCGTTACGACCTGCATGGGAGAAGGGGCGAGACAGCCCCGGAAGAAAGAAGGGAGGCCGAGATCTACGGTTAGTTGGGGGCATTGTATCAAGGGTGTTACAAAAAAGGTGGCTCGGATAGTATCTTGGGGAATCGTATCCGCTAAAAATGTCAGTGTATCTTGACAAATTTCCCAGTTCACACTAGGAAATTGAGGTAATGATAAAGTAAAACTACCTGTGCCCAGAAAAACAAAATTTGCATTACCATTTGCTTTGGTAGATCGTAGCGTCTGCTGGATATTACCAGATAAGCGCACTAAAATTCCTTCCGCAAATCCATCGCTACTATTTGCTTGGCAATTGTCATTATAATCTGATATTACCGTAGCTACAACTGCTTTACCATCACAGCCAGCCTCTATTTCCTCCAGTGTATTACACCCTGGCGCATTATTACTAACACCAATTGCTCCTGGGTAGTAGAGCAGTTGCTTACATATGGAGTAAATAGAACATACAGAGAGAGAAGGATTATTATATATTATATACTCGGGACCAGCACTACTGCCAGGAGATGAGTTGTTGACAATGGTTTCTATGTTTTGCAAACCCACCAAAGTAGATAGAGATTGGTTATTTTCAATAGCTATACCTAAACCAACTTTGACGAGATGGCTTAGAGCGGACAAGTCAGTGAGTGAAAAATTTTTGGAAATCCATAGTGTCTGCTCGATTGATTCGAGACTATCTAAGCCGGAAAGCGTAGTCAAAGCCATATTTGCATTAATAGTCAAGCTGCCTATCTCCCGCAAATTATGCAAATTTGTTAATTCAGCGAGCACAGGGTTTCCGTCAATAGAGAATGTAGTGCCAATATGGCTGATATTTTCTAATCCATCTAACGTGACTAAAGATTTGTTAGCCTTAATGGAGCAACTTGCACCTATTGATTGCAATCCATTTAGCCCCATAAGTGTAGTAAGACTATCGTTGTAAACGATATCAAGGTTTTTATTTACAGAATGCAGACTAGCCAAACCAGCTATGCTATGAAGTTGAGGATTGTAAGAAATATTAAGTGACCCGCCTATTGTATCCAGGTTATCCAGTCCAATAAGCGTAGTAAGGCTATCGTTGTAAACGACATCAAGGTTTTTATTTACAGAATGCAGACTAGATAAACCGGTTATATCGTGAAGTTGAGGATTGTGAGAAATGCTAAGTGCCCCTCCTATCGTGTTCAGATTATTCAGTGCATTTACATTTTTTAATGTGAGACTGCTTATAGTAACATTTTCGGTTATAGTAGTTATATTTTCTAAGCCATCTAAATTGTCGAAAGCAGCCGCACCTTCAATTGTGAGGCCATGAATTACAGAACCAATATTTTGTAAACCATGTAAATTTTCTAAATTACTATTACTTTGTATGATAATGTCGCCATTGATGCTGTTCAGATTATACAAGGCATCAAGATTTACTATCTTACTGTAGAATAATTGCAAATCACCACCTAACATAGTAAGATTTTCCAGGCCATTCAAACTTATCATATTCTGTTGATTCCTTATTCTCAAATCCTCACCAATAGTTAAAAGGCCATCCAACCCTTGCAAATTTACAAGGGCTGAATTAGTAGGCAAGTGCGTCTCGTTGCCAACTAATAGACTCCCGCCTATGTAACCTACATTGTTTAAACCCTGTAAATTAGTTAAAAAAGGACAACTGGCAATGGTAAGGTCTCCTCCGATACCTTGCAACGCCTGCAAACCATTTAGATTGGTACCCTGTTGCATTTCAATCTTTACATCGCCCTCCACCACACTACACCCCGGATAATTAATCGAAAAACTATCCACCTGTCCCTGCGTGGTGAACGTAATCCCCTGCGGCAAGCAAGACTGCGCTTCCGCAGTCGCCCAGGTCAATAAAAAAACTAAAACAGTAGTACAAAATTTGTTCATAAGAAGAATTTTTGATGGAGGGATTAGCGACAAAGATGAAAACCATGCTCAAAGGTGCGTTGCCTTACGCGAGCCAGGAAAGACAGATTTTGCCGTTTGTCGGATGCCCGGCAAAAAATGAAGATTTAATCCATTGATAGTTAAATATTTAGCCGTTTTTTTGTGCAAAAATAACGATGGAAAATACTTTGCTGGTCAGGCTGTGGAAGGCCTTGCCGGAGGCGCAACGGCGGCAGGTGAGCCGGGCCTTGCGTTCGCCGGTGTTCAATCAGCGGGAGGAACTGATCCGGTTGCTGGAATTCATCGAAAAGCAGATCGCCGCCACGGAGCAGAAACCGGGCAAAACGCGGCGTTCGTCGGTCACATCCTTCACCAAGGAAGCCGCCTTTCAGTTCATTTTTGCCGAAACGGGGACTAAACGCGTCCCCGTATTCGACGATGGCAAGCTGCGCCACCTGCTCACCTACCTGCTCGAGGTGATCCGCCAGTGCCTAGCCTGGCAGGAATGGAGCAGCGATGGTGCCGAAGTACAGCTGCACTTTTGCCGGGCTTTGAAGAAAATGGGACTGGATGATTTTTACGAAAAGGAACTGGATCGCGCCAAAGCCGCCCTCGAAAAGCCCCCGCTGCGGCACGATGGCTACTATATCCAACGGTTTGCGCTGGAACAGGAAGTGTGGGAACTGCGCCGCCAGAAGCAACGCAGCGGTATGGGTAATGTGCAGGAAATGAATAATGTATTTGGCGTTTTTGTGGCCATCAATTCCCTGCGCCAGGGCTGCACTTTACTGGCCCAAAAGGCCCTGGCCAACGTGTCGGTCACGGTGCCTTATTTGCCGGAAACCCTTCGTCTGGCGACCCAGGGCGCATTTCTGGGCATTCCGGCGGTGGAGGCCTGGCATACCAGTTACCTGGCCTTGCAGGAGCCCGACCAGGAAGCGCATTTTGACCGGCTGAAAATGCAACTGGCGCAGCACGGCGACGTTTTTCCCGACACTGATCTGCGCGATTTGTACATTCTGGCCCTCAATGTCTGCATCCGGCGCATCAATGCGGGCGATAAAAAACACATCCGGGAAGCCTTCGATCTTTACCGGGCAGGCTTGCAGCGCGGCGTATTTCTCGAAAACGGCTGGCTTTCCAAATTCACCTACCGCAACGTGCTCAACATCGCCGTCGCCCTCCACGAGTGGGATTGGGCCCTGGCTTATTTGCAGGAATTTCAGGCTTACTTGCCGCCCAGGGAGCGGGACAACATTTTCAAATACAATCTGGCCACTTTTTATTTTCGGAAGAAAGACTACCAGGAAGCGTTGGCCTTGTTGCCTTATGTAGAATTGGGCGATATTCTGGAAAATTTCGATTCGCGCCGGATGCTGCTGCTCATGTATTTTGAGCGAAAGGAATGGCAGGCACTCTCCTATCTACTGGATAGTTTTGGTATTTATTTGCAGCGGCATAAAGAAGGCGGTTACCACCGCGAGATGTACTTGAATCTGGTGCGTTTTCTAAAAAAAATGACGGCCCAACCCATACAGGGGGAAGCGGAAAAAAATAAACTCCGTGTAGAGATCATCGCCACGGTGCATCTGGCCGAACGCGAATGGCTGCTATCGGTGTTATAAAACGGGAATGCTCGTGAAAATGAGCGAGTTACGCAGATTTTACTTGAAGAACCATCTAACTATTTACAAACTAAAATCCGCGGAAATCGGTGTGAATCCGCTAAATCCGTGTTGCAAAATCCGTGTGTCAAAATCCCCACACATTCCGCGCCAGCCAATAGGCTACCACCACTACCCCCACCACCAGCGTAGCCCGATAGCCATACCAGCGGCGACGCAGCGCTATCTGCTGACGGCCCCAGCGGGTGTATTCCAGCACCAGGCCCGGCAACAAATAGGGTAATATCAGGATAAACAGCGGATTGGCTTGTGCCGCGTTGCCCAGATGGCCGTGCAAAAGTTGGTGCAAAGCCCGTTGCGAACCGCAGCCCGGGCATTTAAAGCCAGTGATATATTGGAATGGACATTTCGGGAAAGGGTAGAGTGCCGGATCGAAGCGGAAGTATAGCCATCCGATCAGACTCAGCAGAGCTACCCCTCCCAGCCACGTGCTATTGGAAGTCTTCCAGCCCCCCATTTTTGGCAGCAAAAATAAAGACGATAGCCACAAAAATGAGGTACAGAGCAATGCACGAGATGCCGATCCAGAAACCGATCATCGTCCACTTTTTAGCATCGGCAGCGGCTCTTTCGGCCCCGTCAATATCTCCGGCGAAGAACTTGGACTCTACTTTCGAGGCGTTCACGATGCCCACTATACCAAAGGGCAGGCAGCAGAGAATGGTCACGAGAATGGACTCTACCAGCCAGTTTTTGGGCGGCTGGGTACGCATAGGTTGGTCTAACATGTTGATAATCAGGTTGAAGGTGCAAGGAATTAAAGTATTTGGATGGTAAATATAATCAAATTACAAGACGCCGGGGTGCTCAAAAATATCTTTTCGCTGTTCCAGCAATGCCTTCCGTCGCGGGTAGCGCAGGGCGCGCCGGGCCGCACACCAACGCTCCGCCAACTCCCGGTAAAGAATGGACAGCCAGCCGAGCAAAGGCAACAACAACGCCAGCGCAATCCAGCGCGGATCGGCAGTACACAGGCTGGCCACGATACAGAGCAAATAATAGAGCAGCCCCACCACGAAACTTACTCCCAGCACGACACTACCATAAAACTCTTTCTTTTTCACCCGGCGGTCGGCGACCTGGTACGTGATGGCGCGGATCGGCCAGCTACTCAGCCAACCCAGAGCGGCGGGCAGGGCACCGAGAACTAAAAGCAGCGTCCAGCCCCAGCCGCCCCGCTCCGGATGGAGCAGCGCACTGTCTTCCAGACCGGCCTCTTCCAGGGCCAGAAAATAGTTGTTACAATGAATGCGCAGCGCGTTTTTTTGCAGTTCCGGTAAGGCATTCAGCCGGTCCAGCACCGCCTTTTCGCCAGCAAAACGCGGGCTTTCAAAGCGCACTACGGGCAGCATGGGCAGGGCATACTGACTGCGGTGCAGGGTCAATAGTTGCTCTGCCAGTACATCATCGTCGGGGCCTTCGAGGTGAAAACAGATCTGTTTCAAAGCGGCCTCCAGGTCTTTTCCCAGCCGGGTAATGGCTGTGCCGGGGCTGCGCTGATAGTCGGCCCAATAGTCGCGGATAAAAATGGGCAGGCCGACATTGAGCATGGCTTCCTCGCGGGGACGGTCGCCGTACTGGTAGTTGCAGCCCACCGGAATAACCTGTAAATCAGTCAGTTGGTGCTTCTCATACGTGCTGAAAGCAATACGCGCCAACCCTTTTTGCACCGTACGCACCCGTTTTTCCAGGTGATGCTCCCCTTCCACGTAGATGGTCACTACTTGCCGGTTCAGCAATTTTTTTTCGCAAAACTCGAATACGCCATCGTTGCGGTCCCGTTCGGTGTAGCCGTCGCGCGAGCGATATATCGGGAACATGTTGCAGGCCTCCATGAGCTTCCGAAAGAAAGGCTTTCGAAAAATATCGCCCCGCGTCATATTGTAGATCGGCGGATCGAGGTAAAGGCAGAGCAGCAGCGGATCGAGAAAGGCCGTTGGATGGTTGCAGGCGATCAGCACAGGCTGATTGGCCGGTACGCCATGCCGGTTATTAATATGCAGCTGGCGGAAAAACCCGCGATACGCCAGATGTATTTCTGGTTCCAACAGGTTGTACAGCAGGCCGTCGCTGAGGTGGACGTACTTATAATTCATGGTGCTGATTTTCAATGCGCTGCATCTTCCTGAAAGCGATGCGCGCATTGGCCGCAAATATTGCGTAAGGATTTGATCGAGTGGCTATGAAAGGGCAAATATTTTCTTACTTGCTCTTTTTCAACACCTTACCCGTATAAACCTGCCGATCCGACTGCACCGTACAATAGTACAATCCATCCGCCAGGCCCGTTGGCACCGACCAGCGCAGCGTTTTTTCTATATTAGCGGAAGCGGTTTCCTGCTCGGCCAATTGCGCGATCAATTGGCCAGTCGTATTATAGATTCGCACACTGATCGGCGTGTTGCGCTGCGTTTTCATGCGGATGTCCAGGTGGTCGGAAAAAGCGTTGGGCGACATTTGTACATATTCCCAATCCGTGGTGAGTGATTTCGTGGCATTTAGTTCGCCCTGCCACCAGTTCAGTACGGCACCAATGTGATTTTTAATGGAGTCACGATTAGCCGCCAAAGCCAGATCAAAACCGTAGGTCAACACCCGTGCGCCGTCGGCGGGATGATAAAACACCCCGGTAGGTTTACCAGTTAGCAAATACGCATCGTCGCCAAAAAGATACACCGGCGTGGCTTCCGGGCGCAAGGTAAAACCATCGGCATACCAGAGGGTACTGAATTGCCAAACCACACTTTCCAGTCCAGCAATGGGCTGATCGGGGGCAGGACTGACCACGGGAACGCCCAAACCGCCATCATCTGCGTAGGACTGCACGGCATATTGGGAAATGCCCAGATGATCGTAGGCAAAGTCGCCCGCCGCAAAATTCACCGGAGCTGCGCCATAGCGGTCGTAGAAATAATCGAGCCCGATGAGCCAGAGATTGGCGGTGGGTTGCGCCAGATAAGCCCGCAATTCCGGGTTATCGGTATCGGCACCGCCCCAAAGTTGCAGGTCCACGCCCCAGGTAGAAGTGTACCAAACCACCAGATCATAGTCGTTCATATCGGCCACGGAAGGGCTGATAAGTCCGCCGAAAGCATCAAAATAAACGGTTTCGTACCCCAGCGAATTAAAGGCGGTAGTCAGAGAGTCGCCATTGCCAAAATTGTCGCCACTATCGTCCACAAACAGGACTCGGAATTGGGCCTGAGCTATGGACGTGCAGCCCATCAAAAGCAGGAGGAAAAGTAGTTTCTGCATAAGAAAAGAAATAAGCAGGTGAAAAAGGAGTACGCCGTAGCGCAAAGAAAGAAATTTTCTTCAACACTTCTCTTCCTGCCCAGCCGTAAAACTTAACATTGGCCTACATAAAGTTTGTGTTAATTTACAGCTACTTTTGTGTTTAGACGAGTCACCAACCCATTTTCTATAATATGAAGCGTTTTATTACCCTTTTGGTGCTATTCAGTACCGTTAGTATCTCTATGTCGTTTGCTCAAGTCACTACCGCCGCACTCACCGGCGTTGTTATTGATGCAAAAGGCGAAATCGTGCCTGGGGCCACTGTAGTGGCTACGCACGTCCCTTCGGGTACCAACTACGGCGTCACGACGCGCGCAGATGGTCGCTACAACCTGCCGAACGTCCGCATCGGCGGCCCCTATCGGCTCAGTGCCAGTGCTACTGGCTACACTAATGATGAATTAACCCTGCCGAGTTTGCAATTGGGCCAAAAGTACGTCCAGAATTTCAGCCTCCAGGATGCCAGCACCACACTCAGCAGTGTGGAAGTGGTCGGCACCGCCAACACCCGCGCCAACGGAGCCGGTGCGAGCGTCACCAGCGAGCAATTACGCACGCTACCGACCATCACCCGTTCCAGCGCGGATTTCACCCGGTTGGTGCCGATGTCGGCGGAAGGCGGCAGTTTTGGCGGCCGCAATGACCAGTTCAACAACTACACGGTAGACGGCACGATTTTCAACAACCCATTCGGTCTGGATGCTGCCACGCCAGGTGGCCAGGCCGATGCGCAGCCAATTTCGCTGGACGCTATTGACCAGATCAACGTGTCCATCGCTCCCTACGACGTGACCCAGGCAGGCTTTACGGGGGCTTCGGTCAACGCCGTCACCAAATCCGGCACCAACAAGTTCAGCGGCACCGTCTTTGGGTTTTACCGAAATAAGGACATGATCGGTACCAAGGTAGACGGCCAGGATGTGTTCCGGGGCGATTTGCGCCAGTTACAGACCGGATTCAGCTTCGGCGGTCCCCTCATCAAGGACAAGCTGTTCTTTTTTATCAACCTGGAAGTAGAACGTCGTTCGGACTTGGGTTCCAATTTCGTGGCCAATCGCGGCAGTGGTGACGACAATGAAGCGCGGGTGCTGGCCTCCGATCTCCAAATGGTATCCAGCCTACTGCAATCGCGTTATGGCTACGCCACCGGCCCTTACGAAAACTACAAGCACAATACCGACAACCAAAAGGGCTTGCTGAAACTTGACTGGAACATCGCCAGCGGCCACACGCTGACCCTGACCGGCAACTTCCTCGATGCCTCCCGCGAAAAACCGGCCCACCCCTCCGCCATCGGCCGTCGTGGTCCGGATGTGACGACCCTGCAGTTCTTCAACTCCGGCTATCGCATCGACAACAAGATATATTCGGGCCTGGCTGAGTTGAAATCGCTGTTCGGCAACCGCTTTGCCAACAAATTTCAGGCGGGCTTCACCGCTTTCCGCGATGCCCGCGACCCGTTTTCGGAGCCGTTCCCGGTGCTGAACATCGGCAAGGGCGGCAACCGTTACATCATAGCCGGGCATGAGCCATTCTCGATCAACAACCGGCTGGACCAGAACGTTTTTCAAATCAATGACAACTTTAATATTTACGCTGGTAAGCACACTATTACGATCGGTGCCAGCCTGGAGCGGTTCGATTTCGACAACTCCTTCAACCTGACTGGTTATGGCAGCCGGGTCTTTTTCGGCGATGTGGCCATCGATACTTTCGCACAGTTCATCAATTCTGGTGCTTTCGACGCCGAAGTACAGGCCGCCCGTGATGCTTTTACCAACAATAATGCTAATAACACTTGGGCCTTGGCAGAAACCAACCTCGGGCAAGCCGCCTTTTATGCCCAGGATGAATACGAGTTCGGCAAAAAACTGACCGTCACGGTCGGCTTGCGTGCCGACTTGCCGCTGTATTTCAATACGCCGGAAAAAATCAGGGAAAATATCGCCCGCAACTGCTGCTATGATTCTACTATCGTTTACTCTGATGCCAATGCGCAGCCCATTACGTTTGATCATACTAAATTGCCCGACCAAAAACCGCTGTTCTCGCCACGCGTGGGCTTTAATTATGATGTAAGAGGCAACCGTTCGACCGTGTTGCGCGGCGGCTCCGGGCTGTTCACAGGCCGTTTTCCGTTTGTCTGGATCGGCAACCAGGTGGCCAATCCGAACTTTTTCTTTTACTGCGTAACGGATCCCGACTTTAAGTTTCCGCAGGTCTGGCGCTCCAATCTAGGCCTGGATCAGAAGTTTGGCCGTGGCCTGGTCGCCACCGTGGATTTGGTGTACACTAAAGACGTCAATGCGATGATGGTGCGCAACTATGGTCTGAAGACGCCTACTGGCCGTCTGGATGGAGCGGATAATCGTCCGATTTATCTAGCCAGCGACCGCGTTACCGTATTTGGTGCGCCCACTAATGCCTACGTGTTTACGAATACGGACGTTGGCTCGTCATTCAATGCAACGTTGCAACTGACTAAAACCTGGAAAGACGGCTCGATGGTGCAAGTGGGATACAACTACCTGGATGCTAAAGATGCGGCTTCAATTGATGCCGAAATTTCTTCGGACGCTTACGACCGTAACCCGGCTAACATATTGAATACCAACACGCCCGAACTGGCACCTTCTTTATATGGCAACAAACATCGCGTCGTAATTTCCGCCATGAAGCGTTTTACCTACGGTAAATTTGCTACTTCGGTAGCCCTGTTCAGCGAATACGTGCAAGGCGGACGGTACAGTTACACCTATGCGGGCGACCTGAACAATGACGGATCCGGCCTGAATGACTTGCTTTTTATCCCCACCGATGTGCAAGTGGATCAGATGAATTTCAGTGGGGACGCCGCCTCCCAAACTGCCCAACGTGGTGCCCTGAAGCGTTACATTGCTCAGGATGATTATTTAAATGAAAATCGTGGAGCGTACGCCGAGAAATATGCCGCTCTCAGCCCATGGTACAGCCGTTGGGACGTGCGCATTTTGCAAGACCTGCTGCTGCCCAAGGCACAAAGCCTACAATTGAGTATTGATATTCTGAATGTCGGCAACCTCATCAGTTCCAGGTGGGGAGTACGGCAATTCGCCACCCAAACTGGCTTGGTGCAACCGCTGGCGGTGTCGGTGGCCAACCAGCAGCCGACTTACACGTTCTACGATCCAAACCTGCAAACCACCTTTGTCAATGATTTCAGCCTGGCTTCTCGCTGGCAGCTGCAAGTAGGATTGCGATATAGTTTCTAACGAGAATGTTGAGAAAAGTGTGGCATGCCTCATTCTATATGTGCATTACAACGATTTATCAAAGGTATGCCAGACATAACTGATTTGTTCCGATGAGTACAGCGAGATACCTGATAATCAACTTTTTATCAGATGTTTTGCTGTACTCACCAGGACATTTCAAAAAAGAGGTTACCCGGAACCTATTTTAGAAAACAGTTTGGAAAAATCCACCACTTCCGGTTTGCTGACTAAACTGGCCATATAAAAGCCGCCGATGCGCTCCGGCACCACCGTTTCGTCGGCTCCCGCGCGGCGTATTTTCACCTCATCCGCCGGACCATTGGCGCGGCTGATGATCCGTAAATCAGGGTTGATTTGCCGGGCCGACAGCGTTATAAATAAATTATTGGCATCGTCGGGCAGGGTAATCACCAACGCAGCAGCCTGAGCGATGCTGGCTTCGGCGAGCACTTCATCGTGCGTAGCATCGCCTTCTACAAAAAGGTAGTGGGTTTCTGTGCGCAGGCGTTCTATTTTATCCGCGTGGTGTTCGATGATGACAAAGGGAATATTCTGCTTGGTCAATTCCAAAGCCACTTCGCTGCCGTGGCGACCGTAACCGCACACAATGGTGTGGTTTTCCAGGTTTTCTATGCGTTTATTCATCCGAAATTCACTAATTAATTTATGAAAACCGCCTTCGGCAAATATGCTAGTGATGGTAGAAATAGAGTAGGCAAATAGACCGACATTGAATAAAATCAGCAGCGTGGTGAAGATTCTGCCCGCTGTACTCAGCGGGTGTACCTCCCCAAAACCGACCGAAGCCAACGTAATGACCGCCATGTAATAGGCATCCAGCCAGGGATAGTCTTCAATCCAGACATAACCCAGCATACCGACCAATATGGAACTGAGCATCAGCAACAGCGCAGTACGGAAACGCCGCAACACAGCGGTCATGCGCCAGTACCGTCGGCTGTGCAAGTGGCTGCTGGCTGGCAACCGCAAAAAAAACAAGACAAAATGAATGAAATTGCCAGTTTGCATAACTACAAATTACCGCGTTTCAGTTCCTCTACTGCAAAATCTACCGCCCGCGCCGTCAAAGCCATGTAGGTCAATGATGGATTTACTACGCCATTGGAAGCCATACACGCCCCGTCGCTGACGAACACGTTTTTGCAGCTGTGCATTTGGTTATGCGCATTTAATACAGACGTCTTTGGATCGCGACCCATGCGCGCGGTGCCCATCTCGTGGATGCAAAAGCCCGGTGCCGGGGAATCATCATACGTGCCAATGTTCTTCAAGCCAGCCGCTTCCAGCATTTCGGCGGCATCGTTCATCATGTCTTTACGCATCAGGCGTTCATTTTCCTTGAATTCGCAATCAATATCCAGCGTAGGCAGACCCCATTTATCTTTCTGGTTGTAGTTGAGGGTTGCTTTATTTTCAAAATAAGGCAGGTGTTCGCCCCAGGAGCCAATGCCAAAACCCCATTTGCCGGGTTCGGTCAGGTTGGCTTTGAGCGTCGCGCCAATGCCGTCGTCGTCGCTGGAACGGTTCCTGCCGCCGCCACCCTGATAACCAAATCCGCGTACGTAATCACGTGGGGTACTGCCATTTACATTGCGGAAACGCGGAATATAGGTGCCATTCGGACGATTGCCATAGGTGTAAAATTCCGAGAAATCATCGCTATCGCCATACGCCCCCACGCCGTAGTGGTGATCCATCAGGTTGTGACCAAGTTGTCCGCTATCGTTGCCGAGGCCATTTGGAAAACGCGTAGAAGTAGAGTTCATCAGAATAGCCGCCGTTCCCAACGTGGAGGCATTGCAGAAAATGATTTTAGCGTAATAATCATAAGTCTGCATCGTCTCGGTATCAATAATTTTTACGCCGCTCGCTTTTTGCGTTTTTTCATCATAGATAATAGAATGTACTACGGAAAAAGGGCGAATCGTCAAGTTACCAGTGGCTTTGGCAGCGGGCAAAGTAGAAGAATTACTACTAAAATACGCCCCGTATGGACAGCCGCGTTCGCAGCGATTGCGGTATTGACATGCTCCGCGTCCATTGTGCGGTACAGTGAGGTGGGCCACCCGCCCGATAATCATGCGGCGCTCGTCTTTATAGTGTTCTTTAATGCGTTGGGCAACGTGTTTTTCTAGTACGTTCATCTCCATCGGCGGCAGAAATTCGCTGTCCGGCAGCACATCCAGGTGCTCTACGGAACCACTAATACCGGCGAATTTCTCGACATAACTATACCACGGCGCAATATCGGCGTAGCGAATCGGCCAGTCCACGCCATAGCCGTCTTTGGCATTGGCCTCAAAATCGAGGTCGCTCCAGCGGTAGGTTTGTTTGCCCCACAGAATAGAACGCCCGCCGACGTGGTAGCCGCGAATCCAGTCGAATGGCTTTACTTGCTGGAATGGGTGATCCACATCGCGGACAAAGAAATGCTTGCTGCCCTCGTGGTAATTATAGACCTTGCTCTGCATGGGAGCCGCCTGCCGATCGGCATAAGGTACGCGGCCCCGGTGCGGCATTTGCCAGGCATCCAGCGTAGCGGTCGGGTAGTCAGTGACGTGCTCAACCATGCGCCCGCGTTCCAGGACGAGGGTTTTCAGACCTTTTTCGGTCAATTCTTTGGCGGCCCAGCCGCCGCTCATGCCGGAGCCGATGACGATGGCGTCGTAAGTGTGTTCAGGGGTGGCGTGGATGTTCAGGTGCATCGCGGGTGGATTGAATTGTTATTGGTTGATTAGTTGACTGGTTGATTGGTTATTGGTTTATTAGTTAATTGGTTACTATTATTCTAAATAATTCATAATTCATAATTTATATCTTTTGTCATTCAGAGCGTTAGCGATGAATCTGAGGCTTAACAAACCTTTTTACTATAATTTTTAAAATAATCAGATTCATCGGTTTCACCTCTGAATGACACAACATTAGTGGGGTTTCTATATCATCAGTGTGAGAAGTCTAACATTCTACTGTTAATTTTCCTTAAATTCTCATTTTTCATTATTTCAAGAAAAAGAAGGGGTTCTTTCTTTAATACGCAAAGTACGGAGCAGACCAATTCGACGAATTGGTTGATCCTGGCCAGTGAAAATCAAAGTGAAAGATTTAAACCCTTTCCGCCGTTCGCCTCCTTCGATGCTCGCCACTCGTTTATCGGGATGGTGCGCCAAAACCGCACCTTTCACCGCCAGTGTTCCTTCAAAAATGGGGTCTCCCAGCACTACCCATTCGTCTGGATAATGTGATTTTATTTCTTCCCAAGACAGCATCTCGCATTGCATGGCTTCCATTATCAGCAGTTTTTATTTTTCACTTATAAAAAAACAACTTGTTGTTATTGCAAAATTAGGCTTTTTTGTCGGCCTTCCATGTTTTTGCCAAGCCGTATAAACCTGATTTTGGGCAACTTTTCGCCGATCAAAAGCATTTAGATCGGCGAAAACCGCGATACGTCTATACCTTTGGCAACTCCCCCGCACAAACCTACAAAAACGTGCAACAAAATCAAGCCTTATGTTAGTACCAACTTTAGTAGAACTGTACGAGCGCGATCTGCGCAAACTCCGCGAAGAAATCAACCTCTATGCCGATGAGCAAAGTATCTGGCTTATTCGCGGTAATATTGCTAATTCTGCCGGGAATCTCTGTCTGCACCTGCTCGGCAATCTTAACCATTTTGTGGGTACCATTTTGGGCCACACCGGCTACGTACGCGACCGCGATGCGGAGTTTGCCCTGAAAAATGTGCCGCGTAATCAATTGATTGCCAGCATAGAAGATACTATTCAGGTGATAAAAGAAGCGTTGGAAAAACTATCGGCAGAGGATTTGGCGGGCAACTATCCAACCGAGAAAAACGGCAAAATCGTGACCATGATGCACATGCTTTTGCACTTGTACGGCCATTTGAATTATCACCTGGGGCAGGTCAATTATCACCGAAGATTAATTTAGCGTGTCATGTCTCGGCTGTGCTCGACATGACAAAACGTACTCAAACATGAAAACCTTCTTTTGTTTTATTATCGCACTATTCCCCCTGCTAGCCAACGCCCAAACCGTCCCCAACGACTCCCTCGGCCTCGCCATCGCGCCCGGCCTCACGCCCGTGATCGCTGATAACCAGACGGAAATCGGTTTTTTCAACTCCTTTGTGACGTATCGGCCCGCCGACACGTTGGGCAACCGCGTGGCGCAAGGCACCCAACTGATTCAATTACAACGCGGTATGTCGCGCCGCAATCGCTTCAGTGCGGGCGTAGATTTTCTCTTTTCTAATCTGCGTTTTGGCCCGGACACCGAAGTCGGACCGCTGGGTGTATTTGGCAAAGACCCGGTGCAGGGAGTGGGCGCTCATACTTTATCGGCAGTGGGCATGCGGGTGCGTTATGTGCCGTTTATAGAACACTATGAATTTACCCTGCAAGGCAGCGCGTATTTTCCAGTGGCTACGCAACAGAATCGTGCTCTGTTGGGCGAAGATCGGACCCGCCTTTCCGTGCAGGGCAATTATGCGACGCTCTTTGCGCCGGGCTGGTACGTGGTTGGGCAGATTGGCCCGCAGGTCAGAATCTCTAATGACGACCGCAAGCAGACCACCTGGGAATTGCCGGTGAATGCCTATTTAATTCGCCGCCTGTTGACCACTGCTTCCGGGCAAAGACTGTATGTATTTGGCAACGCCGGTTATATCAGCACTTTTGAAAAACGCTTCAAAGCGGGCTTGCGCCAGGTGGACTGGCTGGTTAACGTCGGTGCCGGGGCACAATGGGTGTTCAATCCCCAATGGAGCGTGAGTGTGGGTTGGCAGGGTTTACCTGCTTTTAGTGATGCCATTAATATTAAAAAAGGTTCTTATTCGGCGTTTTCCGTGGGGGCGAGGTATGTGGGTGGGCGGTGAGAATTACGACTTTGGAAAATAAAGTAATAATTGGCGACCTGTTTCACGAGAAACGAGTAGAATGGAATAATTACGACCAGAGGCAGTTGCCAAAAAATCTGGCCTAACTATAAATTGTCCATCAAAATGCTCTATTGAACCTCCATTAGGGGTACGATTAACTTCTAAATAAATTATATTGGTAGTAGTATTTATGGTTCCAGTTACAGTATTGGTACGAATGTTATCTTTAAATTCAAGTGATCTTACTAACTGATTAATGCCTAATATTAAGTCAGATTCTGTGGCTAAGTGAAGACCTTGATCTCTTAAAATAGTATCAATAGCGTTTGCCCAGTCATTTTCGATACCTTCTAATGGTACAGTCGTTGGCGTCGGCACAATAATATTAGGCAAAGAAGGTTGTGTCCCGCTCGGTAATACGCCCGACACTACAAACCCACCCGAACGTGCAATACAATCGCCCTCTTCCACACTAATTTCTACATTGCCCGATAAACCGGCGGGTACTTTGGCAATAATATCGCCTGCTGCACCACCCGCTCTGGAAGTAGCAGCGACGGAGCCAAAAACGACTTTGGCAGCGTTGGTAAAACCATTGGTTTTAATCAGCACTTCATAACCTGCCGGATTGGTATTGGGCTGTACGGCAGAAATCTTTTTATCACAATTGTCGTCTTTACCGCAGCCAATAATAAAGCCGCAAACGAGTAGTAAAACGGGCAACCAGAAGATGTTTTTCATAGTAAATCAGTTTTTGTGCAGAACGGTTTCCAATGCCGCCAGCGTCGTCCGAATATTATTTTCCAACGCCGGAATAGCAGCATTCATTTTGGTAAAAGTGTCATTAGCGGCAGTTTGGGCTTTTTTGCGGGCTTTGGCGGGGCGGATTTCTTCGGCACGTACGGCGCGAAACTGGTCGAGCAGGGTGGTGTTGAGCGGCAGTACGATCTGTTGATGGACCGCCGTCAGCGTTTGTTGATATACCGCGGACAGTGTATCAGCGGCGGCAGCACCCCAGAGGACGCGCACGATCTCGGCGTGGCCCCGGTGGTTTTGGAGTAAAGAATCCCGTGCCACGTTGTACGCCATGATGATCTTATCCAGCCTTTCCATGGCGTGGTTATCAATAAACGCATCACTGACGCGTGGTAGTGCGTCGCGCAGGTCTTTCAGACGATCTGCATAGACAATTAGTTCTCCGGCGATTTTTTTATAGAAAAGTTGCTGTTTTAAACCCACGGTTTCCTGCAAATCGGTGATGTCGCGGGTCAGGGCCGCCGTCAGATCGGCATTTTGCCGGAGGTTGGTTTGCAGACTGTCGTAGATTGCAGTCGTGTTTTTATGATCCGTTTCTAATTGTTTAAGCCGGTTTTTCAGCGCATCATTTTCGCTTTTCAGTTTGGCTTTTTCCTGCTCTTTTTTACTTAATACCCTGGTAAAAGTCTGTAATTCGCGGTTATCTCCCCCTTTGCGGGCCAGCCAGATATTGATCGTCCTGGTCTTATCGGCGGGCATGAGCAGGGTGCCATTCGGCGGAGAAATACGCTCAAAACCTGTTGGTGGATAGAACACCATTTCATCTTTTCCGGGCGGAAATTCGAGGACATATTCGCCGTTGCTCTGCGTCTCGATGGGCATATTTTCGCCGGAAAGCGTGAGGCGCACGAATTTGAGTGGCTGATCGTTTTCGTCTAATACCCGGATGCGCACCTTGGTTTGGGCGGACAGGGGGGCGTTAGAGAGGCAAAATATAGAGAAAATTAGTAGAAAACGCATCTTCTTTTGGTGCTGCAAAATGAACGGGTGCTACTGTACATCGCGTGTCATTCAGAGCCGCAAGGCGTGGAATCCGAGGGCATAGCCCTCGGTATAGTTGTTTGTCTCAACCTTCGGTCTCGGATTCCACGCTTCGCTCTGAATGACAAAATATTATCAATAGACTGATAGATTTATCACAGATAAATCTATTGAACAGTGTTAATTATCAATCTTCATTTCACTCTATCGGAAACAACCGATGCCCCGGTGAAATCGTCATGTCCTGCACAAAACGCCGCGCCCCGTCTTTCTCAATCACAAAATTGGCCACGGCACCGCTGGCTTTGGGGATCGCCACTTTAAAATAACCATTCTCATCACTGGTGCTACGCAAATTGCCATCCACCGTAATCTGTGCGTTTTTGACCGGACGGCCTTTGGTATCCCGAAGCGTTGCTTCAAAAACGGTGGTATCGGGTAAAAATTGGATGGTAAAACGAATCGTCTGGTTTTCTCCGGTGGCAGTTAATGCACTTTGTTGCGCGACCGTGAACTTGCGTTCGCGGGGCGGAAAATAAAGCAGATGTATGGTATCGCCCCGAAACTTGCTGCTGAGTACGCGGAAAATCGCCGTGCCACGGGCATCCAGCGCGTGTGGTTCCTGCGGCACATCGTCGTTCAGGCGGAGATTGACCTGACCTTCGGTGATAACGGCTTGCTCGCCGCCCGGTTCGTGCAACCGGACTTCCAGATCAAAAGTGTCGGGATAATGAGGAGTAGCGGAAGCATTTTTTATAAACCAGCCAATAACAATTACTAGTACGACTAATCCAGCAACTGGTAACACCCAACGCGGCAGAGATCGCTGCACCTCCGACGACTCAAACAGACGAGCGTATTCGTCGGATAAGTGGAGCAGGGCGGCGTTGATCTTAGCTCGTTCGCGGTTCGCCTCGTCGGTAGAAAGAATACCAATAGCGCTTTGATCGGCCAGTTTCTTGATATTGCCTTGTTGTACCAGGGCAATGTTGAAAAGCGCAGGGTTTTTGTCGCGCAAGGCCTGCGCCAGCAAGTCGGCGGCTTGCCGCTGCTCATTTTCTCCAATTAATTGCCGGATTTGATCGGATAATTTTTCAAAAGCCATGAATGCTTGAGTAGTTACTGGTTATTAGTTAACTAGTTATTGGTACATAACTTTTGGAAAGTAAAAAACTCTCCGAAAGGCGTACCGTCAACCCGCGACCTCTTCTCCTGGCAAAATTACCTTTTTCAACCACAAAACCAACGCGGCTTTTCCAGTAACCAAAGACCAAAGACCCCTGCCCAAAGACTATTTCTTCTACCTTTGTGCCATGCGTATCATCTTTATGGGCACCCCGGAATTTGCGGTGCCGTCGCTCGATATTTTGTTTCGCCACGGTTACGAGATCGTTGGGGTCATCACCGCGCCGGATAAGCCCGGTGGTCGCCTGGGCATTATTCAATCTGCCGTGAAGCAATATGCCCTCGAAAAGGGGCTCAACGTGCTACAGCCTGAAAAATTCAAAAATCCTGATTTCCTCGCCGCGTTACAGGCTTTAAAAGCCGACTTGCAGGTAGTAGTCGCCTTTCGGATGTTGCCCGAAGTGGTGTGGCAAATGCCCCCGCTCGGTACGCTCAATTTGCACGGCTCGCTGCTGCCCAAATACCGGGGCGCGGCACCGATCAACTGGGCGATCATCCACGGCGAGACGGAGACTGGCGTGACCACTTTTTTGCTGCGACACGAAATAGACACTGGCGATATCCTGTTCCAGCAGGCACTGCCCATCGGCGAAAACGAGACGGCGGGTGAGGTTCACGACCGCATGATGCAGTTGGGGGCTGACCTCGTGTTGCGCACCGTGCAAGCCCTCGAACAAGGTGCCGCGCAACCGCAGCCACAGCCCGCCGGGGCAGCCACCCACGCGCCCAAACTCTTCACCGAAACCTGCCGCATTGATTTCGCGCAGCCCACGTTGGCAGTTCACAATTTTGTGCGGGGACTCAGTCCCTACCCCGGTGCTTGGACGATGCTGGATGGCAAGACGCTCAAAATTCTGCGTACGACCAAAGAGGAGGCAAGCGGACATTTTACGCCCGGTGAGTTTTTTTCGGATGGCAAAAATGAACTGAAAATCAGTACGTTAGATGGCTTTTTGCAAATACAGGAGGTGCAAATGGAAGGAAAGCGGCGCATGACTACCCGGGAGTTTCTAAATGGGTACCGCCTGGGAAAATAGTGTTTTTTATAAATAATTTTGCGTATAATCTGTTATGGCACAGTATTTTAGAGGTCAACGCTGATTTTAAGATGGTACGATAAAATTCAAAGTGCCTTAATATGCAGATGGGGAATAGTGAGTTGATTTCCTGTTTTTTTGTGCTCTTTTTATACTTGTCGTTGCCACTTTCTTTTTCTAATCTCTAAAAATCCGCTCTCTAATGACCACCTACCTCATTATTTTCTTTACCCTTTCCCTCACCGCTTTCTGTGGACTATCTAAGGACCGCCCCAAGGCGGATGTAGAAGAATAGCTCCGCAGTCAGCCTTCCGCAAGGCCTTTCTCTTTCGCTGTTGTGCTGCTGCCTGGCCCGGTTGGTTCCTCCAACTGTTGGCTGATAGATCGTCATGCCAGGTCGTAAAAATTTTACTGGAATTTAATTGGCAAAACACCGAAATTTGCCCTCCGAGGGTGGCAGACCAAACCTTTTTGCTGTTTCTCCCGTCTTGTCCATCGTCGTAAGGGGTGCGCTGAAAATAAGTCAGGCGGCTTTTCCTTAAAGCGTTGATTTTCATGCTCTTTTTGCATTTTGCTGTTTTGGTTTTTTGCCTTTTTGTTAATAATCCCCCGTTTTCACCGGGCTGTTCCGCTGCTCCGTCTTTTGGTCAATGAATTTTACAACGTTTCGTTAATCGCTTTGACCGGCGAAAGAAGACGGTGCTATTTCCGTTTTTTCGCTTGGACAAAACCAAGACCAATCTATGGAATTAAGTATGTATGCCCGGCTGCGTGCCCTCCACCTACTTGCCCTTTCCTTCTTCCTGTTTCCTGTTTTTCTTTTTTCTCAAACCCCCGAAGTCTGCGATAATGGCTTGGACGACGATCTGGACGGGCTGATTGATTGCTACGATCAGGACTGCACCTGCACCGGACAGTGCGATAATTTTTATTATACGACCTGCAACGCCGACTGTTACTATGTGCCGCCCTGCGACAATATTGCGCTGGGGGTGCAGTGGACGGCGCAGGCCCAAACCGGCACTTACTCGCCTTTGGTGGCGGGCGATATGGACAAAGACGGCATTCCCGACATCGTGACGTACAGCGTGGAAAAGCCCGATATTTATATTATTGACGGGGCGACCGGCGCGACCAAAGTCCATATTGTGGGCCCGACGGACTATCCCGGTGGCACCGCTCCGGCCATTGCCGATCTGGATCATGATGGTTTTGGCGAGCTGGTGCTGGTAGGTAATGACCGCATTTTGCGCTGCTGGAACCATGATGGCACCCTCGCTTTTGCCAGTACTATACAGGTGGGTTACAATGGCGGCTACCGCTTTTCCGTGCCCAATATTGCCGACTTCGATCATGACGGCTGGGCGGAGATTAATATTGGTAATCAAGTATTTAGCGGTCAAACCGGGGCCTTGCTGGCGCAGGGTGGTAATGGCGTATCGGCAGGACAACACCCTGCCCGTGTGCTGACTGGTTTTTCTTTTTGCTCCCCCGTGGCGATGGATGTGCTGCCGGATAGTTTTTGCCCCGATTGCGCCGGTCTGGAAATCGTGGCGGGCAATCAGGTGCTTTCCGTGAATCTGGTGACAGGGACCGTGACGGCAGTAGTGACTGCTCCCGCACCGTTTACCGATGGCTTTACGAGCGTGGTGGATTTTGACCGCGACGGCGATCTGGACGCCGTTGTGCAGGGTAGGAGAGGGAACCAGAATTTCGTGTATTGCTGGGACATTCAGACGCCGACGATTCTGCGGCAATTTCAGTTGCAAAATAACTCGCCGGAAGGTGCTTCACGGGTAAACGTGGCCGACCTGGATGGCGATGGCCAGTTGGAAGTCAGTTTTGTGAGTTTCCCCACGCTGTACGCCCTGAAAAACGATTTCACTATTTTGTGGACGGTCCAGACCAACGACGCTTCGGCGGTTACCTGTTCCAGTGTGTTCGACTTTTGCGGCGACGGTTCTTCCGATGTGATCTATCGCGGCCAAACCTTTTTGCAAGTGCTGGAAGGAGCCACCGGCCAGGTAAAATGGCAGGATGACTGTGAATCGGAGACGCACATCGAAAACCCGCTCGTGCTCGATGTGGATGGCGACGGGCAGACCGAAATTATTATTGAATGCGCCAATGGCCCCGGCGGCAACGGGCCACTGCCGGGGACGATTGTCTGTTACGAAGCACTGGGCCTGCCCGGTATTTCGTCCCGGAGAGTCTGGAATCAGCACGGCTATTTTAATACCAACATCAACGATGACTTGAGCGTACCGCGCTATCAGCAAAACCCCAGCATCGTCGGCGACAGCCTGCGGATGAACGGTTTTATGAATCAATTTTTCAATCCTACTTTTCCTACACCCGATGGCGCATTGACCATCCAAAGTGTGGTCTGTATGGGCGATTCGCTGGTGCTTTCGGCGACGCTCTGCAATCTCGGCGATAATGTGCTACCACCACAAACGCCCATTTCCGCCTATTTGGGCAATCCGCAAACGACGGCTGCGCAGTGGGTGGGCGCACGACCATTGGGATTTTCATTGCCCAAAGACAGTTGCCGCAGTTTCGTGTTGCGGCTGCCGCGTTTGGTGGTCAATGACTCAGTTTTTATCGTGCTGAATGACAACCACGCTGACCCGGCACCTTTCAATTTGGCTACGGATTTCCCGGTAACCACCATCGGCGAATGTAATTTCCTGAATAATATTGCTTCTTTTTACTATGCTTATGATCCTGATGTACTGAATATTGGCCCCGATACGGCCATTTGTGCCAATACTACGCTGCCGCTCAATGCTGATGGCAACGATTTCGTGAGTTGGCAATGGACGGGAGGAAGTGCCCTGCCCACCATCATCGCGCCGGGTGCGGGCAACTACACTGTTACGGTGACCGATGTCTGCGGGATCACTCAAACCGACCAAATTATCGTCACGACGGATACCAGTACGGTGGTCAATATTGGTGCAGACCGGGCCATGTGCCAGGGCGACACGATTATGCTGCACGAAAGCGGGTTTGATTTTTACAACTGGTCGCCCGCTGCCGCACTGAGTTGCACCACCTGCCCCACCGTCACCGCGCGGCCCGGCACTTCGACGCTGGTGGTGTTGGAAGCCGGTTTTGACAATGGTTGTATGGATCGGGATTCGGTTTTTATTACCGTGTATGATACGTTCAATATTAAAATAGATACGACCATTTGTTACGGGCGCACGGTGACCTGGAATGGCAGCACGATTCAACCGGACAGTAGCCAGACGTTCTTTTTGCAAACAGTACAAGGCTGTGATTCTACCGTGCAGGTACGTGTGCATGGCTCCACCATTGGCACGTACCAAATACAGGTGGATACTGCAGTTTGCCTCGGTAGTTCGTTGATTTACAATGGTTTTACGCTGGTGCCCGGAGATGAAAAAACCGTTAATCTGGCGGCATCCACAGGCTGCGATTCCACGGTGATGGTGAATGTGCTGCCGAAAGATACCTTCTCCACGACGGAAGTGCGCATCCTTTGTGCGGGTGATACGGCCATTGTTTTTGGACAAATTCACGTGACTTCCTCCACTTTCAGCATGACCCTTCGGGCGCGAAACGGCTGCGACTCCACGCATACGGTGCAATTGACCGTGCTCGATCCGGTGGTGATCGCGCTGGATGCCATGCCCACTTGTTTCAACGAAAGCACGGGTACGCTGACGGCTTCAGTGACGGGACAGGCACCGCCTTTCGATTATCAATGGGCGACGTTTACGGCTAACACCAACACGCTCAGTGACTTGCCTGCGGCTAATTACGCGCTGACGGTGACCGATGCCAACGACTGCACCGAAACTGCCACGGCGCAGGTGACTGCCTATCCGCCCATTGTATTTGCCGCCGTCCCCGATTCGGTGCGCTGCTTCGGCGAAACCAACGGCAGTATTCAGCTCAATAGTGCCGATTCCACGCTGGTATTTAGCCTGGATGGCAGCGGTTTTTCCCAACAAAAATTGTACTCGGGCCTGGCCGCTTCTGCTTACACATTATACGCGCAAGATGTGTATGGTTGCGTGGATACCCTGGCCGTGGCCGTAGAAACGCCGCCGGAATTACAACTGTCTTTACCGGCTGATACGACCCTGCTGCTCGGCGAATCCGTCCTGCTCGAAACGCAGCTATTCGGCTTCGATCCGGTGCGGTATGCTTGGTCGGATACGTCGTATTTGAGTTGTATTGCTTGCCCCAATCCTGTTGCGAAACCACTGAACAGTATTCGGTATTTCCTGACGGTGACGGATAAAAACGGCTGCACAGCCAGCGACGATATTACGCTGCGCATCCAGCGCCTGGTTCAGGTGTATGTACCCAATGCCATTGCGCCGGAACATAGTCTGAATAGCCGCCTGGAAATCAATTATGGTCCGGCTATTCAAAGGGTGCATTATTTCCGCATTTTCGATCGCTGGGGCACCCAACTGCATGAAAATATCAACACCCTGCCCGACGATACCGCTTCCGCCTGGGATGGTACGTATCGCGGTAAAAAGGTGCTGCCGGGGGTGTATATCTGGCAATTGGAAGTAGAATTGGTGGATGGAACCGTGGAGCGGTATCAGGGGGATGTGACGGTGGTTAGGTAGAATCTACTAAAATTTTACCTCAGTAGAATTCTTTGA
Organism: Saprospirales bacterium; assembly: GCA_031425155.1. Classification (GTDB taxonomy): domain Bacteria; phylum Bacteroidota; class Bacteroidia; order Chitinophagales; family Saprospiraceae; genus M3007. The sequence continues at coordinate 126,210 of JANPIV010000035.1, read as the reverse complement.
AAAAACCGCCTTTTTCTTTTTCCCCGGCTCTTCCACCTTTAAATCCTTGAAATTGATGCCATGTACATCGTCTAATACAATCGCAGTTCTATAATCTTCTTTTTGGCAGGTTATAAATACATTTTCAAATGTAATTCCTTTGGCATGGCGTATATAAAATCCCCAGGCCGGTAACTCTTTAAACATCGAGAATTCGGGATATTTAGCGGGCAATTCCGGTACTTTCTCTAATTCATCCAGTCCTACTTTTGCGTACTTCGGATTACCGCCGCCGGGATAATGGATTTCTACGTTTTTTAAAACGATATTTTCTATGGATACATCGGTCATACCGACGATGGATACTGGGGAAACATTTCTGGGTAAATCTTCTACCGGCCCTTCGTACTGGTAACCTGCATCGGCTTTGGTGGCGGGTACTTCGGCATAGACATTAGAAATACGCACGTTTTTCAGACTGCCTTTTTTGCCTGGTTTTCGTTCGCCAATTCTAAGGAAAATGGCATTTCCGGTATTTAATGATTGCAGACTGTCCACGGTTATATTATCAATCGTGCCGCCATCCACCGCTGCAAAGGAGATGGCCGAGCGATAAGTATCAAAAACAATATTATTAATGATCTCGATATTTTTAAAACCACCCAGCGAAGCGGTGCCAAACTTAATACCATTGGCACTGGATCGAATTTTATTATTGGTAATCTTAACGTTCTGACATAAAAAATCAGCCTTGTGTGATTTCAGGCAAATGCCATCGTCGCCCGCATCGAAATAACTATTTCTGACGATTACACTATCGCAATCCACAATATCTATTCCGTCATTATTCCAGTAGTTTTTACTATCTACGGTTATATTTTCTACCAGCAGGTTTTTACACTGGTCGTATTGTTGGTTCCAACTGGCCGGATTTTTAATAATGATCCCCTGAATCACTATATTTTTACAGCCTTTAAAATAAATATTTTGCGGACGCAGTCCTTCATGGGGCCGGTCGTTCTTTAAAACGGCATCTTTTATAAGGCCTTTATGAATCATGACCAGCACGTTTTGTGCCACCTCGTAGCCACGGCCATCAATGACGCCTTTCCCGGTAATACCAATGTTTTCCTGATCGTAAGCATATATTAATGCTGTCCAATAAGTATTGTGGTCATAATCAAAGGGATTTAAGGAACCAACCAGTATGGCCCCTTCTTCCAGATGAATCGTCACATTGGATTTCAAATAAATAGAACCCGTCACGAACCGGCCTACGTTAAACACCAATCGGCCACCGCCATTATCATGGATATAGTCTATGGCCTTTTGAATGGAACGGGTGTTCAAGGTAGTACCATTGGATTCTATGCCGAAAAAGGAAGCGCGATAGTCTTTGGCAGAAAGGGGGAGGGTGAGGAAAAAGAGGGTGATGGAGAAGAGGATTTTTGCTTGCATGGAGATAGGAAGTATTAGATGTAACGTAAATTCGGAGAAATTAAGAGTAATTCTCTAATGTTATGACCCCAAAGGGGTCGAATATGAATAGCCCCCAGTGAAACTGGGGGTAAAAGAAGAAGGCGGACCAACCCCAGCGGGGTTGAATATCACTAGGTGGCAGCCGTGTTCAACCCCGCTGGGGTTGTTTTTCTATAATATCACTATTTCCCCGTATTTCATACGGGGTTATTCATATTAAGCCCCTCCGGGGATTACTCCGAACTCACGTTAGATGTATAATTGGAATAGCACATCATCAGTAAAAAGTCAATGGGCACCCCTATCGCAATATCTCCAAAAACCCACTCAGCACCTCGCCGCCATCGCCCAGGTCAATCACATAAAAATAAGTCCCATCGGGGAGTTCCTGGCCGTTCCATTGGCCCGCCCAGGGTGCCTGGTTGGTGTAGCCTTTTTGCAGTAGCACCCGGCTGCCCCAGCGATTGAATACCTGCACCTCATTATTCGGAAACTGCTCGATGCCCGGTATGCGCCAGGCGTCGTTCAGGTTGTCGCCATTGGGAGATATACCATTGAAAACGATCACTTTATCGCAGGTCACCGTTACCGTCACGACGGCCGTGGACTGGCGGCCCTGCTGGTCGGTGAGGCGATAACTCACGGCCACCAAACCGCAGCGGACTGGGTCGGGTGTATAAGTGAGCGTACCCAGAATCGGCTCGTAACTGAAAGCACCAAACTCCGCCGTATTCAGCAATTCCACCTGCACCGCGCCCTGGTAAGTATCATTGGCGAGAATAGAAACTTGCACAGGTGCAATGCGGGTCGTGGTGACATTATCGGGCCGCGCCAGCAGCGTATCCGCCGATACGCCGGGGCAGGTCACATAGACATTGACCGTATATTGGCAGGTGCCTTGGAGTTGACGGACGGTCAGGCGATGGTAGCCGGTATCCAGCACCAGACCAAGCTGGGTATCGCAGGGCGTGAAATTATTGAACGGCTGGCCATTCTCTTTTACTTCAAAACTGCTGGCTTGCGCATTGGCCAACTCCGTGCAGAAGGTCGTGTCAAAATCACAGTTGGAGACCATCCAGCGGATATTGCCCCCGGCATCGGGTATATAGTTGTGCAGCGGCGGGCAGCCGGAACACGACACCTGTACGGCCATCGTATCGGCGCAGCCGGAAAGCACACTGCGGAACACCACGGTATGCGCGCCCACCGCCAGCCGTAGTTCGGTGCCAGTGGGTACGTACTGAATACCGGGATTCAGCGTCTTCACCACGCCGGTAGCCGAGGTGATCCGCATTGTTCCATAGGTATTGTTGTTCGTGCCGCCCACGATAAAGGCATTGTTGAAAGTCTGCCAATTGCCGGTCACGTCCAGCAGGTTCAGCAGTGCCAGCAGGCCATTCAAATCGGAAAAACTACCGCCCACCGGCACTCCGTTCAGGAGCCATTGATTCAGCGTAAAAGGCCCGTTAGCCGGAATTTGGCTGATCGGGTAGGCCGTCAAAGTATCATAATTGCAAGGCTGCAAACCGCCCTGGTAGGGCAGGCTATTATCAAAAATCGCGTAGTTATTGATCTCCGAAAAGGGCGGCGGCAGACAAACGGTCGCTCCGGCAGCGCAATCAGTGGTAGTCAGGTTCAGGGAGGCAGGCAACTGAATGGCACTGGCGCAAGAGGCGGGCGGCAACACTGAAGGCAGATAGTGGATGATCTTGCAATGAAACGGAGTGCCGCCGCATACGGCCACGCCAATATCATCTACATTATAGCCCGGCTGCCCCAACGACTGAAACGTAATACAAGCACTGCTGGGATTGATCGTATAACTCCCATAACTTCCGCTCGTACCGCTCAAACCACTGGTATTCAACAAATTAATAGTTGGCAAGGCAATATCCGGCGGGAGAGTGGCACAGGCTGCCGCCGCCTGTCCGGACAGCACGGAAAAATATACTTCCTGCGTGGTCGGGGCGGTGGCGGTGATGCTGACGATGATGCAAAATGTCTGGCTCAGACCGGGAATATCTACATTCTCCCGGATACAGATCGTATCGAGTGCATAACCTGTCGTCGTTTTCGCTTGATACACCAGGCAGCCATCCGGTTTCAAAGTCCAGCTGCCAAAGGCAGAACTGCCCGTTGTACCGCCACCTTCCAGCGTAAAATTAGCCTCGGTCTCGGAAATTCCCGTTGGCAGATTCAGGCAAAAAGTATCAGTGGTGCTCGCCGTCAACACCCGGTACAGGCTACTCGGTGCGGTACATTCGCGGAGCACTAACACGCTATCCAGATGATATTGACAGAATAAACTATCGTAAATAATCGCTGAATAACGTCCGGGCAGCAGATTCAGGCGGTCTTCTCCATCGTCGGTACCCGGCAAATCTTCCCAGTCCACGGTAAATTGTCCATTACTTCCGCTCAAATCCAGCAGGATTTGACCGCCCTGCGTACAGCTTTGCGGAGTGATCGTTTTTTGCAGGGCAAAAGGCGGCGGCTCGCCAATGCGAAAAGTATAAGTCGGCAGACTGCAACTATCGGCATCCACAATATACAGGTTGTAGGGGCCGGAAGGCAGGTTGCCGGGAAAAATAGGGGTCGTTGGATTGTCATTACTATCGCGCAGCGCGAAAGTGGGCGGATTCGTAAAATTCTCGCCCGCAATCACATGAAACTCAATGTAACCATCACTACCGCCCGGACATTTCACATCATAAATAGTGGATTCTATCGAGCCGGAGACCGGTATGTTTTGTACGACAAAAGAAACGGTATCGGCGCATACCGACACATTATCCTGAATAACATCTATGTAAGTCCCTGGCGTTAAATTAGTTAAGTACGGGCCATTCCCCAGGCTATAGCTGTAATTGCCCGATCCACCGGCCACGGAGAGTTGGACAATACCCGTCGGTCGCCCACATTTAGCCTGTTTTATAATGGTATAATCGGCCTGCAACTGGTTGAGGCGGGGTACGCATATCCGGGAAATACCGAAACAGCCCGTGGAGGGTTGCGTAGCGGTCACGTAATAGCAACCGGCGGCGAGGTTCGCATTTACGGCTCCTGTGGTGCCATTGCTCCAGGTGTACTGCAGGTTGGCGGGCGTCAGGGTTATTTTACCATTGATTGCCAGACAGGTCGCTGCCTGTATTTCTGCCACCTGATACTCCGGGGCATTGGAATTATTGACAATCACCGTCGTATCGAGCGTACATTCAGGCTGACTGTTGCGCACAATTTGAATAGAGTAGGTGCCAGCGGTGAGGTTGAAAGCCAGATTGCCGCTCGATACATTAGGCGACCAGTTGAATTGGTAGTTGAAATTGCCACCCTCCACATCCAGGATGATCGCGCCCGTACCGGCCCCGCATAAGGCATTCAGGGTAGTGATCGGGTTGAGCAGCACCGGGTTGGTACAGGCGTTGCCGCTGCTGTCCGTGGCGATTCTTTCGGTCAGAGAAAATGCTTTCGCTGCCAGAGAAGCAGTGGAAAGACAAACGACAGTCAGTAAAAATAGAATTTTTTTCATGGAAAAGGATAGGCAACTACTTTCTGCCCTTTGCAAAAAGAGACCAAAGGTAGTGAAGATGGAGAGGGGCTTGCCGCCGTTAAAGAACGATAGCCAAACGCAAAGGTAAGGGGAGCAGGTACTCACCGGATATTTTTTGCCGTCTCCTTTGGGCAAATCACGCGATTTATTACACGATAATATTTCGTATTTGCAATACAAAGACATTGCAAGTAATTGATAATAAATGATTTATGTTATGAAATAATAAAATTTTTTGGCGACAAATTGCTAAAAATGTCCTTTTGGTTCGCACAAACTGCCAATATGTTTGTAGCATCCAAAAAGAGGTCATCCTACCGATTATTTCAATTACCTGTTATTAGAACTTCCGCCGCTATGGATTTGCCCAACAAAGTAAACATTCTTCGCCGACTCTCTCTGCTCGATTGTCTGAACCACCATGAGATGGAACGGCTGGCCGATAGCGCCACAGTACGTCGGACCGAAAAGTACGCTTTTGTATTCATGCCCGACGAAGCTGCGGATCACCTGTTCTTCCTCGTGGAAGGACGGGTGAAAATAGGCACTTTTTCCCAGGACGGACGGGAAGTCATCAAGGAGATTCTGCATCCCGACACCCTTTTTGGCGATCTGGCTTTGGCAGGAGAGCTGCAACACAGCGAATTCGGTCAGGCCCTGCACGACGGTGCGGTCTGCCTCAGCATCCGGTTAACGGTCTTCCAGGAACTCATGCAGCAGAACCAACGCCTGGTGTTTGCCTGCCTGCAACACCTCACCAATCGGTTGCAGCGGGTAGAAGAACGCCTGGCCAAGCTGGTCCTGAAAGATGCCCGTGAGCGGATCATCGAATTCCTGGTGGATACCGCCGGTAAGGAAGGTCGCCGCGTGGGCTACGAAACGCTGGTCAAACACCATCTTACCCAGCAGGACATTGCTAACCTGACCGGCACCAGCCGCCAGACGGTGACTTCCGTAATGAATGACCTGCGTAAGTCCAATCTCATTTATTTTAATCGAAAAAGTATCCTGATTCGCGATATTGAACGGCTGGCGTAAAGCAGCCCCCCTCCGGTTCCCCCTGTAAATGGGGTAGGGCCGCATTGAGCGGAGATGGCGATTTGTGGTTTTTACAAAAAGTGGAGATTGTATTGTAGAATTTAATCAGTAATAATGCGTTGCATGTCTGATAATTAAATCCTGTAAGGTTTCAAAAACCTTACAGGATTGTAATAGATACGAAACATCATTCTGACTTTTAGCCCCTGCACGTTAACCCAATAAACGATCCCAAAAGTGGTTGCCGAAATCGCCAGAACTAAGGTAGAGGCGATCCTCGTGGTCGCCTACTTGTCGTCGTCCAAATACCGCTGTGTCAGGCCCGCATAGAAATCAATACGGCGGTCACGAAAAAACGGCCAGATACGGCGCACATCTTCGGTGCGCTGTTTATCAATTTCCAACACCACATTTTCCTCCCGATCGGGCGGGGCGAGGTAAAGTACTTCGCCCTGCGGACCTACCACAAAACTTTGTCCCCAGAATTGGATGCCACCCGTCACGCCCGTAGGGTCAGGTTCGTAGCCCGTACGATTCACCGTCACCACCGGCAGGCCATTGGCCACCGCATGGCCACGCTGACTGATAAACCAGGCCCCATGCTGCCGCTCCTTTTCCGAATTTTCATCGCTGCTTTCCCAACCAATGGCCGTCGGATAAATGAGCACCTCCGCGCCCGCTAAGGCCATGAGCCGGGCAGCCTCCGGGTACCATTGATCCCAGCAAACGAGCACACCAAGTTTTCCGACTGAAGTCTGAATAGGCTGAAAACCCAAATCCCCCGGCGTGAAGTAAAATTTTTCATAATAAGCTGGGTCGTCGGGAATGTGCATTTTCCGGTATTTCCCGGCGATAGAACCATCTTTTTCAAACACCACGGCAGTATTGTGGTAAAGACCGGGTGCGCGTTTTTCAAACAGCGAAGTCACCAGCACCACCCCATGTTCGCGGGCCGCCGCTCCGAATACCTGCGTATGGCTGCCCGGAATGGGCTTCGCCAGATCAAACATGGCCGTATCCTCCGATTGGCAGAAATACAGGCCGCAGTGCAGCTCTTGCAACACGACTAATTGTGCGCCTTTGGCCGCGCATTCCGCAATGCCGAGCAGCGACTTGGCTATATTGGCTTGTTCATCGCCGGTATTCGCCTGCTGCACCAGTCCGACGGTCAAAATTGATTTAGACATAGAGTTAATGTGGTCAATGGATGAAGGTGGTCAATGTGGTCGTTGGTTTCGTAAACGCCATACCGTCAACTCGTTTGCAAAACTTTCAAGAGTTTTGTAAGCGTCATTACAAGGACTGTGGGTCGTTAACTATCTGATTATCAATGCCTAAAACTTTCAGGGAATTTTATTGAAAATATCTGAAAGCCCGACCCAACCCTTTTGCCCTTTTCTGCGTAACACGGACAGGACCAGGCAAGTTGCCTTTTCTGTTAAATCTCTTTTACCCGCCAAAGTCTTTTTCAGACGAAGGAGGGCCACTGACCACTCCCGCCGGATACTGCATCGTCACACAATGCAAGGAACCATGCTGGAGAATAAGCGACCGGCAATCCACTCCCAAAATACGCCGGTCGGGAAATAATTGCTGCATAATGCGCAAGGCTTCCGCGTCTTGCGGCACATTATAAGTGGGTACTAATACTGCGCCATTGATGATCAGAAAGTTGGCATAAGTGGCGGGCAGGCGCTGGCCTTCGGCATCGAAGCAGGCATCGGGCCAGGGCAGCGGCACCAGATGGTAAGGAGCGCCAGCGGCGGTGTGGAAAGTCTTTAATTCGGCTTCCATGCGTTGCAGCGCGTCGAAATGCTCATCCGAGGGATCGGTGCAGCGGACGTAGGCGATGGTCGTCGGGTTACAAAACCGGGCCAGCGTATCAATATGTGAATCGGTATCGTCGCCGGTCAGGTAGCCGTGGTGAAGCCACAGCACCCGGTCGACACCGAAGAGGGACTGCAGTTCTTTCTCAAGTTGGGCTTTGTTTAAATGCGGATTGCGATTCGGCGAAAGCATACACTCGGTGGTCGTGAGCAGGGTGCCTTGTCCGTCGCTTTCAATACCGCCGCCTTCCAGCACGAGGCCACCGGGCTGGATCGCTCCGTGCAGCACACCTATGTTATATAGGCTACGCGTGATCAGGTTGTCTTTAGCGGCGGGGAATTTCAGTCCCCAGCCATTGAATACAAAATCGAGAATGAGTATTTGACCTTCCTGTTCTACGCAGATGCCGCCGTGGTCGCGCGCCCAGGTGTCGTTGGAGTCGGCGACGGCGAAATACAGGTGTTCCGGGCGGGCATTTTTCAGCAGCGGGCGCAGGGACGCCGGGTCTTGGCAGACGATGAGTACCGGCTGGAAACGGCTGATAGTTTCGGCTATTTCCATAAAACAGGGTAGCACCTCATCGAGCATAGGCCCCCAGTCGGTGTGGGCGTGGGGGAAAGTGAGCTGGATGGCACTTTGGGGTTCCCATTCGGCGGGAAGGCGGCGGTGGGCCGGAGAAAAATCGGGCATAAATGGGCAGAATTAAGGGGCAAAAATAAAAGATTAAGTAAAAAATTTTATTCGGATTTAGTAAACGGGGCTAATCAGTGAGAATGAGTGCTTTGTTTGTTATTCCATAATAAAATTCTAAGTTTATCCTAATCTAAAAAATTTGAAAAAAGGCTTTGTTCGTATTACCGACGAATTACTACCTTAGCCGCTTCTAAGCGTACTAACCACACGTACTATTGCCGATTGCTGCCCGCCGTCCTGCCAAATTTTATCCTGTTTACTTATTCAATATGAATGAGTTGCACGGATTAATCGCCCCTCCCGAAGAACCCTCATTGTTGGCTTTCACACTTTGTGAAATAGGATTTTTTTCACTAAACTAAACTCATTCTCGTATGAAGTTTTTGCACACATTTTCCAAATGTGGCTTCCTGATGGCAGTTTTGCTGCTACTCAGCAATGCTGCTTTGGCACAACGCACCGTGAAAGGTAAGGTAACCGATGCTGAGAGCAGCGAAGGCCTTATTGGTGCAACCGTATCGGTGGTCGGCACGACGCGCGGCGCCTCTACGGATATTGACGGCAACTTCTCAGTTGAAGTTCCGGAAGGCAGCACGCAATTGCGTTTTGCGTACACGGGCTATACCGAGCAGGTGATTGACCTCAGTGCTTCCAACGTTGTGGAAGTAGCCATGAAGCCCGGCTCTGTGCTGGATGAAGTGGTCGTCGTTGGTTATGGTACGGTAAAGTCCAAAGAGGTGACCAGTGCGGTGGCTTCCCTGAAGAAGGAAGACTTCAACAAGGGTAACATTTCCAGCGCATCGCAACTGATCCAGGGAAAAATAGCCGGCGTGAGCGTATCACGTCCGGGTTCTGACCCCAACGGTGAGTTCTCGATCCGTCTCCGTGGCCTGTCTTCTTTGTCGAATGCCGCCCCGCTGATTGTAGTGGACGGTATTCCAGGTGTCAGCATTGGCCTGATTGACCCGAACGACATCGAGACCTTCGACGTGTTGAAAGACGGTTCGGCGGCGGCTATTTACGGTACACGTGCCTCGGCTGGGGTCGTGTTGATTACCACCAAGAAAGGTTCCGCCGGTCGCACGGTGGTTGATTACAACGCTTTCGTGGCCGTTGACCAGGTAGGAAAACGCTACAAAGTGCTGAGCTCGGAAGACTTTATCGCTACTGGCGGTACGGATTTCACGCCCGCCGACGGCCCTGGTGGCACGGACACGGACTGGTTCGATGCCATCACGCAATCCGGCGTATCGCAGGTGCATAACCTGAGCTTGTCGGGCGGCGTAGGCAACGGTGGCTACCGTGCCTCGTTCAACTATCGCGATGTGGACGGTATCCTGCGCGGTTCGGGCTTCAAACGCTACAACGGCGGTCTGAACTTCTACCAAAAGGCGATGAACAACCGCCTGAACATCAATGGTAACCTGGCTATCACTACGGTTGACGGTTCCTTCGGTTTCCCGGAAGCATTCCGTTATGCGGTGCTGCAGAATCCGACCTCGGGTATCTACTCCACTGATCCGACCAATGTCAATGGTGGTTATGTAGAGAACGCTTCGTTCGACTTCTTCAACCCGGTGGCTATGATTGAGCAGAACACCAATCAGGGGGAAGGTACCCGCCTGTTGGGCAGTGCCCGCGCCGAGTACACCCTCCTCGACGGTTTAGTCGCCGGGGTGACGGTTGCTCAGGAGCGCTACAGCTTCAACAACACAGAGTTTTACAGCAAACAGAGCAAGTACCGGGGCGCCGGTCGCAATGGCGCAGGCATCCAGAATACTGCCAGTGGAACCACCAATACCCTGGAAATGACCGGCGAGTACACCCTCAAGTTCAGCCAGTCCAGCACCTTCAAACTATTGGGCGGTTACTCCTTCCAGCAGTTTAACAATCAAGGGTTTAACGTGAATGCGGGTAATATCATTTCCAACGAATTTGGTGCTCAGAACCTGGGCGCTTTCTTGGAAAACAGCCGCGGTTTGACCCAGATTGGCAGCTACAAAAACGAAAATCGCCTGATCGCTTTCTTTGGCCGCGCCACAGTTAACATCAACGATAAGTTCTTTGTCGCTGGTGGTGTACGTCGCGAAGGTTCCACGCGTTTCGGTCCGGACAACAAATGGGGCTTGTTCCCATTCATCAGTGCCGGTGCCGACGTGACGAAATTTGCCGACATGAATGGCGTAAATCAATTGAAACTGCGCGCTGGCTACGGTGTGACCGGTACACAACCGGATCGCAACTCGCTGTATCGCCGTACTTATGTACAAGGACCGCAATTCTTTTATAATGGCAATTTCGTACCGAGCTATGGCCCGAACCAGAACCCGAACCCGGGTCTGCGCTGGGAAGAAAAAGGCGAATTTAACGTTGGTTTGGACTATGCATTCAGCCAGTACAAATTCACTGGCTCGCTCGACTATTACAACCGGAACACCGAAGGTCTGATCATCGCCCTGACCGTGCCACAGCCGCCGAACTTCGCTACCACCACGTTTGATAACGTGGCTTCGATCCGCACCAATGGCTTTGAAGCCTCCCTGTTTGCGAACGATGTATTTGGCGGCGAACGCTTCAAATGGTCGCCAGGCCTGATCTTCAGCACCACCCGGAGCACTTTGGAAGATTTTAACGAAACCGGCGATACGCTGCGCTATGCCAATGCTGGTGCGCCTGGCCAGAATGATGTGTATTATACCATTCTGTATAATGGTGCCAGCCTGGGCCAATTATGGGGACCCGTTCGGGAAAGCATCAATGTCGACGGCAGTATCAAGTACAAAGATCTGGACGGTGATGGCGTAGTAAACCAGTCCACCATCGAACAATTTGGTAAGGATCAAACCTTGCTGGGCAATGGTACACCCAAGTTCGAACTTGGTTTCAGCAATACTTTCGTTTTTGGCAACTTTGACCTTAATTTCCTGTTGCGAGGTGTATTTGGCCACGATCTGGTCAATGAATACCGGGTGTTTTTTGAAAATGCCGACCCGGGTGCTACAACCTGGAACAAAGTGGATACCAAATACTACAATCCGGACCTGAAGGCAAAAAGCCGTTTTGACGACACCCACGTGGAAAATGCCACTTTTGTGCGCCTGGACAACGCGACTTTGGGCTATAATTTCACCCTGCCCAGCAACAGCTGGTTTACCAAAGCCCGGGTGTACGTGAGCGGACAGAATCTGTTCACCATTACCGACTATAGCGGCGTGGACCCAGAGCAACGGATTGGTGACAGCGGTGCAGTGGACAATGGTGGACGTACCGGTGGCCTCAATCCTCTGGCTCCCGGCATTGACCGTCGCAGCACCTATTTCCTGGCCCGCACGGTTTCTTTCGGTGTCAACTTTGGATTCTAAGACATTACAAACAATTCAAAACTTTTTACTTTTATGAAAAAATTATCTCTGTTTGGGAAGTTGATGCTGCCAATGCTTTTTTTGGCAACCTTCAACAATTCCTGTACCGACCTGGATGAGAAGCTGTACGATACGGTGACGGACGACAACTTTCTGAAAACGGAAGAGGAGTTCATCGCTGCACTCGGTGCTGCTTACACTGGTCTGTATGCTTTGGGCAACCACGGTTCCTATTTCTCCGTTCAGGAGGTCTCTTCCGACGAAGCGATGATCCCGACCCGCGGTGCGGACTGGGGTGACGGCGGCCAGTGGGTCAATGCCCATCGGCACGATTTCAAGCCGGGCGATCCCAACATCAATAACGCCTGGGGTTTCTTGTACGGTGGCGTGGCAACCTGTAACCGCCTGATCGCCCAGTTCACCACGTTGAAAGACGCGGGCAGTGTGGACGGCGCCCTGGCCGATAAGTTCATCGGCGAGCTGCGGGTATTGCGGGCCATGTACTATTACTGGTTGATGGATACATTCGGCAACGTACCGCTCGTCATCTCTTTCGACGTACCGGAAGGTTTCAAACCGCCGACCGAGACGCGCACTGCAATCTACAACTTCGTGGAGTCCGAACTGCGCGCAGCAGTACCGCTCCTGTCGAAATCCAATGACGGCACTACCTACGGTCGGATGAACTACTGGGCGGGCAAGGCCATGCAGGCTAAGCTGTACCTGAATGCAGAAGTTTATACAGGTTCGGCCAAGTGGGCCGAAGCAGCCGCAGCGGCCGATGAAATCATCGCGGCCGGCATTTTCTCGCTGGAGCCTTCCTACCGGGCCAACTTCGTCAACAACAACGGCTTCCCGACCACCAAGGAGTTCATTTTGGCCGTGCCGTTCGACGAAGTGTTCGCACAAGGACAGAACATTGCACAGATGACCCTGCACTATGGTTCGCAGTTGACCTACAACCTGAGGGAGCAACCCTGGAACGGCTATTGCTCGCTACAGGATTTTTACAACCTGCACGATGACAACGATTCCCGGAAAATCAACTTCGTGGTAGGCCCACAGTTTGCATCCGATGGGATCACGCCGATCCTGGATGCCGCCGTCGAAGCCGCCGATCCGGACGGTCCACAGGTAAACTTCACCCCGGAAATCAATGAGCATTTCCCGTTTGCCCTGCGTCAGGCAGGTGTACGGATCGGTAAATACGAGTTCAAGTCTGGCGCTACCGCCAACCTGAGCAATGATATGCCGCTTTTCCGCTATGCCGACATTTTGTTGACTAAAGCTGAAGCCCTGTGGCGCATCAATCCATCGGACGCCGTGGCACTGACCCTGGTTAACCAAGTTCGCGAACGCTCGCTGAAAAATTCGCCGTTCACTTCGCTGACCGCTCAAAACCTGTTGGATGAGCGTGGCCGGGAAATGTTTTACGAAGGTGTACGCCGTCAGGATTTGATTCGTTTCGGGGTCTATGGCAATCCGACCGATTTCATGCCGGGTTCGGACGAAAACAAAGAACTGTGGCCAATTCCAGGTCCGCAGCTCAACGTGAATAATCAGTTGCGGCAAAATCCAGGGTATTAATAGTTCTGGCTGATAGTACCTTAACATCACATTTCGCATTGTTAGGGCCACTCTCATCCATTCTACCTGATTTTGTAAGAAAGGGCAAGCGGGATTTCCCGCTTGCTCTTTTTCTTTGTGGTTCAAAACAAAATTCAATCAAGATGAATCTTCGTTTTTTTATCTTCGTTTTCGCGTTATCAATGACCACTATCCTGGCCTGTGAAAAGGACTACGCCACCCTGCGTCAGCAGGAGTTGGCCAGCGGCATCCGCCACGATAGCATCTTTATGGGTCTGTATTTCGGCATGCCCCGCTCAGAATTTTATGTCCATTGTCATGAAATGAACCAACAAGGCCTGGTCACCAATGGCGCGGAGAACACCTCAGTACTCTACGTCATGCCAGGCTATCGCCAGCCCATTGACGTGAATTTCTATCCCGACTTTAATGACGATAAAATTTACAACATGAAAGTCTGGATGAACTACCAAACCTGGGCCCCCTGGAACAAAGAATACTATGCTGAAAATCTGGTACCCGACGCCTTAGCCATCCTGGAAAAATGGTACGGCCCCGGTTTTATCAAACAACGCAACGACAAAGGCCGACCATTTTGGGCCAAAGTGAATGGCAACCGTGAAATTACTATGCGTATCCTCGATGAGCGACGACTACGCGTGGACATCACCGATATTTCGGTGCAACCCAAAGTTAATCCCTCTGTCGGCCAGCCCACCGGACCGCGCCCGGTCTGGGAAAAACCGGCAAAATAGCCAACCGCTATTTCTACCTTTGACACTATGTCTTTTCGATCCCTCGGTTGGTGCTCCCTACTAATACTTTTGCTGTTTGCCTGCGGCAAAACGGCTCCAAAATCGGTGACTGCCAGCCAACGCTTCACGCTTTTATCCGCCGAACAAACAGGCGTTCAGTTCCGCAACGACCTGCCCTACTCGGATACTTTCAACTGCTACCTGTTCCGCAATTTCTACAATGGCGGTGGGGTGGCCGTCGGTGATGTGAACAACGACGGGCTGCCCGACCTGTTTTTCTGCGGCAACATGGTCTCCAACCGCCTTTACCTGAATCGTGGCAACTTTCAATTTGAAGACGTCACCGAAGCCGCTGGTCTGACTACCAAAAACGTCTGGACTGCCGGAGTTGCCCTTGCCGACGTAAATGGCGATGGCTGGCTGGATATTTATATCTGCAAATCCGGTGCGCCGGGCGGCGAACGGCGATATAATGAGTTGTTTATTAATAATGGTTCTGCGGGGCTGCCCACTTTCCGCGAAGAAGCCAAAGTTTGGGGCCTCGACTACACGGGCCTCAGCACCCACTCCGCTTTCTTTGATTATGACCGCGATGGTGACCTCGATTGTTATTTGCTAAATAATTCCCTGCGCAGCGTAGGTGGCTACGACTACCGCCCCGGTCAGCGGCAGTTAGCTGACCCGGATGGTGGAAATCGGTTGCTGAGAAATGACAGAACGCACTTTTTGGACGTCTCCTCCTCCTCCGGCATTTACTCCTCGGCCATTGGTTTCGGTCTCGGCGTCACGGTGGGCGACTATGACCAGGATGGCTGGCCGGACCTGTTCATTTCCAATGATTTTTTCGAGCGCGATTATTTATACCACAACCGTGGCGATGGCACTTTCGAGGAAATCCTGGAAAAAAGCATCCCGGAGATCAGTAAAGGCTCGATGGGGGCAGACATGGCCGACTTGAACAACGATGGTTTCCCGGAGATTTTTGTCACCGAAATGACGCCGCCCGATGAAAAGCGTTACAAGACCAAAGCCGCTTTTGATAACTGGAATACTTATCAGAATGCACTGCAAATGGGCTACCATCGGCAATTTGGCCGGAATGTGCTGCAACGCAATAATGGCGATGGCACCTTCTCCGAAGTGGGTCGCCAGGCGGGTACATGGGCCACAGACTGGAGCTGGGGTGCCCTGCTCGCCGACTTCGATAATGACGGTTGGAAGGATATTTTTGTCGCCAATGGCATCGGTAAAGACCTGCTCGATCAGGACTACCTCAACTTTTATTCCGATCCCAGTGTCGTATCCAAGCTGCTGCGCGAAAATCCCGGTGCGGGCATCAAAAAACTGATTGATGCCATGCCCTCGCAGCCGTTACCCAATTATCTTTTTAAAAATAAAGGCACGGGCGAACTGGAATTTGAAAACGTGGCTACTGCCTGGGGCCTGGGTCAACCATCTTTTTCCAATGGTTCCGCGTACGCCGATCTGGACAATGACGGCGACCTCGATCTGGTGGTCAACAATGTGGATATGCCCTGTTTTATTTATCGAAATGAAACAAATGGACAGGCTAACTGGCTGAAAATCAAACTGCAAGGCGCGAACGGCAACACCTTTTCGGTAGGTGCAAAAGCCATGGTACATCTGGGTAATCAGACCCTTTTTCAGGAACTGGCTCCCATGCGTGGCTTTGAATCCTGTGTGGATTACCAGTTGCATTTTGGCTTGGGTCAACACGCGACCGCCGATAGCGTGGAAGTAATTTTCCCTTCGGGTAAAATCTGGCGCGGCCAACATGTACCCGCGAATCAAACGCTGGAAATACGGGAAAGTGATGCTATCCAACCACCAGCCAACCCTAAAAAGACAAGCCCAACGCCCATATTTGCCGCTGAGAAAGCACCCGGTTTCCAGCATGTGGAGCGCGATTTTTCTGATTTTGACCGGGAGCCTTTGCTCTTTCGGATGTATTCTGCCGAAGGCCCGGAACTGGCAGTAGCCGATGTGAATGGGGATGGCCGGGCCGACTTTTACGCCGGTGGTGCAGCCGGGCAGGCCGGAAAATTATTTTTGCAAAATGCCAGCGGCGGTTTTTCGCCAACGCAACAGCCTGATTTTGAACGGGATAAAGCGGGCGAAGATGTCACTGCTGTTTTCTTTGACGCGGATAATGACCGGGATATGGACTTGTACGTAGGCAGCGGCAGCAATGAATTTGAACCCGGCGAGGCGGCCTTACAGGATCGCTTGTATCTCAATGACGGACGGGGCCATTTCACCCGTTCTGCCACGAGCCTGCCCACCGGCAAGCCTTTCGCTACCGCCTGCGCTCGCCCCGCCGATGTGGATGGCGACGGCGATCTTGATCTTTTTGTCGGAATGCGGCTGGTGCCGGGTAACTACGGGCAGCCGCCCACTTCGTTTATTTTGCTCAACGACGGTCATGCCCATTTCCAGCCCGCTTTGCAACAATATCCGGCTTTGCAGCAGTTGGGCATGGTCACCGATGCGGCCTGGGCCGATGTGGACGGCGACCGCGACCCCGATCTGGTGGTGGTAGGCGAATGGGAACCCGTACGGATCTTTATCAATGAAAGTGGTAAACTTCGCGAAGCTGCGGCTCTGCCCAGCTCCAACGGCTGGTGGAACTGCCTCACGTCCGCCGATCTGGACGGTGATGGCGACCTGGATTTTGTACTGGGCAATTGGGGCGAGAACTCCCGTTTTAAAGCCTTCGCCGAGCAGCCGCTTTCGTTGTTCGTCAGCGATTTTGATCAAAATGGCCGCAGCGAAACCATGCTTTGTCAGTACAATGGCGACCAGTCATACCCGCTGGTCGGACGCAACGATCTGGTGAAACAACTGCCCATGTTGAAAAAGAAATACCTGAAATTCAGCGACTATCAATCGCAGACCATCAGTGATGTTTTCACCCCGCAGCAATTGGCAGGTGCGATTAGAAAAGACGCTTACTTGCTGAAAACCAGCGTGATGTGGAATAAAGGCGGCGGTAAATTTGAGTTGGCTTCCTTGCCGTGGGCCGCCCAGCAAACGCCGGTATTTGCCATCGCCGTCGCCGATTTTACCGGCGATGGGCAGGCGGATATTCTGCTGGCGGGCAATCAGGAACGTTGCAAACCGGAAGTCGGTACCTGCCTGGGGACTTATGGGACGCTGTTGCGTGGCGACGGACATGGCGGTTTCCAATCTTTGCCGGTGAGCGCAACGGGTTTACGTTTGTCAGGCAGTGTGCGCGATTTGGCGGTACTGCCGGGTGCGGGGTCGCTGAGGGTACTGGTGGCGCGGAATAATGGGCCATTGGAAGTAATTAAAACGGTTGTGGGTAAGCATTGGCAGTAGTTTTTTGCGGGCATAGCCCGTCGGATAGGCCACACAGGGTGGAACCCTGCGCGAGCGGCACGTTAAGCGTATGCAGTAGGTGAAAACAGTCGTTGACATACTTTAAACAGCCTTTTAACCAAAAATTTCCCCTTTCCCATACGTATGGCGGACATTCCCCATTATTCATGTACTAAAAAAAATAACGATGAAACACCTCCTTGTTCTTTCCATTTTTTTGCTGATCGGTCTCACTGCGCAGGCCCAGGTGATGACCTCTTTACCCGCCAGCGGCGGCAATATCAAAAGCAGTATTTCGCAACGTATTGGGGTAACTGATATGATTATCCATTGGGATGCGCCACGGGTGAAAGGGCGCGAGGGGAAAATCTGGGGAACGAATATTGCCCACTATGGCTTCCAGAATCTCGGCTTTGGCACCGCCAAAGAATCGCCGTGGCGGGCCGGTGCCAACGAAAATACCATTATGGAATTCAGCACCGACGTGACGATAGCAGGCAAACCTTTGGCAGCGGGCAAATACGGTTTTTTCATCGCGGTATATCCCGATTCATGTACCCTGATTTTTTCCAAAAACAGCGGAGCCTGGGGCAGTTATTTTTACAACCCCGGCGAAGATGTGCTGCGCGTGACGGTGCGCCAGCAGAAAAACCTGCCCCAAAGTCGCGAATGGCTGGCCTACGAATTTGCTGACCAGACCGAAAACGGCAGCGTCATCGCGTTGGTTTGGGAAAAATGGCGCATCCCGTTCAGCGTTGGGATAGACGTCCCGAAAACCGTGATGGCCGCCATGCACCAGGAAATGCAGAGCAGCGTTGGCTTTTATGATGAAAACCTGAATGCGGCGGCGGACTATTATTTGCAACATAATTATAACCTGGAAGAAGCCCTGACCTGGGCCAACGATGCCATTGGCGGCAATGCCTCTTTTACTAATCTGCGCCTGAAAGCCGATATATTGCGTAAACTGAACCGGGGCACAGAAGCCGATAAAATCATGGATACCGCGTTTGACAAGGCAACGCCTATGGAGATGCACCAATATGGCCGCCAACTTATTGCCGATAAAAATCCGGCGAAGGCCATGGAAATTTTTCAATTGAACTATAAAAAAAATGGCGAAGCCTGGCCAACCCATGCTGGCCTGATGCGCGGCTATTCCGCTACCGGCGATCTGAAAAAGGCCCTCGAGCAAGCCAAACTGGCACAAAAACAAGCTCCTGATGATCTCAGCCGACAGTCCGTAGAAGCGGCTTTAAAAACTTTGTCGGAAGGCAAACCGCTTTAAGCACAATTAAGTTTGAGGATTTGAGGAGGCGAGTATTGGATCAATAACCTGATTATCAAGTACTTTGATCGAATCCTCGCCTCCTCAAAAAAATTGTAGTGTATTCAGATTCTCCTAACCATCCTTTTTCCTGTCTCCTGCCCCCTAACTCCTGTCTCCTAATATCCATGAAGATTTTTATCATCGGTCAGGGCATTGCGGGCACTTTGCTGGCCTGGACCCTGCGTCAGCGTGGCGTCGAGGTGACCATTGCCGATGGTGATCTGCCGGGTAGTGCTTCGACGGTGGCTGCCGGTATTATCAATCCAGTGACCGGCAAACGCTACGTGAAATCATGGCTTTTCGACGAGTTTTTTCCGGTGGCGCGGGCGACTTATCAGGCATTGGAGCAGGCACTCGGCGTATCCATCTGGCATGAACAACCCATCGTGCGGCTGCTGGCCACAGCGGAAGAGGCCAACGATTGGTCGCTGCGCTGTGGCCAGTCAGCCTACGTGGATTTTTTGCGCGAATTGCCGGATGGCGGAGCCTGGCAGGCGTTCATACCGCCCGGTTTTCGCTTCGGCCTGATCCGGCAAGCGGCCCGGGTGACGTTCGTGCCTTTGTTATCGGCTTTTCGCGAGCAACTTAAAAAAGACGGTTTTTTTATCGAAAAAAACATTGATTATCAAGAGATTGAACAACTGGCCACCACATACGACCGAGTCATTTTTTGCGATGGTTACCGCAGTGCCGATCATCCCCTGTGGTCGCATCTGCCCTGGCGGGTGGCCAAAGGCGAAGCCCTGCTGATCCGTTTTAGCGAGACTCTGCCAGTTGCCGAACTTCATGAAATGCTCAAAAAAACGACTTTGCTGGTGCCGCTTGGCGATGGTCTTTTCTGGGCGGGTGCTTCCTACCAATGGTATTTTCCCGACCTGCATCCCAGCGCAGGCGAAGGCGATTTGTTGCTGCAAAACCTGCGTTCTATGCTGGCGGTGCCCTTCGAGGTAGTCGGCCATGTAGCAGGTGTGCGGCCCACGGTGAAAGACCGGCGACCTTTCCTGGGCTGGCACCCAGCACTGCCAAGAGTGGGTATTTTCAATGGTTTGGGCACCAAAGGCGCGTTGCTGGCTCCGTTTTGGGCGGCCCATTTTGCGGAGCATATTCTGGAAGGTACTCCACTGGATGCGGAGGTGGATGTGCGGCGGGTAGGGTAGGCGGTTGGACAGCATTTTCCCAAATATCAACCTTGAACCGCCCGTTGTTTATTCCCACACCACCTTTCCTACACCAATCACGCCGCTTTTATCCCGCCACTCCAGAAAATACAATCCCTTGGGTAGGCCCGCCCGTTGCAGCTCCACGATTTGGCCCTGCACGGCTATTTCCCGTACAACGCTGCCCGAGATATTACGTAACACTATTTGCTGCCCGGCTTTAAAATGTCGCTCTGCCCAAATACGCGTCACCTCATCAGCCGGATTTGGCCAGACTTGCAGGGTGGCGACTGGTGCTTTTGGCTCGTGCGTAGGGGTTGGTTTGAAGTCAGGACTGATGGTATGCCAGACCGTATTAGTCATTATGGGTGCATTAAAATCAAAGTAAATACCGGCCCGGTTTTCTACAACTGCGCCGAAAGGATTGTCCGGGCGTTGGGCAATGCTGAACTGGGTAAAGCCGTGGGAAGCAACCTCATTTACGTTCGAGTCGGGCAAGAGAATATGGTCGAAAGTAAAAGTCAGGATGCCCGCGCCGGAAAGCGACCAGGTGTAGGGGTGACTGGCCGCGCCGGGACGCACGGTGGCCGGATCGAGCCAGGCGGAAAGGGTGTCTTTGACGACGACCGTGAAAGCCGTATCGGTGCCGGTATTCTGGAAACGAATTTGGTAGTCAAGCGGCGTGTTTCGTTCGATAAAATGCTGATTATCAAGACCGATGGGGAAGGCTTGTTTATCGTTGGGGTCGTAGGAGCCAACTACTTCCCGGCAATCATTGTCGGTGAAAGGGTTACCATCGCGGTTGGCAAATTGCAGGAAGAAACCCCAGTTTGGAGGCCCACTGGTACCGCAGCCTTCCACGCCAATGGACGGCATTTCCATGCCTGGCGCGTTGGGTTCCTGGTCGGCCAAGAGCCGCCAGGTGGAGCCATCGGCGGGAAGGACCACGTTGTGAATATCGTTGGGCAGCAGGGTAGGCAAGGGCTGTTGGAGCATAATAACATGATCGTCGGCGATGATGAAATTCAGGCCGCTGCTGGTGGGGGCCACGCCGATATTGCGCAGTTGAAAACGCACACTATCGCCCGCACAGAAGCCGGAACCTTCGAGCAGCGCACCCGTCCAGTTGGCCGATGGATGGCAAATGCTATCCGGGAAAATATGGGCACTCACGCAGAGGGTTTGGCCGAGTTGCGCGGAATCACAATTTACGGTAACAGTAAAATTAAAATCGCCGCATTCGAGCGAAGGAACCGAGCCGAGGGAGAAACACAGCGTGTCGTCCTGTTGGGTGTAAGGAATACTAGCCGTGGTAAAATCCAAAAATGGATCGAGAATGATTTGCACAGAAGCACTATCGGCGGCAATCGTGCCATTGTTACAATAATGTACACTATAATTATTAGAAAAACAGCGGCGTAGCGCGGGCGTGGCAATATCAATAGTCATAAAAGGACAATCGGCCACGATTTGGATGGGCAGGTCTTGCACAAGGGCCAGCGAGCCGGTATCAGGAATAGCGACTGGAACCTCGCCCAGGCAAGATTCCCACAAGTTGGAAGAAGTGACCGCAGAGAGCAAATAATCATCGCCGGGTACATCCTGTATTTCGTAGTAGCCACTGCTATCTGTGGTAGTATATAAAGAATAATTATCACTCAGCAGTTGGACTTTCCAGTTGGCGAGGGCTTGTTCGGAGGAATCGTTGAGGCAGTTGACGTTGGCATCGAGAGCAAGTTGGCCGGAGATTTGGCCGGGATAGATGTTGCCATTGGCGTCTATTTTTAGGACGAAGACTTCTCTAGTTTCGTGTAATGAGCCAGCTATGATAAACCCATTGTCTGGGGTGGCCATCGCCCCGGTAATGTCTATATCACTTCCATTGTTTACGGATAACAATGGATAATACCTTTTCCAAAGCAGATTACCATCCGTACTAAAATTGGCAAGAAATATTTTATTTTGCCCGTCATCTGCATATTCGCTACCAATTATTAATACATTACCATTATTTGCCAATGTTAACCACATAGGATAGAGCATAAATCTTTGGAAAAGTACTTCGAGGTTCTTCGTCCAAACGATTTCGCCCACAGAATTGCGTTTTTCTAATTTTAGAGTATCGTGCTGTTGCTGTGGATTTTCATGTTTTTCACAGCTGAAAATATCGCCTTGTTCGTTTTCTTGCAGATGTGTAGTAAAAAAATCAATAGTATCTTCCCAGACTATCTGACCAGTAGCAGAGACCTTGTTTAAGGTAACAATAAATGGGCTATTAGGGAAATAATGGTAACCGTTATATATACAGCCGCCATCGTTGGTAGGAAAGATATTTGAACTTATAGAAACAGTATCGTACAGTGGGCGCGATAGCGTCCACAGCAGATTGCCAGTATTGTCAAACTTGCGTAAAAGGAAGTTTTGGGCACCGATAGCAGGCCCTGCACTGTCTTGTACGCTTGCCAAAAAGATTTCGCCCGCTGTGTTCTGCCTGGCCTCATCTATATATTCTTTATCCAAAACCGAAGCAGGCGGATAGGCCCAGGCCACGGTGCCATCTGGGTGTAATTTCTGTATTTTTAAACTCAGGCCGCTCAGGCTGTAGGAAAATTCCAGAAAATCGTTGTCTGGCAGCCAAATATAACTAGGGCCCATAACGCCAGTCCCTAAAACAATAGAATCCCAGGCGATTTCTTCACCAGCACTATTCAGGTGCAAATTACCAAAGAAGAACGCGCCATCTGCCAATGTGGTGAAAGAGTTCTTTAGTAAATAGCCATCCGATAATATCTCAAAACGGGTGTCATGGGTTTGATAACCATGACTGGTAGTGGTAAAAAATCCCTGTGCCCAGGCAGCGGGAAAAATGCCAATAAAAAACAACAAGCCCAGCCCCAAAAGGCGGTAAAAACGAGCAAAAGAAAATGTCCTGTTCATGGCGGTTAATATTTCTGCCAAAGATGGGGCTATCTGGATCGTCTTTTCGGGAACAGAATTTATGGATTATCGAGTGCATGATCCATAAACCTGTGCGGTTTTTAAAACCTCATAGGTTTGTACTTCATTAGAAATATCTATTTTTTATTAGAAATTATCTTTAAAAAACAAACCTTACTCCGCCTGTTACCTCTTCCAAAACCGGAACACTTTTTGCCAATTATCGAAAATGTACTCCACTTTTTTACTCCAGATATTTCAAGCCATTCCGCCCGCCGAGCAGCCTGCCGTGCGCAAATTCCTGCAATCGCCCTTCTTCAACAGCCGCGCGGATGTGCTGGCCTTGTTCGATCTGCTGGTGCGCGAACAGCACCGCGAAACTTTGGCCATTTTGTCAAAAGAGGCGGTTTTCGTGCAAATTTTTCCCGGACAAGTCTATCACAATCTGACTCTGAACCACCTCTTCGCCTACCTCACCGAACGCCTGGAGCAATACCTCGCGCTCGTGGAAATGCAGCGCGACGGACTCGCCGAACGGCTCTATCGGGTGCGGGCTTTTCGGCGGCGCGGACTGACGCAATTGTTTGAACGGGATACGCAACTGCTTGAAAAAGAGCATGCTACCTCGCCACATCGCCATGCGGGCTGGCATTTATTTCATTATCAATTACAAAATGAAATTTTCAGTCAGCGCATCATCCAGCGGCGCGACGGAGCCACCAACCTGCAAGCCACGGTGGATGCGCTCGGCCAGTTTTTTCTGCTGGAAAACCTGCGCTGGGCCTGCACCGCACACGCCTTGCGCTCTTTGGGCAGCCATACCGAGTATGGTTTGACCTTGATCGAAGCAGTAAAAGAAGCGGCCACCTTAGCTACGTCCGACCAACCGGCCCTGGCCCTGCTGGGTTATAGTCTCCGCGCCCTGCAAAACCCTGACGATGTGGCCGCCTTTCGGCAGGCCACCACCTTGCTGACGGCCCATCCCGATCTTTTTCCGCCCGCCGAAAGCCGCGATCTGTACATGGCCGCCATCAATTTCTGCATCCGCCGCCAGAACCGGGGCGAACGGGAATATGCGCAAATTGCCTTAAATCTTTATCGTGATGCGCTGGCGCGTGGCATTCTGCTCGAAAATGGCGTACTGCCCAAATACACGTACAACAACATTCACCTCCTGGCCCAGGTGACCGGCGAGCGCGATTGGGCCTACACTTTTCTGGAACAATATCGGCCCTACCTGTCGCCCAACGACCGCGACAATATTTTTCGTTACAACCTCGCCATTTTCCACTACCGCGCCGGAGAACACAGCAGGGTGCTCGAACTACTGCGCACCGTGGAATTTTCGGAGGTATTCATCAATCTCGACGTGCGGCGGATGTTGCTAAAAGGTTATTACGAACTGGGCGAATGGTCGGTGCTGGCCAGTCTGCTCGATAGTTTTAAGGCCTATTTAAGACGGCAAAAAGACCTGGGCTATCACCGCGACAGTTATTTGAATCTGGTGAAATTTACCCAAAAAGTGATTCGGGTGACCGACAAACGCGTAACAGTCCGGCGACAGTTGGCTACGCAAATCCAGGCCGTAAAAGCGGTGGCAGAACGGGAATGGTTGCTGGAAAAACTGGGCGTTGGCAAATAAATGTGGCCAATGAGATGAATGTGGACAATAGGTGTAACGTGCTCCCATTGACCACATTACCTCCACATTGACCACATTATTTTCCTATTGGCCACATTAATCTTATTTCCCATTGTCTGAACAATCTGCCGGAAAATGAATTATCATAGCCTGTTTGCCAGAATTACAGCGGCTTTTTTAACCGCCATTTCACCGAGCCACCCTTGCGACAATGCCGGAAAACAATACTTCTACTCTGACGCCGATGCAGCGCCTGCTCCGATTGCTGGGCCAATACCGTCGCGAAATTCGGTATATTATACTCTACGCCATCGTGGTGGGTCTCATCAATCTGTCACTACCGCTGGGCATCCAGGCCATCATTGGCCAGATCGCCGGTGGGGGCATTAACGCATCCTGGGGCGTCCTCACGCTGTTTGTGATCGTAGGAGCCTTGCTGGTTGGCGTGTTGCGGATCATGCAACTTTCCATCATGGAATATATGCAGCGCCACCTTTTCACCGATGCTGCCCTCGAATTCGCGGCGCGCCTTCCGCGTCTGCACCTGGAGCAGCTGCGCCGCGAGCATATTCCCGAACTCGTGAATCGGTTCTTCGATACGCTGACCCTGCAAAAAGGCCTGCCCAAATTGCTGATCGAAGGCAGCACGTCTATTTTGCAGATCGTATTCAGCCTGCTGCTGCTGTCGCTCTACCATCCTACGTTTGTCACGTCTTCTATTCTGTTGCTGGGTTTGCTGGCCATTTTTTTCTACTGGACGGCACCACTGGGCATCAAGACCAGTCTGTACGAATCAAAATATAAGTACCAACTTGCCTACTGGCTGGAGGAAGTGGGGCGCGTGGCGGCTACTTTCAAACTGGCTGGCGAAAGCCGTTTGCCGCTCCAGCAGACCGATACGCTCACCGTAGCTTACCTGCAGGCACGGGCCAAACACTGGTTTATCCTGGTGCGCCAGTTCGCTGGCAGTGTCCTCTTTAGGGTGCTGACATTGAGTGGTTTTTTGATTCTGGGCAGCCTGTTGGTGGTACAAAATGAATTGAATATTGGTCAATTTGTGGCTGCCGAAATCCTGGTGTTATACGTCATTGAGTCGGTCGAGAAACTGATCCTGCTGCACGAAACGGGCTACGATGTACTCACCGCCACCGAAAAAATCGGTCAGGTCACTGACTTGCCGCTGGAGCGTTCGGGAGGGATTCGGGCCGAGGAATTTTGTACGAGCGGCCCTTTGGAAGTAGAACTGCGTGATCTGTCCTACCAATACGAGGACAGCGAAATGCCGGTTTTGAAAAATCTGAACCTGACCATAAAGGCGGGCGAGCGGTTGGCCATTGCCGGCTACAATCGTTCCGGCAAAAGCACCCTCATGCAGCTGATTTCGCTGCTCCGGCTGAATTTCACCGGCTCGCTGCTTTTCAATGGTCTGCCTAAACCAAGTCTGCACCTCCGCAGTATGCGCCAATATATCGGCGACCTTTCTTCCCAGGAGGACATTTTCCGGGGGACGTTGCGCGAGAATATTACCTTGGGGCGGGAGGATGTAAGTTTGCAAAAAGTGCTGCAAATCATCGAGGAAGTAGGGCTGAATGACTATATGCGCCACGAATCGCAAGGCCTCGAAACCTTGCTCCAGCCAGGAGGCAAAAACATACCGCGTAGCATTATTACCAAAATACTGGTGGCCCGCGCTGTAACAGGCAACCCCAAACTGCTGGCTTTGGAGGAACCGCTGGGCAACCTCAACTTCCGGGACCGCCTGCGTATTGCCCGTTTTCTGACCGACCGCAGCCATCCGTGGACTATGGTGAGCGTCACCGAAGACCCGCTTCTGGCGTCTATGTGCGACCGGGTGCTGGTGATGCAAGACGGGGGCATTGTCTTCGACGGTACGTTTGATGAGCTGCAAAAAACGCGGCACTACGAGCGGATTTTCCGTACCAATATTGAGAACAGCACCTGGAATGACGAGCCAGCGGAGTAGGGATAATTTATTGATTGTTAGTTAATTGGTTAACAATATGCTCAACATTTCTGATAATAAAATTCAGCCAGACGGCGAGTGGCAGGCCTTGCAATCGCCGCTCGAAAATCGCTTGCCGCGCTGGCATCTGTCTTTTCGGAACCTGCTGGTGGTGCTGCTGGTAGTTTTTCTGATATTTATGTTCCTGCCCTGGACGCAAAATGTGCGGGCCAACGGCAAGGTCACCACCCTGCGCCCCGAACAGCGTCCGCAGACCATCCACGCCACCATCGCCGGGCGCATCGAACATTGGTATGTCACCGAAGGCCAGGCCGTGCGCAAGGGCGATACCATCGTGCATTTATCGGAGGTAAAAGCCGACTATTTCGACCCCGCACTGGTGGACCGAATGGGTAATCAGGTGGCTGCCAAACAGGGCTCTATTGCCTCTTACGGTGGCAAAGTGGAGGCTTTGGATAATCAGATGGCGGCCATGAAACGCGAACTGGACAATAAAATCCAGCAGACGCGCACCAAGATTCAGCAGGCCCGCCTGAAAACGCAGAGCGACAGCATTGAGTTTGAGCGGGTGAAACTGGATTTGGTAGTGGCCCAACGTCAATTGGGCGGCACCCAGGCCTTGTATGATAAAGGCTTGAAGTCGCTCACGGAATTGGAAGAAAAACGCCTGAAAATCCAGGAAACGCAGGCTAAAATGGTCAGTGCCGAGAATAAATTCCTGAGTGCCCGCAATGACCTGAATCTCTACCAGACCGATCTGGTGTTGGCGCAAAATGAGTTCGCCAACAAAATCGCCAAAACCCAGAGCGACCGTTTCAGCACCCTTTCCGACCAGTATGAAGCCACGGGTTCGGTCAATAAATTGCAGATCGAACGGGAAAACTATGCCCGCCGCGCTGTTTTCTATTATATCACTGCTCCGCAGGATGGCTACATCGTGCAGGCCATGAAGCCCGGTATCGGCGAGATCATCAAGGAGGGCGACGCCGTGGTGAGTATCCAACCAGCTGATTATCAATTAGCCGTAGAAATGTATGTTAAGCCTTTGGATCTGCCGCTGTTGCAAGTCGGGCGGCCCGTCCGTTTTCTGTTCGATGGTTGGCCGGCCTTCTTTTTCAGCGGCTGGCCGGGCGTATCACTGGGTTCTTTCAGCGGGCGCATTGTAGCCATGGACCGGAATATCAGTGCCAATGGTAAGTTTCGGGTGCTGGTGTCGCCCGATAGCCAGGATGCGCCCTGGCCCACGGCTCTGCAACCGGGTGGTGGTGCACACGGTATCGCTTTGCTGCACAACGTGCCGCTCTGGTACGAACTCTGGCGTATTCTGAATGGCTTCCCCCCAGACTTGTACCAGGAGGTGAGTGGGCAGGCGGAGAAAAAGGGGAAATGAGGTGTGAAGGTATGAGGTATGAGTTATTAATTATATTTAATAGAATTTTTATAGTAGAAAGATTGTTTTAAGGTGCCGCGATAATTTTATTTACTATTGTAAACCAATAAACCAATAAACCAATTACCACCATGCGTAATCTGCTTATTATTCTGCATATAAGTCTGTTTTTTGGCTTTTTACCAGTGGCTTTTTGTCAGCAATCTACGGGGTCGCCGCCGTTGGATTGGCCGACTTTTCGCCAGCAGGTGCTGACCAATCACCCGCTGGCGCGACAGGCCGATCTGTATCGCGATTTGGCGGCGGCTGCGCTGTTACGGGCCCGGGGCGGTTTTGATCCGAAGGCTTACACTGACTATTCGGCCAAAGAGTTTAACAGCAAAAACTATTACCAATACGGCGAGGCGGGCGTCAAATTGCCGACTTGGGCGGGATTAGAAGTGAAGGGTGCCTACAACTGGGTAAGTGGGGAATACCTGAACCCGGAACGGAAAATACCATCTGCCGGGCAAGCGGTAGTGGGCGTGGAGTGGGCATTAGGGCAGGGGCTGCTCTTCGACGAACGCCGGGCCGCCCTGCGCCAAAGTCAGATCGGGTTAGAGCAGGGGGAGGCTGAGCGCGCCGCTGCGCTCAATGATCTGCTGCTGGAAGCCGCCAAAGCCTACTGGACCTGGGTGGTGGCTGATAATCAATTGCAGATATACACCGCCGCTTTGGAGCAGGCCCAGGTCCGCCTCGTCGGTCTGCGCGAAAGCGTGCTGCAAGGCGACAAGCCCGCCATTGACACTACGGAAACGCTGTTACAAGTGCAAACCCGCCTGCTCGATGTGAATTTTGCCCAACTCGACCGCCAGAATGCCGCGCTGACTTTGGCCACTTTTCTATGGCAGCCCAATCAGCAGCCGACCTCGCCGGAGCTGCTTCCTGCGGCCCCGATTTTGCTAACCGGCTCTCTGGATATGCTGCCCATGAATACCGCCGATTTGGTGGCGCAAGCGCGGCAACGGCATCCCGAATTACGTCTGTATGATACTAAAATGCGCAGTCTCGAAGTGGAGCGTCGGCTGAAAAACGAGAAGCGCAAACCCCAACTCGACCTGACCTACAATTTGCTGGGCGAAGGCTGGACCTTCTTCCCAACCACTACTGCCGAAGGTCCCGCCCTGCTCGCCAACGACATAAAATGGGGGGTCAATTTTAGTTACCCCCTGCTCAACCGCAAGGCGCGGGGCGACTGGCAGATGACCGTCCTTAAACTGGCCCAAACCGATCAGGCCCTGCGCCAGAAACGCCAGGAAGTAGAAACCAAAGTGCGCCAGTACGCCAACGAACTCACCAATTTTAGCCAGCAGTTGCCGCTATTTCGCGATTTTACGGCTAATTATCGCCTCCTGCTGGATGCCGAAACCGAGAAATTCCGGCAGGGGGAAAGTTCCATTTTCCTCATTAACGCCCGCGAACAACGCTGGCTGGATGCACAGATCAAGTACCTGAAATTGCTCAGCGAATACCGCAAAGCGGAGGCCGGACTCTTGTGGGCGGCGGGTAGATTGGGCGATTTTTAGTG
The DNA here is from genome assembly GCA_031425155.1 of Saprospirales bacterium. Classification (GTDB taxonomy): domain Bacteria; phylum Bacteroidota; class Bacteroidia; order Chitinophagales; family Saprospiraceae; genus M3007. Next base: position 96,573 of record JANPIV010000035.1, on the reverse strand, counting down.
GATATGGAGGTTGATCAAGATTGGCCGATCCCGCAACGGGTCTTTGGCAGATGCAGACCGAAACGGACCCGGCTAAATCGGTGCGGTTACATACGCTGGACTGGACCTGCGGTTGGAGGATTTATATCGGCGGGTGCGGGCGTTGCCAGTGATGGATTAGATATTACTCTAATTCCCCTTCGCAAAAAACTTCCCAAAAAACACCGCCTGCATATCAATCGCGCTGCCCCAATACGCCGCATTATGCTCGCCGGGCCGCTCCGTGTATTCATGCGGAATGCGGGCCTCCAGCAGACGCTGGTGCATTTCGCGGTTGACATCCAGAAAGAAATCGCCGAGGCCGCAGTCAATGATGATTTTCAGGTTGGCATTTTTCAGGCGCGGCACCAGATTGACCACCGAATAGTCCTCCCAGTTTTGCGGGTAGGTGTCGGGATTGCCCAATACCCCTTGCAGGTCCCAGTTGTTCTTTTTGAAAGGCCGCAAATCCATGCCGCCGCAGATGCTGCCTGCCGCCCCGAACACATCCGGGTGGCGGATCGCTAACGATAGTGCGCCGTGGCCGCCCATGCTCAGCCCGGCGATGGCCCGCCCCGACCGCTCGGGACGGGTGTTGTAATAGTGATCCACGTAAGCCACCACTTCCTTCGATAAATGCGTATCGTAACGCACCGTCGAATCCACCGGACTATCCAAATACCAGCTGTCATAGCCGCCATCTGGGCAGACGATCACCATTTGGTAGCGGTCCGCCAATTCCGGCAACTGCGGTGCTTCCTTGTACCAGCCGCTGTAGTTACCGCTCCAGCCATGCAGCAAGTACAAGGTAGGGTAGGGGTCCCCCAGCACACTATAGTCGCTGGGGGTGATAATCAGGCAGGGGATGGACTTGTGCATCGCTGCACTGTATATTTCGACGGTATCCACCCGGCTGGACTGCGCGCAACTGATTTGCAACAAGGTGGGAATTAGCAGGAGTGTAATTAGTTGATTTGGAAGCATTTAATTGATTTTCAATATTTTAGCCAACTAGACCAAACAGTCCCTTTCTCAACCTTTTCTCTCGACTTTTCTCCACCTTTTTCTCAACGGTTTTTAAAACCGGCTTTCCAGATAATAAGGCAACATTGCCCGCCAGGTCGGCCAGTCGTGGCGCATATCCGTGCCCCAGATGTCGAGTTCGTGCGGAATGCCTTTGCCGGCCAGAATGTTGGACAAGCGACGCGAGCCTTCCGGGTCTTCGTAAGCACCGGAGCCGGTCAGAATGTGAATATGACCACTGCTTCGCAGGCGATTCAGGTAGTTTTCGTCATTCAGATTCGGCAGATAGTGGCACGGGGAATTGAAATAAACATCCTCGTCGAAGTAGCCTTTCGTGTAAGCCGTCAGGTCGTACAGACCCGACATGGCAATGGTACCGGCGAACAGATCGGGGCGACGAAAGAACATATTGGCTGCATGCAGCGCACCCAGCGAAGCACCCGTGGTAATAATCGGCGTATTCGGGCTGGTATGGGTATGAATGAACGGCACCACCTCCTGTTCCACGTAGGCGTTGAATTGCTGGTGGCGGATGGCTTTGTGGCGCGGATTCATCCGGTTGTTCAGCCAGGCTTCAGAATTAATGCTGTTGATGGAAAAAACTTTCACTTTGCCAGCCTCAATAGCCGGGCGGAGCACGTCGAGGAGTTGAAAACGCTCGTACTCCAGATAATCCGCTGCCGCCGTAGGCAGCATCAGCAGCGCGAAACCAAAGTGGCCATATACGGCAATTTCCATGTTCTTGTTCAGCCGTGGGCTAAACCATTGGTGTATTTCTCGATTCATCTTGAATTAGTTAAATTTTGGCAAATGTAGAAATTCCCCCTTCTTTCTGCGCAATCAAAAACAGTCTCTTTGCTAAAACCCGCTTTCTCCGGCAAAGAAAGCCACGACAACGCGCCGGAAATTTCGCTACCGCAAATATTCGATCTACTTTTGCCCCGCTTTTCGGACGGGACGAAGCGGTCTTTTTGGGCCAGCCCTGCTGTATTATTGCTATCATTATCCTAACCAAATTGGCTGCCAAGCAGTAGCCCACACCACACATTATGGACGCTAACAGTCGTATTTACGTTGATTCCGAGATCGGAAAATTGAAAAAAGTGATCGTACACCGCCCCGACGAAGGTATTGCCCGCATCACGCCCAAACGCGCGGGAGAATTGCTTTTCGACGACATTGTCCACCTGCCGAATATGCAGGAGGAACACGATATTTTTATTAATGTACTGAAGGCTTTTCTTGGCAAGGAAAATGTGCTGGAAGTGCGCGATCTGCTCGCCGAAAGTACCCGCGAAGAGGAAAGCAAATATGAAGTGATCAATAAAATCACGGATTTCGAGGAGTTGCCGTACTCCTTCATTCCGCGTCTGGCGGGCCTCTCTTCGGAACAACTGGCCGATACGCTCATTACGGGCTATCTGGAGCCGGAGGACCGGATTTTGTTCGACCCGATCCCGAATCTCATTTTTACCCGCGACCTGGCGGTGACCGTGAAAGGCCACGTCATTATTACGAAGGCCAACAAAACGGCTCGCTTCCGCGAAAACTTCCTGACCCGGCTCATTTTCAGCAGCCACCCGGTATTTCGCCGCCTGAAAGCCGATGGAAAGACCATCAACCTGAACCGCGTGGACAAGTTTCCGCCCAATAAAAAAGGCGAAACGATCAGTATCGAAGGTGGCGACGTGATGATCCTCAATAAAGATTATCTGCTCATTGGCTGCTCTGAACGCAGTAATGAGTACGCGTTCCACATGATAAAAAATTACCTGTTCGACCGGGGCATTATCAAAAATGTGGTGCAGGTCAACATCCCCGCCGAACGCACGTACATGCACATTGATACGGTGTTTACGCAGATCAACCACAACCATATTGTTGGTTATAAGCCAATTGTGCAGGATGGTCTGGGTTCTTATGTGGAGGTATATCGCGCCAATGGCGAGCAGATCGAATACGGCAGCCTAAAGGATTTCCTGCTGGCCGAAGTCAATCCGAACATGGAATTCATCTGGGCCGGCGGCGGCGAAAGCCCCTATCAGGAACGCGAACAATGGACCGATGGCTGTAACCTGGTGACACTGAAACCGGGCGTGGCCATTACTTACGACCGTAATCCAGTGACGGAACGCGCGTTTAAAGATTTTGGCTATAAGGTGGTGCGGGCCGAAAAACTCCTGCGCGACATCGAAAATGGCAAAACCACGCCGGATAAAGTGGAAAATACCATCATCACCATTCCTTCCAACGAACTTTCGCGGGCACGCGGCGGGAGCCACTGTATGACCTGCCCGATTGAACGGGAAGAAATTGGGGAACCGGAAGTTTAGTATTTTATTGGAAACATTTAGTACTGGGGCAGCGCACCCTAAATATTTGTAGCAAAATGGACCACCCTCTTCTTGGAGGTGCAGCGCACCGGAATGTGCTCCGGTGCGCTGCGCCTCCAAGACTTGATAGCGGGATATAGGCTACAAATATTTCGCCGCGCTGCGGCTACCTAAACGGCGCATTTTTTATATAAAAAACCCGCTAAATAATTGATTTTCAATTATTTAGCGGGTTATCTGTTTATTGGAAATTTCTACACAACCTGCTTCTCGGTGTTATCATCATAAACCGTTTGGGCAATCGGATTCACTGCCGCCGTGGTGTCGGTAGAGTTACCGTTTCGCTGTTTCTCCATCTGTTCTATCCTGGCCACAAACTCCGCTACGTAGGCCGGACAAGTGGGTCCATAAGGAGTCACCAATACCCCTTTGACCCCATCACTGGTTTGTATTTCATACAATATACTGCTATCACCGGGGTCGGACATGCCTTCAAAACGATAGTAATTGACGATGTCCACCTCTTCGGGGACATACCGAATTTGGGTGCGGTTGTTAATCATGTGGGTAGCGGATTCTACGTCAAAATCTTCCGTAAATCCTTTTTCTTTCGAAGCCTCTACCCGGTTGCTCAAGGGCGACATGTAGGGCATTTCTTCGGGCAAATCCAAATCATTATTCATAACAGGCGTTTTTTAAATGTTCTAATGCACTCTAAAAAGGTCATGCCACACCTTAGAAACGCCGAACTCCCACTACCTTAGCGTTGAAAAAAAACAACCTCTTATGTACGCGCACGAGACACAGATCCGCGTCCGCTATGGCGAAACCGATCAGATGGGCTACCTGTACTATGGCCATTATGCCCAGTACTACGAGGTGGGCCGGGTCGAGACCATCCGGTCGTTGGGCTTGTCTTACAAGGAGTTAGAGGATGTACATGGTATTTGGTTGCCCGTGATGAGCCTCGATATGCGCTTTGTGCGTCCGGCTTATTATGACGACTTGCTGACGGTTCGTACGGAGATTCGGCGTTTACCAGATGAGTACATTATTTTTCATGTGGAAATAAAAAATGAGCAGCGAAAATTGGTGAATGCCGGTCGGGTGCGTCTCTGTTTCTTTGATGCGAAAAGCAAAAAGGTGGTGTCGGCCCCGGAGTTTCTGCTGGAGCGGCTAAGGCCATATTTTAAGGGATGAGACCGTTGAGTAGGTTGAGATTGTTGAGGAAGAGTGGTGGCTAATGTTTTATAAGCCTTCATTTTAAATCAAAGCTGGTTGCTTATTGCTCCATACTTACTAAGGAAAAATAGGGACGTGTTTTTGCTTTATTTTGCCAATTGCCCTTTGTTCTTCCCGATAAAAACCGGGATGTTGCGTTGCTCCATTTGCTTTTTTGCCTGTTTTTTTTGTTGCCCTTTGCCTGTTATGAGCTATTTATCCGACCAATTTCAGCACCGTACACGTCACTTGAAAGCACTGCTGGATAAGCTGCCCGGTTTTATCGAGCGGATTATCCTCTATTTCACGCAGCATCCCCGCTGGATACGCACTTTGAATTGGGCAAAAAGGAATTCCTTGCCGGGTTTGCAGGAAATACCCATTTATAATCTGGTGGTATTTATCAATAAAGAGACCCATGATGATGCGATTGTGACCCGCGCCAATTCTATGTCATATAGTTTTTTTATGGCTATTTTTCCGTCCATTATCGTATTGTTTACTTTGTTGGCTTACACGCCATTATATAGTAATTTTGATACTGTACTGAGCGAATCTATTCACGAAGTCATGCCTGGTCAGGCGGGCCAGATGCTGTTTAAAACCATTCAGAATATTGCGACCATTCCCCGGGGTGGATTGCTATCGCTGGGTTTTTTTCTGGCCATCTGGTTTGCTTCCAATGGTATGCTTTCGATGATGCAGGGGCTGGAAAAAGACTACAAAGCTACTTTCAGGCGGCGTACCGGCTTCCAAAAACGCGTCATGGCCATTCAATTGACCTTTTTGGTGGGTTTTGTGCTGGTGGCTTCCGTGGTGCTGGTGATTTTGGGGAATATCCTGTTGCAATTTTTGATTCAGTATATTGACGCGGACTGGCTGACCCGGATGGCACTGTTCACTTTCCGCTGGATTGTGGTTTTGTCCCTGTTTTACGCCACTTTTTCGTCTATTTATCGCTATGGCTCATCCATTCGCCATCCCATTTCCTTTTTCAATCCCGGCGCAACGTTGGCCACAGTGCTTTCCATTGCCACGTCCTGGGGTTTCTCCTTTTATGTGGACAATTTTGGCAATTACAACAAAGTCTATGGCTCCATTGGCACCCTGATCGTGCTCATGATCTGGATACAATTGAACTGTATGATTCTGCTGATCGGCTTCGAGGTGAACGCCGCTATCGTGGTGCTGCGCGAACGGCAGCGGCGGCAGAAGGTGCCAGTGGCGGCAGCCACGGAAGGCGCGAAACAGGAGGTTAAAAAATGATAGTTTGATTGACGATATAAGATTACATGATTTTTGATTTTTGATGTTCCTGGATGTCCGTTAAATTCCGGCTATCGTATTTTGAGGAAAATGGACATCAAAAATTAGGGTTCATCAATTCTCGTACGGACTGCGTTTTTCCGCATTAGGCACTCTAAGTGAACAACTTAGGGGCTTTTCTGTTTCTCGTTTACAATTACCCGACTATGGCAATTTTTAAAAAAGGGACGAAGTCTTACAGTATTTTTTATTTGAAATGTGCCCGTTGCCATGAAGGCGAGGCATTTATGACCGGAAGCTGGTCATTTGTTAAGCCGTTCGATATGCACGAGCGTTGCCCGAAGTGCAACCTCAACTATTTTCCGGAGCCAGGCTACTATTATGGTGCGATGTTTATCTCTTATGTAATAACGGGATTTTTCTCTTTGGGCTTTGTGGCACTTTTTTATTGGATCATCGGCTGGTCGCAGACCCTGACCTTCACGCTGCTCATCATTTTCTTGCTCATTAACTTTGTCTATATCTTTCGGATCAGCCGGATGATGTGGCTCAATGTGAACGTGAAATATAATCCGCACGCGATAGAAAAGTGGGGGAAGAAGAATTAATTAAAAACAATGATGAATGATGAATGAAAAATAGTGCTTGCCTATCATTTTTAACAAGGAATGTGTAGGCTATATACTAAAAAGGGCTCATTCATCATTCATCATTCCATTTTCTTGTTCGCGTGCCATTTCGATAAGGTCGGCGGGTAATGATTTTGTCGAGCGGGCACCTAACTCCCTGATTTTCTCGGCTTTACCAATTAAGGTATCTCCGGGACGGGCGGCACTGGTGAGTTTGTTCATCGCATCATCGTAAGCACTGCGCGCGCTATCCAGCCGTACGCCAATGGCGCGTAAATCCTCCACAAAAGCGACAAACTTGTCGTAGAGCATACCACTGTGGCGGGCTATTTCCTGCACCGAACGGGTTTGCTTTTCCTGTTTCCACAAGTGCGCCACCGTGCGCATCGTGGCCAGCAGACTGCTTGTGGTCACCAGTACAATATTCCGGTCGAGCGCATCGGTAAACAACTTGGGATCAGCATTGGAGGCCACATTCAGCGCCTGTTCCAGCGGAATAAATAACAATAAATAATCGGGCGTATTGATCTGATACAGTAATTGGTAGTTGGTGCTGCTCAGGTTGTCCACATGGCTGCGGATGCTGGCGATGTGGGAGCGCAGGTGCAGATCGCGCTGCACGGCATCCTCGGTATTGTGGTAGCGCTCAAAGGCGGTGAGAGAGACCTTCGCATCCACCACGAGGTGTTTATTGTCCGGCAATTGAATGATGAAATCCGGGCGTTTCTGATGGCCGTCGTCGTTGCGGAAACTGGCCTGGGTCTGAAAATGAATGTGTTTGGTCAGGCCCGCTTTTTCCAGCAGCACCTCGAGTTGCATTTCCCCCCAGTTGCCCTGCACTTTGTTCTGGCCTTTCAGGGCGGACGTGAGGTTGTGGGCATCCTGGCTGAGTTGCTGGTTCAGGTCGCGCAGATGGCCGATCTCCACTTTCAGGCTGGCTTTTTCGCGGGTATCTTCCAGAAATTTACGGTCCACATTTTCTTCAAATTCCTTGATCTTTTCGCGCAGCGGCGAAAGAATGGACTGCAAATGTTGGGTATTTTGCACCGTAAACCGCTGCGATTTTTCCTCCAGCAGCCGGTTGGCGATATTCTCAAATTCCGTCTTGAAACGCGCCTGCAATTGCTCGACTTCGCCTTTCTGCGTTCGTAGCATCGTTTCCAGGTGCAGCACCGCCTGGTCGCGGGCCGCCAGTTGCGCATAACTGTCGCGGATTTCCTGCTCTTTTGCGGCCAAGTCACGCCGCAGGCTCTCATTTTGGGTCGCAATGGTAGCGTACAGTTCCTTGGGCACGAAACTGTCTTTATCGAAAGAGGATGGGGTAGTAGGGGAGGACTGGCGACGCAGTAGGATCAACAAGGCCAACACAAGCAGCCCGCCAACGATCAGGTAGAAGTTACTATCCATACATCAATCATTTTGTTTGACAAAAGTATGGAAGGAGTGATGAGTTATAAGTTATGAGTTATGAGTTATAATAATTTTTTTGTGTAATTAATTGATTGTTTGCATTTTATGAAATAAAATCTGCTGTTTATTTTTGTTTGATTAACCTGATACGGGCATAAATGGCTGATTTGGGAGAGATTTTCAACAATAATTGTTTGGAAAAGAGGCCTATTTCGGGAATCGTAATTTTCCCGTTTCGTCTTCTTCGAGTTTATTTTCGTCTAATAAATAGCCCAGCACCTGCGCCACGGTCTCCTGGCGTTTCAATGAAAAAGCCTGCAGAATTTCTCCCAGCGGCAGGGCTTCATGGCGGAGCACTTCCCGGATTTTGCGTTCCATCGCTTCAAATATTTCGGCGGGCAACGTGGCCTTATTGCGGCCCGTGCAGACATCGCAAATGCCACAGGTCTTGCTTTCGGTTTCCCCAAAGTAGGCCAATAACTGGCGATTGCGGCAACGCCGGGTTTCCGCATATTGAATGGCCCGTTCTACCCGCTCTTCGGCGCGTTGTTTGCGAAAATTGAACAGTGCCAGATCAATGGTCATGTTTTCCGCTGCCACCCGCTCCCGGGTAAATACCAGTTGCGGTTTTTCTCTACGTGGCTGGTACTCCAGAATACCCTCTTTTTGCGCCATTTCGAGCACTTGAAGCACTACTTCGGTGGGCAGTTTTGCATATTTGGCAATCAGAGATTCACTCACTTCCGCATAATTCTGCTGCACCCCCGGATAGGCCCGCAGCAGCACCTTGGTCACGGTATCCGCTTGGCGATTGCGCAACTGATAGTCGTAAAGTGCCTCGCGGTCGGCGGTGATGAAGGCTCGTGCGGGGGCTAACTGCGCATCGCTGAGCGTGATCCAACCGTCCTGTTCCAGCAGGCGCAGCGCAGCGTAGGTAGGGCCTTGCTCCAGTTTATAGACATTGCAAAAATAGGCCAGATCAAAATCGAAGGACTCGCCCAAGCCTGCACCAATGGCCAGTTGGGTATAGCTGCCCAGCGATTGATACACCCGCCGCACCAGTTCGAGCGGCGGGTAACTGGTCTGCAAATGGTGGCGCAGACCCTCGGCATCGCTGGGCGAATAGAGCAGCACGGCGTAGGATTTTGCCCCGTCACGTCCGCCGCGTCCGGCCTCCTGAAAATAGGCTTCGAGGCTATCCGGCAGGTTCAGATGAACCACCGAGCGCACGTCCGGCTTGTCAATGCCCATACCGAACGCATTGGTACACACGATAATACGCGTCTTACCACTGATCCAGTCCTCCTGTTTGGTACTGCGTTCTTCGGAAGTCAACCCGGCATGGTAATAGTCCGCGCTGATGCGATTCTGGCGCAGCAGTTGGGCAATGTCTTTGGTTTCGCCGCGACTGCGCACATACACAATGCCCGTGCCCGCCACGTTGCGCAGGATGTCGAGCATTTTTTCGCGCTTGCGATTTTCATACAAAACGGAGTACGAGAGGTTGCTGCGCTCGAAACTTTGCCGAAACACGTTTTTTTGCCGGAAGGCCAGTTTTTCCTGAATATCCTCCAGTACTTCGGGCGTGGCTGTGGCCGTCAAAGCCAGGATGGGGACTTTGGGCAATAGTGGCCGCAAATCGGCAATCTGCATATAGGGCGGGCGGAAATCGTAGCCCCATTGGCTGATACAGTGGGCTTCATCCACGGCCAGCAGGTTGACATTCATGCGCTGAATACGCGCCAACGCGAGATCGGTTTTCAGGCGTTCGGGGCTGAGATACAGGAACTTATACGCGCCATTGCAGGCATTTTCAAACAAAATATCTATTTCGCGGCGACTCATGCCGGAGAAGATGGCCGTGGCTGCAATACCTCTTTTTTGCAGGTTATACACCTGATCTTTCATCAGTGCAATGAGCGGCGAAACGACCAGACAGATGCCGTCCTGGCATAGTGCAGGTACCTGGAAACAGATGGATTTGCCGCCGCCGGTGGGCAGCAGCGCGATCGTATCGCGACCATCCAGCGTGGAGCGGATGATGTCCTCCTGCAGGGGCCGGAAAGCAGCATGTCCCCAGTATTGTTGCAGTACAGCGAGGGGTTCGGTTGGGAGCGAGGGCACGTGGCGGCGATTTTGGGGCAAAGATAGGTGTCGGTAAGCCAACTGGGAGGATGGATGTAAAAGAGTCAGTACCGGCCCGATGGTCAACGCCTTATTTTTTCAGAATAAGATAGTCATACGGCTGCAAGGTGAGCGTAGTGCCCAGCGCGTAATCCGCCTGCGTGAGTGCATTTTTCCAACTGGTATTCGCCAAAGCGGAGGCTACTGTATAATTGGTTACGCCATTACGTGGATTCACAATGACCAGCACTTCATCCGACAGCAGTTTTCTCTTAAAAACCACGGCATTGTTGTCGTCAAAATTTTCCAGAGTGCCTTGCCGGGCGGTAGCACTGGATTGACGGAAGGCCAGTACTTGTTTGTATTCGGCCAGGTAGTCGGCGTTCGCGGTCCAGTCAATGGGCGTTTTCGTGAAAAACTGCGTTGGTTCAGACCGGCCTACTTCCTGACCAGCGTATAAAAGCGGGACGCCGCCCATGTAAGTAGTGATGATAAAAGCGGCCATAGCACCCCTTTTTCCACCCAAAAAAGTGACCGGCGAACCATTTTGGGTAGATTGATCGTGGTTGGTAATAAAACGAAGTTTCTCCGCATCGGCTGGCAGCGCATTATATTCAAACGTATGGGTGGCGAAGATTGTAGTAGATGATTTACCAATTCTAAAAACATCATTCACTGCGGTATTAAAGTTCCATCCATAATTCATCTGAAAACCGGCGGTAAAGTGGTCCGTTCTATCGCCTTCTGCCAGCAGAATGATGTTGCGGTTGCGCATCGTATGCAGGGTATCAATGGCTTGCTTCCAAAAGTCGGAAGGCACATAGTTGGCGGCATCGCAGCGAAAACCATCAATATTGGCCTGAAGTACCCAGTATTTCATGGCTTTTATCATGGATTTGCGCATATCGGTGCTGCTGAAGTTTAAATCTGCGACGTCTTGCCAGTTAGTGCCTGCCGGAGACTGTATAGTCCCATTGGCATCCTGGGTGTACCAGTTGGGGTGCTGCGTGACCCACGGGTTATCCCAGGAGGTGTGATTGGCCACCCAATCAATGACCACAGCTATTTCCCGGTTATGCGCTTCTTTCACCAGGTTTTGCAGATCGGCTAAATTGCCGAATTCCGCATTCACTCCGGTAAAATTTCTGACCGAATAGGGCGATCCCAATCCCCCGGCAGATTTCACAATACCGACCGGATGAATGGGCATCAGCCAGATCACATTGACGCCCAGGGCCTTTATTTCATCCAAACGGGCCTGCACTCCTTTAAAATCGCCCGCCTGACTATAAGCCCGCATATTCACTTCATAAAAAACCATGTTTTTTAAAGCCGGAACGCCCTGAAACGGTGCCGCAAATTCTTCGGGATCGCCCTCATTGGGGGTGATAACAACAGGTTTGGCGTCTTCTTTTTTGCAGCTGAGCAAAAAAGCCAGAAAGAACAGAAAGAGGGTATTTTTCATCAATGCTGATAAGTGTTAGTGCGGTGCAGAGTTTTTCTGCCTCCTGTAAAAAAGGCTGCCTCATAAACAACGTTATGAGACAGCCTCCGATTTCCAATAATTTAACTTTACTTAATTACCAGTTTCTCGGTCAAAAAGCGGCCTTGCGCATCCTGCAATACAGCGAAGTACAGGCCAGCAGTCAGTTCATCGCGGCGGATTTCAATAGAGCCGGTATTGATGTTCTGATAATTGCGTACTTCCTGGCCGGTCAGGTTCAAAATCTTCAATGAATAAGTCTCGCTGTTTGGATTATCGAAAGACAAAATCGTGGAAGTGCTGAACGGATTCGGAGAGGCCAAAACACTAATGTCATTGCGCAGGTCCTGGGTTCCACTGGCGGCACAAGTCGCTAAATCGGCGACGGTGACAAAGAAATCCAGGCAGCCGGTAGCACCCTGGTCTTTGCCTTCGGCGTACCACGGGAAATTGGCAGTAGCAGGGCTTCCCTGTGCGCCATCGTTGAAAACGAAATTGATCGTGGTTGGCACGACTGCCAGGCCGTAATAGGCGGCAGGGTTGGCAATGGTCACCTGAAAGACAGATGAAGTGCCGGTACCCGAAATACGTACGCCAGGCACAGCGGTAGCCGCATTCCATTCGCGAACGGCGGACCAGGTGTTGGCACCGGAGTGAAAGCCGATCTCCGTGCGGCTACCCAGGGTGGCGGCACTACCCGCTGGCCCCAAAGTGCAGTTTTTGGACACGTCATAAAAGATGTTCACTTCACCGCTGGCTTTTTTACAAGCCGTTATGGCAGATTGGGCGTGGGAGGCCAAGGCCAGCAGAGTGAAAGCAACAGGCAAGTAAATGTTTTTCATTGTCAGCATTTTTTTAGTTAAGATTAATTATGTTTAGTTCGTTTGATGCAGCAATGTACGCTATCATAGTAACATTTCCAATAATTCAAAGAATTTTTTATGTAATTTCAATTTTTTTTATATGATAAATAAAAAATTAGCATATATTATTCGTTTAAATTGCTAAATTTATAATATTATCCTGATCTGCGAGGTTCCACGCATAATGTATATTGTTCCTTTTTTTTAGTCAGTAAATATTTAAGGCCACACCCAACGTGCTACCTTGCACCGATAACCACCTCTCTTTTTTACACGCATGGACAAACATATTTTTTTGCTCGGATTCATGGGCAGTGGCAAATCCTTTTGGGGCGTGAAACTGGCGGTGCATAAGGGCGTGCTACTGATAGATCTGGATCGCTGGATCGAAGAAAAAGAGGGGCAAACCATCGCTGAACTGTTTGCCGAACAAGGGGAAACCGGGTTCCGGGCTTTGGAACAGCAGTATTTGCACACGCTGGCCGGGCTTCCGCCTGCCGTTATTTCCCTGGGTGGCGGTACGCCCTGTTTTTTTGATAATATGGACTGGATCAATCAGCATGGGCACTCTGTTTATCTGGAAGTGCCGGTAGATATTTTGCTGGGACGGCTGCGCCGAAAACCGACCCGCCGACCCCTGCTGGCCCAGGTACCACCGGAGGAATGGCCCGCTTTTCTGGAAAAAATGCTGGAAAAACGCCGACCTTTTTATAGCCAGGCGCATCAGACAATCGCCTACGCAGGCGATGAGGAGGCTTTTTTTGAACAACTTTGTGCAGTTTGATGCCTGGTTATTGATGGGCAAAACTATTGGCTAATCGGGGATTGGCGGTACTTTTGTACCATGAATCTACGTCACTATCCAACCCCCGATACGTTCACCCGTGCCCGCAGCGGCGAACTTTTTGAAACCGCCAAACAGTATTTTCCAGGCGGCGTACACAGTCCCGTGCGGGCTTTTAAAAGCGTAGAGGGGCCGCCCATTTTTTTTGAAAAAGGCGAAGGTTGTCATCTGCATGACGTTGATGGACAGGCATTCGTGGATTTTTGCTGTTCCTGGGGGCCGCTGATTCTGGGGCATTGTCCGCCCGCCGTAGTGGAGCGCGTACAGGCTACGGTGGCCAATGGCATGTCGTTTGGGACCCCCACGCCGCACGATAATCTGATCGGCAAACTGATGCTCGACAATCACCGCTTTATCGAAATGGTGCGTTTTGTGAGCAGCGGCACCGAGGCGGTGATGAGTGCCATTCGTCTGGCCCGGGGCGTGACGGGCCGCAACAAAATCCTGAAATTCGAGGGCTGCTATCATGGCCACGTGGATGCGCTGCTGGTGAAAGCCGGTTCCGGGCTGGTGACTTTCGGGATCAGTACTTCGGCGGGCATCCCGGAATCGTTTGCCCGCGAAACGCTGGTGGTACCGCTGGCCGATCCGGAGGCCCTCGAAGCGGCCCTGCGCGAACACGCACACGATCTAGCCGCGATCATCATTGAGCCCATTCCGGCCAATAACGGGCTGCTGCTGCAAGACCGCTCGTTCCTGCAATTGCTCCGCCAGAAAGCCGATGAATATGGCTGTTTATTAATTTTTGATGAAGTCATTTCCGGCTTTCGCGTCGGTTTTGAAGGTGCGGCGGGCTACTATGATATTCAGCCCGACATCCTCACTTTTGGCAAGATCATCGGCGGTGGGATGCCGGTCGGGGCCTATGCGGCCAGTCGCCGTATTATGGAACACGTGGCACCGATGGGGCCGGTCTATCAGGCTGGTACGCTGAGTGCCAATCCGGTGGCGATGGCCGCCGGTTTTGCCACGTTGACGGAACTGCTGCAACCAAACTTCTATAAATCATTAGAAAATAAGACGCTGTATTTTACGCAGCAATTGCAGGATTTCTGTGACCACAATGGTTATGCAGTAACTTTCCCCAGTATTGGTTCTATTTTCTGGCCGACATTCAGCCGAGAACGGATGCAGCGTTCGGACGAAATTGATGCTTCTACTATGGATTTATTCAAGAAAATGCACCTGGCCTGTCTGCAACGCGGCGTGTATTTTGGGCCGTCGGGTTATGAAGTAGGATTTATTTCCGCAGCGCATACGGAGGCCGATTTAGACTTTGCGGCAGCGCGGATTTGTGAGAGTCTGGATGTGGTGTTTAAAGGGAGTAAATTAAGTTAATTTGAGTATTTGAGTATTTGAAGATTCGAGTATTCGATCAAATCCTCACATAGTCATATTTTCACCCATTTACCACTAGCGAAGCGTCCACCCGTTTTATCCAGACCTTGCCAGAAATATACACCGTTATCTAATTGTCCCAGATATAGTTCGCGCTGGCTTTTGCGAAAGTCTATGGTGGCAGTGGCCACTTTTTGACCGATTAAATTATAGATTTCGATGGATATTTCCTGGTCACAGTCACATTCCAGATGCACGACGTCGTGGAAAGGATTGGGATAGGCTTTCAGACCAATTATAGCACTGGTATCAGTTGGTGGATTTTCGCCGCCCCAATACGAGGCCCAGGGGCGGGCTTGTTTGATAGTCAATTGATTCTCTGCATTGATTTTATATTCAATTTCCATCGCAAAGCCGGTTTTGCCTACGGCATTATACAGTACTTGAAATTTAGTATGAATGGTGCTTAAAAATGCCCGCATCTGATCCAGATAAATTTCCTTCATCAATAGAGTATCCATGGGTACTTGATTGGACGGGCTCATGACAAAATAATCATCGTCGGTGCTGGAAACAGCATCCAGCAGTATTTCTTCTGGAACGGAGAGGGCATTGGGGTTGGTTACCAAATCTTCACCCAGCTGCGTGTTCAAATAAAAAGTGCCTTCGGTCTTATAGATTGGATCGGTACTCACGCCCACGCCATTGGCTTTTTCGTTTTCGTGGTTTGGATGGACTAATACTCCCATCGCAGCAGTGAGATGATCCACCCGGTAAAATTCGCGCTCTTCAAAAGCCCGGAAGTTCCACATACTGGCATAGACTTGTTTGATAGATTTGGCAATATGCCCTTCATTGGGGTGCTGCGTTTTTGAATCATACAGTCCAGCCCCACTAAAGCCCGGTAAATCTTCATTATTGGTGCTGGATCGGCAGCGGATCGAAATGCCGACCGGAAACGATTGCTGCATAGTGCGCAGTTGGTCCAGCATCCACGGCGGCATGGAGCCATTTTTAATGTCGCTTCTAAAATCGGCTAATTGCTGCTCCCGAATATTATAATCCGCTTGAAAACTGGCGTCTGCTAACATACTTTGTATTCGGGTATAAAAGCCATTATACTTCATAAATTCGTCGTAGAAATAAAACGGCACCCCATAGCCGTCGGGAATGGTGCCATCGGGAAAGCCAAAAGTCCGCATCGTAGCTACGTTGGCACATTTGACCCCAAAACTCGCCGATTCAGCAAACGAAATGCTGTCTAATGGCTCTATTTTAGTCTTCGATAAATCCCGAACAGGGATTTGTTGCGCCTTCGGTCGGATGGATTCGTAAAAAGCATCTACTTCCGCCTGGGTCGCTGACCGGATAGTAAAACCCGTTGGTCCCGCCTGATAATAGACATATTTTCCAATCAACGTATCAATAGCGGCCTGCTGTAAGGCATTGCGAATGAAGGCATTGGGTACATCGTCCTGAATCGCCCGCAGATTGACGTGCGAAAGCGGCGTTTGCATCACCGTGGTGATAATACCACCTACACGGGGCAATTCATTTGGTAAAGCCTCGTACAATACTACGTCCCGCGGGCCGGGCAGTTCATTGATATTCATCACCCGCAAAAGACCATAACCTTCTGCCACGTGCAGGGCTAAGTAGTCCACGTCCGCGTATAAATCGGCCTCTAAAAGCACACAAATCCGCGACGCATCGTAAGTGGTCTGCTCCTGGTAATAAAGTGGCAACTGTACTTGTTCCAAGGGGTAATAACAAAGATTATTTTTCAAAAAAGGCATATTAGCCGCCAGCAATTCTATCGCTTTCTGCACGTATTTAAAAGAAAACAAATTATTGGGTTGAAAAAAGAAGCGATAAGTACCTAGGGTGCCATTGGCGGAAACGACTGAGGGGTGAAAAGCGATAGTGCCGGTCATCAATGTGCCATTATTGTAGAGGCCCACGGCACTGGCAAAATCAGTGTGTAAACTATAATTATTACTATTGACGAAGTAGAGCTTGGGTTCGGCTGATTCCCGGTCAGTCATATAGAATTTGAGCACTTCCAGATCGTTGGCCCCGGACGTGCCCGCAGGTTCCTGGTAAGAAAGTTTTTTGAACGTTAATCGGTCCGGGATATAGACCAGGCCCTCGTGAAAATGGATGGCAGGTGCGGCATTCAAGGGGCTTTTAGTGCCTAGATCGGCAAATTCCACCATATCATCCAGCCCATCCATATCCGTATCGGCCGGTTGTGCGATCAAATGTTCCGTGACTTTATAATTCTCTATTGGATAAGCAGATAGAGGTTCCGTCAAAGTAGTCGTGCCATTCTTTCCAATAGAAATACTAGTAGCCTGTTCAAACGTACCCGTAGGTTCGGGTCGCACGTGCAACACATAGTAATGGTCTTCGGTGGAAGCTACCGTAATATGTACCTGTTGATTATCGTCAATAGCATACGCTAAAATGGGGACTTGTTGCGCCGTGGAGATCGCGCAGATAGTCAGGGCATAAATGATCGGCAGGATTGTTTTGGTTTTCATCGTGTTAGAATTATTATAACAAATATAGGATATAAATGTAGGATTGGTCGGAAATAAGTAGGGAATGGCCAGTATTTGCAATCTATTAGAGGTATTGAAAAGGGTGCATTTCAAACTTTCGCACCCATCTAAACCTGTAAGGTTTTTTGAAACCTTACAGGTTTGGCGAAAACGACGATTTGAAATGCACCCTATTAAAATAGCCCCGTCCGCCTTATCAAAGGCGAACGGGGCTATTCATGCTAAAAAACAATGTTTTGAATACAAATTATCCCGAAAGATCGGGATAATTTGCATTCATCAATCAATTTACAACATTACAACTCTTCTACTGATCACTACACCATTATCCAGTCGTAGTATCAGGTTATACACCCCCGAACTTGGCAGTTGCATGCGCATGATATTACCATCATTTACCAGTTGGGTAATACTGATCAACTGGCCAACGGAATTAACTAATTCTGCCTGTATTTTTTCCGCATTGGATTCAGCCAGTCTCACTTGCAATACGCCATCCAGCGCAGGGTTGGGATAGATGTTCACTACATCTTTGGCTTTGTTCAGCACAATACTACGCACCGGCGAATAAGTGATCGCCCCATTGGCGTCTTTCATTTTCAGACGGAAATAGTTCACCTCGCGGGAAATACCGGGCACCACATACTCATAATTGCTGATGCTATTGGTTGTTCCCTTGCCTTTTACGTAACCGATTTTTCTGAATGCGCCATCATTGATCGCCGTTTCTACGTCATAGCCCTGGTTGTCCACTTCTGTGGCCGTTTGCCAGGTCAGCAGTGCGCTGTTTTCATCTTTCAGCTGCGCATCAAAACGCGTCAGTTCTACTGGCAATGCAAAAGTGATCGTAAAATTGGAATTGGAAATATCAAAGAAAATATTGCCAACAGCCTCTACCTTGATCCGGGCAGTGGTCGTAGCGATATTCGTCAACTCAACAATCTCACTTCCATCGTTGGGGGTACTGGCCGCCAGCACATTCGGGAAAGTTTGTCCACCATCCGTCGAAAGGGAAATTTTTACGTTGGGAGTCGCCCCATTCGTGCCATTGACCGACCAGGTAATGGTCTGCATGGAACTACCTGCATAAGTAGCCGCCAGATTGCTGGTGACCAGGAAAGGGCCGATGCCGCCATCCACCGTAACATTTAAGGTACCAAAGGACACCCCACCAGCCAAAGGCCGGTTGTCGCGAACGGTCAGGCGATGGATAGTCGTCACGCCCATTGAAGGCAGCTTGTCGCCCACGTCATAGTTCGAACCATCCAGAATTCTGGCCAAAGGCGGAAAAATACGGGTAGGTGAAGTGGATGGCTCATAAGACCGAAAGAATGGAGCCTGGGCCGTGTTGGCCAGTACAGTGGCATCGGGAGCCGCAACTGCACCGGTATTCATACCTTCCCAGGAATAGGTTAGTCCGGCATCCGCATCAGTAGCACTTCCAGTCAGCGCAAAAGGCGTTGATTTAGGGATGGTAACCGATGCTGGCATGGTCACCACAGGGGGCAGATTGGTCGTTACGGTAGTAGTTGCGCAACTGGGGGTGATGATGGCCACTGCCTGCGAATAACTATTTGAATGAAAGTTGAGGAATGGCTGACCAGTAGGATAATTGTCCGTACCACAGGTGTAACCATAACTCATGATGGTGGCCCCCGAACCTGGCTCTACGGAGTTAGCTTGTGAGCGGGTGGTGCAGACGGGGATATTGCTGTTGTAGCTATGGCTCATCCCAAACTGGTGACCGACCTCGTGCATAACCAACTGGTCATAAAATACCTGTGCGAATCCAGTACTTGTTCTGCTTGCTCCACCTGCTTTGACTGCGCTACAAACTGATGGCGAATACGCTACTCCGCCGCCTGAATTATTAGGTCCTGAAAATCCCAGCACGTGGCCAATATCGTAGTTGCCAACACCGATTACAGCGTTCGCCTTTATTTGATTTTCGTCTATCATCAACCCTTCATCATCCGAATAACCATCCGGTTCCGTAGCGAACACCATATTGGTATTGCTTACCAAGCTAAATGTCACGCAGAGTTCCCGTTCAAATACCCCGACTAAGGTGGTGACGTACTGTAATACCACTGCATACGCCTGGGCCTGGGTTGCAGGTGTTTGTGCCGCCGTGAATTCGACCGAAGCGGCCATGACCAGTCGGAAAGTGCGCAGCGTACCTCCTGTATTGTTATTTATACCGCCAGGGCCGCCGGGGCCATCCTGGGATTGCGGAGTCAGTTCTTTGGGAAGTTCGAGCAGGCCTACTCCGCAAGCCGGTTTGTTATGGCTGTCGGGCGCTATGGCATCGCTGGTAAAATAGTTGAAATAAACATCCCGTAAGCCCTGCGCATACGCCTCAAAATAGACGTTATCGCCTTCCAAACCGAGAATAATACCACTGAAACCAGCCGAAGTCAACGTAAACCGAATCGTCGCACTTTTGTGGGTCAGGCCATTCCCTGCATAACTCCTGATCTCCGGGTGGAGAGCCCCCACTTCGGGGGCCAGAATAGGTGCTTCTACGATGCCAAACGTCTCCACGGTGCCATCGGGCAGCGGAATTTCGAGCGGCAAAGTCATGCCATTGTTCTGAAACCGGAGCGGTGCTTGTAGCAAGTAAGTACGCATAGCCGGTTCATTCAAGCGGTAAATGCCCATTTTACGGACCGTTTTCGGCTGTTCGGCAGCCAGGTCTCTGGCCTGTACCACTTCAAAGAAGTTGGTCTGGGCAGCCAGACCACCCCCCAAAAGTAAAAACAGGACCAGGGCGAGGATAGATTTTTGCATGATTTGTTATTTAAAAATTAAAAATGAAAGATTGTGTAAAAGGCCATGAGCGCCCAATTCTCTGGTGAGGTTCAATGTGGTTAGGACTAACTAAATCAGTTTGCTGGGCGTAAAAGCACTGATGTGGCCGGTAAAACAGGATATATTGGGCTAAAAAAGCCCTGTCTCATATACCTCGAACAGACTACGCGTCAAGTAGCGTACCTTTCCGCTGTAAAGTTCCTATTTTTTTGAAAAACGATGATTAAAATTTATTTAAAACCGGGTAAGGAATTGCCCATTTTGCGCTTTCATCCCTGGGTCTTTTCCGGGGCAGTGGCCCGTATAGATGGTCGTCCGGCAGATGGAGACCTGGCAGAGGTCTATGAACGTGGCGGAAAACTGCTCGGAGTGGGGCATTTTCACCACGGTAGCATCGCCGTGCGTATGCTGAGTTTCGAGGCGGCTGACCTGACCGATCTCCAATTTTGGGTCGAGAAATTCCGTAAAGCCGCCGCTGCCCGCCAGGCAATTGGCTTGTTACATAATGCTGCGACCAATTGTTTTCGTCTGGCCCACGGAGAAGGCGACGGCTTATCGGGCCTTATTGTGGACGTGTACGGTCATACTGCCGTGCTGCAATGCCACAGCATCGGGATGCACCGCCAACGACATTTGCTAGCGGAGGCCGTCCGTACGGTGTTAGGCGAGCAGACAATGGTGTACGATAAGAGTGCCGAAGCCCTGCCACCCAACTATGCCGCCGGACAAAATAATGGCTATTTGATTGGCGAAGCCGCCGATTCTGCTGGCACGGTGCTGGAAAATGGCGTGGCCTTCAAAATTGACTGGGTAACCGGGCAAAAGACCGGATTTTTCCTCGATCAACGCGACAATCGCCAATTGCTGGCCCATTTTGTGCGCGATAAAACGGTGCTTAACGCTTTTTGCTACACCGGCGGTTTTTCGGTCTATGCGTTGCAGGCGGGCGCTGCGGAAGTGCATTCCGTGGACGTTTCTGCCAAAGCGATGGAGCTGGCGGAAGAAAACGTGGCTTTAAATGCGCCTTTTGCGGGGCGGCACGAGGGTTTTTGCGCCGATGTGCAGCAGTTTTTGAAAAACAGCGAACGCCAATACGAAGTACTCATTATTGATCCGCCCGCTTTTGCCAAAAGTATCGAAAAGCGGCATAATGCCGTGCAGGGTTACAAACGTCTGAATTTGGCCGCCATTCAAAAAACCGCACCCGGTGGTGTGGTGTTTACTTTTTCCTGCTCGCAGGTGGTGGATCGCGAATTGTTCTACCATACTATTGTGGCGGCCGCGATGGAAGCCGGACGGCAAGTGCGGGTGCTGCACCACCTTACTCAAGGGGCCGATCATCCGGTGAGTTTGTTCCACCCGGAAGGCGCGTATTTGAAGGGCCTGGTTTTGTATGTGGAATAAAATAAAGGTCACAGAGGCTCACCGAGTATTTTGAGGCTCACCGAGCAACTATCAAGTGTTTTAAACTCCGTGAGCCTCTATTTTTCTCAGTGAGCCTCTGTGGAATCAAGTTATCCATTTCTCAACTTTGCCCAATTATGAAACAACTACTTTTCCTCCTTCTTCCCCTCTTGCTGGCCACCTGCCAAAAGCAGTCGCCTTCTACTTCCGTGACCATGTGCCACGATCCGAACACGCCCATCGCGCGTTTTGCATCGTTCACCAGCGATCCGGCTTTCATCAATGCCCACCCCGATCCGGAAATGGTCGAGTTGACGAAAAAAGGGAAAATGATCGAATTTCCGGTTGCAGGCGGGGCTAATGGCCGTGCTTTTTTTGTGAAAAGCCGTAAAAAAACCAACAAATACTTACTGGTCTTCCAAGAATGGTGGGGCCTCAATGCTTTCGTGAAAAATGAAGCCGCTGCTTGGGGTAAAGAGTTGGGGGTCAATGTATTGGCTATTGACCTGTACGACGGAAAAGTTGCTACAACCGCCGAGGAAGCCGGTAAATTGATGAAAGCGAATGATGCTGCCCGTTCCTCCGCGCTCATCGCTGGGGCGATGCAGTATGCCGGGCCGCAAGCCGATTTTCGGACCATCGGCTGGTGCTTTGGCGGTGGCTGGTCTTTGCAGGCGGCCCTGTTGGGCGGAAGCAAAGTCAAGGCTTGCGTGATGTACTATGGCATGCCCGAAACCGATGTTGCCAAACTGCGTACGCTTACTACCGATGTCTTGTACATTCATCCGAATCAGGATAAATGGCTCACTGCGCAGGTGGTCGGTGATTTTGAAAAAAACATGCAGACCGCTGGTAAAAGCCTGACCGTCAAGCACTACGAAGCCGATCACGCTTTTGCTAATCCCAGCAGCCCGAACTATCGGTCTGCGGCGGCCCAGGAAGCGCGGGCGGTGGTGAAGGCATATTTGATAGGGAAATAGGAGATTTAGTGTTTATTTGCCTTTTGCAATTTTGCCCTTTAAATTTTATTATCTATGGCGACCCACCAACCTGATGCCCCTGAAAATTCGACCCGTGGCGGTGGCAGCGGCTCCGTTTTTGGCAAACAAATCCTGTTGTTCGCCCTGGTTTGTATTGGGGCCATTATCGTCTATAAAACCTTTTTTGGCGACGGCGCATTTTCCAATCTGCTGCAAGACCCCAAAGCGGTACAACTGACCTACATACCCTCGGATTTTCAGCCCAATCTGGATGAAGAGGCCACCCTGCGCATCCTGTCCGATCCGGCGCAATACAAGAAGGAATTCGACGATCTGGTCTATAATTTCAACGTGTCGTTGCTCTACCACGTGGCCAATCGCATGGCCTTGCCGGATAGTCTGAAACGCCGTCTCGAACCCGAATACCGCAAGCAGCATGAGTACCTGAAAAGCATGTACTATAATGATTTTGTGGCACTAAAAGATACTACTGCCGGGCTATACGAAACCTGGTATAATGATAATTCCAACCAGGCCGTCCAGATATTCAACGAAGTAGCGGGCAAATACACCTGCTTTTTTGTTACGCAAATTCTGGCTACGCTCATCAAGGCCGACAATGGCCGCCTGATGGCCAAGGGCAAAAATGTGGATACGCCCTGCGGCATTGCGCTGAGTGAAGGACTGAAACCGATGGTGGATCGCCTGCAAAAACGGGCCGCTATTCTCGACTTTTCGGCTTCGCGCGGGCTGCTGAAAGAAAAAGTACGCAAAGGCATTGCCGAGTTGGCCACTTACGAATTGCAAAGCCGGATGGGACTGGATAAAACGTTGCAATACAAGTTTTTAGGTTTTGCAATCTCTGAAACGGACATTCAGGTGGAAGCCATCAGCGTGGTCAAGGCCGGTTTCAAACTCGACCAGTATTTTGACGTGACGTTCAGCCCCAAGAAGGGCGAAGTCTATGTCACTTTGCCTCCGCCGACCATCCTGTCGCACGAAGTATATCCACGCGTGAACAAACTGGATGTCGGTTATTTGGCGGGCATCACCGGCGAAGAAATGAATAACAATTTCAATGAGTTACGCCGCCAGTTCCGGCAGGATGCCCTGGAAAATGAACACATACTGGATAAAGCCAAAAGCCGCGCCGACTCCGTCATGCAACTCATTATGGGCCCCCTGGTGAAAGGCATGAATCGCAAATACAAACTTGTCGTGCGTTTCCAGAATGCCAATGGTACGGAAGTGATAACCGAGCAGGAAGCCCGGCGGCAAGGGCAGAAAAACCCGGTGCCACAACGTTCGACCCAACCGGCGGATGCGCCTAAACCGCGTGGTAATGTGCTGGCGCAATGAGGGTTGAAAAATTGAAAACCTCTTTTGTTTGAACCGGCTGCCTCTTTTGATTGACGAATGCAGATTACATGATTGTTGATTTTTGATGTCTTCTTATGACCCTGAACGCCCGCTCCCGCCTCCTTGATCTAACCCACCCAGCAGTCATGGGCATCCTCAACGTCACGCCCGATTCCTTCTTCGATGGCGGGCGTTACACCAGTGTGGATAGTCTGCTACAGCAGGCCGAAAAAATGTTAAAAGCCGGTGCCGTATTGCTGGATATTGGCGGTGCCTCCTCCCGCCCCGGAGCCGCAGAAGTGAGTGAGGAGGAAGAACTAAACCGCGTACTGCCCGGCATCGAAGCACTGGCAAAACACTTCCCGGAGGCACTGCTTTCTATTGATACCTGGCGTGGCAAAGTGGCCCTTGCAGCGGTCGAAGCGGGTGCCCATATTATCAACGACATCTCCGCCGGACGGCTGGATGCGGCTATGTATCCGACCTTAAAAGCCATAAACGAGAACCCGCGACTGGGGCCAATTCCCTACATCCTCATGCACATGCAGGGCCGCCCGGAGACGATGCAACAAGCCCCCGTTTACACCGACGTAGTCACCGAAGTACTGGATTTCTTTATCGCCGAAGTCGGGCGGTTGCGGGCTTTGGGTGTGCGGGATATTATACTGGACCCCGGCTTTGGATTTGGAAAAACGGTGGAACAAAACTATCAACTGCTTCGCCAGTTGTCCACCTTCAGTCAGGTGCTGGGCCTGCCGGTGCTGGCGGGATTGTCACGCAAGTCCATGATCTGTAAAGTATTGAAAGTCAATCCCGAACACGCGCTGAATGGTACGACTGCACTAAACATGGTGGCTTTACAGCAGGGCGCGAACATTCTACGTGTTCATGATGTGCGCGAAGCGATGGAAGTGATTCGGTTGTGGGAAATGCTGAATATTTAACAAGAAAAGGTGTTCTTAATACAAAAGAACTATATCTTAAAAATTTGCCCAAAAGCCTCGTACAATGCCACGTGCATAATATTGGCATGGTCTTGTCCTGCCCATATTTTAAAAATTAAGCGGTGTTTATCGGCCTTGATTTTTTCTAGTTTTTCCGACAATTGTACGGCGTCGCTGACCATCACCGGATGTTCCTCTTTGCCCACGGCCAAATAGATGGTTTTAGCAGCAGCAGCCGGTTTTGGTTCGAGTTTTAGCAGCGATTCGTCGTCCCACCACAGGCTGGGACTAATAATGACGTAATGCGTGAATAAACCCGGTTTTTTAAATAAAATCTCCGTAGCCACCAATCCGCCCAAAGACTGTCCAACCAGCGTGGCCACACTATCTGTTCTATAATTTTTTCTAATAAAAGGTTGTAATTCCGTCTCTATAAACCGGATAAATGCCGCCGAACCACCGGCAGTCGGGGTGTTGGCTTTGTCTTTGGCATTATTCGTCGGAAAGGTATAATCCCGCTTGCGATCCACATTGGCCACACCGACTACAATGGATTCGGGCAATGAATTTATCCACGGAAAAGTACCAAATTGGACTAACCCCACCACATGAATAAAATCTTCGTCCGCCGAACCATCCAACAGATAAATAACCGGGTATTTCTTCGTAGAATCCTGCTGGTATTGCGCTGGTAAATAGATATTTAAAGTGCGGCTTTCCTGTAATTGCTTAGATTGTATTTTAATAGTTTCTCCCAGAACAAAAGGGGATTTGGATAGAACGGTGGGATTTTGGGCTTTTAATGAAAAATGGAAAAAAGTAAGGCAAAGAAGGAACGGCAAGTATTTCATAGTCATGATTTATAGTTGTGCTTTATCCCGGCAATTACTACAAATTTCTGCTGGCTCCGCTGCCAACAGTTCTTGTCGGCAAGTGGCGCAATGCCTCGGTTCGCCCGACCACCAATAACCAGTCTCCGTAAATAATACGCTGGCTGCTGCCCACTTTTGAAACGCCATACTTTCTACCTCCACGTCGCCTTCTTCATTGACTGGTGGCTCAGGTTGATTACCATGTAAAAAGCCTTGTATCCAGTATTTGCTTGGTTCCGATTGTTCCTCTATTTCCGATTTTGACACGGCAAAAGATCGCTGATTCACCGGACACCAGGCACTCATTCTACCGCTGAAAGTATGTGGATTGCCCAGCAGAAAGTGCTTGCCAGTACAGCCTTTATGGAAAAACCATAAGTCCTCGTCATATTGCAATTCGTCGTTCATGATGTGGTCGGCTCCTCCTCTTCCTGGCTGGTTTTTTCTATCGCAATCGGCGTCAGCATCGGCAGATTGATCCACTGCCTTTCTTCCGCACTAATGGCACCCAGTCGCAGAAATCCACCCGATGCTTCGGCAGTTTCTTCGGCCAGTGCCAGGAAACCCCTGTAAATATCGGCGGCTAATTTGGGCTCCAGTTTTGGAAAAATAGTATTCAATTTGGCCAGTCGGCGCGATATTTCCTGGCCCCGTGCTTCGGTATCGGTGGGTAATTCCGCCATAAAACCGTGGACTTTTACCCAAAAACCCTCTACCACGACCCGGTAAAATTCATTGAGTTGCTTTGGGTGATTGTAGGTGCGTGTACGCAACAATCGCTCCGACCACGTGCGTTCTTCCCGGTCAAGATGGCCATCGGCGGCTCCGACCAAAACGGTGATGAGCGCGGGCGCATCCAGCAGGTTGTCAAATTCATCGGATTCGAGGTGCTCGAAACCGTCTATCATGGTCCACATAAATCGGGTATTGGTTGTTAGTTATTGGATAGTAGTGATAAGAGGATGCGAGTATTTGAGTATTCGATCCAAGCACTTGATCATCAGGTAATTGATCAAATACTCGAATCTTCAAATATTCAAATAAATTTCACCGGCAAAAATAAGCGCATTCTGGTAAGCCCAACCATCAAAGCATCGAAAATACCGATTTCTTCATCGCTGGAAAAATACCCGCAATTTCCAGCCCCCGTGCTAACTTTACCGGCCCAAACCTGCTTCCCAAAACCAATAACCAATCAACTAACAACCAGTCAACCAAGCACATGGCTCGCCCAAAAAAAGACGGCACCGAATCGAATGGCAGCGGCACGACTACGCCGCTGATGGCGCAGTATTTTGCCGTCAAAGAAAAATACCCGGACGCTATTTTGCTGTTCCGGGTCGGCGATTTCTATGAAACTTTCGCCGAAGATGCCGTGAAAACGTCGCGGGCCTTGGGCATCACCCTCACCAGCCGCAACAACGGCGGCAGCGACGTGGAGCTGGCCGGATTTCCCTACCACGCGATGGATATGTACCTGCCGCGCCTCGTGCGGGCGGGCTACCGGGTGGCCATCTGCGACCAGATGGAAAAGCCCGTGCCGGGTCGGGTCGTGCGCCGTGCCGTCACCGAGGTCGTCACGCCCGGCGTCACCACCGACGATTCGCTGCTGGATCACCAGACCAACAACTTTTTAGCCACGCTCACTTACGGCAAGAACGACCAGCACGGCGTCGCTTTTCTCGATATTTCCACCGGTGAATTTTTTGTTTCCGAAGGCGATGCGGCCACAATGGACAAGTTGCTGCAAAGTTTTCGGCCCGCCGAAGTTATTTTGCCCAAAAGCCGGGTGAAAGAATTTGTCGCTTTACACGGCGATAAATTCTATACCAACACGCTGGAAGACTGGATTTTCACCTACGATTTTGCCCGCGAAAAACTGCTCAATCATTTCCATACGTTGAGTCTGAAAGGTTTTGGCGTAGAAGAACTGGAACTTGGCCAAACCGCCGCCGGAGCCGCCCTGCACTATCTGGCTGCGTTGCAAAGCACCAAACTGGCCCACTTGACCAGCCTGAGCCGTTTGCAAACCGAAAAATACGTCTGGCTGGATCGCTTCACTATTCGCAATCTGGAACTGGTGGCCTCCAACCATGAGAATGGCGTGTCGCTGTTGCAGGTGCTCGATAAAACCGTGAATCCGATGGGTGCGCGGCTGCTGCGCAAGTGGCTTTTGCTGCCCCTCACCAATCTCAGTCAAATCAACGACCGCCTGGATGCCGTCGCTTTTTTGGTGCAACATGAAGATTTTACGGCGACGATAGAACCCCAGCTCCGGCACATCGGCGACCTCGAACGACTGATGAGCAAGACCGCCGTTGGCAAGGTCAATCCCCGCGAAATCGTGCAGTTGCGCCGGGCTTTGCTGGCCATCGAACAACTGAAAATCCTGCTGCATCCCGCCCAGCCCGATGGGGTAGCGGGGCTGCGCAAACTCGGCGAAGGACTGAATCCCTGCCTCACCCTGCGCGAACGCATCGAAGCGGTCATTGCCCCCGATCCGCCCGCCGATCTGCGTAAAGGTGGTGCCATAGCCGACGGGGCCGATGCCGTGCTGGACGACCTGCGCAACGTCATCCGCAACAGCCGCGACTTGTTGCTGCAAATTCAGCAGCGCGAGGTGGAACGCACCGGGATTACCAGTCTTAAAATTGCTTTCAACAACGTATTTGGGTATTACCTGGAAGTCACTTCCAAATGGAAAGACCAGGTACCCGCCGACTGGATTCGGAAGCAAACTATCGCCAACGGCGAACGCTATATTACGCCCGAATTGAAAGAATTAGAAGCCAAAATCCTCGGCGCGGAGGAAAAAATGCAGGAGTTGGAAGAGCGCATTTTTCGGGCTTTGGTAGAAGAAACGGCGGCCTATATACAGCCCGTGCAACTCAATGCGCAACTGATCGCACGGCTGGATTGCCTACTGGCTTTTGCCAAAATCGCCCAGAAAAACCAGTACGTCCGCCCCGAGGTGGACGATAGCACCGTGCTCGATATTCGTGCGGGCCGTCACCCGGTCATCGAAACGCAGTTGCCCATCGGCGAACCGTACATCCCGAACGATATTTATCTGGACAACGAAGACGTGCAGATCATGCTTATTACCGGGCCAAATATGGCCGGCAAATCTGCCTTGCTGCGCCAGACCGCGCTGATTACTTTGCTGGCGCAAATGGGCAGTTTTGTACCCGCCCAAAGTGCTCGCATTGGTTTGATTGATAAACTTTTTACCCGCGTGGGGGCCAGCGATAATATCAGTGGCGGCGAAAGTACGTTCATGGTCGAAATGAACGAAACGGCCTTGATAATGAACAATTTAAGCGACCGTAGCCTCATTCTCTTGGACGAGATCGGGCGCGGCACCAGCACCTACGATGGTATCAGTATTGCCTGGAGCCTGGCTGAATATCTGCACGACAACGAACGCGCCCGACCCAAAACGCTCTTCGCCACGCACTACCACGAAATGAACGAACTGGCCGATAAACTGGAGCGTATTCACAACTTTCACGTGAGCACCAAACAGGTCGCCCAGAAGGTTATTTTCCTGCGCAAACTCGTGCCCGGCGGCTCCAATCACTCCTTCGGTATCCATGTGGCGCGCATGGCCGGTATGCCGCCCGCCGTGGTGGAACGCGCCGGAGAAATCCTGCTTCAACTGGAAGGGCAGCATATTGGCGAGAGTGAAAATAGTTCGCTGGGCCTGCCCGCCTCCGCCGAGGCTACGGCGGGTCAAGCAGAGACGGCCAAAAGCAAGATGCAGAAAAAAGCGAAGAGCATCCAGCCACAAATGCAGTTGCAGATATTTGAGTCGCTCGATCCTTATACGGTGCAGATCAAAACGGAATTGCAGGGGCTGGATTTGAACACGATGACCCCGATGGATGCGCTGTGGAAATTGAACGAGTTGAAGAAGATTGCGGAGAAGAAATAAATTAAAATCGAAAAAACAAATCTTATGAACGCCTTAGTTACCAAAATGGTCGACGAAGTTGTGGGTGAGAAAGTTGACACTAATTATATTAGGGGATTACTCGCTCATGTGAATAACTTGGGTATTATGTATGTATGTATCAACGATGACCGATATGAAAACGGCGACGATTGGATAGACCCGGAAGATGGCATCCGTTACATCATAATAAAACTAGATTATCAAGAGGTGAAGAAGACCGCCGACATTCGGCCCATGATGCTGGCCAAACTTCGGGAACGATTGGGGAATGTGGCCTGATTTTTAAAGAATATTCCCCATTACTTGATCAAATCCCGCAAATAATAAGCCGGGATCATCATCAAAAACGACCGCTCCGCATTGTCTTTGATCTTTCCCTGAATAAAGCCGACCATCCTTAATGGAGTGCTTACTGCGCCGGGACCATTTTCTTGCGATAAGAAAACCGGGCCGCTATTATAACCCGGTACGCTGGGTTTTTCTAAAATAACTACGTCTAATGGCAGTGCTTTTTTCGGGTCTGCCGGGACGATTTTTTCGCTGGTCGGCAGGGATGTATAGGCCAACGGCGGGAAAAAGCCGGGTGACCGTGAACCCGGTTGAAAGCCGACGATGGTCAATAAACTATCTTTTGGCAGGACGGCCCGGGTACTATCGACCCAGGCCAGCGGCACAAAGCGCTTCACCAAATACTTATTAAAAAAAGATGCTTTGGGGTTCAAATTCAAGACAGCCAGATCCATGGTCGGATGATAGGCCCAGACCACGGGATTTGCAAACTCGGTAATCTTGAATTGTAATGGCCGGTCTTCGCCCTGAATGATGACCAGCACGTTTCTATCCATCGTCCGGGCGATGTGGGCGGTGGCCACCAGGTAATAGTCCGATTCCTTATTTTGGATAAAAACCCCGGTGCCAGATAGAGAATCATTCCTTAAATTAGCCACGGTCATCAGCATATTCGGGATAGCGGCAGCGTCCTGGCCATAGCCGTTGGTGAAAAATAGGACGGCCAATACCAGGCAAAAAAATAGTTTGTTGGTCACGTGTTAAATTTTGTCCCTTGGCGGTAGAAGTAGGCTATTGGTTGCCCTGGCGGGGATGTTTTATGGATGGACTGTACTATTTATTTTTCTATTTGGTTTCAGATTGTCTCTTCCTGGGAGTTTGTTCCTTGGTATTATTAAAAAACCCCCGCAAACAAATATGGAGCGCGCCAACTACGCCTTACTTTCACCCGCAAAAAAACTGCCATGCGCTTTGTTCTCTCCCGTTTGATGCCACCGCAGACAATCAGGCAGCCCACTGGATTCATCATTCATCATTTATCATTCCTCCTTATATTTCTGCTCTGCACATTCAGTCACACCTTTGGCCAGGGCTACTGTAAAAGCACCTGCACCGGCAATCTGGGGGAGAACATCTTTCCCAACGGCGACTTTGGCGCAGGCACCGCCAATATTCTATCCGGCAATCCCAACCTCGCGCCCGGCTACGCCTACACCACCGGCGCACCGCCCAACGACGGTTTTTATACCATTTCCAATAATACCACGCCCTGGGGTTCTTTCGCTTCCAACTGGGTGGATATCATGGACAATGGCCCCGAAACCAACGGCTACATGATGGTCGTGAATGCCAGTTTTCAGCCCGGACTATTTTATGAAAAAACGGTGTCGGTCTGTGAAAACACCCTCTACGAACTGTCCATTGATATTATTTCGCTCAATAACGGCTTGGGGCCAGCCAATCCCATTCACCCCGATGTCGCCTTTGAAATAGACGGCCAGATTGTGTGCGGCACCAGCCAAATCCAACATGATGCGAGTTGGCATACCCACCGTTTTTCTTTCACCACAGCACCCGGCGTGACCTCCGTCAAACTCTCGCTGCGTAACAATGCGCCCGGCGGCAATGGCAACGATCTGGCCATTGATAACATCTCGTTTCGCGCCTGCGGGCCGGAAATTGATTTGCCCGTCACCGCCGTTTATTGCTACGATCAATCGCTGAGTATTCATGCCGAGTTAAGCAATTCCCCTTATAACAGTATTGTGTATCAATGGCAGGTCAGCAGCAACAGCGGTCAAACCTGGATGGATATAAGTGGCTCATCCTCTGATACTTACCAGGTGCCGCAGCCCAATGACACCGATCAGTACCGCCTGGTAGTGGCCAATTCGCCCGCCAATCTGGCTCTGTCCTACTGCCGCGCGGTGTCATTCCCAGTGACGCTGATGCCCGAAGATTTGTCGGCTTACGCCATCACCGGGCAGGATACCATCGTGTGCAATGGCGCGCCCGGCACACTGCGGGCGGGCAATTTCGCCGCCTACCTGTGGTCGGATGGCAGCAAGGCCGATACGCTGCTGGCCGGTCAACCCGGTTGGTATGCCGTGACGGTAACCTCCGCCAATGGCTGCACCGCCAGCGATAGTTTGTATGTGTATGAAGTCAATCTGGCCGCCGATGCCGTTTTCAGCGACCCGATTTGTTTCGGCGACAGCACCGGCCAGATCAGCGCGGTGGGCTTACAGGGCGGCACGGGAAGCCTGCGGTTTTTGCTGAATAATGCCCCGCCGCAAAGCAGTCCTTTTTTTACGCAACTGCCCGCCGGGACCTACCAATTGGTGGTGGCCGATTCCCTGAATTGCCGGGTGGAAATACCTGTTAATCTCTATTATCCGCCGCGTTACGAAGTCAATCTTGGCCCGGATATTACGCTGTTTGCCTGCGATTCCGTCACTTTGCAGGCGCAGCCCAATTATCCGCCGGTGCATTATATCTGGCAATTCAGCGGCACGGGCCTGGGTTGCACCACTTGTCCGAATCCCGTCGTGATGCCAGCCGCTTCGGGAGTGGCCACCTTACAAGTAACTGATTCTCTTGGTTGCAGGGCCACAGACAGCCTACTTTTGACCGTGCTCCCGCGACTGGATGTGTATGCGCCCAACGTATTTCGCCCCGATGTAACCAACGACGCAACCAACAACTACTTTACCCTGTTTCCCAGCAAAAGCGTGACGGAAATCCGGCGTTTGTCCATTTATGACCGTTGGGGCGACTTGCAATTTGAGCGGAAAAACCAATCGCCCGGTGCCAGCAGTCTGCGCTGGGATGGTACCAATGCTAATGGCAAAGCGGCAGCGGGCGGCGTATATGTCTGGGTGGCCGAAATTCTTTTCAGCGATGGCGGAGTGCGCGTATATAAGGGAGATGTGCTGATATTGTGGTGAGAAATTTAATCTTTTCAATCGTACCTTGCCGAATTTTATTACGGTCCGGCCATTTTGCATCTAATGTACTTTCCAATATGAATACACAAACATCCGATTCAACCCGTGAAACTTCTATCCCAGAACTATACTTGCCGACCGGCGATCAAAAAGACTATGTCCAAAAGGAATTAGATCAGTTGCAGGCCATTATTGGCCGCATGGCTAATAATTCTTTTCATTGTAAAGGTTGGGCCATCGGTATCGTAACTATTGCCTTAACCCTTAATCAGAATTCATTTTTGCTTTCTGGTTGGCAAAGTATTATTCTACTGCTGCCCATGCTCATCTTTTGGTATTTGGATGGCTTGTTTCTGTATACTGAGCAGCGTTATCGTGACCTATTTAATGATGTAGTCAGTAAACGTTTTTACAAATTATCAGAGCAATCGCAAGCAGACTGGAGTAATCTGTTTGATTATAATTACACTCGTTTCGAGGATAATCGTGTTCGTCATAAGGGCTTTTGGACATATCACTTGCCTATTTTCTTGGCAAATCGGACAGTGAGATTCTGGCTTTGGTTGATACGCGGCAAAAAAGTGCCTGCCAAAATCAATACTATTGCCTCTGTAATGTTTTCTAAAACTTTGGCACCTTTTTACATTTTGCCAACTTTGTTTGTATTTTTTGTTGCTTTCAAAAGTATGGGAATAATTCGTTTTCCCGAAGCCAAGCAATCCAAGCAGCCTATAATATTGCAATTAGATTCTAACTCGTTAGTCCCAGTGATACGAGCGTTGGAAAATAACAGAAAAAATTTGCAAATGCATGAACCGGACAGTATAAAATAGTATAATATATGCCTACTCTAAAAGTGTTTTTATCCTACTGTCGTCACGACACAGCCTTAGTGACCCCTTTATTTAGAGAATTCAAAAGTCTTCTAAAAACTATAAAATACAATCAAAAAACCTATAAAATTGAATATTATTGGGACGCTCAAAATGTTCCCGGAGTTGAATGGGATGCTAATATTAAATGGTGGCTCAAAAGTGCTGACGTAATCGTTTTTTTCGTCACTCAAAAATTTTTAAATTCGGACTACGTTCAAGTTCAAGAAATCCCTGTTGCATTAGAACGTATGGAATCTTCAGGAGTGCATATTATGCCAATCCTAATTGAAAACTGTGACTATCATAATAGTCTGATTAAACATTTGCAATTTATTCCAGTAAAAAACAATCGTTTAAAACCATTGTTGGAATGGAGAAATAAAAAAGAATGTCGTGAGTATATTCGATTCGCCTTAAAGTTAAGTATAAAGAACTCTCTGTTTGGTCATCCACACGCCCGACAATTTAGTCCAATTGTACTTTCACCAAAAGAGCGAAATAAGTATGCTGAACTTTTTGTTTCGCCGGAAGTTGCAAGATTAACAAAAATACCTCGAACACGTAAAAAGAAGAAAGAATCTTTAATGAGCAAAGCAACAAAAACAGTAAAGAAATGGCTAAAATTATAAAACATCTTAATGTTTTATAAGCCAGTGTACAAAATATTCATCTCTCACACCACCCTTGACCAACCAATTGTCAAGCGAATCCTGACAGTCCTCAACAATGCATTAAAAGGTCAGGTGCAACTATATTTGGCACATCTCGGTGTGATTGGCGGTGGGTCATTGGTAAGAAATTTTAGGTCCTGAAACGGATCAAAAGATATTCAAGCAGTAATATACTATTAAAATTAACAAAATCGCAAAATCATGGCAACTTTAAAAGCATTCATCATTTACGCACAAGAAGATGCATCTTTTAAGAACAAGTTAATAGATCATTTACTCTTCATAAGAGACAAAATTGAACCTTGGGAAGATTCTAAAATTTTATCTGGCGAACCGTGGGAGCCAAAAATTCTTCAGAATCTTAGCAATACCGACATTATTTTTTATTTAATTAGTACCAATGTAATTAAAAAGCAATTTATCATTGAGAGAGAAATACCTAAAGCTATGGAATTGAAAAATAGCGGAAAAGCGTGGATAATCCCTATCATTGTCAGACCTTGCTTATGGCAGGAATTAGCTTACATAAAACAGATTCAAGCACTTCCTAAGGTAGAAGGCAAAGGATTCATACCAGTCGAATCTTGGCCTAATCAGGAGGATGCATGGTACTATATTGCCTCTAAAGTTAATATAATTGTAAATGATATTATATTATGGCGAAAAGAATGCTCTACAAATAAAGTAGAAAGTTATACTAATTACCTGAAACATTTTGCTGGTGGTTACTACTCCTCCGAGGCCAGAATAAATAAAAAAAAACTGTTGGAGGCAGCATATGAAAATGCTGCCGGTTCCATCGAAAGGCTGGAAGCCTTTATAAAAAAATTTAATAATGAGACCGATTATACGGAAAGGGCGGAGCGGGAAATTATCTACTTGAAGGAACAGAAAGACAACCAAGCTTTTAATAAGGCAAAACACGTGCATAGCATAGAAGCTTATGAAATTTACAAACGTAATTTTCCACAAGGTAAACACGTTGATAGCGCGAATTGGGCAATTGGTCAAATACAGGAAGAGGAAAGAAAAGCTTGGCAAAAAGCGAAAGATTCTAAAAGTTTGAGCGAGGTAAGGAGTTTCATTCGTATATATAAAAATAAAAAAAGTATTTATCTGCACGATGCCATATCGTTGGAGAAAAAGTGGTCTGCCATTGTGGATGAAAAAAATTTATGGCAATCTGTTGTAAAAGCCGATACAATTCCTCAATATAAAAACTATCTTGCTCGATATGCCGATGGCAGATTCTCGGGAGAAGCTAAACAACATATTGCAATATTGTATCTGAAAGAACCTACTGCTTGGAAAGAAGCCATTAAAACTACCGAGAGCACAGGAGAGGACAATACAAAGTTGAAAATCATTAAAGACTTTTTATATTTATATCCTAAGGGGCAATACTGGAAAGAAGCCAGTGAAAAAATCGCTGATCTCGAAGATAAAATGGATAAT
Organism: Saprospirales bacterium; assembly: GCA_031425155.1. Taxonomy (GTDB): domain Bacteria; phylum Bacteroidota; class Bacteroidia; order Chitinophagales; family Saprospiraceae; genus M3007. The sequence continues at coordinate 60,895 of JANPIV010000035.1, read as the reverse complement.
AATTTTTGGGAAAAGAACCGAAACTTTATTTTCCCCATAGGTGTATACAGGTATAAATGGATATATCCTAATGGCAAGCATTCTATAGAGACAAAACGGATAGTGAGTAACATAAATAAGGCATTTATCGTGGGCGCATTGTTTATGTCAATTTTTCCAATAGTGTGCACTTACAACTATTTTACAAGCACAAAATCCGGCATTGACCTGGATAACTTCGTGTCGGTAAAGGGAGGAGTGTTTTTGATGGGTAGTGATGAACAGCCGGATGAGCGGCCTATGCACCCGGACACTATAATCGATTTCAGCATATCGAAATATGAATTTACCTGGGGTGATTTGGAGGAAATCACCGGGGAGGATTCGGGAAACCCAAATGATTATCCTATAGACAATATTGATGAACTAAAGGCCGAACAAATCCTGGAACTCCTAAGAAACAAATACCGTGACCGTCATTATCGCTTACCTACAGAGGCGGAGTGGGAATATGCCGCTATCGGTGGACGGAAGATGCGTACTATGCGTTATAGTGGTTCTCCCGATATCGATGAAGTAGGGTGGTATGCAGGAAATTCGGGCGGGAAAGTACATCGGGTTGGTAAACTTAAAGCGAATGCGTGTGGCCTCTTCGATATGACGGGCAACGTAACAGAGATTTGTGCTAACAATTATGAGCCTTATCCTAATGAGAATAAGATAAACCCTGATCGTAAAGGCACAAGGGTATTACGGGGTGGTTCTTGTCTGCGCGACTCTTCTAAATGTAGCGTTACATTCAGATCTTACTTACCTGCTCGAGACGATAAAAGAGGCTTGAGGTTGATTTTAGAAAAATGATAGATTCCTATTTCCCAAAAACTATTGTAAAACTCTGCTGTTTTCAGCACAACGAAGAGGGCATTTATTTGGGTAATAAAATCCTTTCTAATCTTAGCCGATGCTACCTACATTCTCAACCATAAAAGTATGATCTCCAGTATAAAATGCCCGCCCACCGTCTTCATCATCTTTGGCGCGACCGGCGACCTTAATTCGCGCAAAATCACCCCTGCACTGTACAATCTTTTTCTGGATGGTTGGCTGCCCGAACAATTCGCCATCATTGGCACCGGGCGCACCCAACTGACCGATGAAGAATTTCGCGAAAAACTGTTGGAAGGCGTCAATGAACACTCACGTACTGGTAAAGTATTGAAAACCAAGTGGGAAGCCTTCGCAGCGCGCAATTTCTATCAGGTCGCCGATGTGAAAGATGCCAAAGCCTACCAGGATTTCGGCACTCGCATCAAGCAGTTTCAAAAGGAATGGGAACAGGAACCACAGGTGATTTATTACCTGGCGGTGGCTCCCAATTTCTTTCCAATTATCGCCACTAATATTGCCAAAAACAAACTTTCCGAGAATCCCGAACTCACCCGCATTGTAGTAGAAAAACCCTTTGGCCACGATCTCGAGACCGCTAAGTCGCTCAACGAGTTGCTAACGCAACTGTTCGAGGAAAAGCAGATTTACCGCATTGACCATTATTTGGGTAAGGAAACCGTACAGAATATCATGGCTTTTCGCTTCGCCAATTCTATTTTGGAACCCATCTGGAACCGCAATTATATAGAACATGTGCAGATTTCGGTCACCGAACAACTCGGCGTGGAAGACCGGGGCGACTACTACGAAGGCGCGGGTGCCTTGCGTGATATGGTGCAAAACCACGTGTTACAACTGCTTTGCCTCGTCGCGATGGAAACGCCGATCAATTTCCAGGCGGAAGAAGTGCGCAACCGCAAAGTAGAAGTGCTGCGGGCCATGCGCCCCTTCACCCCGGACGACGTGCGGCTGATGACTGTGCGCGGACAGTACGGCAGCGGCTGGATAGAAGGCAAGCAGGCCGTGGGCTACCGCGAAGAGAATAAGGTGGACCCGCAATCTAACACCGAAACATTTGCTGCCTTCAAGTTTTTTGTGGACAATTGGCGGTGGCACGGCGTGCCGTTCTATGTACGCACCGGCAAACATTTGAACCAGTCTGCTTCTATTATCAGTATTCAATTCCGCGATGTGCCGCACCGCGTATTTCCGCCCGAATCCGCCGATAACTGGCAGCAGAACCGCCTGATTATTAGTATTCAACCAGAAATGAGCATCCGTTTGCAGTTGCAGGCCAAACGTCCGGGACTGGATATGGTGCTTAATACGGTAGATATGGTGTTCAATTACGAAGGCACTTATAGCAGCGAGGCCCCCGAAGCCTACGAGACGCTGCTCTTGGAAGTTATGACCGCCGACCAAACGTTGTTCATGCGTGCCGACCAAGTAGAAGCTGCCTGGGAACTATTGATGCCCGTACTGAATTCCTGGGAATCGAAAAAGAGCCTCAGTTTTCCCAATTACTCGGCCGGTTCCTGGGGCCCGGAACTGGCCGAAGCCCTCATTGCCCGCGATGGTTTTCACTGGTTTACGCTGCCAATGAAGAGCAGGAAATAGTTGATTGGTTATTAGTTTATTGGTTGACTGGTCAATTTGTTTACTAGTTGATTGATAAGCCGCAAAGTGTAAGTCGCTTTTGTCATTCTGACGGAAACCGTCCACGTCGTAGTACACGCTACGGCTTGGACGGTTCCCGACAGAGCCCGTCCCGGTTTATCGGGAATGGCAAAGAGGAGCCTTAAATATACTTATCCAGCACATTCCGTAGTGGCCGCTGTCGCTGTTTGCTTTCCAGCCAGGCCAGGAAGAGGCCGTAGTGACTGGCATCCAGTTTTCCGGCGGCCTTTTCCTGCATGATCGGCAAGGCCTTTTCGGCAATGGCTTTGAGCAGCTCCGCATTTTTACCGGCTCGCACCACTTCTTCCAGGGTTTGGAGGAGGTGATATTCGAAGGAACCGTCGTTTTTCTGGTGTTTGAAATGCTCCCGCAGGGGAGGCAACAGCGCACGGTAGGCGGTAGGTGTGCTGAAACCCCGCTCAAAACGCGACAAGGCCAAATACAAGGCACTGGCACCACGCGCTTCGGCATTGGAAGCCTGCTGGGTGGAGTGTTGCAGATTGGCAGTAAACCATTCGATGGATTCCTTATATTCTTCCCGGACGAAATAAACCATACCGGCCAGATAATGAATGACTTGCAAGCGGGAAGGTGAAATCTTTCTAATTGATTTCTCAATTAACTGCCAAATATTATTGACTTCGAGAAATTTTTTGGCAGATATGAAATCTTTTTGCATGATAAAATCAACCAGGCGCAGATAAAGCACATGCGTCAAAAAATTGGGGTCGGAAGTGGGGATTTTTTCCAGTTCGGTATTATAGTCTTCCATACTTACACCCGTTTTATAAGCTAACGCCATCCCTAAGTAGTTGAATAAATTATTATAATACCTGCGAGGGTCTTCTTTTTTACGTTCAGGATAGCGGGCATATAGGTTCACAATTGCTTTCAGGTGATCTACTCCCGAGCGTAGCGTATTTCCTTCTAAGAACTGGCTCAAAAACGCAGAAGGTTTTTTTTGCTCTATTCGCATTAAATAGAACATAATAGTCTGAAAATTGAACTCTTCTTCAAAAGTCTCGCGTGGTGGATTATCATTGACGTATTGGATGAAATAATTGAGTTTTGCTCGTAATTCAAGGCTCTGCTCCACGTCGCCTTCGCCCAGCATTACCAGCGATAGCTCATATAGCAAATTTTGCAAGTGAATGGCTGTCTCCAACCGATCCATCTGTTGGCACTCAGTCGCGTAAAGTTGACGCAATTTTTCCACGGGTTGCTTTTGTGCGGAAAGAAAAAGCAGCCGACACTCCATTTGAATCAAGTCTAGCACTTGTGGTATCGCTTCCAGACTGAAAGCCAATTCTTTTGTAGCCCGAATCATGGCCAGACACTCTTTTTGAAGATTTTTTCGTGTTAGCAGTTGAATGTCTAACATCCGCGCGTACAATTCTAAGCGCTGATTATCCTCGGTGTTTTGATAACGTAAAGCATCCAGAATGCGATCATATAAATAGTTGGCCATTGGCCCCAGCTCAATAGGACGTCCGAGATTGCGCAGCCGGTGACGAGTAATAAATTTGACGTAGAATTCATCTGCTATTTCTGTTTCAGAAATTGCTTCCTTTTTCTTTTTTCGTTCCAGTTCCATCAAGCAATCGTTTATACAGTCGAATAGTTGAATATATCTTGATTCGTGATTGTCCGCACTATGGCTGCGTATATGTCGCTTTAGCATGTTTTTTTCCGGCATGCTCATCGCAGCGACTAATTCGCGCAGTTTTATTAAAGGGTAAGGTTCATCATTTGGCCAATCAATAGCGATATTTTTCTTGATCTTCATATAAAACGTTGTTTGTCAATTTGTTGAATAGGAAGTAAAGGTAGAAAATCACAACTGATATAAAAAATAATTTCGTACAACGTATTCATAGTCCGATTTTATGGCTTGTCTATACGTTGTTCACCATGCTACCTTTGTCAGGTCAAACCAATAATTACACAAAACGATTTAACTGATTTTTACTTTTGAAACTCATGAAAACACAAATCACCCAGGCTAAAGACGGCATTATTATAGTTGATATAGTAAACTTCACCCGCGGCCCCCAAGTCACAGAATCACCCAAACAAATAGAAATTCCGGTACGGGTGGACAAAATGGACTTTGAATTACGTGACGATACCTATCGCATTGTGGATATTGGCAACAGCACCCTGACCCCGACGGTAAAGACCGAGGTGACTGGCTTCGTTTTTGACGAGGCGAACAAAACCATCAAAGTGCTCGGTGCCGACGACGAGACCTTATACGAAGCCTCCACCGAAGGGCGACTGGTACAGGTGCGGGTCAACTTCAAGACCGCTTCCATCACTGTGTACGAGTAGCAGGCATTCCTACTTCTAAACTGATTAAAGATGGCCATGTTTCTTTTTTGAGTCACTGGATAGTTCAGCCTCGAAAAGCAAAATGAAAGCAGCCATGCCGCCCCGGTGTAAACCGGGGCGGTTCTTGTTTTTGGCCCTGCCTGGTGACAGACTGCTTTTACGAAGGGGCATAAATTATGAGCGGTACCTCTTTTAAAATAACAATAAATAATTGATTGTCAATTGTTTGTATTAAAATAAATTACAACCGATGCAAAACAGGAACAACGTAAACTGTACGCGAGGCACTTTTAGGGTCTTGTTCGCTACTTGCCGGTGCCCGTACCTTTGTAAGGTCAAAAGCGCAGTAAAGAGTTCAGAAAAAATGCCGTGAGAAAGCAGAAAACCAAGACCAGATGAATCAGCCGATTGATCAATGACTGAAAAACCAGCCCTGAATTTTTTAAGCGCCGATGTCTGCTACCAAATCTACCAATGACTACCAATCTTCCTTATTGAGACCTCCATCTTCCAGCCTGAAAAGGTAAAATGAAAACAGCAGAATCGTAGAGGCTGGTTCGCCAGTTTGCTGATGAAGCAGCCTCTTTTTAAAAAATTCCACCAGCTCCAAACCAGATAAGCGAGCCGATCCATGATTCACCAAAAACCAGCCCCAAAACTTTTTTATGCTATCCGATAAAAAATTTAGAAACCAGATGAGCGTACCAGCTATTGTGCTATCCCTTATTTTTTAAAGACAAAGCAGAAATTAAATCAGTTGAGCCGACCGATTGATCGCCCTGCAAAACCGGCCCCTAAAATCTTTTTGATTGCTTTTCCTTCCCAATAAATCAGTGATTTCTTTTTTCTCCGTCTAAGTCCCATGATTCAGCCAAAACGAAAGCAGCGCAATGCCGCCCCGGTAGGAACCGGGGCGGTTTGTGTTTTTTATGACGTCGCCTGCGACGTGGACGGGTGTCGCAATCTGTGGATTCTTAAAACTATTCCAACACCCTGAATCATCGCCATTTGGCTGAAACGTGCCGGAATGAAAAAGCGACAAGTTGCTTTTTACAAATTCTAATCAATAAATTCATTCCAAAAAGACGAGTAATATTTATTGATATGATTAATTAAACAATTGATTTTAAGTATTTTAATTAAAATAGTAGTAAAAAAATAACGACCGATACAAAAAATCACACAACATAAAGAATACGCGATGCGTTTTAGGGTCTTGTACGCTATTGGAGAGTGCCCGTATCTTTGTAAGGTCAAAAGCGCGGTAAAGACCCGCTAACGAGCCACTTCCTATTTCCCGAAAATAAGACATTAAGACCGAATGGGTGCCGCTTGAAAATTACCTGGAAAACCATCCCCCATTTTTGCTTATTCCTTAATTGCTTGATGATTTCTACCTCTCCCTAACCACCGCCTGCCAGGGCAATGAAAGCAACGCAATACCGCTCCGGTGGAAACCGGGGCGGTTTGTAAACTACCTTCCAAAAAATAAGAAATTAAGACCGGATGAGTGCCAATTGAGGGCTTCCTGGAAAACCGCCCCGATTTTTTGCTATTCCTTATTCCTTGATTGACCTGCAAAAACAGCATGAAAGCAACAGAATACCGCTCCGGTCCCCACCGGGGCGGTTCGTGTTTTTGCAGCAAACTGAAAATGGCGCTCTCCCGGGTAGGGTGAGCGCCATTCGCAAAGTGGAGGGTAGTTTTTAAAAAAGAGTTAGTTATAGGTGTTGTCTTACAAAATCGGTTTGCTGCCGCTGGATAATTCATCGTGGCTATGATAGGTCACGCCGTTCAGCATTTGCATCAGTTGGTCGCGTACCGGCACAAAGGCCTGAAAATCAGCCCCTTTCATGGGGTCGGGCGAAGGCAGATCGAGCCGCAGGGGGTCCACTTCCCGGTTGTTTTTCCAAAAACGGAAACAGCAATGCGGGCCGGTAGCCAGGCCGGTAGCCCCGACATACCCAATCGTCTGGCCCTGTCCGACGCGTGCACCCGGACGAATACCTTTGGCAAAACCGCTCATGTGCAGGTATTGGGTCTGGTAAGTGCCATCGTGGCGGATCTTCACGAAATTGCCATTGCCACCCCGACGGGTTGCTTCCAGCACGGTGCCTTCGGCTACGGCCAGGATGGGTGTGCCATACGGCGCGGCATAGTCTGTACCAAGGTGGGGGCGGTTGTAACCCAGGATCGGGTGCATCCGGTTCATGCTGTAGCGGCTGGAAATGCGGCTGAACTTGACCGGCGATTTCAGGAAAGCCTTACGGGCAGGCCGTCCCTCGAAGTCGAAGTATTTGGTGCGTTCGTTGGGCTTATCGTAGTTAAACGCATAGAATTGTTTGCCTTCGCGCTCATACAGTGCAGCGAGGATGTTGCCGGTACCGACGGCTTTGCCTTCCACGTAGTGCTGCTCGAACACCACTTTGAAGCGGTCGCCCTGACGCTGGTGATAAAAATCCACCGAAGAAGCCAGTATGTCAATCATCCCGTCGGCCAGCTCGTCATCCAGACCATTGTCGGTCAGGGCCTGCCAGAAACTGGTTTCGAGCACACCTGAAGCAGCGATCACTTTGGTTTCCACCTCGCGTTTGGTGATCGTCGTCTCGAAAGGTTCGGTGAGTTGGAAGACGGCATATTCGTACGGCGAAGGCTCATAAACCATGAAACGCGCCGTGTTATCTTGCCGATCAGCGAGAAAGCGCAGCGGTTTGCCGACGCGCATGGAACTGACATTGAATTTTCCCTTGCAGTTTTCGACCAGTTTGGCGACTTGCGGGTAGGTGAGGCCACCTTGTTTCATCAGGATTTCGCCGAGCACGTCGCCTTTGTGGAGTTCTGTTTCGGTCAGGGTGTAGTGGCTGAGTGGCAGGCCCCATTGCAGCACTTCGGGTACTTCGGGGAAGGCATCGAGGGGAGTCTGGGAGAACAAAAGCGCCGCCGGTTGGCGGAGGGAAGAGCGCTGTAGGGTGGCGGCAAAGAGGCCGGCGGCCAGGGCAAAAAGACCGGCGAAGAGCATCGCATTCCGTTGGCTCATTCGTTTCAAAAGCCGCAACCAGCGTTGCGGCACACGATTGTTTAGATTCACGGTGTGTGTAAGATTAAAGGATTTTTCAAAACACAGATTGGGCGGGGTGGTGGCAAAAATAGAATTGCATTTCGGTTTTTTACCAACTGTCAGCAAATTTTTAACATTTAACTAAAATGCCGATGGCTCCCCGAAAACGACCGCACCCTGCTTTTTGGGCCAAAACAATAAATGCACGACCTTCCTTACCTTAAAATACTCTCATCCGCAGATGACAATTATTTTTTGAAATAAAATCTACTTTGCATAAAATGAGCGAAATCTGTCCATTTTGAGGACTCTGCCGCACAGTGCCGATCCTTCGGGACATCCGTAACTGCCCCCGGCCTGTAATGTATTTTATCCTTTCATTGACGAAGCCGGATAATTGCGCCTTGTGCAATTATCCGGCTTCCTGAATCCAGCATGTGTTTGCGTAAGAGTAGCATGGCTCATTGCCCGCCATTGCCGGTACCGCCGCCGTTACTGCTGCTACCATTGGGGCTGGTGCCGCCGTTTTGCATAGTACCCGTGTTGTCGCGGGCCATCGTATCGGGGGTTGCGCTGGTGTTGTTTTTCTTGTCGGAATCGGAACCGTAGGGGCTTCGTTCGTCCATACAACTGCTGAGGCCCGGGCCAGTCAGCAAGGCAAATGCAAAAATCAATCGTTTCATAGTGTTTGTTTTTGAAATTATGAGAGATAGATATAGTAAATAAACTCTTGTGCCAGTGGGTATGACTCGTTGGGTTGGGTAACCACAAGCATATTTGCCTGCTGAAAGACTTTAATGGGTGATACCCGATTTTCCTCAAACTGCCCCATGCTGTCTGTATTTTACGACTTTGCTCCCTGCTTTTACACGGATTCTTGTCAAAAATCCCGTCCGCCATAGTATCTTTGCGCCCGCCATGATAAGTCTATCTAATATTTACATACAATACGGCAATCGTATCCTGCTCGACGGCGTCAACCTGGTGGTCAAACCCGGCGACCGCGCGGGCCTGGTGGGCCGCAACGGAGCGGGCAAATCCACTCTGCTCAAGATCATTGCCAGCGAGATGTCGCCGCAGGAAGGCCAGGTCATCGTACCGGCCCACTTCACGCTGGGCTACCTGCACCAGGATATGCTGCTGCCGATGGGCAAGACGGTGCTCGACGAGACGCTGACTGCCTTCGACGAGGTGAACGAACTGGAAAAACGGCTGCACAAAATCGAGGAAGAACTGGGTGCCCGCGAGGATTATGAATCGGACGCTTATCACCACCTCATCGTGGAAATGGGCGACCTGAACGAACACTTGCACCACCTCGGCAGCCACACCACACAAGCCGATGCGGAAAAGGTACTGGGCGGCCTCGGCTTCCAGGCCAGCGACATGACCCGGCTTACCGACGAGTTTTCCGGCGGCTGGAAAATGCGCATCGAACTGGCCAAAATGCTGCTCCGTCAGCCCGATTTGCTGCTGCTCGATGAGCCGACCAACCACCTGGATATTGAAAGTATCCTCTGGTTGGAGGATTTTTTGAACAACTATACTGGCATGGCCATCGTGATCAGTCACGATAAGCGGTTCCTCGATAATGTGACCAACCGCACCATCGAAATCATGCTGGGCAAGATCACCGACTACAAGGCGGCTTACTCCAAGTACCTGGAAATCAGTGCCGAACGTCGGGAATTGATGCAAAATGCCTACGAAAACCAGCAGCGTTCTATTGCCGATAAGGAACGCACCATCGCCCGGTTTATGGCCAAAGCCACCAAAACGAAGATGGCGCAATCCATGCAAAAGCAACTGGACAAGGTGGAGCGCATCGAAATAGACGACGTGGATATGGCCACCATGCGCATCCGTTTCCCGGAGCCGCCCCGCAGCGGCGAGGTGGTGGCGACAGCCGAGCACGTCACCAAAAGTTATGGTAATTTGAAGGTGATCGAACGCGCCGACTTCCAGATTCTGCGCGGCGAACGGGTCTCTTTCGTGGGTCAAAACGGACAGGGCAAAACCACGCTGGCCAAAATACTAGTCGGCAGCGAACCGGCTACGAGCGGCAAAGCCGTGCTGGGCCATAATATTCACATCGGTTATTATGCTCAAAACCAGGCGGAAACCCTCGACCCGAAACTGACCCTTTTGGAGACGATGGAACGTCAGGCACCACCGGAAATGCGGACCAAACTACGCGGCATTCTGGGGGCTTTCCTGTTCAGCGGCGAAGACGTGGGCAAGAAGGTGGTGGCCCTTTCCGGGGGCGAACGCGCCCGCCTAGCCCTGGCCTGTATGCTGCTGCGGCCCATCAATTTCCTGATTCTCGATGAGCCGACCAATCACCTGGATATGCTCTCGAAAGAGGTGCTGAAGCAGGCCCTTTTTGATTTTGAAGGCACGCTGCTGGTGGTGAGTCACGACCGGGAATTCCTGACCGGCCTGACCGACCGCACCATCGAGTTCCGCGATCACAAACTGACCGAATACCTCGGTGACGTAAATTATTTTCTGGAAAAACGCCAGGCCCGCGACATGCGGGAGGTGGAAAAACGCACCAAAGGCAATGGCCATAGTTCTTCGGACAACGGTGTGGTGGTACTGGGTTCGGAGGAGAAAAAGCAACTCCAGCGGGTGGTGCAAAAGGCCGAAAAACGCATTGCCGACCTGGAAGCGGATATTAAAACCTACGAAGTAAAAATGGCTGACCCGGAGTTCTATAATCGCTCCGAATCGAAGGCGGCTTTGCAGAAATACGAGACTTTGAAAGCCGAACTGGACACTGTGTTTTCGGAGTGGGAACAGGCGGTGGAGCAATTGGGATAGGTCTTTGGGGGTTGGTCTTTAGTCTTTGGTACCATTTACACCTGCGACTATGGTCTTTATGATAAATGATTGGTTTTGAGGGGCGTGTCATTCAGAGTTGTCTGGCCGACTACGTCGGTACTCATAGGGGAATGAACCGAAGATCCGATTGGAACACGGATCGAACGGATTGGACAGATAAAAACGGATTTTTCCCTTGCGAGAGGAGTAAATATAGAAATCCGTTTCGATTCGTCTAATCCGTCAAAATCCGTGTTCCCATTGTTACTACGGTGTAGGTTTAGTAACAGTTCATTAGCAGCCGTAAGGCGTGGCATCCGAGGCCGAAGGCCGAAAAAGTGCTATAACTCATCGAACTACATTTGACTAGCATTTATTTAAGTTTTTTGACAGGATTTACAAGATAAAACAGGATAAATATATCCTAAAAATCCTGTCAAAAACTATATTTTTAAAAGATAAAATCATTATATCCCCGCCTTTGAACAAGATATTTCTATTATTCGCCTTTGTATTTCCGCTCACTGGTTTCGCGCAAACGCTGACTTCTAGTCAGTTGCCTATTTTATTAATAGAAACCAATGGGCAGGAAATTCCGAATGAACCGAAAATAGATGCACTACTAAAAATAATAGATAACGGCCCCGGCCAACTGAATCATCCCGGTGATCCGGCCACTGGTTACGATGGGCATATTGGCATTGAAATACGGGGCGCCTCTTCGGCCTATTACCCACAACAGCCTTATGCTTTTGAAACGCGAGATGCCAATGGTGCAACTACCGATGTAGTCCTGCTCGGCCTGCCAGCCGAAGAAGATTGGGTGCTGCTGTCGCATTACAACGATATTTCTTTCCTGCGCAATCCGCTGGCTTTCAATTTGTTCCGCGACATGGGCCACTACGCGCCACGCACGCGGCTGGTAGAAGTACTAGTTAATGGCCAATACGATGGCATTTATTTATTTGGGGAAAAAATAAAACGCGATGCCGAACGCGTCGATATTTCCAAACTCGCTGCCGATGATGTGGCGGGCGACGACGTGACGGGCGGTTATATTTTTAAAGTGGATTACTGGAATGATAGTGATAGCTGGTTGGGTTTGCCACCACTTGACCATCCCGATTTTGATGTACATTTTGTATATTACTATCCAAAACCCGAGGAAATAGTCCCGGCGCAAGCCCAGTATTTACAAGATTTTGTCCATGATTTTGAGACGGCCCTGTACGACCCTAGTTTTACGGATACGGCGGTTGGTTATGCGCACTATATTGATGTGGCCTCTTTTATTGATTATTTTCTAGTGCAGGAAGTTGCCCGTAATAACGACGGCTTTAAGAAAAGCAGTTATTTCTATAAAGATAAAACCAGTAAAGGTGGTCGCTTACACGCCGGGCCGGTCTGGGATTTTGATTGGGCCTGGAAAAATATCAATGAATGCGCCATGTTTGCCGCGACGGATGGTTCCGGCTGGTCGCACCATATTAATGACTGTTATCCCGACGTAAATGCGCCCGGCTGGTTGGTGCGCCTGATGCAGGACCCCGCTTTTGCTAATCGTGTGGGTTGCCGTTATCAGACTTTACGCACGACTTTACTGGATAAAAACCGCTTGTTTGCCATCATGGACAGCACGGCGGCAATGGTGAGCGAGGCCAAAACCCGGCATTTTCAACGCTGGCCCATCCTCGGCCAAAACGTAGGTGCGCCGGAAATACCGCCCTTTGCCACTACTTATGCCGGGGAGATCGCGAAGTTAAAAACCTGGGTTTCCAAACGGCTGGCTTGGCTGGATGGCCACTTGCCAGGAGTTTGTAATACGCCTGTTAATCAAGTAGTTGCCGAAGATAATCTGGTAATTTTATTTCCCAATCCCGCCAGCGATCAGGTGACGATCAAAGCGACGGAACGGGATTTTTCGCAGTGGACATTAATGGATTGTACGGGGCGAATGGTGCGGTCGGGAAAGATAGTGGATGACCAACTGGATGTGGCAGGCGTGACAGCGGGCTGGTATTTGGTGCGTCTTTGGGAAGGGGCGGGAAGGGAAAAAGCCGTAGTACGGAAATTGGCTATAATTGGCCGTTTATAATGCGAATTATGGGTTAAATACGCAAAATGCTGATAATCAGGGGCGAAATTTGACAACTTTTTGAAAGTTGTCAAATTTGAGGCCGTAAGTGGGTGAAAATCAGTGCCAGCACTTAACCCATGATTCGCATTACTTAGTCGAACCTATGATTCTCATTTATAAGTAAAAACAACCAGCAAATCTAAACTGACTACAAACCAGCCATGAAAAAACCAAATCCCGCCTTTGGCGTACTGTATCTGTTAACCGGACTAGCCTATATGGCTTACTTGTTCGGGAAGGCCTGGCTGATTCCTGTCACCCATGATGAAGCGGCGACGACCATCATCTTTCGCCGGAATACTTTTGCCAAACTGTTGACTTATGACTACGGCGGCATTAGTGCTAACAACCACATTCTGAATACGATATTTGCCAAAAGTTGGACGGATCTGGTCGGTCTGTCGGCCATCACGCTGCGTACGGGTAACTTGCTGGCCGGTGTTTTCTATTTAATCATTGGCTATCTGGTCCTTACGCGGCTGTTTCAAAACAATGTAATACGCGTAGCGGGGTTGATCTTATGGCTGGCCAATCCTTATTTGGCAGAGTTTCTGGCTTTGGCGCGCGGATATGGCATGACGACTAGTCTGGAAGCGGGGGCTATATGTTTTGGTGCTTTTTATCTAATGACAGAAGGTAATGTTTTACGCAAACGTCTGTATTTGGCGAGTGCTTGTGTATTAGCGATATTAGCCGTGTGGGCCAACTTTGCGACACTCAATTTCTTTATTTGTTTTATGGGATTAATCGCCGTGGATTTATGGCGCAAACCCGGTAAACCCTGGCTGGAAGCGGGTATGCTGGTCACTGCTACGGCACTGCTGGGCTGGATGATCTACTGGCCATTGCGCAAAATAAAAGCCGCCGGAGACTTCGGTTATTTTGGCAATAAAGGCTTTTTAAAAGATACCGTCCAGACTTTTATTGACTGTTTTACTTTGGGCAGAAATTACTTTGGAGAAAATACCGTCGTAATTTTACAAAGTTTAATTATTTTTATTTTTACCGCCTCTTTATTTGTGGCACTGTGGCAATGGTGGAAAAATAAAAGCCAAATGAATGGCACTGTCTGGTTATTGGTGCTTTTTCCCTTTACTATAATCACTAATTTATTAATTACTAAAATAACCGGCTCCTCTTTCCTGAATACCCGCACGACGCTTTTCTTTTATCCATTAATAGTCTGCGCTACCTTACAATTACTGCAATTAGCCTATACGCGCTCGAAATGGCTGACCGGACTACTGATTTTACCGCTGATTTTTGCGCTCAGTATTAATTTTATAAAGAATGCTTCCTGGACGGATACATACGAATGGCGCTATGACCGCAATACTTATACAATACTGGATTATGTAGAACAAATGTATCATTGCGAAGGCCATACCGAACCGTACGAGCTGCACGTACATTGCCTGTTTCACCCGTCTTTCCAGTTCCATACGTGGCTGAGCGATTCGCGGTACAATCACTATGTCAAGGAAGTAAAAGAAATCAGTTGCTCCGTGCCGCCGCCAATAGATACGACGGTGGACTTTTACTACGTCCAGCGCGAGTACCTGGATCGCTTTCCGCCAGCGTACCAGGTCGTGCTCGAAACTCCCGACCAGAAAAGCGTACTTTTGCGTAAAAAGTAACCGTTATTCTATGACGACTTCTGGCCTGCGTTTTTACATTCCTGCTTTGGCAAGCGTCCTGCTCTTCTTTGGGCTGATGTATGTGTACACGCGGGAATTTGCCATTTTATCTAATACAATTGGTGCTTTATGGCTGATTATTGGTTCCATGCTGGTCATGGGATTGCTGGGGGCGGGCCTGATCTGGTGGTTCCGGGAACGCTTTATGCCCTGGTCGCGACACGTCACCGAGATCGCTTTAGTATTGGTATTCAGTATATTATTCGCGCCCTTATTCGGCAGTCTTCTCAATCGCGGTCTGGGCAAAAGCGAATTTCAGTCTTTCACCTTTCTCGCCGAAACGCCCTATTTCGCGTCGGGTTATGGTTTTATGAAAAATACGTCCATCCAACCAACCGGCTATTTCCTGCAAGTGCAGGACCGCAGCGGACAGCGTTTGCGCCTGCGCTATAAAAAACAGGCTTATTACCCGATTACGAAGCCCGGCGATCCCATTTTGCTGCCTGTGCGGCGCGGTTTGTTTGGGATTCGGGTGGTAGCCTTACAATAAGAAGTAATGAACACTGGAAATTAAATTATTTGCGTATTTGAAGATTCGAGTATTCGATCAATTCCCTGATTATCAAGTGCCTTTAATCGAATACTCAAATACTCGCATCCTCCAAAAATTAATACCTTTGGCGCGAATTCAACTTTTCCGCCATGAAAGCACTCCTTTTTTGTTGCCTGGGCCTGTTTGCGGGCCTGACCGGCCTGATGGCCCAACCGACCAGTTACTTCTACCCGGAAGAAATGATCGTTACTTCCAACGCGCTCAACCTGCGCGAAACCCCCGACGTAAATGGTAAAAAAGTCGCGACGCTGCCGCGTGGTACGGTCGTGCAATACCTGGAAGCCTACAAAGACAATGAGTACGTGCAGGCCGATACGCTCGATCCGAATTCGGTCTACGGGGCCTGGCTCAAAGTCCGTTACCGCAGTCAGGTAGGCTATGCCTTCGGTGCTTACCTGACGGGGACCTATGTGCTTGAATATGAAGACGATATAGTGGAAAACATCCCGCCGATGGCCCAGTGGTACGCCGTGTATGCGCGGGATTCATTTGCCGACGAACTGCGCTCGGTGGCACCACGCGTGGAAGAACAATACAATGAGATGTATGGCATGAAGGTGAAAGTGCTGAAAACCAACCAGAAATCGGCGAGTAAATTCATCGTCGGCATGATGTCGCCTGTGCCTGTCGGCTATTGCGGTAGCCTGGGCAGCCTGGATATGAATATGATGTTCATGACCAGTTTTCTAGGCCCGGGCAATCAGGTCGCTATTTATCCGGGCAACGACCAGAATGATACGCTGTCTAAGCCCACTTATGGCCTGGCCGCCACGGGTTGTGCCCGTTTTCAGGGCAATGACGTGCGGGTCAGTGACTACAGACTCACGCTGCTCGATTATTCCACGGAACCTATGGTCCGGCAAGACCTGACCCGCTGGGTGCAAACCGCCTACCCGGAGGCTATTCCCACGGTTCAGTTGCTGTGGTTTGGCGATCTGGATCATGACAATAAGCCCGACGCGATCATTCAGGATTGTCCGTATGAAATAGGTTGCCGCGCCTCGTTGTTTCTTTCTTCCAAAGCTAAGCCCGGGGAGCGGTTGCACAAGGTGGCCGAGCATTTCTGGCCGGGGGAGTGAGAGGTGAGAAGAAAAAGTGAGAGAAGGGTGAGAGATGTGAGAGGGTGAGATGTGAGAGAAAAAGTGAGAGAAATGTGAGAGGGGGGAGAGAGAGGAATTAACTTCAAATCAAATCTTTATGACCAACGAGGAATTTAACGAAGGTTTTCGCAAGCGTACCAAGACTTTTGCTGCGGCGATTATTAATTTTTGTGATGATCTCCCGTCATTGCCTTCCATGAAGATTGTGACCTACCAATTGTGCAAATCGTCCACTTCCACTGGTGCTAATTTTCGGGCATTTTGCCGTGGCAGATCAAAAAATGAAAAGTATGCCAAAATATGTATTACCGTCGAAGAGGCCGATGAGACTGTTTATTGGCTGGAATTGATTCTGGAATCTGGTAAGGATACTTCCCCAAGATTGCACAGTTATATTCAGGAAAGTACTGAAATATTAAAGATTGTCGCCAAAATTAAAAGCGGCTTCGAATCCTGACCCTCTCACATTTCTCTCACGCCTCACGTCTCTCACATTTCTCTCACTTTTTCTTCTCACCCCTCTCACCTTTCACGCATGCAAATAGACTCGCTCACCGTCCGGGAAGTTCCCGATCCACGTACCACGCCGCCGCACGTGCTGCCGATCTATGCCACTTCGTCGTTCTCTTTCGACGATATTGACCAAGGCATCGAGATATTCAAGAACATCGAAAGCGGTCATGCGTACAGTCGCTACGCCAATCCGACCGTGGATGCGGTGGCGCAGAAAATCGCCGATCTCGAAACCCACGGCCTCGATCTGCAAGCCACCGGCATCATGACCAGCAGCGGCATGTCGGCCATTGCGACGCTGCTGCTGGGGACCTTGAAGGCGGGCGATAAAGTGCTCACCCAGGGCAACTTATACGGTGGCACTACGGAATTGCTGACCATCTTTGCGCAGTTGGGCGTGGAAACTTTGATGGTCAATTTAAAGGATTTGACAGAGGTGGAAGAAACGCTAAAGCAGCATGACACCATCAAAATGCTGTACTGCGAAACGCCCGCCAACCCTACGCTGGCCTGTGTGGACATCCGGGCATTGTCCGATCTGGCGCATCAATACGGCGCGTGGTGTGCCATTGACAACACTTTTATGACCCCGCTTTTGCAGCAGCCTTTTGCGCAGGGCGTGGATTTTATCGTCCACTCGACGACCAAATATTTGAACGGTCACGGCAATTCCATCGCCGGTGCGGTAGTGGGGCTGGATAAGGCGGCAATGCGTAAAAATGTGTGGCGGGCGATGAAATTAGTGGGCACCAACTGTTCGCCATTCGAGGCGTGGTTGACTTATAATGGCCTGAAAACGTTGGCCTTACGGATGGAGCGCCATTGCTCGAATGCGCTGGCGGTAGCGCAATTTCTGGAAAAACACCCGGCGGTAGCACGCGTGAATTATCCCGGACTGGCCTCGCATCCCGACCATGAATTATCCAAACGGCAGATGAAAAACGGCTTTGGCGGAATGCTCAGTTTTGAGCTGCGCGGCGGTCTCGAGGCCGGTATTCAATGTATGAATCGCATCCGGTTTTGTACTTTGGCCCCGACGCTCGGCGATGTGGACACGCTGATTTTACACCCCGCTTCCTCGTCGCACATTGCCGTAGCCAAAGAAATCCGCGAACAAAATGGCATCACCGATGGACTGATCCGCGTCTCCGTGGGCATTGAAAATCCACTGGATATTATAGCGGATTTGGAACAGGCGATTCAATAAACAATGACTATGAAAAATCTATTATTCTTACTGGTAATAATAGCCGCCTTTGGCAATTGCAAAAGCCAAAAGGAGCAGGCGACAGCGGCATCACCGGTCGCTGATACCAAACTGATTGCCCTGCAAACTTTTGCCTGCCGCGGCTTTTGTCCGATCTATACACTCACGTTTTACAACAGCGGTCTGCTGGAATACAATGGCGAACGGTTTGTAGAAAAAACGGGCGCGGCGACGGTCAAACTCACCCCGGCAGAAGTGGCTGCGTTGCGCGGTGAAGTGACGAAAACCAATCTGTGGCAATATCCCGACGAGATCAAAGCGCAGGTGATGGATGCGCCCTACGCCACGTTGACGGTCTGGGATGGGGATAAAACCAAGTCCGTGCGCGGTACCATAGATCGTCCGAAACCCCTGCTGGAATTGGAAAAAATCCTGAAAAATCTGGCCGAAGCCCACGGGTTAAAAGTAATAAAAGGGGTAAATCCCAACGAACCGGCTAACCGGAATTGAGTGCTGATTTGTGATGCGGAATATCTGGAAAAAAACGTGGTTTATCGGGCTGGTGTATGCGCTGGCGGCAGTGGCAGGTTCTGTCCAGCGGCTGGCGATGGGGCGGCTGCCAAACGGCTATACGGCTTATGAGAACTACTTGATTTTCAGGACTTCCTACCTGCAATTGGCCTCGGGTGCCAATCCCTACGCGGGCATCCCCGGCGGGCCGTGGGACTTGTTCAAATACAGCCCGGCTTTTGCGCTCGGCATGGCCCCGTTTACACTGCTGCCGGATTGGCTGGGTGTCCCGATCTGGAATTTGTTGAATGCGCTGCCTTTGTTGTACGCCATCTTGAATTTACCCATTCTGACCCAACAGCAACGGATTTTTTGCGCCTGGTTTGTGCTGCCGGAGTTGGTCGTTTCGCTGCAAAACAGCCAGAGCAACGGCATCACGGCGGCCTTACTGCTGTTTGCCTGGATCGCCTTCGAGCAGGATCGTCCGGCTAAAGCGGCAAGTTGGGTGGCGGCGTCGGTCTTTATCAAAATCTTCGGTATTTTCGCCGCCCTTCCGGGGCTGTTGTATGCCCGTTGGGGTCGGTTCAGTCTTTGGCTGATCGTCTGGTCGGTGGTGCTTTTGCTGGTGCCGTTGGTGCTGGTTTCGCCCGAACATTTGATGCAGGTGTATCGGTGGTGGATAGAATTGTTGCGGGCGGATCAGGCGGTTTCGGTCGGGTTGTCGGTAGAAGGGTGGTTGCAGACCTGGTTTGGCTGGGAGCCGTCCAAAACTCTGGTGATGACAGCCGGTCTGGTGGTGTTTGGGGTGTCGGTGCTGGCGGTCCGCCGTGCAGCGCGTGAAGTATCACACTATCGGGTGCTGACTTGGGCGTCTTTACTGTTGTGGGTGGTTATATTCAATCATAAAGCCGAGTCGCCAACTTATATTATTGCGATGTGTGGGGTGGCCTGTTGGTACGCTGCGTCGGAGAAAAGAAACTGGGAAAAGGTGCTCTGCTGGACCGCTTTTGTGCTAGCTTCCTTATCGCCCACGGATATTTTTCCCCGTTATTGGCGCGAAGCCTGGGTGCAGCCTTATGTACTGAAAGCAGTACCCTGTATTATCATCTGGATAGTGATCAGTACACAATTAATTAGAGGAATACCCGGAAAACTAATAACCGATAAACCAGTAACCGATTAACTACCTCCCATGCGTGATTTATTCTTAAAACTCTTCAAGTTCGGGATCGTCGGAGCCTCCGGCGTGGTCGTGGATTTTGGTATTACCTGGATATTAAAAGAGCAATTGCGACTGAACAAATATGTCGCTAATACGACCGGCTTTGTTTGTGCGGTATTGAATAATTATTTCCTGAACCGCATCTGGACTTTTGAAAGCCACGATCCTTCGGTGGCTACGCAATTTTCAAAGTTCGCGCTGGCGGCCCTCATCGGTCTGGCTATTAATAACGGCATTATTTATTGGCTTACCGAACGCTATAAAGTAAAGTTTTATATGGCCAAACTCATTGCCACCGGCATTGTTACCATCTGGAATTTCTGGGCAAATTATACTTTTACTTTTCATGGATAGGGGAATGCAGGAATTTAACCTATAGATGAAAATCAATCCCGTACTTTGTCCTGCCATAATCATCGGGTGCATTTCAAATCTTCGTTTTCGCCAACCTGTAAGGTTTTTTGAAACCTTACAGGTTTAGATGGGTGTAAAAATTTGAAATGCACCCTAATCCTCTCTCCCCGCCTGGTTTGCTTCCACATTTCCCTCGAGACAATGTGTTGAAATTAAACATATTAAGTATTTTAATGAAATGCGTCATTTTCTGCTCTCGCTCTACGCGGTGGTGTATTGCACCACCCTGCTTTCTGCCCAATGCACCGGGCCAATCATTATGAATTTTCCATATCAGGAAAATTTTGAAAACAATACGGGTGGCTGGACAGCCGGTGGACTTGGCAATGACTGGGCTTGGGGCACACCCAATAAGCCGGTCATTAATAGTGCCGGCAGCGGGACAAAATGCTGGATAGTCGGCGGATTGACTAATCCTTTTTACCAGCTCGGCGAGCGTTCGTACGTCGAAAGCCCCTGTTTTAATTTTTCGATCCTCGTAGAACCCTACATTAGCTTTAAAATATGGTGGGAATCAGAGCAGCGTTTTGACGGGGCCAATTTTCAATATTCACTGGATGCGGGCAACACCTGGACGAACGTGGGTTCCGTAAATGACCCCGTCAATTGTCTGAATGAAAACTGGTTTAACTATCCTAATATTACTAATTTGAATGGCCTGGCGAATGTGCGGGAAGGTTGGTCGGGCAATATCCAGACGGGTAGCGGGAGCTGCCTGGGCGGCAACGGTAGCGGCGGCTGGGTGGTCGCCAAACATTGTATGTCCTATCTGGCCGGGCAGCCGAGTGTTAAATTTCGCTTCACTTTTGGAGCGGGCACCACCTGCAACGACTTCGACGGCGTGGCGTTCGATGATATTTATATTGCCAATGCGCCGCCGGTGGTGGCTGCTTTTATACCGTTCTGTACGGGTGGCACTACTTATTCGTTCAGTAATATTTCCAGCAATTGCCCTGACAGCTGGAGCTGGGATTTCGGCGATCCTGCTTCCGGCGCATCCAACATCAGCACACAGGAAAGTCCGTTGCATACTTATGCGGCCCCTGGTCTTTATACAGTTACGCTGATTGCCAATAATATTTGCAGCGGCAGTACAACCGCTATTCGTACCGTCAAGATTTTTGGCACTACTTCCACGGTCACTCCGGTTGCCTGTGCAGGAGGCAATGATGGTAGTGCTACGATACAAGTGACGCCTGCCGGTTCTAATCCCGCTTACCAATGGAATACAGTGCCGGAGCAAAACAGTGCGACGGCTACCAACCTGAGTGCCGGTACTTACACGGTGGTGCTCACTGAAAATGGCGTCTGTCCAGCCACCGCCACAGTGACAATCACAGAACCGCCTGTTTTGCAACACACTACATCGGCGGTGAATGCTTCCTGCGGCAATTCCAATGGCTCGGCTACTGTTACTGCCAGTGGAGGCACGGCACCCTACACTTACGCCTGGTCGCCTGCCGGTGGCAATGCCGCTACCGCCAGTAATCTGGCTGCGGGCAATTACACCGTATCCATCACCGACCAGCAGGGTTGCACAGACACCGCGCAAGTGACCATCACCAATACGCCCCCGCTGCAGGCCAATATCAGTGGGGTAGTCAATGTCGCCTGTTTTGGCGGCAGTACCGGCAGTGCTACCGTCAGCGTTACGGGCGGCACCATGCCGTTCTCCTACGCCTGGTCGCCTGCGGGGGCCACTGGTGCCACGGCCACGGGCCTTGCTGCGGGTAGTTATCAGGTCACGGTCACGGATGCCAATCTTTGCACCACGACCGCCACGACCACGCTTACCCAGCCCACTGCTTTGGTGCATACCAGTACGACTACTTCTGCCGCTTGCGGAGAATCAAACGGCTCAGCAACGGTAATGGTCAGCGGCGGTACCGCACCATATTCATATTCCTGGTCGCCTTTTGGCGGCACTAATGCTTCGGCAACTAACTTATCCGCAGGCAATTATGTAGTCAGCATCACCGACAGCAATAACTGCGTGGACACTGTGCAGATCAATGTAGGGAACATTGGCGGGGTACAGGCCATGCTTTCGATGAACCCTCCCGTCAGTTGTTTCGGCGGTCAGGATGGCAGCGCAACCGTGACGGCGGTGGGCGGCACGGCTCCCTATATTTATACCTGGTCACCAGCGGGCGGCAGTGGTGCTACGGCAACGGGGCTTCCGGCAGGCAGTTATTTCGTGACCATTACCGATGCCAATCAATGTCTGTCGGCTATTTCGGTGACGATCACGCAGCCCACGGCTCTGGCGCATACCATTAGCGCGCAGTCGGCTGTGTGTGGCGATCCCAATGGTTCAGCGACCGTAATAGCGACCGGGGGAACACCTCCTTACAGCTACGCCTGGTCGCCCGCCGGGGGCAGTGGCAGCACAGCCAATAATCTTGCTGTCGGCAATTATGTCGTATCAGTGACGGATCAGGCCGGTTGTCTGGATACGGCGCAAGTGGCGGTCATGGCCTTGCCGGACGTTCAGGCCACTATAGCCGCGGTCGTACCAGCGTCGTGCTTTGGCAGTAATACTGGCAGCGCGATGGTGGTGGCTACGGCGGGCGCAGCACCCTATACCTACGCCTGGTCGCCGGGCGGGGCCACTACAGCCAGCATTTCGGGCTTACTGGCCGGTACTTATACCGCCACAGTCACGGATGCGAACCAATGTACGGCTACCGCTACGGCCACTATTATGCAACCTAATGCACTACAACATACTATTACAGCATTAAAAAATGCCGCCTGCAACATGGCCACGGGTTCGGCCACTATTCAATCTACTGGCGGCGCTGCTCCCTATACTTACGGCTGGTCGCCCAGCGGCGGCAATAGTGCGACTGCTATTAATTTATTAGCGGGTAATTACGTGGTTTCCATCACCGATCAAGCTGGTTGTACGGATACGATCCAAGTCGTAATTGGAAATATTCCGGGCGTACAAGCTACTATTGCCAATATAGTAAATACCAGTTGTTTTGGTAATAATAATGGTAGTGCCACCGTGGCCGCTACGGCGGGTGCGCTGCCTTATTCTTATATCTGGTCGCCCGGTGGTAGTAGTGCCGCTACAGCAAATAACCTGACCGCAGGCATTTACATCGTTACCGTCACGGACGCAAACCAATGTACGGCCACCGCGACAGCCACGGTTGCGCAACCCGCTGAATTACAATTTACTACGACCACTTCGCCCGTTACTTGTCAGGGTATGAATGGCAGTGCCGGTATTACTGTTACCGGCGGTACGGCTCCATACACTTATAACTGGTCGCCTGCCGGCGGAAATGCTTCCACTGCTTCGGGTTTGGCAGTAGGCGATTATAGTGTATTAGTGCGTGATCAGCAAGCTTGTACTACGACTGTGCTGGTTTCCATTGACAGTGTGGCCGGGGTGCAGGCTACTATTGTTTCGGTTTCTCCCATTAGCTGTCCTGGTGCCGAAGATGGTCGTTTAACGGCGGCGGGTATGGGAGGTCTGCTCCCGTATCAATATTCCTGGTCCAATCCCGGCGGCACGGACGCTACACTATCGGGCCTTGCACCCGGCTCTTATGCTGTTACCATCACCGATGGGTCGGGATGTACCGGTTTTGCTACTGCCATTTTATTGGATGCAGAGCCCCTGGTAAGTCAGGTGGAGGGCATTCCTGTGCGTTGCAACGGCGAAACAGACGGAGCAATCATCGTAAGCATGACTACCGGAGGATTACCGCCGTATTTATATGCCTTAAATTCGGGTATGTTTGGAGCACAGGCCACTTTTGCTGCTTTATCGGCGGGCACTTATATGGTGCATACGCAAGATGCAAATGGTTGTATGATTATCAATTCAATTACTATTAATGAGCCGTCTGCTTATAGTGTGCAGGTGGGGAATGATACGACTATTTATTTAGGGGATAGCCTGCTACTTAGCGGTTTTGTTTCTGACCCAAACAGAGTAGCGCAGTATGAATGGAAACCACCGACTGCTATTAGTTGTGCTGCTTGTTTTTCTACTTTTGCTCATCCGCTTACGTCCACTATTTACACTTTATATGTGTCGGATAGCAGTGGTTGTGTAGTCAGCGATAGCAGATCAGTAACGGTACAAAAAGTACCAGTCTATATTCCCAATGTATTTGCGCCCAATTCTGGCCAGGACAACGACTATTTTACGCTGTATGCGGGCCCTGGAATAGAAGAAATAGAACTACTGCAAGTGTATGACCGCTGGGGCGCACTGGTGTTTGAAAATCAGCATTTTACGCCTTTCAATCGCCGCTCCGGCTGGGATGGCTATATTCGGGGCGATGTAGCGGCAGCAGGGGTGTACACGTATCTGATCCGGGTACGGCTGCGGGATGGGAGTACGGAGTTGTATAAGGGGGACGTGACGGTGGTGCGTTGAATAAAAGCGTGGTTACTGATGTTGCGCACGATGTAAAAATGACTAGTATAATGGTCATTAAACATGCTTCATTCCAACTAATGTCGGAGTAGTAAAACGTTATAGATAGGGCTCTTATTCAAATCATTTTACCATTTTTCTGGAACTCTAGTCGCACAGCTTCCTGTAAATCACTTTCCAGTAACACCGTATCGGCGCGGTGTAGTGACCGCAGACTACAGAACTGTACAATATTAAGAATAGCTGCGCCCGACAATTCATAGCGGGCCGCCAGTTTGTCGCCCAAAGCATCCTGCTCAAAACGGGCATTTGGAGGCAAACTTTTTTGCCACAGCAGGCTACGTTCGCGCGCATTAGGCATGGGAAAATGGATCATGGCCTGAAAACGCCGGGCGAAGGCGGGATCAATGTTGCTTTTCAGATTAGAGGCCAGAATGATGAGGCCATCAAATTCTTCGATTTTTTGCAGCAAAAACGACACTTCCTGATTGGCATAACGGTCGTGCGCATCGCGGGTCTCCGTACGCTTGCCAAAGAGCGCATCCGCCTCGTCGAAAAACAGTATCCAGTTCTTGGATTGCGCCTTGTCGAACAAGTTAGCGAGGTTTTTTTCCGTCTCTCCAATGTATTTCGAGACGACAACCGACAAATCCACCCGAAATACGTCGCGGCCGGTGTATTTACCCAGCAGGGTCGCCGTGAGGGTTTTGCCGGTGCCGGGCGGGCCGTGGAACAGAACGCGATAGCCCGGCTTAAGGTGGCGGGCCATGCCCCAGTCGGTACGCAGGGTTTCGCTGTGAGCGATCCAATGCTCGATGTCGCGGATTTGCGCCAGGGTCTCGGCAGGCAGTACGAGGTCTTCCCATTCGAGGGCGGTGCTGATATGTTGGGCCGGGAAGGAAATGCTGAGTACGGGCGGAGCGACGCGGCCTGTGGTAAACAACTCGATGTACTCGGGGTCGAGGATCAGTCGTCCGCTCATGCGTGGCTCACCGATGCGTACGTCTTCGAGGTAGAGGATTTTTTCGCGGGCAAAGAAATGCCCGGGGCTGAACAGGTCGTACAGGGCCAGGCGTTTTTCCAGGTCATTGCCAGCGAGGATAAAAAGGGCGGTTTCGCCAGTAGGGAGCAGGCCGCGGTGGTTGGTGCCGCGTACGCCGCCGAATTCGGGGAAGTCGCCGCCTTCGGGAAGATGGGTGCGGAGGATTTCGTCGAAGAAGTGGGGCTGGAGGTGGGGAATGAGGGTTGTTAAAAATATAACCGTTTCTTGTGGATTCAACTGCGATAAAATTGGAAACAATGCTTCAATATCGCCAGTATTAATTAATAAATCGCTAACAAAAACATCTGTTTTCTTTTCAAAAAATTGTTTGAGCCTATCTTCAATTAATTCAGAAAACCCTAACAGTGATTCATTTAAATATGTCGAAATATTTTTATGTAACTCCATTATAATATCTTGAAATCGGTAATTAATTTTGCTATCTCGCCATTGACAGTATAACCCCAAAAAGATTCGTAGTGTCCGTCACCGAGCCCGGATTGAAACATGCAAACATTCAGGCTTTGATTATTAGGCAGTATAAAATTTATCCAATTTCCAGAGTCATGCGGATTATCAGGCTGATCAGCATTTGCCTTAAAGAGAGGTGCGAATAACTCATCATATATATTACCTAAGGGATTTTGAGCGTAAAAACTATCGATGAACTGAGTATAAAAAAGGCAAGTTTCACTGTCCATATAACAGCACAATCCAGAGTCAACAAAAAAATTAGTTGACCAACCATATTTTGCTAAACCCCATTTTACAATTGGTTCATCTGAAAAAACTAACTGTGCTAAAGCATAACGATAACCCCATTCTTTTGTGTTTACTTTGAGGACTGAAACACTTGCCTGTTTTGGTATTCCTTTTGAGTGCAAATATTCTTTATTTCTGAATCCGACGAAAGGATCACAAACTATAATTTTACCACTTGGAAGACTTAACTCTCCCAAATTAAGAACCTTTGCCCCATCGGACAATTGTTTCTCTATTAAAGTATTATATTTTTCTATATTTTTCCGCATTACTTGACGGTTTTATTAGAAGATGTTTTAATAAAAACAAGGTTTGTGTTCCCAATGCGCTGAAATTTTCGGAAACTTAGGCATGCTGGCCAGTATTTTGGAAACATGAACCAAAAGCAAACATCGCAGAGCGCAAATATAATGATTAAACCAAAGGTGGCAAATATCTGACTCCCCGTGCTGAAAGCGATGCCCCTCTGCTTCTGTTCTGACTTGAAGGTTCTAACTCATAATTTGATGGATTCTGCATAAATTTGATAACTGCCGACGATCTTGCACCCGTAAGCCTTCCGTTTGAATTCCACCAAGTAACTGCATCAATCACGTGCCCCATATCACAATCAGCAATTGACACCCATGATCCCGCCCTATCCTGAACCTTCCCATTTACAATTTTACCCTCAATTTCCATCCGTTTTTGAACCAGAATTCCAGTTGGACTACTCCTGTCTGGTGTAGCACCCATGTATATATCCCGAGGATCAAACTCAAAAGTAGAAATTTTACCCTTTGTAAATAGCTCATTGAAGAAGCTAATACTTAAAGTTTCCGTTTCGTGAGCTACTGTGTTGGCAATAAGCCTATAGGAAATTTTTTGACTTGACATATTTATATCGGAAATCACAGCACGTAGTGTTCGTTTGTCTAACAATAAGCCTCGTACAAAATCTCCTACTTTAACAGGGACATTACCAATTGGAGTCGTCGAACCTGCGCTAAATAGCAACGGAATTAAAGGAGCAATTACCGTAGTTAAACTTTCTAGCGCAAGATTTAACTTATCAATATCGGCAGCCTGCCTTGGTGGTACGCTGGTCTCTATCTTGTTGATAAGTACCTCTATACTTTTAAATAAGGTATTTGCACTTTTCCATTGTTCATTTAAGCTCGCTTTGTCAGCATCGGTTTTAATTTTAGTTAAAAAATCTTTTACAGGCATAGGAACGGCCGACGCTACAATTATTGATGCGTTTTTGTCGTCCCCTTTAAAATATAAGTCGTGATCGGAATTATCAGCAGCTTTGAAGTGTTTCTTTTTCGTCCACCACCCCAACACCTTCCCCACCACCGCCTTCCCACCGGCTACCAACCCCTTCCCAAATGCAATCGCCTTATCAATGATCCAGTTGATGGCATTATCCACCGGTGCTTTGATGCGCTTGAAAATATCCTGTACTTTCTTGGGGATATCATCGAGGTTGAGGATGCCAGCGAGGAAACCAATGGCCAATGGAATGGCCTGCACCAAGGAATTTTCCACCTTTGCGGCTGCTCCACTGACGTTACCCGCCGCAATATCCAGCATAGAATCCAGTACGGCATTGATAAACTGAATAATCTGCTTGCCTTTTTCAAAAATGAATTTGACGATTTTATAGATCGCCTGGCAGGCTTTGATGAAAGCCCCGGCTGGCGTGAGCAGACCAAGCACGAAGTTGATGCCCGCATCCATGACCTTGGTTTTCAAAAAATCCAGCACCGCATCGTAGGCGGCACCCGCCATGCTTTCTAACTTGTCACGAATATATTTCCACAGGCCAGCCAGGCCGTCTTTTTTCAGGATGAGAAAAATATCGAAAACGTTTTCGATTTGCTTCCAGATGGCGGCTGGAATACGTGCGGCGGCCCGGGCAAGAATGCCCTCAGGCGTGAGTTCCAGAAACTGGAGGATCATGAACAGAATACCCTCGGCATTGAGCTGGGCGGGCATTTTGATACTGATCCCGCCGGAACCGGTGAGCCAACGCATGAAACCTTCTTTCAGGTGTTTGGTGATGTTACCAATGAAACTTTTGAGTCCCTGTGTAACTCCCTTGAAGAAATTTTTGAGGAATTGAATAGGGTGTTTCAGGATATAACCGACCACCTGGACGATCTTCCGAAGTACATCAAAGAGCAACTCACCCAGTTGTTTGATCGCCTTGATGACTCCTTTAACGAAGCCAATGGCTTTATCCACCAGTCCCTTGTTCGCTGCCTTCATTTCCTCGATACGGGCATCAAGTTTTTCGAGGTTGTCCTTGTATTTCTGGGCCAGGGTGTCCACCAGTTCATTCTGCTTGTCTTCTACGCTGGATTCCAGCATATCGAAACGGCCCATCACCTCACTGAGGGTGTCGCCGGCAATACGTTTTTTGTCGGCATCGAGGCTATTGAAGTAGTCCTGAACTTTTTGTTTGCCTGCGGCAACGTCAGCGGTAGCAGCATTGAGTTCCGTAGCGACGTGGTTGGCAATATCGGTGATAGCCCGGTCCATGGCATCGAGGTAGATATGGCGCCCATCTACATAGAACTGATTGACCGAATCGGGCATACCAAACAGTTTGTCCTTGGCCCATTTCAGGCCGCCGGTCCAGCCGCTGTAACGTTTGGCTTTGTAGGCACTCATCTTCATGCCCACATAGTCCTCGAATAGTTTCTGTGCAGCTGTCGCACCATTATCGAACATGGTGGCGACGGTGGTGGTCAGCAGAGCCAACCGGTCGTCCACCGTTTTTTTGGTGGCGGCATAGATGGCCTCCAGGTCTTTGGCGATCTGTTCGCGCGCCTTTTCTTCGTCGGTTTTGGCGGTATTTTGTTGTGTAGCCACGGCGCCGAATTCTTCGGTACGTGCACCATGCATTTCACGAAGGTCTTGCCCGGCGGATTTCTGGAAATCCCCTTCCGCCTTCTGTAACATTCCTTTTTCTTCGCCACGATAGGCTACCGGGGCGGTTTGGGCATCTTTTTGGGCAGTACCTTTGGCGCTCACGGCCTGATTGAAGCTCGGTTCGTTTCCTTCTTTCAGTTGATCCTCGGTGACTGCCCCGTCTTTCATCTGCTGATCCAAGCTATCGCTGCCGGCCTGAAGGGAAACTTCATCGGGCGTACGCTTGGGCGGGACAGCCTTTTGGGCACCAATACCGGGAGGCGGAGCACCGGGATTGGCAGGCGGCAGGGCCTGGGCCGGGCGGGCGGTGATGCCTTCCGTGCTGGGGGCCTCGGTGTTGGTTTCCTGAATATCTTGCGAAGCAGCGTCTTTTTCTTCGCCTACTTTGCCACTTACGGCTGTTTTGACTTCGGCAACACGGTTTTTCTTCTTGAAATTATTGGCCTCTTCGAGGTTTTTGGGAGCTGCTTTTTCAATTTTGTCCATTAATACCGCCTTAAAAGCCTCGGCATTGAATTTTTTGGGTTTTTGCTCCGCCAGTTTTTCCACCTGTTTGGATTTGGCTTTGCTGTTGATTTCGTTGGCGGGCAGGACTACGGCGGACTGGGCCTCACCCACTTTTTTCTCTGCCGGGTCGTGTTTTTTGGTTTTTTTAGCCTGGGTTTTTGATTTTTTTGTCATCGCCTGAAAGGCGGGATCGTCTTCGGGCGATTTGGGTGAGCCTTTGGGTTTGCCGTCCGAACCCTCGGCGGCATTTTCATCGGTTTTGCCAGCACCAGCCTTGGGCGGGCGTTCTTTTTCTAGCCGTGATTTGGCTTTGCGTTTGGGTGAAGGTGGCTTTTTTTCGGGCTTTTCCGGCTTGATCGGTGGCACGGGGGCAGGGGTATCTACTGAAAAAACCGTCTCTGGTGCCGGTGGCTCCAATGTTTCGGTCACGCCTTGCTGCACCACGTGGGCCAATTCGTGGGCCAGTAAGTGAATGCCGATAAACGACTCCGGGTTATAAGTGCCTGCTCTGAAATAAATATGGTTGTTGAAGGCGAAGGCTTTGGCGCCCATTTCTGCACTCATTTCGTTGGCGAAGGCATCTTTATGGACCTTTATTTTAGAAAAATCACGCTTAAAATTGGTTTGCATGAAGGCCAGCAGATCAGCCTGTAGTGGTTCGCCGCCGGTTTGGCTGGCGACGAGACGGGCTTCAAAAATATCCCCCGGCATTTGGGTACTACCACCGGCTTCCTTTTTCCGCAGGTCTTTTTTTTCTTCTTCCTTTATTTTTGAAATGCGCGGTGCATCTGCATTTTCAAGTGGTTTGCGCCGTATTTTCTGGTTCGACCCTTCTTTACGCATCGGGCCGGGTGTGGCGGCCAACGGGGAGGAAGATTTCGCCGCAATATGGTCGGCCACAGCATCTGCCTCGCGCTCATAAGGATCATCGGCTTTGCCTACGCTGAGTTTGGTCTGTACAAAAGGGGGGAAAAACGTGGAAACTGCTTTATGTTCCGTCTCCGTTCTGACCGGGGCAAAAAATGGTTGCGTCACCGGCGTGGGCGTCGGTGAAGTGGTTGGAACGGACAGTTTCGCGGCTTTCATACTTTGCTCAAATTCAGGTATTTACCAGGGCATTTTAAATGTGCTGCTTTATTGTTGTCTATGTGATTTATTTATACCCAGTTGATGTAAAAAATTTCTTTCATCCATGGTAATCGAACCATACTTAGCGCCCAACCAAAAGGCAGACGACCGAGTAGAATATCCTGGGCTTTTTGCTCTACAGTGAGTTGCCAACCGTTGGCACCGCGTTCCAGTTTCCCCTCACGTTGTAAAAATGCTTCCCGCAGACCATCGGGTGTGGTGTTTTTCAGGGCGGACCAATGGCCAATAGCCGCCTGAAGCAGGGCATCGGCTTCTATCATTTCTTTTTTGGTCAAGTGGAGGGTCCGACGCAGCGGCCAATGGGAAGGCGCATCACACAAAATTTTGGCCAAAAACAGGGCAGGTTCTGGTGCATTATGCTCTCCGGTAGCCAAAAAATGAATTAATAAAATGGCTTTGTGCCGGGCCTTTTCGGATTTAAAAATCCCATCCTGTACCCAGCCCAGACCCTCGAAGCATGGATTCAGGAAAGGGTGCAGCAGCACTACGCCAGCATTGGCTATCCAGACTGACTCGCCAGCAAGTATTACCTTATTGTTTTGTGCAGCGTCGGGTTTATCTGTTTCCGAGGGAGAAGCATCTGCTACATTCGCCCGCGTTTGTCGCCAGGCCAGAAGTGCTCCCGGATCATTGCGCAGGGTTTTCACAAACAGGTGTTCCAGTTGTTTTTCCCAAAAATCTTCATTTTCGCCACTAGATTCCGCCAGTATTTCATCGAAAATAGTTTGGGCCAGCAAACCGACCGACCAATTGCCAAGCAACTGCCGGAGGGTTGGCGGCTGAAACTGACGGATCAGGCGCAGCCGGACGACGCGATTCGGTAAAAGGGTGGCTAACGCATCTCGCTGGCTGTTGCTGAGATTTTTCAAAAGTTCGGTTATATTTTTTTCCCAGACCAGCCAGGCTGGAATTACAGTACCGATAGGGAAATAGCCTTGTTCTAAAAAAAACATAAACACCTCAAAATCAAATTGCTGGCTTGACTTTAATTCTACTTTTCCTTCTTGAACTGCCTTAGGAATAGCCGCCCGCAGTTCCACCTGCAAACGTTCCAACAGCTGTGTTTCCCAATGTTGCGCATTCAGCCTTCCCAGATCAAGTTCGATCCTGCCCAGTTCCAGCCATTCATTTTGGCCACCAAATTCAGACAGTACTCCATCCAGCATGGCCAAATAGCGCGGGCTTTGCAGCAACTGGGCTAGCTGCTCCTGCGTTTCAGGGGCGGTGGCTGGACTGGCAAGCTGGACTTGGGCCACCTGGCGACGAATGATGTGGTCTTGAAAGTCAGACATATAGCTATGCAATTGGATTTTCCGGGCGTTGGGCTATAATATTGAATGGTTGAGTAATGCGTTCGCAGACACGCTGCCCGTTGTCACGAATGAATTCCAGGCCGAGCTTGACATCCCTGCTCTGCGTCAAACCAGCCATAGTGAAAAAGTAACGGGTATATCCCCGTCTGCCGGGTTCGGTTGCGGAGCGGCTGGCTTCGATTGGCTGGTCATCAATGGTCCAGAGGTATTTCAGACCTGTTGGTGGCGTAGAGACGAGCACCTCAAAGAAACCACCCCGACCAGGTGGATTGGCCGTGTTGGTTGCCTGGAATTGGCCAGGCAGAATAAATATATTCGCCGATGCGGCACCCTGGCCCGACAGTTCATACAAAATAGTGTGTTTACCGATGACATTGGGTAGAAAAGCCCCATTTTCATTGAATGTCAAACGGGCAGAAGAGAAGATGCCGCCGCCCGGTTGCGCCTGCACTTGCGCTGTTTGTTCTGTACTGAAACAATATAGATCACTGGCTGTAAGCACAACGTTGATGCGGGCCTTGACAACCACTGCATGAGCCACGACGTGCGTACACAGAGCCGCATTAAGTGCAGTGAGCCTGACTTCAAAAGTCACCGGGCTGCCATCAGCAGGCACTTGATACTGGTGCCGGGTGTTACCATTGACGTTGGCACCCAGCGTGATGGTTTCAGTAGGTGAGCCATCACCAAAGTCCCAAACTACACTGGTGGCGCCGGTGGATTGGTTGACCAAAACAACCGTGTCATTGGCCGGGTCAGCGACGAAGGCAGCCGTTGGCAAGGCGAATACTTCGACCTCCAATGAAGCAGTACGGCCATCGGGAGCGGTATAGACCAGCGTCTGCTGACCCACCACCCTGGGCGTGAAAAAGTAAGCCTCTGCTTTTTTAGTAATATTAGGCGTTCTCGCCGGGAATGAACCACCGGATGGGGAAAGAGTAAGCCTTGCGGTGGGTTCTCCTACACAAAACCGGACTTTGGGCAGCGAAATGCTTGGGGGGGGCTCGGGCAAGACAAACTTGATCGAATTGCCTTTGGAACAGCAGCAATAGGGTAAATAGAAATCAGCTATTGCCACTGGGAGGGGATTTTTACCGGCTCCGACCAGGTTTTTATACACTACTACGAAAGTGCCGCCACGTGGCACACCGCCGCCATGCTCCATCCCCGGATGTTCGAGGAGGAATCCCCCAAAAGTCAGGCTGGCTTCGTAGGCTGATTTGCGTCGGTTATATTCGGCATTCAGCCGCTGGAGCAGGGGAAGTTTTTCTAAAATGCACTTGGCCTCCCGGCGGATTCTTTCGTTTCTTATATAAGTATTCAGATTGGTAGTAAATACGGCAACTGGCATTTGAAGCGTAAGATTGGGGCTGATTGGCAATTTCAGTGTCTCCGTCTCACAGCGGATTTGCTGCATAATATTATCAAAATCCGACATTAAATCTTCAAACTCAAAGGCTTGTCCCGTGGTGATCAGGATTTGGTTGGCATCGGCGCGCAGGGCTACTACCTCAAAAGCCAGGTTATGTTGTTGTCGCAGCGCGAGGATGTTACTCAAGGCAAGATAAATGCTGCTGCCGATAAATCCTTCGATGCGATAAAAGGCATAGGTCTCGATGCCATAGGAAAATGGTTGCTCCACGTAGGGCAAGGGAGCAGCAGGAAGGTGGTACGATAATATATGCCCGGTCTGACAGCACTTCCACAGGTCGAAGTTCCAATATTGCCGCGTATCAGGGAGGTAATAAAAGGGCATGGAGCGCCGACTGAGTGGTACGGTGGCGATGCGATAGTGGTCGGGGGTGATTTTTACACCGATTTCACGGGTATCCTGAATCCTGGGCGCAGGTACTTCAAAGTTTTGGATCAATTTCCCAATACGTTCGTATAGCCACCCGATGCGTTCGCGGGCATAAGGATCGGGGGCCACAGCGGGCGATTTACGGAAATAATGCCGGTATTGCGGGCGACAAAAGCCGGTATCAAGGGTTAGTTCGCCGAGTAGCAAGTGTTTAGGAAACAAATCTTCCGCTGGCATACAGTCCACCAGCCAATGACAGGCTGCTTCACGGAACTCCTCGTAAGCATCATTCAGGTCTTTTAGCCAGGCGTACAAATATTGAATGTATGGACCTTTAGAATACTGTTGCATTTTGGCCTGCATCGTATTTATCCAATCTGGCACCGGCGAAGGCACTAGTGCATTATCGGCCAGAGCGGGATAAAGGGCATGATTTACCAGCGTAAAAGACTGGAACAGTTGGCTTGAAAAATTATTTACAGCATTTTTGATAAAAGTTTGAAAATCACGCAGTGACATATCATAGGGGCGATCATCGAGTCGCACCCGACGCATCACAGCCCGCGGAAGTCGGCTACACGCGGCGGCGGCTTGCCGGTGCGCGAGACGGATCAACTGCGACGCATCAGCTTTACGCACCAGCAGGACGTGCAGACGATTCAAAAAAAGGTCGCCTTTGTTATCACAGGCTACGCCCGTACATTCATCGGCGTCTTTCACCTGGCTTTCCAAGTAGAGCATGACCACTTTATCGTCGCTCAGAATGGCGGACGTAAGCTGCTGTGGAGTATCTGTTGGCACATATTCAGCCGGAAAAATCTCCCAGAGTTCCAGGCCATTGATCGCCGAGAAGGGTGCATAGGGCGCATGATCAGCCAGTATGTATGGCAAATAAGTGCTGCACAACAGGTCATTTTCGAGACATAACAGGTCGCCTTCGGAACTTACCCCGCAGCCTCGCGTGATCTTTACTGTCGCGCCATTGCCCCGGCTCACTTCCAGACCACATATCACGCCCACTCCGATCATTCGCGTGCGGGTGCGTTGTTCCTGCCCCAGCAGGAAGCCAAAAATGGTGTTAAGTTGCTTGTGCGTTAGCACCATGTCAGGCTGAAAGACCGTCAACCCGTAATCGTTGTAATTAAAAGAATCGGGTTCGAAGTATGGATTCGGCATGGCGTAATTTTAGTTTACAGAAATTTCAACAAAACATGGTTTTTATATCGCCTATAAGCTTCCCAAGCTGCTTTGGCCCAGAATGATCGGACGTTCTTCATCAGGATTGTCGCAGTCGTGCAGCACACCGCCAGGGTAGATGCTGTATAATTGATCAAGAATATTCAGCAGTTCACTGAGCGCAGTGGCATATTCGGCGGGGTTCTTTTGGACACACGTCTCTGCTTTGGCCGCCATCCAAGCCTGATATTTGGCTTCAAAGATTCCCAATTGGTCGCGGCCCACCCAGCAAATACGCGCGAGCACGTGGGCGGGCAATTCAGTACGGATAAGGCGTTCGAAGTAGCGACGATAATTGATATTGGCAAAGCGCGCCGTATAGCCCGGCAGGATCACGCTTACCCGATAGCTATATGGATCGAGTGGTTTGCAGGTGCTGCAATCCGGTTCTGTGCAGACGTGCATCCATGGTTCGTTCGAATTAGCGACATCGGGACGCAGCAACAAATGCTCCACCACGAAAAGACTCTCCCCACCGTAGATCAGTCGTTCGAGCAGCGCCTCAACTGCTGCCCGGGCCTCTGCTTCGGTGGCAAAAAACTGTGGACTGCGTGCCAGTTCATGCGCATGCGCAGCATCGGGATGCAAAATATGCACCCAGCCCTGGGTCATTTGCCGATATTCGAAGTGTGAGCGTTGTGGCGTATGAAATACTAAATCACGGTAAGCCGCACGCTCGGCATCTTCTGCCGAATCAAAAGTTGCTTGCGAGGTGGTATAGATCAAAATGGGTGTGGCCGGATCACCTTCGTGTACATGATAACGGAACTGATCGGGACCGCTGCCGCCGCCAGTTGGCGATACTTTGCGGGCATGAATGATGGTGACTTCCGAAGCCGGATGAGCCTGATAGTTGCGGATACCAGTCAGTCGGGCAATACGCTTCACCACGCTCGACACGTTATTATTTCCCCAGGCGGGCCGACAATAATTAAAAGCCCGGGCGCGGCAGCGTTCATGAAAATATTCGCGGCAACGGATTTTCCAGTCTTCATACACTTCGCCGACGTTGCGCGCCGGGCATTGATAGAATTCACGAAAAAAAGCTACTTTATCCTGTAATATCTCTTCGCCCGTGCGTTCGCCGTACAGGCTGTGCATCAGCAGGGCGTAGTCGCTGAAATTTTCGGCAAAACGCCCCAGCAAATGATCAAGAAAGCGATTTTTACGTACTGGACTGACCACCAGATTTTCCTGTTCGGCTAAAATGTCGGCCAGCTTAGTATCCAGGGTGGCATAGTCACCATATAATTGATCAACATCTTTTAAATCAGTCACTCGCTGCGCGAAATAGGTGGCATGTGATTCTTCGGCGGCAAACAGTGATTTGAGTTGCACCAGTTGCGCAAGGTAATTAGCCAATATTTGATCAAAAAACAGCAAATAACCTTTCATTTGCCGGGCTTGGGCATGCCGGGCGGTCGAAGCCGAAGCTGGCAGGCCATACGGCCCAATGCCGTAATTGCGGGGAAAATCGTTAGCGACCGAAGTATAGGCACCAATATCAAGTACGGCACCGGTTGGCACGGGCAAATCAGGGATGCGTTTATCATTGAGCTGGTAAGCGGTGGCTTGCAGATCGCTGAGCCGGACAAGGGCGGCAGCCTGATCGGACAAGCTACCCACCGGAATCATTTCTTTGTAAAAAGCGAGTGCTACCCGGTCATAACATAATTGCGGCTGGTGTCCCGGTGCGATGTGAAGGCACCATTTTTCGCCTTCCGGATCGGCAGTTTTCCACTCGCCACAGGGTTTGCTGGCATCGGGTACCAAGTGGTTGAGCCTTACCTTTTTCACAGCTTTTACCCCCGGAATACCCATGATGATCTGGATCAGGTCGGAGGTGCGGATGCTCGTACGCAGCGAGGCAGCTTCCAATTCTTCATCCAGAATAAAGCCGTAATCAAGCAATGGCCCTTCAAAAATCTGGTCAATAGCCAGCGAATGGCCATCTGCATCCTTTTTGGCCTGCATTTCGGCCAGCGAATACCGTTTGACCGGCGGATCGAGATACTGTTCCACTAAAAACAATATCTGTGCATATACTTCACTCACCACGGCATCAGCCGCAATATCCACATCAGCACAGATCATGACGCGCTGAATCGGCACCTCGGCTACGGCATTCCAGTCTTCACACAGCAAGCGATTATCCAGATAGGCTGTTTTAACCTGCGCGAGGATCGTGGCGCGAAGTTCCGCCTCCGTCGGACCAGGCTTCTGGGGAGTACCTTTTTCCTGATCAATGAAGATCTGATCGAAACTGATCAGGATATCATAAAGCCCATTCAGGTCAAACTGTGTCCAGTGTTCACCGGGTGCGGGAGTGTGGACGTGGCTCAGTTCGCTCTTTTTGCAATTGACGTACACCGTCTTTAAAGCTTTGAACAGCCACGCATTACGCACCCCGGGAATATCTATGAATAACTTACGGTAATCCAGTTCCGTGACCGGGCACATCGGCAGTACCAGGTCGGCAGTCGCGAAATGCTCGCGCAAGGCATCGGTACTGCCAAACGATGAGCTGAGCAAATCGCGCATCGGCAGCTGCGTACGCATGGCCAGATCGGTAATAGCGTAGCACAGCAGTTCCAGCGTAGTGATACCCGGATCGTGTTTGTTATAATCCGTCCACAGGTCGTGCGCATACCGCTCTATGTAGGCGATACCTGCCTGGCGCAGGGCCTCGTAGTCCATGGCGCGGGTAGCGGGTGCTTGGTTCGATATGACGTTGTTTTCGGTCACGATTCCAATGAGGAGTTACCTAGGGATAAAATTATTTTTTCATTAGTAATGATTACTCTCTCAACAGCTTACAAATGGTTGAATGTCGTGTTCGCTGCAGGAAACCAGTACGGCCATGGGATTTGACACTTGAATAGTCTCATAGTCGTAGGCTGGTTGTGTACTCAAGGGAAGCACCATTTCTACATCGGTTAAAAAGTCAACGTAGGTCAGGCGTTCCATGAAATTGATGACTACACTTTTCTCCATTATTCCACCAAAAGGAATATCTGCTGCTGTATTGAAAGCCCAGGGCGACAGATAGTGTACCAGGTCCTCGTTGAGTTTTTTCAAATACACCGACGGCTCGTAGCCCCGTGCAAGCTGAACTTTACATTTGAAACGCACCCGTTCATAGCGGGGATTGGTCACCCGGATGCTCACGAATTTGGCAGCGTGTTTTTGCAAAAACTGCCAGATATTATCCAAGGTATTCAAATCAACTTTGGGTTCCAAAGGGTTGATTGCGTTGGCATTGCGCAGATCGGGAAGTACAACCAGCGTCACGTGGCCAGGTGCCAGCTCATCCAATTGTCCCGCTTCGAGACGGGTATGATTGAGGCATTTGGTTTTGAACACGGTTGGAAAAGTTTGCAGCACCAGGTGTTCATAGTCCCAGATCGCCACGGCCCGTTGTTTGTGGCGCAGCCGCTCACTTACCCGGATATAAAATGCCGCATCGCTCTCGCGGGCTGCCCCACCAAATGAGGAGTATGGTTGCGTGATGGTCTTGACAGAGGGCAGGCTGCTACGCGATTTTTTGATCGTTCCGGCTGCCAATGGCTGATCGTAGTGGGCCTGGTCGTTGGCACGATCACTAAAACGGGCCAATACTGCGTGTGGATGTACCGCGACCAGGTTGCTGACACTATCGTGCGCCGCTGCCAGAGGAGTAGGCTCGTCGGTTTGCAATTCGGCTTTCAGCCAAATGTAGTTGGCATCCAGCAAGGTATTGTCGGTTGTGGCTTCGTTGGGAATCAGGAATTTCGTGATGCCCGAGGTGAGCAGATTGTTGGTCGTATCGCTCAGTACTTCTTCCAGACTCAGTTTCCGCCATTGATTTTGGGCCAGAATGCTCCAGACCACCAGCGGAGCTGGCCGTTCCGGATTGGCACTGCCTTCCGCTACCTGGAACAACAAACTGATTGCCTCCTGCGGCAACAATTGTTGCAACCCGATTAAAAAAGTGCCTTGATCGCCATAATAAGGCAGCAGCCGAGCGGTGTTTCTTTCAGCCAGAAATGTCAGGGATTGTTTCTTAAAAGCGTGTTCTTCGACGGTGCCAAAAATGCCGAGATGGAAGAACTGTAGCGGGCGTTGTGAAAACCCGGTAAAATCCGTCGTAAGTAGTGAATGCTCGACTACTGCTGTGTACGATACGAGCAATTCTGTAGCCATTGGCGTGTAGGGAGTATTGGGGAGGGGATGGTCGTGTTGATAAGTAACGTTATGTATAATTTTTTCGGACAGCAGCTTGGCATATATTCCATGCCCAAAATCCTTTTGCAGCGTGATCTTGAGCAAATCTTCACTCGCACTGGCCAGGGGTTTCGGTACGGGGCTGATCGGGACAAATTGGTTGCCGCTGACCACCTGGTTGCTGAAAACCTGCGGAATGTTATTCGACGTAAATTGAATGGAACCGATTATATTCCGGGTCAATTGTACGCCACTGGTAAAGTCGGAGAACAATTTTTTGGGAGCAGTAGATTCATTTTTCAGATTGCCACGTAATACTTTAACAATGGCGGTGAAGTTGCTTTCACTACTGAAAGAGGATTCATATCCTGCATAATACGCTGAAAATGGTTGGGGTTTTCCGACCCAGTTGGTCAATTGCAC
This sequence comes from Saprospirales bacterium, assembly GCA_031425155.1. Lineage (GTDB taxonomy): Bacteria > Bacteroidota > Bacteroidia > Chitinophagales > Saprospiraceae > M3007. Next base: position 21,029 of record JANPIV010000035.1, on the reverse strand, counting down.
CGTGATGGACTGGAGGCGTTTAGCATTCATTTCCGGGCTATTGACGTACATCGCTGAGCCGGTAACCGGGGTGGGCCCAAAAGGCATAAAAGGCTTTTCAGGGCTGATACCGCCGAAGTCGTTGCTAAGCTGCAGCGCTTTTTTCAGGCCTTTTACACTTACTTCTACGTGGACCAAACTGATCCGTACCTCGCGCAGATCGCGATAGTATTTTGAATCGCGCAGCCAGCAGCGCAGCACCGGATCGTTTGTACTATATCCACCATCGAGTTTGAACGGATCAAAGGCGACCACCGCATCTTCTACCTCGGCATCAAGCGTAGTTTTGAGGATCAGATCATTGCCTGCTTTGCTGGTTACGGTACTGGTCTGGCTGATCCAGGCCTTTTTTCCACTAAATTCAACGTCGAATTCAACTTCTGCTGGCAGGGTAAAGGACCCGGTAACGGTAAGTTTAATGGTTACTTCACGTTCTCCTTCCGCCATCAGCAGTACGGGGGAGGCTATGGCAAACCCTACCTTTGCTTCAGGTAAATAATTGCTATTGGTCGGGTTCTGGGTGCAACTCGGATTGGCGAAAGGTTTAGGTCCGAAAGCGTTCCAGGTGGGTTGCTCGGCGTCCAGTGGTTTAGCGATGCCATCAATGGTATTAGCGACGGGGGCGAAATAGACCTTACCCGTACCATCTTTATCCAGAAATACACTGCGTAAGTGGCCAATAGTGGCTGTATTTACCGTCAGCGGCTGCGTGGTCGGATAGATGAGTGGCTGGCGCAGCGCATCTTTACCGGCATCCAGTTCCGTGCCTTCGGCAATAATCTGCGCCAGCGCATTTTTGGCTAAAGTAAACAAAACGTGGACACGGTCGGCCACTGGTGCACGGTTGTCGAGCCGCAATACTTCCTGATAATAAAAATCCAGGTGCCGCTTGGTAAGGGTATTAATATCTTGCCGAAGCAACGCAAACAACTCCAAAAAACACAGAAAAAGCGCAAAGTGCGGCTCAAAATCGTGCCGGGATGCCAACTCCGCCGCTACATCAGTAGTGGCATGAAAATGTTGGGCATAGTCCATCAAGCCAGTCCAAACGTCGGCATCCGGGTTGTCGGCCAGATCATAGAACAAAGGATCAGCATCCTTGGCATAAGCGGCCGCAAATTGCAACAGGTCTTCCATTTTGCGTTCGTCCACAGCGATATATTCCGGCTGCAACGCGGCAATCCTGCGCTGGAACTGGCTCAGCCCATCGCGTTGCAAAGGATTTTTGTCCGGACAATCTTTCATGCGCAAAAAAGGAACAATTGGGTTAAAAAGGAGATGATTACACCTATTTAGGCAAGTCAGTGCCTTCCTTCAAATAAAATGGAAACACGTAATTGCGTCGGGAATTGGTGGCGCGTACCCGAAATTGCACCTCAATCAGCAGGGTACCTAAACTTTCCGGTGGCTCTTCAGCCGTCACTTCGATCAGCTCAATACGGGGCTCATGCAACAAAATCGCGACGCGTACCTGTTCCCGAATAGTCGCTAACAGTCGGGTATTAATGGCTTCAAACACGTTTTCTTCCAGATCACTCCCATAGTCGGGGCTGAGCACCCGTTCACCCAGACGCGTGGTAAACAGGATATCGAGGCTGCGCTCAATGTCTTCCACGCCAGCCGTTATCGCCACACCGGCGGGATGAAAGGTGGGCGGAAAACTCCAGCCGCGTCCAAGAAAATTGTCTTCCAAAGCCATGGAATACTTGCGTTTAAGGTGAATAATCCGTTGGTTATCAACCACCAATAAGTACGGTAGCTAGTCCGGTCGTAATGCTGCCGCCATGCGCAGTAGTGTCGCCTAATCGAGCAGCAGGTTTGCTGCCAATCAGTACAGTGCCCGAGCCGGTGACAATACTGTCCGGGGGGCCGGTACAAGTGGCCAGATCGCCCAGACGGGCTGCCGCCATACCGCCAATGAGTACGGTCGGTTCGCCAGGTGGCATCAAAGGTCCACCCACGTGTGGCACAGTACCATTTACCATCGGGCAGACGTGCATATCGGTCACTCTCGCAGCAGGTTTTGACATGATAAAAAACTATAAAATTTTGACAATCAATTAATATGCACAAAAGAGCCCTTGAGTTTGGCGATAGCACTGCTACTAACTTCCAGGCCTGCCGAACCACTGACTTTCATTTGCGCCGAGGCTTTTTGCTCTACATTCACCCCTTCGATCTTCACATCGCCCGTAGCTTTCATCACCAGGTTTTTGCTGCTTTCGATCAGAATGCCATCGGCATCCATGATGATCTTGTTGCCATGCTGATCTTTCAAAGTGATGCTTTTCTGATCCTCGTCCATCACCAATTGGTGACCGGCTGGAGTTTTCAGGGAAAAAATTTTCTTTTCGTCGTCGAACATCATCGCCATTTCACTACGGGAGACAAAACCTTTCAGATGGTTGGTATCCTTGGTCGTAAAAATGCCGGGAATAGGCTTGGCACTGCTATGTAATGAACCTAGCACCACGGCCTCGCGGGGGTCGTTGTTGAGAAAACCAACCACGACTTCATCGCCAATTTCGGGACGGAAATAAAATCCACGTTTATCACCGGCATCCAGACTGAGTACTCTGGCACGGGCTCCCTGCGCAGTGGGATCAATCACCGGGAGCCGCACGAGGATGCGTTCTTCACTGTCTTCGTCGCCTTCCAACCCTGCCACGACCCCTATTTGCAGTCCTGATATAGCGGGCAATAAGCCAGCCGCCGCCGGTTGTGTCGTCTCAAAATCCTGAACAAACCAGCGGGGGGATAATCCGAATTGCACATTGGTGATCCAGATACCGGCCTGGAATTGGTGACTTATGCCACTGATGAATGCTTTGCCATTGAAACGTTCCCCTACCCCGGCCAGGCTGATCAGCTGACCTGGCTTTACCTCGGCATTGCCCAAAAAACTCACGCGGCCCTGGATTTTGGCCATGCGTTGTTTGAGCAGGGCGGCATCGGCCCAGGCTTGTAGCTCTTCCTGCGCCAATTTTCCGCCATGTTGCCAAATTGCATCGGACGAAAGGGCCTGGGCCACGTTGTCCGCCGAAAGATTGCCCTGTTCTTCCAGAGTTGGTTCGGCAGCCTCGGCATCGGCTATGGCTTGGTCGGTATAGTCCCAAGTGCTGGTTTTCAAGCTGGTAGCTTGATGGCGGGCATCTATTTCGGCCTCAAAATCGAGGATGGTAGAGCCATATTGCAGGCTAATGATTGCTTCTTGCTGGAAATCAGGTTTAGCCAGAGTCAACTGACCATCGTCCACGAGGCAGAGGCGGCCATTTGCTTCGGCGCGGCAATTAATAAAATCCCAATCCGTGGTATCGTACTGAATGAGTTCGGGATGGGTAACGGAGGTTTGTGGCGCATCAACACTTAACCCTGAATAGCCCTGAACAATCTCTTCTATTGCTTCCGAATCTTTTTTATCCGTAAAATACTTGCGGCGTGGCGCGAGAGTAGTTTTAACAAAACTGTCTTTACACAACACCTGCAGGCGGGTAGTCCCACTCGCCATCGCCTCAATGCCATGACGGACTATCATCCCTTTAAAGATGGTCTTTTCTTGACCATGATAACCGGCCCGGATTTCTATTGCTTTGCCGGGGATGAATTGCTCGGTATTGCTCAGGGGGAAATCGGCTTTAGCAACGTCACCATCCAGCAGCGTAAGTGCAGCGGTAGGTATGCGGTTGACTTCCTTTTGCACCCGCAGAGCCAGCACCTGCACAGTTTGCGCCAAAGCCTGACCTGCCACCAGAATGGTGTAGGTCGGCAAATCGTGGGAAGTGGCAGATGGGCTGGTGGGCATGAATGTTGCGTTTTGGCAGGTTTAGTTCTTTTTTTCGAGCGGCGGAAAAACCAATTGTTGCCCCACTATCAGGCGGCGAAACTGCAGGAGGTTATTGACGCGGGCCACTTCCCGGTAAAGGGTAGAATCGCCGTAGATGTAGTGGCACATGAGGGGCAGTGTGTCGCCGGCATTGACGGTACGAATATGAGTTAGATCGGGTGACGAAGTTGGTTTAAGGAGTTCCTTTTTGATCTGCTCGATAAAACTGGCCTTGACCACGGCACGGATAGGCGAGCCATCGGGCTTGAACAGTTTACAAATGACTTGCATCTTCTCCAGTTTACACTTCAGCTCGAGATCGCCCCACTTGAGCTTAACAAAAGGCGTCTGGTGCGTATCCCCAATGAAATCGTACACCGTTTTTTTAAAATGCATCAGTTGTGCCCATATACCGTAAGTATTACCCACATTGAAGGGCAAGGCTATATCGTGGGCTTGTAAGGCTCCAGTGGAATCGAAGATGAACTCGAATTCCATTTTTTGCGGTGCCGTGCTGATATAGGTTTGCTCAGGCGCCTCTTTGGCTGGCTGCTCCTTACTAAGTAATATTTCATAGTTCAGGGTATAAGACTCCGGGTTGATGGCAGCAGTGTAGAAATTGCCAGTGGGCCTGCTGAAATCCACATCCTCGAAGCCTTGCAGCGTCATTTTGCTCAATGTACCTAGTTCCATAATGCGCTTGGAGGATACTAATAGTGATGCAATAAGTTTAAAATCGTTTATCGCTCCGTTTTCTCTTTTAAAATGGCTAATACCTGCCGGACGCATTGTTGCACCAGTTTCTGCTGGGCATCTGCTGTAACTACAGCACTGGCACTGGATGGTGCTGGTTCAGCCGGGCGTTCATTCGGGTCCACAATAGCATTGATAACAAGTTCCTTAATGATAACCGGCATGGCGCAACTGGTTTAAACTCGAATGGCTTTGAAATAGCGGTAATTCAAGGTCATGGTCTCGATAGCCAGCGTGTTTTGCTCGGCATTGAAGGCCGATACTTCCCACTTTTTGGGCAGGGCGTGGACGATGTGCCAGGACATGAGTGGGGTATGCGTTTCATTGAGCAGCGACACGAGGATGTTAACGGGCTGAAACTCAAAATTCTCAAAAGCATTTTCACACCATCTATATACCCCCGAACCGATAAACAGCCCGCGTTTGAGTACCAGATCACCGAATTTGGCCCGTACGGGCAAACTATGCTCAAAACGATTCTCGCCACCCTCTTTTACGTTTTCCATTTGCATCTCTACATTGAGTCCCGACACTTCCTGGAAACGACCGTCCTGTAGCCCTTGCGGGAACAACTCGAAGGCCACCGCGAAATGAAACCCGACCGGCGGATAGAATATCCCGGCCATGACCTAATCCCCGTTTTGAATGGTAAAGCCTTCGTTGGCCAGTTCGATGCTTTCAATAAGCACCTCGTTGGCATCCGATTTCAAATCGCCCGACATGACTTTGGTTGGCCAGGCTTGTTTGACTTTCCAGACGACCACTGGTTCATGGTTTTGATTGAGCAAACTGATCGTCAGGTCGCGTCGTTCGATCTGGTTGAGTGCTACGGAGTTCCACCATTTATAAAAGTCGTTGTCGCCCAGAAACGTACCACGTTTTAAAGTGATTTTGGAATTTGCCTGCATACCCGGCATATTGATTTTGTAGTACTCCGGGGAAGCACCGTCGCGGTATTCGATCACGGCGGTCTCGAGGTTGAGGCCGGTCACTTCGGTGAAACCAATTTTGGCACCCCCCCACTCGACCTGGAAGTGGAATTTGGGTAAAGGATAAGCTACTGCCATTTTTTTTTAGTTTAAGCGTTTTAGGATTCCTGCATTTTGTGGGAGAAACGGAGGACGATGAATTCGGCGGGGCGCACCACGGCCATACCGATCTCGACGATCATAACGCCGTTGAGGATGTCTTCGGCGGTCATGGTCTGGCCCAGGCCAACCCGTACGAAAAAAGCGTGTTCCGCCTTGGCACCCGCCAACGCACCGGCACGCCACTGCAGCGTCAGAAAATTCTCGATCATGGCCCGCACTTTCACCCAGGTATTGGCATCGTTGGGCTCGAACACAAACTGGCCGCTGGCTTTTTTGATGGATTCTTCGGCCATAATAAAGAAGCGGCGCACCGGCACGTAGCGCCATTCATTGCTGTTGCCGTCCAACGTGCGGGCACCCCAGACGATGGCACTGCCCCGGCCAGTCATAGCACGAATCGCATTGATAGATTTGCCGACCGTGGTGTCCACGTTGATTTCTTCCTGTTCTTTATCGGTGATAAATACAGTGGGGGCAGCTACGTTGCGCAAACCTACGTTGGCCGGGGCTTTCCACACGCCGCGTGCATTGTCAATATTGGCATAAATGCCTACTACGGGGCCGCTGGGTGGCAGCACAATTCCCTTGTTGGTGGCCGCTGATACGATGCTCGCGTACAGTGGGATGGTGGCTTTCATCAGAGCATCGTCGGCATCAAGACGTGCTTTGATTTCGGCAGCGAAACTGTTGATAAACGCAGTAATCTGCTCGAATACTTTGTCGTGTTCGGCGATGGTATTGGCATCGGTCAGGGCGGTGGCATCGGCCGAAATGGCCGCCAGTTTTGCCCCATTGACTGTTGTCGGCGCAGTGGTGTCCAGATAATCTGTGAGTACCGTACCAGTACCTGCGCTGTCAAAATCAGCAGTGGTCAGGGCAGTAAAGGCATTGATGGCCGCAGTAATATCGGCTCGACGCAAAGCTTTGGTTGCCTGGTTATAGTATGCGGTGCTATCCGGCAGTAATCCGGTAGCAATCCCCCAATCTGCTGCATAGTCCTTTGCGCTCGTTGCCAGGGTGATTTGCGCAGGATCGGTCAGCAGGGTATCAAGTTCCACACGGACAGGAGTTGGGCTGCCTTTCTTGATGGTGAGGGTAGCAAAACCCACGTCCAAAGTCAGAGAAGTTTTCAGCCAGGGGTAATAGGCCGCAGCATACTTCAGGTTATCGGTCACCCCGGTGCGAAACACCTCCAGGTCATTGGTATCTACATCAGGGTTATTTATGTCGGCAATGAACACATCTAATACAGCGAAGCGATCCTGCATGGTAAAGCAATGGTCTATCGCGGCTTGCTGTACGCTGGCAATTTCATTAATAGAACCGAGGCGCATGGCGTCAGGCATGACGATTAAGGTCGGTTCGTCGTATTTTTGGAGGGTGTTCAGGGCATTGGCAAAATGACCTTGGTTTATCGTAGCCGTATAGATGCCTACCGATACGATATAGCATTTTTCCCCACCATTAGCAAAAAACATCTGCAGGCTATCAAAAAGGTACCAGGAAGTATCTATTTCAGCAAGGGCTACGGAATTGAGCGAATCGAGCGTTACTGTCACTGCACGGCCTGGCGGACCGCCGAAATATTTTCTAAATTCCACCATTGATTTGATGCGGGTGGGGGTATTCGGGATTTCTTTCCCATCCTTACGGGCAAATTCCGTGTACCCGATAAAGGCCGGCACCGCCGTTTCTACCTGCGCCACGGAGGGTGGAAACAGGGAGACTTCATCAATGTAAACGCCCGGCGTTTTGAGGTTGGCTAAATTCAGTGTGCTGGCCATGACTGTGCAGGATTTGGAAGTAGAGGAGAAGTTTTTTTAACAAAACATCAATAAATTATAGAAACAAACTCGTTGGTTTGATAGGTGGTGGTCGCCGGGGTCGGATTAGGCAGTTTTTTGCCGGATAAACTTACCGCCACCAGACCATTGGCTACCAATGGGTGGGGATTGCCCGGCACATCAGTGCCACCTGATGTCCAGCGGGTGGTACGATTGGCAAGTAGTATTTTAAAAACCTGCCCGACAGGAACATTGACACCATTGAGCAAGGAAGCAGTCGGCGGTACATGCTGTAGGTCGAGATAACCCAATGGGCGCTTTTGAAGCATACCCGCCGGGGGCGCATAAGTCACCAAATCACTGATAGCAATGGTTTCATTACTGTTTAAGTCCTGAGAGCCGGTACCCGCATTCGTGAACCGGAAGACTTTAGCGTTCTTCATCAGATCGTCGCAGACACTTTTGTCCAGGTCGGTATAAGTCAAAAAATCCGGATCGTTGAGACGCACTTCAAATACCAAATGTAAGTCGTCGGGCAGCGGGATGACGGGTACGGTGCCCTTAGTTTCTATGCCCACACAAAAACCATCGGGCAGGTTTTTGAACACCATGTGCTGGTTGCGGAGTATGGCACGCGTAACGGTGTCTGGTTCGATGCGCCAAAAACGGCTTACTTCATATTGTTTTTCCAGCAATTGCACTGTTTTTGTAAAAAAAACCTGTTCAGAAGGCGTATCACCGGGTAAAACCGGCTGCTCGAAATCGCGTATTCCGAAATTGCGGAAGTAGCGATGTTGCACTTCCACTTTGAATAACAGTTTGTAACCGATGATAAATGCTTCAAATGGCATAGTAAAAGTGGATAATTCAATTTTCAGCAACCGGTTTTATGACTTCCATTTTACCCTCGACGTTCAGGATGGCACCACCGCCGTTGAGCTGTTTATCGGCCTGCTCTTCTACTACCCGCATTTTATAGAGGACAAAAGGTAATTGCTTGCCCCCTAGAGTACCCCAGAGCTGGTTGACTTTTTCAAAGGAAAGTGAGCACAAATCCACCGTCACGCGCAGGGAGGAAACTTGTGGATCAGTATCGAGCATGGCCTCGGGCGTGTTAGCCAGGGTAAAGTGGTTTTTCCCTTGAAAGCACTGCACCGCCCACGACAATATTTTGAGTGCCGTGCTATAAGTCGTGTGGTTTACAGTAATAAGGACAAAGAGATTGAGAAAAACAGGTGGGTTTTTAACATCGAATCCACCCAAAGCATTGCGATAATAAGGGCTGGTATTTTTCAGGGTTTGTTCCTCCTCCATATTGACAAGAGTCAGTATTACCTTGCCGGTAGAGGTGGTTTCAAACATATCCGCAGTGCCTCCCATATCCACTGTAGTGGGCGGCGCAAAAAGGCGAATATACGTTTCCAATTCAGTGCGAATCAGTTCAATAGCTTCAAAAATCATATCTTTAAGGACACAAAAGTGGCTTCCTGACGGGTGATCCGGCAGACGGGTGTTGTATCCCCAAAGGTGCTATCTAATGGACGCAATAAGCAAGGGACAAAATGGCCCATATTGCAGCAGAAAGAGGCATTTTGGGACAGGTTGGGACATTCCGGGCCTACTAGATTCTTTCGGCCAGTGGGACTTCTTCCAATGGCAGCCCAAACCGTTTGTAGATGATATCCTGTTCTCGGGGAAGCAGCAGGCGACGCGGCAAAGAGAGATTCTCTTTGGTCAACCAGCGCTGGAGGGTTTTACGGCTGATTCCGTACTCAATAGCGATTTCTTGTCGTGATTTGACCTTTCTCATTTGATTCTAGTTTTCAAGTATTAAGATTATAAAACTCAATGACGAACAATGATGGCCGACGTAGAATATTCCGGGATTTTAGCCTGACAACACCGCCGTTTGCCTGACGAATATAACGGACTGTTTTAAAAAGGTTTTTTGTGCTCGCTGTTCCCATGCATATAGACCTGTATTAGAAAAACAGCAATAAAATACTATACCGTCCGCTCCATTGCCCAGTCGGCAATAGAGCAGCGAAGCACAGTAAAAAGAATGGCAAAACAACTATTCCTGATCCCTTTGACAGCAGATCAATGAATAAAGCACAAAAGCAGAGGGGAGCGCGCGCAGGCAAGGCCCGGCTGTAGGACAGTAAATCAGTTTCTTAGCTGTACGTGGAAGATCGTAATTCGTGGGACGGTTAAGTATTTGGCCTTTAAAAATGCTGTGTACGGGGTAAAATCGGTGGATTATTTCGTAGAAGAGCAAAACTTGTTGCAAATATAATGGCCAAAAACGGGATTGCATATCCTCTATTGTTTTTTTATGAAAATTTAATTTTCTTTTTTGGTATTAATTTCCTTTCCGACGAACAATTAATAGAAACAGGGAAAGCATCTATGTTAAATATGAACTGGCCTTTCGCAGGCCAAAGATTTTGAAATTTAAAAAAAGGTGATATGCGCCGAACTTTGGCTGCCAAAAGAGGCAGTTATGAACGACTTTGAACTATTGGATTTGTACACAGACTATCTTGTTTCGGCTTTTGGGGCGGTAACGAGTACGGGTTTGTCTCAGTTGTTGGATTCGGCGGTGAGCCATGATCGTATCAGTCGGATGTTGAGTAGGCGTGAGTTTACGCAACAGGATTACTGGCGAGCGATCAAGGGTATAGTACGCCGGGTGGAATCCCCTCATGGGGTCATCAAAGTAGATGACACGATAGAGGAGAAGCCGCATTCGACCGAGAATGAGATTATGTGCTGGCATTACGATCACTCCAAAGATCGGAATATCAAGGGGATTAACATCATTAACTTTGTCTATCAGCCGCACCCAAGTAGCCAAACAAGTTTTTCTCTGCCGGTGGCCTTTGAGATCGTCGAAAAGACAGAACAATTTTTTGACCCAAAGAGTGGTAAAGTAAAACGGCGCAATTCGAAGGGCAAGAATGAAATTGTCCGTATCCGTTTGCGCATTTTACATCAACCCTAGCAAGGTCAAGTTTCAAACTGTGCTCTGGGACAGTTGGTATTCTTCCAAGGAAAACTTTGAATTTGTGCACCTTGAATGGAAGAAAACCTTTATCGAAGCGATTAAAAGTAATCGCAAAGTGGCTTTGACACTACAAAACAAGAAGCAGGGCAAATTCACTAAAATCTCGGAACTGGAGTGGCATCAAGCCGACACGCGAATCGTTTACCTGCCAGGAGTAGATTTTCCACTCCTGTTGGCCAAACAAGTCTTTACAAACAAAGACGGCTCGATCGGCGAATTGTTCTTAGTGTCCAACGATCTGAATTTGACTGCACCGGAACTCTTCTCCACCTATGGAGAACGATGGGGGGTAGAAGTATTCCACCGCTCTTTGAAGCAAAATGTGGGACTGGAAAAGTCGCCTACTAAGTACGAGGTAACTCAACGTAACCACATTTTTGCCGCCATGCTGGCATGGATCAAACTGGAAATTCTCAGTTTGAAAAATCAGAGCAACCACTATGGTTTCAAAACCAAACTGTATGTCAAAGCACTCAGAGCAGCATTTGATGAATTACAAACCCTCAAACAAGTTTGTAAAAATCTGCCTAACCCAGAGTTAATCCATATCCCTCTTTTGGGATAAGCAATCTTGCATCGGTTTTTTGCCTGAATCGATAAAGGAACGAACCCTTTATCGACTGAAATGCCTTACACTTTTGCAAAGCATTTTTCAGTAACTGTTATTTTTTATTGATTTCAAAATTCTTGGCCTGCGAAAGGCCAGTTATTAAATTAAAACCTTAAATATTTTTGCAGGCCATAGCAAAAAATGCCATTATGGTCTGCATACGCCGACACAATCATTGGTGGATGTGATGGCAAACAATCTGCCCCAGAGGAGTCTGGTCGTCACCGGGAAAGATAGTATTCCTACCTTTGGCCCGCTTTCTGCATACACTGCACCCAAACACCTGTTCTTTTCTGTTAAGCATATTTACATTTCCATGTCAAAAAAACGCATTCTCATTGCCGGTGGAGCCGGCTTCATCGGTTCGCACCTCTGCGACCGCTTTCTGGCCGAAGGCTACTCCGTGATCGCTATGGACAATTTGCTCACGGGCGATCTGACCAATATTGAGCACCTGTTCAAAGAAAAAGACTTTGAGTACTACCACCACGACGTCACCAAATTCGTGCATGTGCCGGGCCAACTGGATTACATTCTGAACTTTGCCTCGCCCGCCAGCCCGATTGATTATTTGTTGATGCCGATCCAGACGCTGAAAGTAGGCGCGTTGGGTACGCACAACCTGCTGGGTCTGGCCAAGGAAAAGAAGGCCCGCATCCTCGTGGCTTCTACCTCGGAGGTGTACGGCGACCCGGTGGTACACCCGCAAACGGAAGAGTACTGGGGCAACGTGAACCCCGTCGGGCCGCGCGGCGTGTATGACGAGGCCAAGCGTTTCCTGGAGGCGATCACGATGGCCTATCACAATTTTCACGGCGTGGAGACGCGTATCATCCGCATTTTCAACACCTATGGCCCGCGTATGCGGGTGAATGACGGGCGGGTGCTGCCCGCTTTTTTCAGCCAGGCCATTCGGGGAGAGGAACTGACTATGTTCGGCGATGGCATGCAGACGCGCTCGTTCTGCTACGTGGACGACCTGGTGGAAGGCATTTACCGCCTGCTGCTCAGCGACTATCATTTGCCGGTCAATGTGGGCAATCCTTCGGAGATCACCATGCAGCAGTTTGCCAAAGAAGTGATGGAACTGGTGCAGAATCCGAAGGCGCGCATCGGCTACCGTCCGCTGCCGGTGGACGACCCGAAACAACGCCAGCCGGACATTAGTAAGGCCCGCAGAATATTGGGTTGGGAACCTAAATTTGATCGCGAAACGGGGCTGCGGCTCACGTATGAGTATTTTAAAAAGGCGGTGAAGGTGGAATAGAATAATGTGGTCAATGTGCGGTAGTGGTGGCATGGGATTTCCGATATTTTTAAATAAAAAATATTGGGATTCCCATACCACCACTTTTATTTTAAACGGCAGGCCAATGTTGCAGTCTAATCATTTCACTCATTTTCCGCAACATGATCCACCGACTGCTCTGCCTGTCTATCGCGCTGTTTCTCTGCGCATTCCCGCTTTTCTCCCAAAATCCGGCCCTGTATTTCCCGCCTAAAACCGGCACGGCCTGGCAAACTACCTCTCCCGCCAGTCTCGGCTTTTGCGCCGACCGCGTGGATAGTTTGTATCAATTTCTGGCAGCCAAAAACACCAAATCCTTCCTGCTACTGCAAGATGGCAGGATCGTGCTGGAAAAATATTTCGGTACTTATGTGCAGGATTCGGTGTGGTACTGGGCTTCGGCGGGCAAGTCGCTGACGGCCTTTCTGGTCGGTCAGGCGCAGGAAGAAGGGCTGCTGGACATAGACGACGCGACCAGCACCTACCTCGGCGCGGGCTGGACGAGTGCCACGCCCGAACAGGAAAACGCCATCACGCTCCGCCACCAACTTAGCATGACCACCGGCCTGGACGATACGCCTACGCCCGCTTCGCCCGACGCCAACCTCTGTATTGACCCGGCCTGCCTGCAATATCTCGCCGCACCCGGTACGCGCTGGGCCTACCACACGGGCGCGTATCGCCTCTTGCAGGATGTCGTGGCCGCAGCCAGTAGCCTGACTATCAATCAGTTCACCAAAACGCATGTACTCGACCGCGTTGGCATGAAAGGTTTTTGGTTCGACGATGTGCAGTATGGACGCGCCCGCGATATGGCCCGTTATGGCCTGCTCATTCAGGCCCACGGCATCTGGGCTGGCGACACTTTGCTGCATGATCAGCAGTATTTCTACGACATGACCCATCCCTCGCAGGAACTCAACAAAAGTTACGGCTACCTGTGGTGGCTCAATGGGCAGCCTAGTTTTATGCTGCCCGGCCTGCAAGTAGTCATCCCCGGAAAATTAATTCCCAATGCGCCCGACGATATGTTCTCGGCTTTGGGCAAAAACGACCAGAAAATCCACATCGTGCCGTCCAAAGGCTGGGTCGTGGTGCGCCAGGGCGAAAGCGCGGGTTACACCAACGGCGCAGGCAATGATGTGCCCATTTATTTTGATAATGACCTGTGGGATTGCCTGAATAAACTGACCTGCGCCGCTTCTCCTACTACGGAAGTCGTTGCTAATCAGGTGCATATATTCCCCAATCCAGCCACCGACGGCTGGCAAGTGGAATCTGAAGTAGCCATCGAACGGGCCGATATTTTCAATGCGCAGGGCCGCCTCGTGCAGTCAGTTTTGACAAATAATGTGACCAGTTTTTGGATAAATGCCGCCGCATGGCCAATTGGTATTTATGCCGTGAAAATATTTGCCGCAGGCGAAGTACGCTGGGCGAAGTTGGTCAAAACCCGATAAAGTGGAGGGGTAGAGAATGTTGAGGGGTTGAGACATCACACCTCCATATAAATCGGAAGCCCCTTGATCTTTTGCTTTTCCCGATGAAAAATCGGGATGTCACTACGTTCCATTTGCCTCTTGCTCTTTGCCCTTTTGCCCCTTGCTTATTTGGCTTTTAATTTCCCGCTTCCGGCAAAAACGACAAATCCACATGGTATTTTCTTGGGTCGCGCGGATTGATCCGCACCGGAATAGATCGGTCGCCGAGATAAGGCGACGGGTCGTACCAAATGTGACCGCTTTCAAAAACATAAACTTTCTGCGTGGCCGGGTCTTGCCATTGCGCCTGAATCACGAACGGGCTAGACCCATTCAGCCTAACCGAAGTGTTTAAAGCCACATTCGTCAGTAGCGCATTTACAGGTTGACCATTTTGCAAAAGCCATTTGGTATCGCGCTTTTTTAATTGCTGATAGATCAATCCACCATAACCGATGCCCCCGAAAACCAGAAAGAAAAAGCCCATAAGCATCGGCAGAAACCATCGGCTCAGGCCGGACAACACGACCTCATGCGGGTCCTTCGGGTCGTACCAAAGCGTCACCGCTTCACCTACATCATAAGCGGGCGGGCTGGAATATACGTCGGACATATAAGTTCGCCGCTCGCCCTCCGCCGTTTGGTACTCGACCACCGGTGCCAGGGACCGACTGCCCACCAGTTCCACCACGGTGCCGGTAGTGCGCACCCCGTCGCGGGTGAGGCGATTGGTATCAAGCCAGGCCACCGTGCCGATCACGCCCATAATGGTGCCCACGAAAGCGAAGATGCCGAAAAAAACGGTGTAAAAGTCCTTCTTGAAGATGTTTTTCATGTTCGTTGACTACTATAAAGTACAAAAGGGAATATTTTGAAACACAAAAGGCACAAAAGAACACATAAGCGGGGATTCCAAAAATAAGGTCAAAAGGACAAAAAACATGACGTGGACGGATTCCTACGGAATGACAAAACATAACATTCGTAGGGAGCCGCAAAAAATGTAGGCGTTAAAAAACCTTTGCTTTTGTCTTTCTTTTGTTCCCTTTTGTGTTAAAAATCCTTTGCTTTTTCTTTTGCCTTTCTTTTGTCACCTTTTGTGCCTTTCGTGTTAAAAACCTTTTTTGTTTCCTTTTATGCCTTTTGTGTTAAAAGCCCCTTTCTTTTTGTTTTCAAAAACCATAACACCCTTTTGTGTTTCAAAAGCCACTACTATGCAGGCGAAACGCTACTTTTGCGCTCCAATTTTTCAAAATAAATGACAGAACAAGAAATTATCCGCCGGGAATCGCTGCAAAAACTGCGCGAACTCGGCATAGACCCCTATCCGGCGGCGCAATACGACGTGACGGCCCACGCTGCCGATATTCTGGCCAATTACCAGGAAGAAGTGCTGGAAGACGGCACCAAAAACCGCCTGAACTACCACGAAGTCTGTCTGGCGGGCCGCGTCATGTTCGTTCGTGAAGCCGGCAAAGCCCTGTTTATGGGTTTGCAGGATTCTACGGGCCGCATCCAATTATACCTGCGCCGCGAGGAAATTTGCCCCGGCGAAGACAAAACCCTGTTCGATGTAGCCATCAAAAAACTGCTCGATCTGGGCGATTATATTGGCGTAAAAGGTTTTGCTTTCAAAACCAAGACCGGCGAAATCTCCGTGCACGTGCAGGAATTTACCTTCCTCGCCAAGTCGCTGCGGCCCCTGCCGGTGGTGAAAAAAGATGCCGAAGGCAACGTCTTCGATGCGTTCACCGACCCGGAACAACGCTACCGGATGCGTTACGTGGATTTGACGGTCAATCCCGAGTTTCGCCAGACTTTCATCAAACGCAGTAAACTCATCCGCACCATTCGGGCTTTTCTCGACGATCTGGGCCTGCTCGAAGTCGAAACGCCCATCCTGCAACCCATCCACGGCGGCGCGGCGGCCCGTCCGTTCAAGACGCACCACAACGCGCTGGACGTGCCCATTTACATGCGCATTGCCAACGAGTTATATCTAAAACGCCTCATCGTGGCGGGCTTCGACGGCGTCTATGAACTTGGCAAAATGTTCCGCAACGAAGGCATGGACCGGACCCACAACCCGGAATTTTCGATGCTGGAATTCTACGTGGCCTACAAGGATTACAACTGGATGATGGACACCACCGAGCAGATGCTCGAACGCGTGGCCCGCGCCCTCAGCGATGATGGCGGCTCCACCGTGCAGGTCGGCGAGCACCTCATCGAGTTCGCCGGGCCATACACGCGCCTCACCATGTTCGATGCCATCCGGCAATACACCGGCCTGAATGTGGAATTGAGCACCGAAGAAGAACTGTTCACCTACTGCCGCCAGCAGTACATCGAGGTGGATTCCACGATGGGCAAGGCCAAACTGATTGACGAAATCTTCGGCGAAAAGGTCGAAGCTAACCTCATTCAGCCCACCTTCCTGATTGATTACCCCGTCGAAATGTCGCCGCTGACCAAGAAGCACCGCAGCAAACCGGGCCTCGTGGAACGCTTCGAGTTGTTCATCCATGGCAAGGAAGTCGGCAACGCCTACTCGGAACTGAACGACCCGATTGACCAGCGCGAACGCTTCGAGGAGCAACTCGCCCTCGCCGCCCGGGGCGACGAAGAGGCCATGATGATGGACGAAGATTTCGTGCGCGCCCTCGAATACGGTATGCCGCCCACCGCTGGCATCGGCTTTGGCATTGATCGCTTGACGATGTTGTTCACGGGTCAGACGAGCATCCAGGAAGTGCTGTTTTTCCCGCAGATGCGCCCGGAATCGGGACAATAGACAATTGGAACGCAGTGACATCCCGATTTTTTATCGGGAAAGGCGAATAAAAAACATCCTGTCGGCATAGGGCTCTGTCCTCGTGTCGGCAGTTTTTTTAATAGCCAAATTTCAATAACCATTGCTCAAATAAAGGCACCCGCATACGCAGCATACCTTCCGCATTTTCCACGACGTATTTATAATCGAGCAATCGCCGCACCTCGGGCAGGGATTTATCCACCGGGCGATGATGGATAATGTGCAGTACCGCTTCGCGCATGGAGGCACTTTGGCAGAACTCCGACCAAAAGCCCACGAACGGCTGCTCATCGGATTGTAAGGTCTTCTCCGCCAGTATTTTATCCAGATCGGCATGATCCACCGGGTTTTTGGGGACGATATTGGCATAGTCCACCAGATCGGAGCAGATACTATGCAGCAGGTGCGGGTGGCCCTGCGTGAGTTCCCAGATACGCTCCGGCAGACCGTCGGCGTACTGTAAGCGGAAATCCGGCACAGGATGGGTAATTAAATGCAGACTACCCGCCCGCGAGAGGTACTCGACCCGAAAGATGTGGATTTGCACAAAATACTTGGTCCAACTCGGTTCGCCCAGCAGGTCGCGAAAGCCGGTGGCACCCACAAATAACAGCACCACCTCGTTTTGCCGCTGCGAAAAAGCCCGGATACGCGCCAGCAGCTGCGCTCCACGTTCCGGGTCCTGGCGTAAGGCATTATGAAAGCCAAAGGTCTCATCATACTCATCCATGACCAGTATGATTTTCCGTTGAAACTTTTTTGCCAATTCCATCATAGAATTGGCGAACATCTCCCATGCTTCCAACCAATCCAAAGGAAGTAGGTATTCTGGATGCGGTACATCAAAAAGAATAATAACTCGCTCTCTTAGAATGTTTAACCAATTAGACACGGACAGCTCACCGCTCATACTCTGTGCATCTATGACTGCTACAGCATAACGTGATTTGTCCAGCAACTGGGATAGAAAGTTAAGCAGGGAGGTTTTCCCAGTACGCCGTTGGCCCAAAATGAGGAAGGTGGGCATGGTAGCGGACGTCTGGATTTTCAACAATAATTCCGATTTCAGATCTTCTCGTTCGAGGAAGAGGTTGTTACCATTTACTGTATCTGGTGACAGTGCATTTCCCTTACTATATGGATTTAAAGTGACTGAATGAATCCGTTCTACTTCTTGATTAACTTCCCGAATTTGATTGTCCAGTATTTTTTGCCAGTGTTCTATAACCGGGAAGTAAGCATCACGGCCTTTGAAGGTTTCGCGAAGATGGATGGCTTCAAAATCACTCAGCAGTTCGGCGCATTGCTTTAAGTACTGCTTTTTAAGCACTACTGCGGTTTGGCTTTCTGCTACAAGAAGATATTCGAGTAATGCCGATATTTTTTCCTGCCAGCGCACGGAAGGTCGCCATTTTTCTAATGTGCTATCATCGTTGTCTGCGGTAAAAAAACTTGGGGCATATCGGTATATAGCATCTACGTTCAGTCTCAACAACCTCTGCCAATGGGAGGCGACAGCGGTATGCTCTATTTCGTAGGCTAATCCGCGCTGTAATTTCCGGTAACGTAATAAGAAATTCACCAACTGCAAAGCCAAAGCAGGTTGTTCTTTGGCATGTTTTAATAGAGCCAGTTTTACCCAAGGTAATGGTAGCCAAATGCCTTCATCATGTAGGTAGGGATTACTGGTCAGATTCTGCTTTCCCAAAATCCCCAGCCAGTAGAATGGGTGAAATAAGAGGCGAAAATGGGCAATATGAAACCCGGTAATAAATCCTAAACCTCCGGCCAAACCGAAGGCCAAACTGAAGCCCAAACCTCCGCCCAAACCAAAGGCCAAAGCTACGACCAAACTTAAAATTAAACCAAAAATCAAAGCGAGGCCAAAACCAAAGGCCAAACTAAAAATTAGACTGTAGGCCAAACCAGCCAAACCTAGAGATAAACCTAAAGCCAAAGCGAAAGCCAAACCTGCGGCCAGACCGAAAATCAAACCTGCGGCCAAACCAAAGGTCAATCCTAAAGCCAATCCTAAAGCCAATCCTACGGCCAAACCGAAAGCCAAAGTTTTTGCTAAAAAAATCCACTTACTTATAAAATCACTTAGAGCAGACCAATCGGTAAGATCAAATTTGAAAAATTCTGGGTGTTTTGTTGGCACATCCACCCAAGTCAAGCCGGTAACAAATAATAACCAGCATAATAGTATTAATGGAGTAATAAAAAAGAAGTACACTTTTAAAAACCGTACCGCAGCCTCTTTTCTAGTTATTTCCCTACTATATTTCTGTAACAAACTCGGCTCAAAAAACATCCACTTAAACGTCTCCCAATCACTCCTTGGCGCAGTGGGTTTAGTAAAAATAGCTTCATAGTCAGGTGCATCTTGGTTCATGGCAAATTATTAATGTAAATAAGGTGAAATAAAAGGCCAAACGTGTTCAGCTAGCCACTTCCATCCGCCAAACAATTGCATACCTATGAGTCCAAGAATCAAGAATATTAGCCGCCAAATATTTCCAATCCGGCGTAACTTCCTAACATGACTTAGCCAACGGAGTGAACCTTTTTCAATTTGAATCAACTTATTGCCAATTGTTCGCGCATGAAGCCGCGTATATTCTTCCTTCCAAAATCTTAGCCGCTCCCTAAACCCGTCCAGACTCCAATTGGGGTCAATGTTTTGCCCAGCTACTAAATCAGCGAACCCCACAGATTCCGGGTGGGCATCAATTTCAGTAATCAACTCTGTATAAAAAATTGGTTTTTGCTGAAAAAAGGCCGCTTTATAGGCAGTATTGGGCAAGCGCCGTTCAAAGTAAGCTTCAATTTCAGCAAAGGTTAAGTCAGGTAGTTTTTCGCGCTCCGAGAATTCCAGCCGCGAACCAGATACGGCTTTGCCGCCAATGTAGAGTTCCTGCGCCCGGATTTCCCGGCGGGAGCAGACCAGCAGCGACACGCGTGGGTTGTTGTGCAGGCTATTGAGGTAGTTCAGAAAATGAATATCGTAGCCCTTGTCGTCCACGGGTTTGTTGTCCACCTGTTTGTCGGCGAGCCGGTCGAAATGTTCCAGGCACAACCAGATATTCTGGCTGCTGGTATGCAGGAAGTTATTGAGCACCAGGCGAATATCGGCATCGGCTGTGCGCTCTATGCCCAGTGCATCGGAGAGGGCCTGCAAAAAACCGGCATAACTATCGGCATAACTCCGCATACTCAGCGGAATAAACCGCACGGTGGGCGGGCAGCCTTCGGCCACATCTTCGTGCAGGCGCTGCATGCCCTGTCCTTCATCGCCGATGACATTGATGGCTTTGCCGCGCTGTAGCCAGCCGATCAATTTTTCGGCAAAGGTAGGGCGCAGGCAATTGGCAGGGAAATCGGAAGTAGGCATAGATAGTCTTCGTCTTGTTGGGTGATGTTTACGCAAACATCCGAACAAGTTGGCGTTTATCCTACTTTGCCGCTCCTGTACGCCACATTATTTCCCTAAGTTTTTGTCTGTCGGAGCGAGAGTGCCTAAAACGGGGAGCTTCTCACCGGCGTGTACATTATTTTACCTCTGAAAAACTGTCTGGCGTCCGCATTCAAAAGCGGGAGTTTTCACCTGAAAAACAGCAGAACACCCATCGGCCACAAAAGCATGAAATACAATTCTGCGGGAATCCGTATGTTACTGCCCGAAAACAGTCCATCCATCATGCACCCAACCAATGATTCCTTTCGCAACCACATCCGGCAACTCATCGCTGATGATGCCCTGCCCGCAGCCCTGCAACAGTTGCAGCAACTGCTCCAAAACAGCCCGCAACTCAGTGAAGCCGTGCTGCAATCCGCCCGCCTCAGCGATGTCAGCCGACAGATTCGCCTGGGTCTGATCAATAATGAGGAGGCCAATCTGACCAAAAATCAGATTCGCGCCGGACTGCTTGATTTATTAGATGACATAGAAGCCCAGGAAGCCCAACCAGTCATTCAGGAAGAGGTAAAGGCCGCTATTTCTATTGTCAATAGTAAAAATGTCGTCGTTGGGAGTACGATTACAGCGGGCGGCAATGTGCATATTGGTGATAGCAAATAAGGAGACAGAATTAAGGAGTCAGTTTTTAAGTATTTGATAATCAATTAATTGCGCATTTTTTACCTTTCGACATTGATCAGTTATAAAACCCTGTGGTTTTATGGTAGAAAAATAATTGAATCAAATCCTTGTCCTCTTTGATCGTTTCCAGAGCCTCGATGACCTTATTTTTCAGTTCTTTGACGGTTTTGCAACAG
>JANPIV010000034.1:0-5802 GCA_031425155.1 Saprospirales bacterium | reverse complement strand
GGCTGGAAAGGGCTCGCATCCCAAAGACCTCCAGGACCAATCACCTTGAAAACCGGAATCCGGCAATTCCAGGCTATCCTTATATACCCCCTTAAAATCTTACAATCTTGTCAATGAACTTGTGTACATGCCATAGGTTTTGAAAACCTTATAGGATTCAGTAGCCTAAATGCAACATATAATTTTTTAGCGAAAAACTGCAAGGTGACTTATGAGACAGCCTTTGTCACTAGCATAGAAATGCTCCTTCCGGTCATCCCGAAAGGAGCATTTTTTTATTTCACATTTATTCCATTTTCAACCCATTGGCCACATTTTACCCATTGGCCACATTATTTTACAACACCTTCAACAGCTCCTCTTCCAACTTGTCCCGCGGATTCAGGGCCACAATCTTGCCATCCTTACCGATCAGGAAAGTTTTTGGAATAGAACGCACGCCATACACGGCTGCCGGAGCACTGTTCCAGAATTGCAGGTCGCTCACGTGGTTGTCCCACACCAAACCGTCTTTGGCAATAGCATCCACCCAGGCTTGTTTCCCCTCTGGGCGATCCAGCGACACGCTAAACACCTCAAATCCTTTATCGTGGTACTTTTTGTAAGTTTCCACCACGCGTGGATTCTCGCGGCGGCAGGGACCGCACCAGCTGGCCCAAAAGTCGAGCAGCACTACTTTTCCTTTCAATTTAGAGAGGGCGCGGGTTTTGCCATCGGGGCCGGGCAGGGAAATATCCGGTGCATCCATCCCCACTTGTATAGTCTCCCCGGCGGATTGCTGCGCGATTTGAGTCGTCAGGCCAGTTACCATATTGGCATAGTCCGTCGCATACTTCGAGCCCGGCATGGCGGCATTCAGGACCTCACTCGAAGATTTAAACTCCGGGACGAACGAAGCCGCATTTTGACCCAGTAATTGGGAGGTCAAAAATGCCTTCATCAGCGGCGTACAGCCTTTTTGCACTGCTGCTTTCGCATCTTCCGGCGTTTTCATCGGATTTTTGATCAAATCCTGAATAAGATTGGCATAGCAGGTAAAAGTCGGCGAACCCGTTGCGGCGACCTCCATTTTATCCAGCGTATTCAAATCGCCTTTAATATCTATCGTGCTTTCTTTGCCATCCAGCAGGAAATACATGCGTTTTGCGCCAATGCTCAGCCGGTACAATCCTTCCGGGAAGGGGTCTTTCTGGTTAATGTTAAAATTGCCGGAAGCATCGCAGGTCGCGCGGCCCAAAGCCACTGTGCTGCGATCAAAATGGGCCTGTTCCAGCAACACCTGCAGGCTGGCGGCATTCTGAATGGTGCCTTTTAAAGTATAACCCGACTGACCCTGGCAAGCCGAAAAAGCCGCCAGAGCGGGCAACAGAAAAAGCAGAAAATGCTGTATGTTTTTCATGTTCAATTAGTTGCAAAAAAAATTATTAAAAAGATTAGCGATTTGTTATTCGTTATTGGCGTACACGACGTACTTGTCATTCCCGATTTGTCGGGAATGGCAAAATAGCGGTTTAGCCAGCCATTATTTCTTCCAATACGGTGCTGTAAACGCGTTGCCATTCGGCTATTCCGCCCCAGTCTTCACCGTCCACCAGAATACTTGCATCAATCACCGTACCGATCATTTCAAAAGCAGCCTTTTCAGCCGCCAAAAAACGTTCAAAAGCCGCGGATTGTTCGGCAGACACCGTCACGATCACCCGGCTTTGGGCTTCACCAAATAACCAGGCATCTTTGCGCACCGTCGGGTTGCTTTTTACATCAAAACCCAAACCGCCTGGCATGGCTCCTTCCAACAGCGCAGTGAAAACGCCGCCGTCCGATACGTCGTGTACCGAGGCCACTATTTTCTGCCGAATCGCGGTTTTAATCACCTGTTGCACAAAAACTTCTTCTTCCAAATCGAAATGCGGGCAGGTGCTGTACTCTACCTCGCAGACCGTGCGCAGGTATTCGCTGCTGCCCAGATCGTTGCGGCTCGTGCCCACCAGATAAATCTGATCGCCCGCGTTTTTGAAATCCAGCGTCATCATTTGCGCCGGATCGTCCAGCAGGCCCAGCATCCCGATGGTCGGGGTCGGATAGACCGGCACCACCTTGTCGCCTACACCATATTGGTTGTAAAAACTCACGTTGCCGCCCGTCACTGGTGTCTCAAAACGGCGGCAGGCCTCGCCCATGCCGCGAATGGCTTCGGCAAACTGGTAATACACTTCGGGATTGTAGGGATTGCCAAAATTCAGGCAATTGGTGATGGCTACCGGCTCCCCGCCCGCGCAGACGATGTTGCGGGCAGCCTCGGCCACGGCGATCATCGCGCCCCGGTAAGGGTCGGCATAGACGTAAGCGGAGTTGCAGTCCGTGGTCAATGCCAATGCCTTTTGGGTGCCTTTGACATACACAATGGCGGCATCGGCTGGCCGGTTGGTGGTCATGGTGCCCGTGCGTACCATCGAATCGTATTGCTGGGTGATCCAGTTTTTGGAAGCCAGGTTGGGCGAATGCCACAGTGTAGTAGCCGCCTGTCGGTAGTCTGTCGGCTCCACAACTTGTTGTAAATCAAACTTTTCTATTTCCGCTAAATAGGCGGGTCGTTGCGTTTCGCGGACATAAACGGGCGCACCGCCGCCCAGCACGAGCGTTTCGGCGGGCACATCGGCGACTTTCTGACCATGTTGAAAAAATTCCAGTCGTCCGCCTGCGGTGGTCTGGCCAATTTCCACACACGACAAATCCCATTTATCAAACACCACTTGCAATTCGTGTTCGCGGCCCGGATGACAGACGATCAGCATCCGTTCCTGGCTCTCGGAAAGCAGGATTTCCCAATCTTTCATGTTGGCCTGACGCGTAGGCGTTTTGTCCAGTTCGATGCGCATTCCGCAACCCGCCTTGGCACTCATTTCGGAAGTAGAGCAGATAATGCCCGCCGCGCCCATGTCCTGCATCCCGATGATCGCTCCGGTTTGGATGGCTTCCAAAGAAGCTTCCAACAAGAGTTTTTCCTGGAAAGGATCGCCCACCTGCACCGCTGGCAGGTCTTCGTGCGAATCGGCGGACAGGTCCGCACTGGCGAAGGTAGCCCCGTGAATACCATCTTTGCCCGTGGCCGAACCGACGATGAACACCGGATTGCCGGGGCCGCCCGCCGTGGCACTCACCGTTTCCCCGGCCTTCACGATGCCCGCCGACATGGCATTGACCAGAATATCGTGGTTGTAGCAGGGCATAAAATACACCTCGCCACCGACGGTTGGCACCCCGAAACAGTTGCCATAGTCGCCGATACCCTTCACCACTCCGGCGATGAGGTGTCGCATCCGGTCGTTGGTGGGCGTGCCGAAACGCAGGCTGTTCAGTGCGGCAATGGGCCGGGCACCCATCGTAAATATGTCGCGATGAATGCCACCTACGCCCGTCGCTGCGCCCTGATACGGCTCGATGGCGGACGGGTGGTTGTGGCTTTCGATCTTGAATACGCAGCCCAGGCCGTCGCCGATGTCCACTAAACCCGCGTTTTCTTCACCTGCTTCTACAAGCAGCCGGGGGCCTTTGCGGGGCAGGGTTTTGAGTTGCAGGATGGAGTTTTTGTAGGAGCAGTGCTCGCTCCACATGACGGAATAGATACTGAGTTCGGTGAAATTGGGCGTACCGCCCAGAATGCCGATGATTTTTTCAAATTCTGCTGCGGTGAGGCCGAGGCTCTTCGCGGTATCTACGGTCGGTAATGTTTCCAATGTTGTGGCCGGTTGTGTGTTGGCGGCGCAAAGGTAGGGTTTGGGGATAATTTGACGGTGATAAACGGGGAAAGATGCACCATAATTTATCAAATTGAGAAATTAGCATGTTCTGAAAGGCGTGGAAATACAGCCTCTTATTCACATTCAAAATTAATATCCAACTTCCCTGCTGCCTCATCACATAGTGCAATAAAATTTCGCACAATCGGACTGTGATCATCTGTTCGCCAAACCAGATACAGGGTGGTGTGGGTGGGTAATGGAATAAAACGCACTTTCAGCGAACTGCCCATGCGATAGCTCAGGGGCAAAATCGAAATACCCAGGTTTTTTTCCACCAGCCGCATGATGGTTGCACCGAAATTGGACTCGTAAGCGATGCGCGGTACCAGACCTTCCTGACTAAAAATACCATAAATGAGTTGGCGATACATCTGCCAGTGCGCCATATAAGGGAGAATAAAACTCTCGTCCCGGCATTGCGCGATGGATTTGAAATTCTCTTTGGTAATAGTGTGGTGATTCGGTACCACCAGGGCCATCGGCTCTGAAAACAACTTCCGCTGGCAGACATTGGGATGATCATAGACCTCTTCTCTGGAAAAACAAACGTCTATATGGCCGTGTACCAGGGTTTCCAGCACTTTCGCCTCCGGCATTTCGGTCAAAACACCGTCGAGCAGCGGCAGTTTTTGCTGCAATAGACACAAAACCTCCGGCAAAATAGAATACAGCGCCGATCCCGGATAACCGATCCGAATGGTGCCAACATGGCCGTTTTGAATCGAAATGGCATGACCCAGCGTGTCCTTGAACTGCTTGTCGAGTTTGATTAGCTGGTCGCGCAAGTACAACCCTGCCGGGGTGAGCCACACGTTGCGGTTATTCCGTTCAAATAAAACCACCCCCAGTTCCTGCTCCAATTGTTGGATCTGACGGCTCAAAGCGGGTTGGACAATGTTCAGGTTGATAGCGGCTTTTGAAAAATTCAGGGTCTCGGCTACTCCGAGGAAATATTTTATCTGACGAATTTCCATTCAAAAAAAAGTTCACGCCGGGCGCGATTTCAGTTATGCTTTTTCGGCATAAATCTATAAAATAATAGCATTTTCAAGTATTAATTACTTCCCACACCTTTGTCCCGTCATCGCGATAGACACTTTGTTCAGCCACTAAATTTAAACAACGATGAAATACAATTGGTCCTTGCTCCTTGTCGGTGCATTCTTTTTTACCCTGCTCACCAGTATGAAAATGCCTACTTTGCAGCCGGATTCCAGCGATCTTAAAGTGGAAATTAAAACCGTGGACGATCTGCGGGTGCAGTTAACGGCTCAAAACGAGACCGGTAAAAAACTCTACCTGAGCGTGCTGAAGCAGGAATCGGATGCCTTTCGCGTCATTGCGGAAACGGAAATTTATGCCGAAGAAGTTTCCGGCGACGTGACTACTTTTAACCGTACGCTCAACCTGTCCCAACTCGAAAGCGGTACGTACCGGATAAAAATTAAAGCCGGAAAACGGTCTATTGATCGTCTCTTGAATATCCGGGCAAAACCCGCTACAGAAGAGACCCGCGCCGTAGTGTTACAGTAGTTTGAAATAATAAAGCACAGGAGCCATCCCGAAAAAGTCCGGGATGGCTCCTGTGCTTTTATAAAATAGAATAGAAAGGGTAGGCTAGTGCTCCACCACAATTTTTTCAAAAGAACTTCCCTGACCGCTCCTGACCTGCAAAGTGTAAATGCCTGCGGCCAATCCGTTGACATTCAAGGTGTTATTGCCGCTGCTGACGGTCATAGAACGCACTAATTGCCCTGCCGGATTGAACAGATGCACGATAGTTTCTTCCTCCGAATTTTCAGGCAAAATCAAGTGCAATTCGCCGTTGGAGACGGGATTAGGGAAGACGCGCACCGTGCCGGCATTTTGCAGGTGTACACTCACCACTTTCGATAGTTCTTCATTGCCGTCAAAGTCTATTTGCCGCAGGCGATAGTAATTCACAATGGGCAATGGTTTTTTATCTAAAAAAGCATAATCCTGCACTTCGGTACTCGTG
>JANPIV010000033.1:0-50681 GCA_031425155.1 Saprospirales bacterium | reverse complement strand
TATTGCTTTTTTACTGTTGCTGGGCCATAGCGCATCGGCACAAATTTTCTCGTTCGGTCTCAAAGGGGGCGTCAATACCCAGGTGAACAAACCGGAGGACATCATCATCGGCGGCGGCGACAGCACGCTGAACTTCGGGGTGGATAAGTTCAAGTTCGGCACCCAGTTCGGCGCGTACGTCCGCCTGGGCAACAAGATCTTCCTGCAACCGGAATTATTGTTCAATTCCACCAAGACGGACTACAGGGTCAAAGAAAACAGCCTGGGCGACGTGATCAAAAACGAGAAATACCAGCGCCTGGATATACCGGTGCTGGTTGGCTTCAAAATGGGACCGGTCCGGTTGAATGCGGGTCCGGTCGGCCACTACTTCCTGAACAGCAATTCGGAACTGACCGACCTCGACGGCTACAAGGAGCGCTTTAAGCAGTTTACCTGGGGCTGGCAGGCCGGTCTGACCCTCGGCACGGGCCGTATTTCCGCCGACCTGCGCTACGAAGGCAACTTCAACAACCAGGGCGACCACATCACGTTCTTTGGCGACCAGTATCATTTCAGTAATACGCCGGCCCGCTTTATTCTGGGGGTGAATATTGCGATCATTAAGTAATTGGCACTTGTGCCTGGAATTTTTAAGGCTGGCTCAGCGGGAAACCGTTGAGCCATCTTTTTTTAGGCTAAAATCCCGGCCTTTCGGAAAGTTTTTTCACTTTCCGAAAGTTAGTGCCCTAGAAAGGAATACGTGAACGAAGAGGGTGTCTCATAAGGATCAGAATTAGAAATGGTGCAAATTTTTATTTCGTTTTCGCTACCAGAAACCTATCAGGTTTTAAAAATCTGATAGGTTTAGCACTCGATAAAAATAAAATTTGGTTCTTTTTTCTATTCGATATTTATTAGATAACCTCTCCCGTCAGTATAGCGCGACAATTTGAAAGGCGCCCAATTTTATAATCGCCCTCATTAGCATCTTTTAAAAATTGAAATATGCCTTAGCGTTATAGTAACAAATATCCTGTACAATCTTGCCCATCCACGGATAATCACGGGGTAATTCTCCATTTTCTATGTCCTGCCCGATCAGATTGCACAAAATGCGGCGGAAGTACTCATGGCGCGGAAAAGAAAGAAAACTGCGCGAATCGGTGAGCATACCTACAAACCGGCTGAGCAGGCCCATACTGGACAAGGTATTGAGCTGGCGTTCCATGCCGTCTTTTTGATCCATAAACCACCAAGCTGCGCCCCACTGCACTTTCCCTGCTAGCGTACCGTCGTTGAAATTGCCGACCATCGTGGCGAACAATTCATTATCCGCCGGATTGACATTGTACAGGATGGTTTTGGCCAACTGATTGCCGGCATCCAGGCGGTCGAGAAATTTGGACAGCGCCCGGCCCTGGGAGAAATCACCCATAGAATCCCAGCCCGTATCGGGACCCAGGCGGCGCGTCATGCGGGTGTTGTTGTTGCGCAGCGCACCGAGGTGAAACTGCTGTGTCCAGCCTTTTTCCCAGTCCCAGCGGGCAAAATGGACCAGCATAGCCGATTTGAACTGGCGGCTCTCCAGCGCATTCGGAGCCTGGCCGGAGCGGAGCCTGGCGAATATGTTTTTGATCTCCGTTTCCGAATAATCCTCCGCGTACAGTTCTTCCAGACCGTGGTCCGACACGCAGGCACCCATTTCGGCAAAAAAGTCGTGGCGTTTTTGCAGGGCCTCCAGAAAATCGTTGATCCCGGAGATAGCGATGTCGGCGGACTGTTCGAGCCGGGTCAGATATTGATTAAAAGCCACCGGATCATCTACCGCCATAGCCTTGTCGGGCCGGAAGGTGGGCAGTACTTTGATGTCGCATCGGTCTGCGGCAATTTGCCGGTGATGTTCTAGCGTATCCACCGGATCGTCGGTCGTACACAGCACTTTTACCTGCATTTTCCGCAGAAGATGACGGACGGAATATTCGGGTGTGCGCAACAGGGCACTGCATGTTTCAAAGATGGCGTCGGCGGTGGCAGGAGAAAGCAAGGCATCCACCCCAAAATACCGTTTGAGTTCCAGGTGCGTCCAGTGAAACAAAGGATTCCGAATGGTGCAGGGGACCGTGGCGGCCCATTTGGCAAATTTTTCCGCATCCGGTTGATCGCCGGTACAGTATTCTTCCGTCACACCATTCGCGCGCATCGCCCGCCATTTGTAATGGTCGCCGTTCAGCCAGATTTGCGTGAGGTTCTGAAAGATAGTATCCGCCGCAATGTCTGCCGGTGACAGATGATTGTGATAATCAATGACCGGCATGGGTTGGGCGTACTCGACATACAAATGACGGGCAGCCTCGTTCTGCAACAAAAAATCGTCGGTAATGAAAGGCGAAGCTGTCAAAAAACTACTTTTTACTAGCATAATCCTTATAATCTACCCTGTAAGACTGGTTATTAAGGGATGTGTAGAAGTAAATTGTGAAATTTTGCCCGTCTTGATTGTCATGTCGCAACGGAGTGAAGACATCTACACAAGCCAAGTGCCCCAGAGATTCTTGATCAAGGGCCTTTCTAATAACCTGGCTTGTGTAGATGTCTCCGTTTCTCTACGACATGACAACTCAATACAAGAACACAATTACTAATTTATCTTTTACACGTTCCTAAATGAATAAATACCGACCGGGCCTGCAGACATTCAAAAACCAATCGAATTGCCACCATCTACCGGCAGTGAAATACCGGTAATATACCTCGCCGCATCCGAAGCCAGAAACACCGCTGCCCAGCCAATATCCTCCGGGGCACCGAAATATCCGATTGGGGTACGGTGGAGAGCCCTGGCCATGCGTTCCGGGTCGCTGCTCATGGCCGTTCGCATCATATTGGTCTCGATAAAACCGGGTGCTATGGCATTTACTTTTACGTTGAATTGGGAGAACTCGGAGGCCAGTACCCTGACCATGCCTTCCACGCCGGATTTGGAAGCGGCGTAGGCCACCACCCGATCCAGCCCATAGTAGGCCGCCATAGACGAGATCATGATCACCGAGCCTGATTTCCGGGCCACCATCCGCCGGGCGCAGGCGCGGGTCATGGCAAAAACCGCATGGAGGTTGGTGTGTATGATTCGGTTGAATTCTTCATCCGAGACTTCCAGCGCGGGTTTTTTCATATTGATACCCGCATTGTTGACGAGTATATCGAGCGGCCCGGCGTCGGTTTCGATCTGCTCTACCAGTCCATCCAGGCTGCCCAGATCGGTGACGTCGTTGATGACCAACCGGGCACGTTCACCGAGTTTGGCGACAGCCTCTTGCAACGCCACTTCCCGCCGACCAGTGATGACAACCTGCGCACCCGCCGCCACCATACATTTGGCAATTTCAAAACCAATTCCACTGCCGCCGCCGGTGATCAGGGCCGTTTTGCCGTGCAGGGAAAAAACGGCCGGGAAACGGGTAAAAGGGGTCGGATTTTCGTTTATGTCTTGTTCTTTCATGTCATTCTTTACTTTATGGAAAGTTTTTTCCGTTACCTTTTGTGCTACACACTTTCCATGGCGCGAACAATCGCCATTTCCAATCCCCGCAATTCGGCCAGCCCACGCAGACGGCCAATGGCCGAGTAGCCGGGATTGGTGGTTTTGCGGAGATCGTCGAGCATCTGGTGGCCGTGATCGGGGCGCATCGGAATGCGGGCATCCGGTCGGCCCTGCTTTTTGCGGCGTTGCTCTTCGGCCACTAATGCCTGCACAACGGCGTACATATCCACATCGCCACCCAAGTGATCGGCTTCATGAAAATCGAGCGGATTGGCTTCTCTTTTGGTGCTGCGCAAATGTATAAAATGAATGCGGTCGGCGAAACGCCGCGCCATAGCCGGGAGATCATTGTCTGGCCGCACACCCAGCGAACCGGTACAAAAAGTAATCCCGTTGGCCGGATGATCGTAGGCGGCCATCAATTCCGCCAGATCGGAGGCCGTACTGACCACGCGCGGCAAACCCAGCAAAGGATACGGCGGATCGTCGGGATGGATGCAGAGTTGTACCCCATACTCCCGCGCAGCCGGGCCGACTTGTTGAATAAAATAAAACAGGTTTTCTTTCAATTCGGCCCGGCCAATGGGTTGATAATCATCCAGAAAGGTCTGAAAGGAAGCCAGTTCAAACGTTTCTTCGGAGCCGGGCAGACCGAGTAATATGGTGTTTTTCAGGGTGTCCAACGCTGCGGGTTGCATGGCCCGGAAACGCTTTTCGGCTGCGTTGCGCACCTCCTCGGAATAGTCCGCTGCGGCATTGGGCCGCTGCAAAATAAACAGGTCGAACAGGGCAAAATCCTCCCAAACAAAACGCAACGCCCTGGAGCCATCGGGCATTTCGTACTGCAGATCGGTGCGCGACCAATCCAGCACGGGCATAAAATTATAACACACGGTGGTAATGCCACATGCCGCCAGGTTTTGCAGGGAGCGGCGGTAGTTTTCCAGGTAGATTTCCCGCGCAGGAAGTCCTTTTTTTATATCCTCATGGACAGGCAGGCTTTCCACCACCTGCCAATGCAGCGGGCTAAAACGGTCATTATCAACTTCTATCAAGGCAATCCTCTCCCGAATATCGGCTACTGTCCATACCTCGCCGACGGCTGTCTGGTGCAAGGCCGTCACCACCCCTTGACAGCCCGCCTGCCGCAGGTCCATCAGCGACACTGGGTCTTGGGGGCCGAACCAACGCATGGTTTGTATCATATTTTAAAAAAATGGCTCATGTTCCCAATGCGCTGGGAACTTTCGGAAAGTTATAAACTTTCCGAAAGGTAGGTACCCGTCGGAGAAGTCTAACGTTTGAATATCTATTTACCAAATCAATAAGCAATTAACCGATCACCAGTAACTACTTCCTATCGCCCAATCATTACTTTCCCAACCACCCGTTCCGATCCAGCAGTCGCCTGCAAGCAGTATATCCCCGGAGGTAGGAAAGGGAGCAAGAATTCATACCCATTATCCCCGGCCTGACTTGATTCCACTTTTTGCCAGACCATGCGGCCAGTCAGATCATATAAATGAAAAGCCGTGGAGACCGTATCACCCACGCGCAGGTTAATTTTAATAGAAGAACCGGCTTGGGCAGGATTGCCCAGAATATTCATACTGAGCACCTTGGAGTCAAGTGGCGGCACAGAAGTTGTCCCGGTTTTCATGGTCCACGGTTCCCTTCCATACAAAGGGTAATAAGCCGTAAAGTACAACAGGCTATCCGAGAGGGCAAAGTTTCGGGGATTGCCATCACAAACTCCCGGGCAAATGTCACTGACGAACCTGGTACCCGCAGACGTACCGTCGGTTATCCAAAGTTCAGCGCCATGATCGGGATCATAACCATTAAAATATACATGATCGCCAGCCGGGAACAGTTCAGTGTCATATATCGAGCGATTAAGGTTGTGAAAATTGAAGGTCCCTGCCGCAGTACCATCACTGCGCCAGAGCGAAACATAGGGGCCGGTAGAATTACCGACCATAAAATACAACAGCCCATTGGCCGACTGGAAACCTCCAAAAAGCAGAATGGGATTTAAAGGGGACAGCGTAATAATCTTGACTGTACCGGAAACCGTGCCATCTGTTTTCCATAGATCCGTGCCGTAAGCAGCATTGACAACCGTAAAATATAACTGGTCATCCACCACCTTAATGTTTTGAATTCTTGCACTCTCGGGACCCGGAATAAGGTCGTACAACAAAACTGTCCCATTAGGGGTCCCGTCGCTTACCCATAATTCCTGACCATGCACCAAATCCGGTGCCGACAAGACCACGCGATTATTCACTTCCATTACAAACGGAATAGAACCAAATCCAACAGATACATCGAAATCTTTCACCAAAGTAATACTATTACTGGCACTATTCACTTTGAACAAATCTGCATTGGCAGTAGAAAAAAGCAAATCATTTTGCAGGCAAACCGGAGAGTTAAATCCAAAGTCAGGATAAGTACCAATCGCCGTAGTACCAGCAGGACTACCGTCTGTAGCATAGACCATATTATCAGAAACAAATGGTGCATTAAACAGTAATTTATCTGCACATAGCGTCAGTTTCTCTGGATACGCACTAGCCATTCCCGGATTCAAATCCGCCAGCAAACTAACCTGATTGTTTGGAAGATCATAGCCCCACAATTCGGCACCATGCAGGCTGTCCGTCGCCTGAAACACCACCTGATTATCCAGCCGGGTAAAGAATCCCGGACTTGAACCGGCCGGCCCGGGCTGAATCTCCATATTAGATACCGTGTTGTTGCCCGGAAAATGTCGCCATAACTCTACCCCGGTGGTCCCATTATCCGCCGCGAAAAGCGTAACGGAACCAAAGGTCGCAAAACCACCACCCCACTCAGAAGAGTTAGTTTTGGTATTAATATCCACGGCCAATTGCATCGTCTGACCGGCCGGATCAGTCGCCCACAATTCCGAACCATACAGCGGATTAAAAGCCACCCAATAGACCCGATTATTCAGTACAAAGGCCGGTTTCGCCTCTGCATCGGCCGGCCCCGGGTTGATGTCCTGCACCAATGCAGTACCCGCCGCCGTACCGTCGGATACCCAGATTTCTTCGCCATGCACAGCGTCTGTGGCTAAAAAATAAACTTTCCCATTCAAAGAAAGCCTGGTAGTAAGGTTCACCGTTTGAACACCCTGATCCATATTAAGAATAGGCAACAATGGCCCATCGAGCGAGGAAGTGTACAAGGAGAATGCAGCCACGTACACGGTTGCTCCGTCAATAAAAATATCATAGGCATAAGGAATTACCTGACTGATCGGTATGGTACCGGCAGCAGTACCATCGGTTCTCCAGCAAACATGCCCTGCGCCCGAATCTTTGATAAAAAACAAATAGTCATCTGTCGAGGCCCATGTGATGGGAGTGCCCCCGGCCTGGCCCGGTTCGAGGTCCACCAGCGCAGTAGTCCCCGCCACCGAACCATCCGACTTCCACAGCACAAAACCTTCGGTCCCGGTATCCAGCCAAAAGTAAATCGTCGCACCCGCCGCCGCCAATCCGAACATTCCATACTGTTGCGCTATGGATTTTAAAGGATATGTGCCCTGGGGCGTGCCGTCCGTACGCATTAAGGTCAGGATAAGATCAGAAGTAGTCGTTATATAATACACTACATTTCCGACAATGACCGGGTCTTCTATCAGACCTACATAAGGCTCCGTTACGGCCAATTCGACGGTGCCCTGCGGAGTACCATCGGTGCGCACAATGGCTGTCCTGCTGTCCTGTCTGCTAGTCGCAAAATAGACCTGTCCATTGGCTTGCACAAAGCGTTCCCCGACGACCGGCTGATTGTTCAGGAGCAGCGGAAGGGTGCCTGCCGCCGTCCCGTCACTACTGAAAATTTTAGTGAGGCTAAACGGCTGGTCTATGGCGGTAAATAAAAATCTATTGGTCAACGTCAGAAAGTTGGCAGGCGATGCACCCTCTTCGCCCGGAAAAACATCCTTGAGCAGCACCGTTCCACCGGCACTTCCATCGCTCTTCCAGAGTTCATTGCCCAGGCCATCCATTGCATCGGCACCAAAAAACGCCATGCCATTCAGGACGGCCGTCGTGGAACCAAAATAAGTGGAGGCGGTGGTGGTGTTGATGTCCTTCAGCAGCGACTGGGACATGGCTGTATGGGCAAAAAAGCAAAACAGCAACAGGGTTTTTATACTTTTCATAAAGGGGATGTTGAAAGGGAGGGCTGAGTTACAAATGTAGGTAATTTTGATGGGTGTGATGGGGGCGGCCTCCACTACTCGAACAATTCGTCATATATTACCCCGCATAAAATAAGAAACCGCCCAAATTAACGCTCTCATTGCAACCATCAAAACGAGATGGTAGTCACGCAGGAGTAGCAAGGCGGCGACCGACAAAATTGATCTGTGGGATTGTCTGGTGCCAGCTACATACGAAAGACAGAAAAGCCTGCCGGAAATGGAAGACGAAGAAATGGGCATGGAAATTGAAATGGCGGAGGAGTGACCGGACTACGGAATTTATTCCGCCTGGAAAATTGCCTATTGAGTAGAAAATATTGAAATAATTCAAGCAGCAGATATAAAAATTGTCAAATATTTAAAAGGTTTTCATCACGCCACTAACCTGCCAAACAACAAAAAATGTCGAAAAATACAGAGTGTTACTGCGTTGGTTTCCATTGGTATGGAAATGAAACTGAAAATCAGTTGCCGCGCTTTCAAAAAGAAGGTATTTGGGAGAATGGCTTTGAAGATAAGTATATAGAGAAAGTGAAAAATGTTCCCATTGGCAGCAGATTGGCGGCTAAAACGTCCTATACGCGAAAGGAGAATGATAAAACAATATCTGTCCTGCAAATCCATGGCCTAGGAACGGTGACAGGTAATCCAAAAGATGGAAAAATATTAAAAGTAGAATGGGATAATAATTTCAAGACTTTCACCTTGGATGGTCGGGGTGCATATCGCTCCACCATTGATAAGGTAAATAATCCTGAAAACATAGAACTTATTTTTGGGAGTAAGCATAAAGAAGGAGCAGCGTTAGCGTTTAATATTGAAGACACACAAGAAATCTTTCCACTAAACCAGATTCTATTTGGACCTCCTGGTACCGGAAAAACTTACCATACGATTAACAAGGCAGTATCTATTATTGACAGAATAAAAGAAGGCTCGCTGGAAAAATACTTTGAAAGCCGAAAAGACCTCAAGGAGCGTTTTGATGAATTGGTAATACGGGATTGGGATCATGCTTATGGGCAGATCGGATTTATTACCTTTCATCAGAGTATGTCTTATGAAGATTTTATTGAGGGGATAAAACCGCAGACCTCCAATGAAGGGAAAGTTACCTATGATACGGAGCCGGGTATTTTAAAGAAAATATGCAGACTTGCTAAAAATAATTGGCTGGATGCCAACAAGGGAGCGAAAGAAAAACTCTCTTTTGAAGATGCCTTTTCCAAACTAAGAGAACAATGGGAGGAAAATCCGAATATGCTTTTCCCTCTACGCACTGAGGGCAAGGAGTTTACCATTCTAGGTTTTACTAAAACTTCTATTCGCTTCAAAAAAGCGAATGGGGGTACGGATCATACTTTGAGCATTGCTACTCTTGGGGATTACTACTATAGTAAAAAAGATGTGCGGCAAACCGGTATTGGCATTTATTATCCCGGGATTCTTAAAAAACTGAAAGAATTCCAACCCGAGACAGTTCTGGAGAAGGAGGAGAAGAAATACGTCCTCATTATTGACGAAATCAATCGTGGCAACGTAAGCCAAATTTTTGGCGAGCTGATCACGCTCATAGAAGAAGACAAACGATTGGGCAAGAACGAGGCTTTGGAAGTGACCTTGCCTTACAGTGACGAGTTATTTGGCGTACCGCCTAATCTCTACATCATCGGCACCATGAATACCGCTGACCGCAGCGTAGAGGCATTGGATACGGCTTTGCGCCGCCGTTTTAATTTTGTCGAAATGCCGCCGCGATATGATCTGGAAGAATTGCAAGCGGAGGTTGCCGGGTTCAAGTTGACTGATCTGCTCAAAACTATCAATCAGCGTATTGAAAAATTACTGACCAGGGATAACCAGATTGGCCACAGTTATCTCCTGCCGGTCAAAAACCCGAACGACCTGCAAGTAGTATTTCAGAACAAGATTATGCCTTTGTTACAGGAATACTTTTTTGGCGATTATGGCAAAATCGGTTTAGTGCTGGGCAGTGATTTTGTGGAAAAGGTAGAAACTACCAACGAGAAGTTCGCTAACTTTGAATATGAAGATGGAAGTGCCGATTTTGCAGGCCGAACTGTTTACCGACTAAAAAATGTCGCGAAAATGGACGGTGATGTATTCAAGCAGGCTCTGGTAAATCTGATAAATAAATGAGCAGCTCAACCCTTATTACCGTTTTTGAGCATGAAAGCATCCACGTTGGCAAGGGTGAAAAAGGACTTACGGCCGAGCAGTTAAAGGCTTTACAAGTCTTCTACGGAGAAAACGGGGTGCCTTATTATACCCTGATCAATAATGGAGTACGTTTCTGTGAATACGTGGGAATTATTCAAGTGGGGGGCATTACTATTGAAGTGCTGCCTAAAGCAGACAAATCTAATGATACCAATACTTGGAAAACATTACTAATCGACATGTTGCGATCTGTGGGGGTATTCGACATTCATGCTCCCAGCAGCAGCGGCTTACAACTAAAAGCCCACTCCATCCTCGATCTCTACCTAGCCTTGTACCTGAAAGAATTGGAGTACCTGCTGCATCGGGGGTTGGTGAAACGTTACCGTAAAACCGAAGGCAATACCACGGCGCTAAAAGGCAGCCTGCAATTTGGGAAACACATTCAGCAGAATCTGGTGCACCAGGAGCGGTTTTATGTGCGCTATACTACCTACGACACCCAGCACCTTATCCACAGCATATTATATAAGACCTTGTGCCTGGTCCGCCAGATCAACACCAAAGCCTCTCTGCAAAGCAGCATTGGTGCCTTGTCGCTCCATTTTCCGAAAATGCCGGATATTCACGTTACGGAAGCCACTTTCGAGAAAATCACGCACAACCGGAAGGATGAGCATTATCAGAAAGCACTGTCCATTGCTCGCTTGTTGCTTCTGAATTATCATCCGGATGTATCGAAAGGCCGCAATCATATACTGGCACTCATGTTTGATATGAACTTACTATGGGAACAGTTCGTATATGCGACCTTACGTAAGGAATTCAGAAAGGAAAACCCAGAGTATAGCTTATCTGCTCAGGTACCAAAATATTTCTGGCAACCAGGAATTGGGAGCAAGAGCAGAATGAAACCGGATATTGTTGTCAATCATGGGCAAGATAATTGTATGGTACTAGATACTAAATGGAAGAACTTAAATGGCCTGAACCCTTCTCCGGAAGATTTAAGACAGATGTATGTATATCATGAGTATTTTGAGGCCCATAAAGTGGCATTGGTATATCCTGGAGAGAAAGACGGTGAAGTGATTGGACATTACTTAAAAATAGATTCGAAAGGAAAGACTAAAAAAGAGTGTAGCATCTTAACCATCAAGAACCAACCCAACCTCAAAGCCTGGCAAGCTGCCATTGCTAAAAAAATTAGAGATCGTATAAAGGCTTCTTCAACAGCGGAATAATTACTCCGCTCACGCAAACAGCCATTTGACCCTCCTCCCCCAAACAAAAAACCGGCTACCAGCATTACGCCAATAACCGGTCGAACCATCTCACATATTAGTTAAACCGACTCTCTAGTCGGTGCGATCACGCCAATTAATGAGGCGCGACCGGAGTGGAGG
The DNA here is from genome assembly GCA_031425155.1 of Saprospirales bacterium. Classification (GTDB taxonomy): domain Bacteria; phylum Bacteroidota; class Bacteroidia; order Chitinophagales; family Saprospiraceae; genus M3007. Next base: position 39,328 of record JANPIV010000033.1, on the reverse strand, counting down.
CCGCGCCCTCTACCTTTTCCCCGCGTGGTCGGCGTTTCACAATTTTCCGGGCGTTTTTGTAGGTCTGGTAAAACGGCTTATCCTGAAACTGGAGCAGCATGTTGTCCAGTTATTTCAACAGGAAATCGCCTTTTTGAAAACATTCTTCCAAGGTTTGGGTCGCTTCGTAGTGCTGCGCCACGATCTTCGCCCAAAAAAGGCCAAAAAAAAGCGAGTCATGCCCACCGGCATAACTCGCTTTAAATTGTTGTCGGGACGACAGGATTTGAACCTGCGACCACATGCCCCCCAGGCATGTATTCTACCGGGCTGAACTACGTCCCGTTTAACCGCCGAAATAGAGAATGCAGGCGGGTAAACTTACAAAAACAAAAGGGGTTGATCGCTCACCCCCTTCTGGTCGGAACAGTAGGATTCGAACCTACGACCTCACGCGTGTGAAGCGTGCGCTCTAAACCAACTGAGCTATGCTCCGTAATGCTCTCACATTTCTCACCTCTCTCACTTTCTCACCTCTCTCACCCTCTCACATTTGTCGGGCCAACTGGATTCGAACCAGTGACCTCTACGATGTCAACGTAGCGCTCTAACCAACTGAGCTATGGTCCGTTTTGGCCTACTCGTTCGTAAGCGGGTGCAAATGTATGACGACCGCGCTCAAAAAACCAAGCCTTGTGAAAAATTATCCCGGTACAATTTCTCCACGCGAAAATATAGGCCCAATCACACACAGGATACATGGCATCGGCTACCTTTGGCGACCAACCAACTTTCTCAGCAAGCGATGCGCAACAAACTTCTCTTTTGGTCTCTGACCGTGGCCCTCGGCGGCTTCCTCTTTGGTCTCGATACGGCCGTCATCTCCGGTGCGGAGCAGGATATCCAGCAGCTCTGGCGACTCGATGACTTCACCCACGGCCTCGCGGTGGCGATGGCCCTGTACGGCACCGTCATCGGTGCGCTGTTTGGCGGCATTCCGGCGGATCGGCTGGGCCGCAAGCGCACCCTGTTCTGGATCGGGGTGCTCTACCTGATTTCCGCGCTGGGTTCGGCCCTGGCCCCGGAAGTCGGACTGTTCATGGTCTTTCGCTTCATCGGCGGATTGAGCATCGGTGCTTCGTCGGTGGCCGCGCCGCTGTATATTTCCGAGATCGCCCCGGCGCGTTCCAGAGGGCGATTGGTGGCCTTGTTCCAGTTCAATATCGTGCTGGGCATTCTGATTGCCTACGTGTCTAATTATCTGCTCGATGGTGTGGGCGAGCATGACTGGCGGCTTATGCTCGGCATAGTGGCGGTGCCCTCGCTGGCATTTACCATTTTGGTGGCCTTCATCCCGGAAAGTCCGCGCTGGCTGCTCCTGAAAAAAGGCCGGGTGGAAGAAGCCCGCGCCATTCTGCAAATCACTGACCCGGAGAACGTGGATGCCTCTATCCTGGCCATGCAGGAATCGGCTTTGGCGGAGCAAAATCAGGTGCGGGAACCGTTATTCAGCAAAAAATACAGCCGCCCGATCATCCTGGCTTTTCTGTTTGCTTTTTTCAATCAATGGTCGGGCATCAACGCCATTATTTATTACGCGCCGCGCATTTTTGAGGATGCCGGTCTGGGCAAAAGTGCCGCCCTGTTGTCCAGTGCAGGTATTGGCCTGGTCAATTTGCTGTTCACCATGCTCGGTATTGCGCTGATTGATCGCATGGGTCGCCGGGTGCTGATGTTCGTCGGTTCTTTCGGGCTGATCGCCACGCTCGGCCTGGTGTCGCAGGCTTTCAATGGCGAGGCTGGTAATGCGACGTATGTGCCGATCCTGCTTTTTGGCTTCATCGCTTTTTTTGCCTTGTCGCAGGGCGCGGTCATCTGGGTGTTTATTTCCGAAATATTTCCCAACGCCGTACGGGCCGCCGGCCAGTCACTGGGCAGTTCCACGCACTGGGTGTTCGCGGCCATCATCGCCAATATTTTTCCGGTGCTGGCGAATAATCCGGCTATTGGCACGTCGCGTATCTTCCTGTTTTTCAGTATAATGATGGTGCTGCAATTGCTTTTCGTCTGGCGAATGATGCCGGAAACCAAAGGCGTTTCGCTGGAAGATTTGGGCGAACGGATGACGAATGGTTAGACCAGATTTATGAGCCTCCACTAATTAGAAAATACAAATTATTGTTTTCCTGTAAGAAATGAGTGAGCAATGGATTGGCGTTTTCCCACCCTGTATGTCATTCCGACGGCAGGAGGAATCTGGATGTGTGGCATTGATAATCAACACCTTAGCAGATTCCTCCTCACGTCGGAATGACAACTCAGGTAAGGTTGTTTCTACCGTCCTGCTTTTACACGTTCCTGGCTCTATTTACTTCTTCTTCGCCGGTTGCTGTGGCTGCTTCGCTTTTTCCGCCTGTATCTTCTGCTGCTCTTTCATGGCCTGTTCAAAACGGTCGCGCCAGCCGCCGGTCTTTTTCGGCTTATTACGATTGGCATCCAGCGCAAGTTTTATTTTCTCGTGGTCAATCAAAAACTTCTTGGTGACCACGGTCTGTCCGATATTCAGGATATTGCTGAAACACAGGTAGAGCGTGAGGCCCGAAGCGAAAGTGTTGAAGAAGAACAGGAACATGACGGGCATCAAATACTGCATCCATTTCATCATTTTCATCTGCTCATTCTGCATGGATGAGTTGTCCATTTGCTTCATGGAGTACCAGGTGTACCACAGCGTAGTGACCACCCAGATCAGCGTGAAAGCACTGATGTGGTTGCCAAAACCGGGCACCATGTACGGCAAGCGGAAGGCCACGTCATAACTCGAAAGGTCGGTCGCCCACAGGAAACCCGCCTGCCGGAACTCGATGCTGGCCGGGAAAAACCGGTAGAGTGCGAACCAGATCGGCATTTGCAGCAGCACGGGCAGACAGCCGCCCAGCGGATTCACGCGGAACTCGCTGTACAGTTTCATGGTCTCCACAGACATAGCCTGCTGATCGGCACCGTGTTTCTTTTTCAGGGATTCCAATTGCGGTTTGAGGGCCGCCATCCGCGCCTGGCTTTTCACCATGCGGTAGGTGAGCGGATAGACCAGCAATTTCACGATCAGCGTGAGCAACAGGATCAAAATGCCCTGTTGGGTGCTGAAAAGCGACAAAAAGGAGAAAATCGGGTGAATTATCCATCGGTTGATGGCCCCGAAAATGCTGGCTCCGAAAGGAATAATATCTTCCAAAGCAAGGTCGTATGCACGCAGCCGCTCAAACTCATTGGGGCCAGCATACATGGTCATGTGTACGGTCGGATTGTCCAACGGAATCTGGGCCGTGCTTTTCAGCAGTTTCAGATCTGGTTCCTGTGCAGTGAACATCCTGGTCTCGCCCACAAATTGCCGGAAAGAAAAATCCTTGGCGACCAGACTGGTATTGAAAAACTGGTGCGAATGGGAAAACCAGCGTACAGGTTGATCCACATTTTCCACCACATCTTTTTTACAGTTGCAGTAGTCCGGCGAGTCCTGATCGGTTTTAAAATACACTGAAGACATGCCGCGCTCATAGTCCTGATTCTTCTCAATTTTATCGAGATAGTTTTCCCAGTGCAGCGTCAGGTAGTTTTTGCCGGGCAGCAGCACCGATTGCAGATTATTCGCAGCGATCTGATAATCAATCTGATAGTTATCCGGTTGCAGCGTGTAGCTTTGTTCCAAATACCGACCTTCGCCCGCATCGGCGCGGAAAGTGATCGTGTTGCCGGTTTTATTGGACGTAAAATACAGATCGGCGGTGTTGACCTTGCCCGCTGCCGTATTGGCTACTTCCAGATCGTAGTCGAAGCGGTTTTTGGCATCTTCGAGCAGATAAACCGGGCTTTTGACGTCGTTGTTGGCAGAATCGGAGTTGATTTTCTCAAAATTCTTCATCCGAATCTCGCGAATCCGGCCCCCTTTGTTGGTGAATTTGACAATCATCATGTCATTTTCCAGCGTCTCAAATTGCTCTTGTCCGGTGGCCGCCGGAGCAAACGGGCCGAATTTGGCCATCAGCATAATCCGGCCCGCCGAATCGGTGGGCATGGCCACGTTGGGCGTATAGGCCGGTTGTTGCTCCGCAGTGGTCACCGGAGCCGTGGCGGTGGGCTGTTCCGCAGTAGGCTGAGCGGCCGGGTCGTCGGTCTTTTTGGGCGGCACGGATATTTGCAGCCAAACGTACAGCAGCCCAAAAATCAGCGCAATGCCGATGTACGTACTTAAATTCGTCTTTTTATCTTCCATTGTTGGTGTATGTACAGGCGGGTTCAGCCGCCGATGTAATCTCGTAAGTACCGGCGAGTTTAGCCGCCGCTTATGTGTACCGGCGGGTTTAGCCGCCGATGTAATTTTGTAGTATTGGCGGGTGTAGCCACCGAATACTAACTTGACGCGGCGGCTAAACCCGCCGGTACAGTCAATTGCGCCGCAAAAGTATGTCAAAACCAACCGCCGTAATAATAACGCTCGAAGATTCTGCATCGTGGCTCGACAAGCGACTGATATTGGCGTACTTGCGGACGACTTACCGCTGTTTCCCTCCCTACGGGGGAGGGATTAAGGGTGGGGTCTTCGATTTGAAAATCGGCACCTTGCATTTCGATTTTGACCGTTGGTTAGAACAACAAAATTTCCGGCACTTTGCTTTCATTACCGCCTGGAATCCTGGCTCGCAGCCACTGACCACCGCAGAAAATGAACGCCGCAATTGGAAGTTGGAAAAAGAACTGTATGACCTGGCCAAAAAAGTCATCCCCGGAGTGGCGGAGGGCGATGATAAAAACTGGCCGCCGGAACCAGGTTTCTTTATACTGGACATTTCCCCGGAAAACGCGGTAAATCTGGGATGGGAATTTGGCCAGAATGCCCTCGTTTTTGGTCAAAAAGAAGGTGTGCCGGAGTTGTGGTGGTTACCAAAACCTTAATTTTTTGAAAAAATCACGGCCTGTTCATGCAATTTAGCGGCCCCGTGCATCATTGGGTTGTAGGTTTGCAGTGCTATTTGTTTGCTGACTGAATTAGTCCTGTTCCCGTAGCGGCACACCTCCCCCGGCCTAAGGGCCACCCCCTCCAAAAGGGGGATACCGACCGCAACCGCCGAGCATGATGCTACCATATATTAATCGACTTTTCTAAGTGACCAAGCCCGCAGCATATCCCCCTTTGGAGGGGGTGGCCGAAGGCCGGGGGAGGTATGCCACGCTCGAATCCGATCCAACAAACTGATTTACACCCGATTAAACATAAAGAATCCACCATTTTTCACCAAATTTACATGAAAATGCCCTATACGTCCCTCCGCATTCATCATTTATCATTCATCATTTTATTTGTGTTTGTTTTTGCTTGCAAATCGCTCGGCAAAAAAGACCAGTCCACCACCACCACACCTGTTAACAACAAAACCCAACTGGAAATGCCTAAGCCTGCCCAGCCCCTCGCGGGTGCTTACCCCGACGACTGGAAAATCGTGGATAGCCTCGAACGCCAGGGCCTTTACAAAAGCGCACTGGAAAAAGTAGAGGCCATCCAGGTCCGCGCCCGCGCGGACAAAAACAGTCCCCAGGCTATCAAAGCCCTGCTTTTTCGGGGCAAATACACCACCATGCTCGAAGAAGATGGCCTGACCAAAGCCATGCAGACCTTCGAGGCGGAAATTAAAACCGCACCCCAACCCGAACGCGCCGTGCTGCAAAGTATGCTCGGCCAACTCTACACCACGTATTTGCAAAATCAGGCCTGGAAAATTCGTAACCGCACGCCCATTCCCGATGGCGAAGGCGGCGATGTGCTGACCTGGTCGGCGGAGCAAATCGAACACCGCGCGCTGGACTTGTACGAGGCTTCGCTGCAAGACGAAAAATTGCTGCAAAGCACACCCGTGGAAAATTTCCGCGACATCACCACCGCCAGTCAGGGCGACACGGTGAATGGCCAGGTGCTCCGCCCCACGCTGTACGATTTGCTGGCCCACCGCGCTTTGGCGCAATTCAGCAATGAGCGCAACTACCTCACCGAACCCGCCTACAAATTTGAACTGGATGCCGAAAATGCGTTCGCGCCAGCCGCAGATTTTGTTAAAATAAAATTCACCTCGCCCGACTCCACGTCGAGTAAATTATTGGCTATCAATCTCTTCCAACGGGTATTGACCGCTCACCTGGGGGACCGCGACCCTTCGGCACTGATGGATGCCGATCTGCTGCGCCTGCAATTTGTGCGCAACAACTCGGTGCGGGAAGACAAAGATCGCCTCTACGAAAACGCGCTGGAAACACTGCACAAAAAGCACTACGACCACCCGTCCGACGCAGAAATCATCTATCGCCTCGCGGAATATTTGTACAATTTACCGACCGGCGATAAAGGCGCGCAGGCCAAACGTGCCGTGACGGAATGTGAAGATGCGATTCGTCGCCATCCGGGTACTTACGGGGCCAGATTATGCAGCCAACTGCTGGAAAATATCCGCTCCATGGAGCTGAATACGCAGGTAGAGGAAGTGTATTTGCCGGAAAAAAACATGCTCGTCTCGCTGAACGTGCGCAACCTGACCAGCGTCTGGACGAAGGTGGTACGCGTGGTGGACGACCCGGATATTTGGATCAATATTCCCTACGACCAGAAACTGAACTACCTCAACGGCTTGCAGGGTCTGCAAAATCGCACCTGGAAAATAGACGATCCCGGCGATTACCAGCAGCACCGCACCGAAATTGCCCTGGAACCGCTGCCCTTGGGCCATTACTGGGTGCTGGTGTCCAGCAACATCAATTTTGACCCAAAAAAAGGGCCGGTCACGTTCGCTAATTTCCAATGTTCCAACCTGGCGGCGGTGAACTATTCGCAGGAAGGCCTTTCGCACTTTGTGGTGGCCAACCGCCAAAGTGGGCTGCCGGTGGCGGGTGCAAAACTCGATTTTTTCATCCGCGACTACCGCAAAGACAATCGTAACCGCTTAGTCGGTACGGCCAATACGGACGCTAACGGCATGGCTACGGCGGCTTTGCAAAAAGACAGTTATGGCCAGGTGCGGGCTTCGCTGGCGGGCGATAGTTTGTGGATTGGACAGGCCCAGAATTACCGCTACGACCGTGGCCAACCGGAAGGTCGGCAGGTACGCTTCTTCACCGACCGTGCGCTGTACCGTCCCGGCCAGACCGTTTATTTCAAAGGGGTATTGTTTAAAAGCAAAACCGATGGCCAACCGCAAATCCTTCCCAATCAAGCGGTTACGGTAAGATTTTTGGATGTAAACCAACAGGAAAAAGGCGTATTAAAACTACGCAGCAATGAATTTGGTACGTTCAACGGTGCCTTCGCCGCACCCGCCAGCGGGCTGACCGGGCAGATGAGTCTTATGATTCTGGATGGTTCTGGCCAGGCCAGTTTTAATGTGGAGGAATACAAACGCCCGAAATTTGAGGTGACTTTCAAACCCATCGAAGGGGCTTTCAAACTCGACGAAACGGTGACCGTGCGCGGCGAAGCCAAGGCTTATGCGGGCAGCAATGTGGACGGGGCGCAGGTGCGTTACCGCGTGGTGCGGCAAGCGCGTTTTCCGTTCTACGACTATGGTTGGGGACGCAAGATATTTCCGCCGTGGCGCACCGACGAAATGGAAATAACCAACGGCGAACTCACGACCGATGCCAATGGTGGTTTTGAAGTCAAATTCACGGCCATCCCCGACCGTAGTATTCCGAAAAAAGAGCAGCCGGTATTCGATTACACGATTTATGCCGACGTGACCGACGTGAATGGAGAAACGCGGAGCAGCCAGCAATATGTGACGGTCGCCTATATCGCCTTGAAGGTGGATTTGGGTGTACCCACCGAGGTTGAAGTGGATTCGCTGCGCCGGGTGACGATTAATACGACCAATTTGGCGGGCCAATTTCAGGCGGTGAGCGGCGAGGTCACTTTGCAGCGATTGGTGGAACCTAAAACGTTCTATATCAATCGTTACTGGGAGCGTCCCGACCTGGTGAGCATCCCGAAGGCCAATTTTGTGCAGATGTTCCCCGACTATGCCTGGAAAGATGAAGATGACCCGGAAAAATGGGATCGTCAGGATCAACTGATTACCTTCCAATTTAATACAGCCACTGCCAAAACCATTGACCTGAATGGCGGTAAGGTGCAACCCGGTTATTATTTGCTGCGCCTGAAAACGAAAGACGGTTTTGGGCAAGACGTTGAAATAAAGCGCGTTGTGCGGGTTTGGGACGATGCCAATCGCGCCACGCAATTCGTAGAACCCATGGCCAAAGCCGAAAAAACCGTGTTTGCTCCCGGCGAAACGGCGCGTATCTGGATGGGTGGCAAACCTGCACCGCTGCATTTCTTCTTTGCCCGCGAACGCAAGGGCAAACTGGAAAGCCCCCGTTGGTTGACTGCCAATGGTGCCACTTCCATCGAAATACCCGTGGCCGAAAACGACCGGGGCGGTATTTCCGGCAATTATTTTACCGTAAAAAATAATCGCATTTATACGTCCGGGATCGCGCTATACGTACCCTGGACGAATAAAGAACTGAACATCACCTACGAAACCTTCCGCGACAAACTCTCGCCGGGCCAGCAGGAAGAATGGCGGATCAAGATCAGCGGTCCAAAGAAGGAAAAAGTGGCTGCCGAGATGGTCGCCGCGATGTACGATGCTTCGCTCGATCAGTTTTTGCCACATAGTTGGGAGCAGATTTATTTCCCGATCCAGGGCGCAGAGGTTTTCCTGACTGCCTTGAATTTCAGTCCAACCGCCGGCGAAATACGCTACGAACGGCAATACGGTCCGGGCCAGCCTGTACGTACTTACCGGGAACTGAATTGGTTTGATTTCCCTATGTACGGCGGTGGCCGGATGTATCGTAATCGGGCGATGGCCAATGGAGCGGTGCTAGAGGAAGTAGCCGTGATGGCAGCCCCGGCGGGCGGTGCCCCCATGAAAAAACAGGAAGCGGCAATGGATACGGCAGAAGCACAATCCGCTTCTAATCAATCTGTTTCCGACTACGAGACCAGTGTAAATCCTCCAAAAGAGACCAAACCTGCTCCCGCCCCACCCTCTCCGATCCGTACCAACCTGCAAGAAACCGTTTTCTTTTTCCCCGAATTGCGCACCGATGCTAACGGCAATGTGATCGTGAAGTTCAAGATGAACGAGGCGCTGACCCGCTGGAAATTCCTGGCGTTTGCGCACACGAAGGAGTTGCAACAGGCTTTGTCGGTCAAGGAAGTGGTGACGCAAAAAGAGTTGATGATCCTGGCGAATGCCCCGCGTTTTCTGCGCGAAGGCGACGAAATGGAATTTTCGGCTAAAGTCAGCAACCTGTCGCAGGAAACACTGACGGGTACGGCCACACTTAGTTTGTTGGATGCCAGCACGTTACAACCCGTAGAGGCCGATTTCGGTATCGCCGGTACAGGACGTACGGCTACCTTCACGGTGCAGCCCGGCCAATCCGCGCCGGTAGCCTGGAAGATCAAAGTACCGGCGGGCAAGGTGAATGGCCTGACCTGGCAAATCTATGCCGACGGCAAGAAATTCCGGGACGGCGAGGAAAGCACTATTCCTGTGGTGACCAACCGTATGCTGGTGACCGAGACCCTGCCGATTACCGTACGCGGCAATCAGACCAAGAGTTTTGTTTTTGATAACCTCAAAAACGACTCGAAAACGCTGGTTTCGCAACGTTACACGCTGGAATTTACGTCCAATCCCGTCTGGTATGCCGTGCAATCGCTCCCCTACCTGATGGAATTTCCGCATGAGTGCAGCGAGCAGATTTTCAGCCGTTTCTATGCCAATACCCTGGCTTCGAGCGTGACGCAAAAACTGCCGAATATTCGCCGGGTGTATGATCGCTGGAAAGGCACCGATGCCATGAAGTCCAATTTGTCCAAAAATCAGGAACTCAAATCCGCGTTGCTGGAAGAAACGCCGTGGGTGCTGGATGCGCAGAGCGAGGAACAACAGAAGCAAAATATCGCCCTGCTCTTCGATCTCAACCGCATGGCCAATGAGCAGGAACGCGCCCTGACCACGCTTTCCGAGCGGCAAAATGGCGATGGTAGTTGGCCGTGGTTCCCCGGTGGTCGCGGCGATTGGTACATCACGCAGTACCTCGTAGAGGGCTTCGGGCATTTGCAGCAATTGGGTGCTTTCGATCCCAAAAAAGACCAGAGCAGCCAGCAAATGCTGGATAAGGCGGTGGCTTATTGCGATGCCAAAATGGCGGAGCAATACCGCGAACTGGAAAAACTGGTACAGGCTGGTAAAGCGAAATGGGAAGACGACCATCTGGATGGCATGGTGATTCACTACCTGTATGCCAAGTCATTTTTCAAAAGCACTCCGCCGGGCAAGGAACACACCTACTACCTCGACCAGGCCGGAAAATATTGGCTGGGGAAAGGCTTATATCAAGAAGGACTGCTGGCTTTGGCGCTGCACCGCGCTGGTCGTCCGCAGGATGCTACCCGGATTGTTGCCAGTTTACGCGAACGCGCCACGATGAAGGAAGAATTGGGTATGTACTGGCCGAACAACTGGGGCTTCTATTGGTATCAATTGCCGGTAGAGACGCAGGCCCTGATGGTGGAAGTATTCAGCGAGGTGGCGCAGGATCAGAAAGCCGTGGAAGAACTGCGGATTTGGCTGCTGAAAAACAAACAGACCAACCGCTGGGAAAGCACCAAAGCCACTGCCGAAGCGGTCTATGCGCTGCTGCTCGGCACGGGCCAGCCCACTGCTGCCAACTGGCTGAATAATACCAAAACGGTGCAGGTGAGTTTGGGGGGTCAGACCTTGAAACCCAACGAAGTAGAAGCAGGAACGGGCTATTTTAAACAAGCCTGGGAAGGCCCGAAAGTGCAGAAATCATGGAGCGATATTAAGGTCGAAAACCCTAATTCCAACATCGTGTGGGGTGCCGCGTATTGGCAGTATTTCGAGGATTTGGATAAGATCAAGAACTTCCAAAAGACGCCGCTGACCATCGTGAAGCAGTTGTATAAAGAAGTGAACAGTCCCACCGGCCCGGTACTCACGCCACTCGCCGAGGGCGCGAAACTCAAGCCCGGCGACCGGCTGAAAGTACGCATCGAAATCCGCGTGGATCGGCCAATGGAATATGTGCACCTGAAAGATATGCGGGCTGCTGGTTTTGAACCGACCAATGTGCTGAGCCAATATAAATGGCAGGGCGGCCTCGGCTACTACGAAAGCACCAAAGACCTGGCGACACACTTTTTCATTGACTATCTGCCGAAGGGTACGTTTGTGTTCGAGTATCCGCTGGTGGTGAGTCTGCGCGGCGATATGAGCAATGGCGTTACGACGATCCAGTGTATGTATGCGCCGGAATTTACGAGCCACTCGTTGGGGATTCGGGTGAAGGTGGAGTAACACCGACTTTAGTCGGTAATTTTATTGGACCGACTAAAGTCGGTGTTACGGCTGCTTCGCTTTGAGCGGGGCAGCCGTTTTTTTTGTTAAAACCTAATACCCCTCCGCCCTTTCCATCGCTTCTTCCGCCAAACGCAGCGACGAGACCGCATTATTTTCATCAATCAATCGCTGATGGGAAGCGTCGCGTATCCAGTTCCATTGATCCACAAGCATAGAGACGACTAATTGTTCGTAACGATCCATTTTGGCGGCCACGTCTCCGGCTTCCAGGGTGACTAAGGTATCGTAGGTAATGTCCTGAAATTTGCCCCGCACCACTTGGGAGGCTTCGGCATTGTCCGTCTGCGCCAGCAGAACGCCATTGGGAAAAGTCTGTTTAAGTTTCTCAAAATGCGCCGTACTCAATAATCCATGCAAGCGGATTTTTACCGGCACCCATTCATATAAAGTAATATCGCCCCGATCAAATTGCAGGCGCATTTCCTGCCGGTCTAATAGTTTGGGTTGATTGAATCCGTGGTAAAAATTGACCGGCCCTTGCGGATACATCACGGTGGCTTGTACGCGGTCAATGACGGTTTGTTCTATATCCGGGCGTTGGATTTGGAAGGAACTGATCAGTCGCCCGGCGCCCAGCCAGCCTTCAAACATATCAAAGAAATGTACGCCGTGTTCGATGAAGATGCCGCCGCTTTTTTCTATGTTCCAAAACCAGTGTTCCGGGGTTAGTTTTTCATCGCTGGCATAGTTTTCAAAGAATCCATGCACAAAATCGCCCAGCCAGCGTTCCTGAATAATGGTTCGCACAAAGGCATATAAGGGATTATAACGTTGCATTAAATTGACCACATACAACAACTGATGCGCCTGTGCATAGGCGGCCAATGTTTCGGCTTCGCTGGTTTTCAGTGCCGCCGGTTTTTCACAAATAACGTGTTTGCCTGCTTCTAATGCTTGTTTGGATTGTGCATAGTGCAAATACGGCGGCGTAGCAATATAGACCAGGTCAATATCAGCATTATCTAGTAGTGCACTATAATCGTTATAGACTTTTGCATCTAATTCATCGGCTAATTTTGTGGCCGCAGCGGTATGAACGTCCATTACGGCGATTACTCGAACGCCCGGTATGCGCAGGAAGGCTTTTGCTGCAAAAGCCGCGAAACCGCCTGCGCCGATGATGCCGATATTGAGTGCATTTTGCATAACTACCCCTCGGCCACTTTCTTTATTTCTACTAAAATTGGATTCCAGCCTTCGCCGTTATTATAAGTCTCCTGATACCTTCTTTCGCCTTCGGCAGCGGTTTCAAAACCACCCTGCGTGACCGTCAAAACAGTCTGATCATTTTCGGGTGTCAATTCATAAGTAACCGTCAGATAATTTTCAGGCACATCCGGCATAGTCGAATTGGGATCAAAAACGGTATAAACCAGGCGTTTTTCTGGTTGAATCTCTACTATATTCCCTTTTACGGCCACTAATTCCTGGCCCTCGTGTTCCATTCGCCACAACAGGGAACTGCCCGGTTGCCAGTCGGAAACGGTTTCGCAGCCAAACATATATTTTTTAGTCTGCTCGGGATTGACCAGTGCGTCCCAGACTTTGGCGGGAGTAGCATTGATGGTGATGGTATTTTGGACGATTAATTTTTCCATGTGAGAAAGTGTTCATTTAAATAACAATCCGCAGTATAAAAAACAGCACAAAGGCCAAACCGAAACTCACCGGCAAGGTAAGCAGCCAGGCCAGGGCAATATTCTTGATGGTGCCTTGCTGCAAATTTTTAATGCCACCCTGCGCCACCATCGTGCCGGCAATACCGGACGACAATACGTGCGTGGTGCTCACTGGCAGCCCCAAACCTGTGCTGACCCCGATAGTCGCCGCAGCACACAATTCAGCACTGGCACCCTGGGCATAAGTCAGGTGCGATTTGCCGATTTTCTCGCCAATAGTAACCACAATACGTTTCCAGCCGATCATCGTACCAATACCCAGGCAAATGGAAATCATGGCGATCATCCAGGTCGGTGCAAATTCGTAGGAGCTTTCCAGCCGTTTGATCTGGTTGCGTATCGTTTCTTTGGTCGCTTTTTCGGTAATAAGTCCTCCGGCCATAAGACCATTCAAACCACCGTTCAATTTTTGAATGCGTTTACGCAGTTCGAGTAAAGCGGTTTTGCTTTGCGGGTTCAACGTATCTAAGGTGGTAGAAAGGTCGCGCGTTTCCTGGGCGAAGCCTTGCAAAACGGCAGGATTGGAAGCAGTAGCAGTCGCTTGTTGCAAAACCCGTTCGATATTATTCGCTGCATCTTTCAACTGCCCGGGACTGACCCGGTTATTTAAGGCATACTGGGTGGGTAAAAAGGCCATCATGACAACCAACAGTAAACCTACCCCTTTTTGTCCGTCATTGGAACCATGGAAAAAACTCACCAGCGTACAGGTGAGCACCAGCGTGGCCCTGATCCAGAATGGCGGTGGTTTCTTCGGATCTGGCTCTTTAAAAATGCGCTTGTTCTTGACGAAAGTACGCAACATGTACATTAATATAATAGCCAGGCTGAAACCAAACAGTGGTGAAATAAGCAGGGAACTACCAATTTCGCCAGCTTTACTCCAGTTCACTTTTGCCGACGCATGGACGGTGGAAAAAGCAAAACCAGCTCCCAGTAAACCGCCGATCAGCGTGTGCGAACTGGAACAGGGAATCCCATAATACCAGGTGCCCAGGTTCCAGGCAATGGCGGCAAACAACACGGCCAGGACGAGGGAAATGGTTTCGCTGAGGGTACTGCCCATCATTTCATTGATGGGCATAAGTTTCACAATGCCCATTGCTACACCGATGCCCCCGTGCGAATCGTCGCCAGTGCCAAACAGACCGAGTATCCAGGCCATGACGACTCCTCCAAAAAAGACGCCGAGAAAATTCATGAGTCCCGACCAGATCACGGCCACGTTGGGTGGCAGGGTTTTGGTGTAAATGACGGTCGCGACCGCATTGGCAGTATCATGGAAGCCATTGATCGCCTCGAAAAGGCAAATAGCCGCCAAACTAATGATTAATAAAATGGCAGCAGAGGTGGATAAGTCGGCAATAAAGGCAAAAGCCATGCAGGGGAAGGTTTGATTTCCGAAAAGAAAAATGAGGACAAAAGTACGGGTAACTTACCTCGTGATTTTCTGGGCGGGTGAAGAAATTGTTAAGTTTTCAATGCCCGCTCCAAGTATATCAAAGATCAAAATTCATCAATCTTATCTCTTCAATCAAATTTTTTATAGTCCTTCTTCCTCCATAATCGGCAAAATAACCTCCACCCGTGTACCGGTACGGGTACTGTCCGTTCGTTCTCCCAAATCAATAATAGTCACGAACTGGCCTTCCTGTTTACGCTGCAACTGGTGCAAAAGGGCCAGCCGCTCGTGCGTAATGTCCATGCCCCGCGAACGATGTTTTTGAAACGCCATTTGGTCGGACTGTTTGGCGCGCCCGGCCAGGTAACCCACGCCATCATCTTCGATAATACAGCACAAGGTGCCCTCTTCCTTACCCAGCGTCATCTCAATGCGCAACTTCCCTTTGAGCCGGGGCCGCAGCCCATGTTCAACCGCATTTTCCACAAAGGGCTGCAAAATCATGGTGGGCAGGTAAATATCAAGGCGCTCCAGTTCCGGCGACACTACAATCTGATAGTCCAGTTGATCCCGGAAACGCAATTTACGATTAATGTCCAGATAACGTTCCAGAAACTCCACTTCCTGTTCCAGCGGCACCACTTCCAGATCGGAATATTCGAGGGTTTGCCGCATCATTTTGGCAAACTTCGCGATGTATGATTCCGCCTCGTTGTTGCGCCCGGAAGTCACCAGTCCCTGAATGGCGTTGAGCGCATTGAACATAAAATGCGGGTTCATTTGCGCCCGCAAAGCGCGCAGTTGCAGACTAGCCACGCGTAGCCGGGCCATCTGCGCGTCCTGCCGACTCCGCTCGATGAGGTGGCGCGCTTCCAGTTCTTCCCGGTCGCGGTCACGGAGTTGTTCGTAGTGTTCGGTGGTGAGTTGGGTGGCGCGGTGTTGGTAAAGATAGGCCCTTTCATAGTTACCGTCCTGCACGAACATCTGCGCCAGATTCAGGCAAATTTGCCCTAAATGGTGAATATCACGGCCTTTTACGCCATATTCGTAGGCTTTTTCCAAATGCGCCTGCCCTTGTTCGCGGTCGCCCTTGCGCAGCATGGCCCCCGCCCGCCAGCTTTCTATTTTGGATAAATTCGTAAAATCATCCTCGCTGTCCGGGTGTTCGTATTGCGCAGCGGCCTGATCGAACAGCACAAAAGCCTCATCCGGGCGATCCGCCAAAAAAGCCAGAATACCGAGATTGCCCAGGGCCAGCGTCTTTACCTCTTCTTCGCCTTCGCCCGCAAACTGCAACGAACGCTCGAAATGTTCCCGCGCCTGCACCGCATTATCCAAAGCCAAAGCGACCCGCCCGGTATGCAAAAAATGCCAGGGCAAACGTGGCCGCAAATGATGCTCTTCCGCAATGGGCAGCACCCGCCGGAACGCATCCAGGCTCTTTTCTTTGTCGCCCAAACGCTCGTACAGCGTGCCGAGGCCACTTAAAACGAGGGTCAGCAGGTAAAAATCCTTGCGTTCGGCGGAAGCATCCAGGCCCACCAGGTCTTTCTCTGCCTCCTGAAAGCAACCCAGTGCCTGATTCAAATTGCCCAAGTGCAAATGCAAAAAACCCTCGCGGCAGGTCACATTGGCCCGTACGCGCGGCGGACTGTCCGGGTCGAGGTAGTGGTGCGCCCGGTCGAGGCTTTCCTGGGCGGCACTCCAGGCACGTTGGTTCACCTGCACGGCACTCACATCGGCCCACATTTCGGCGAGGGCGGGCGCGTCGGCCAGATTTTCCAGGATGGCAATGGCCTGGCGGGCATGGGCCAGCGCAGGCTCCCAGCGTTGCCATTGATTTTCTAAAAAAGCCGCACTGCGGTAGTAGGCCAGTCGAATATCGAAGGGCAAACCGGGGTGCATAGCCGCCTCCAGTTCGCTGAGGACGGCGCGGGCCTGTTCAAAATCGGTGAAAATACTGCGTTCCAGGTGCGCACAGAGGCGACGCAGGTAAGCCGGGCTGGATGGGGCGATACTCGCATTTTTGACGCTGGGCATGAAGCAGTGTGTGTTTGTCGGTGGAAATGATTTTCCAACCCGGCATTCGGGCTTTACAAGTAATTTAGCGTCGGCAGGAAAGATTATTAACGACAACAAAGGAACAAAAATCTGACCAAATCTGCTCACTTCTCTGTCCGACAAAACGATGCGCCGCCTTTTTCACTTTGAACACAAGCAACAACCGCTGCTATCGCCAGAAAAATTCCGCAGCCGCCTGCTGACTAATGTCGTGGCCGGGCTGCTTATCCTGGGCTTTTTTCTCGGCGTGGGCATCTGGGGCTATCATGCCACCTGCGGCTTTTCGTGGATAGATAGCCTGCTCAATGCCTCCATGATTTTATCGGGCATGGGGCCAACGAATGTTATTCCAACGGACATCGGCAAGTGGTTTGCTTCTATCTATGCGCTGGTGAGCGGCGTGGTATTCATTGGCACGATTGGGATTGTACTGGCGCCGGTGATCCATCGGGTGTTTCACCGTTTTCATTTGGCGGAAGATAAGGAGGGGTGAGGGATCGTTGCAATTGTACAGCGAAACCCCAGTTTCGCTTTGCCGTTCGTTATTTTAAACCCCATCCCTAACCCTTCCCCCGAAAGGGAAGGGGATTCAACCGAGTTTCAATCTATTGACTTTCAATACCTTGGAGAAATAGATTGTTGTAGCGATTAGAAATTTTATTGATTTTGACAATTAGAGCAAATCCGCTTAAGGTACTGAAAACCAATCAGAAAGCACCACGATCAGGTTCCCTTCCCTTTCGGGGGAAGGGTTAGGGATGGGGTTTACCAAGTGTAGAAATGCGCACCTAAATTATCACTCTGTCCCTTTATCAGAACAATATAAAAAACAACATTTTGGGCTTAAATTGATGGCTATGGAATGTCGAATACAAACAAAATGCGCCACCACCGAACTTTCGGCGATAGCGCATTTTTTATAGTTTCAAAAAAGAGAAGTCAAAAATCAGGCGTCCCCTTTCTTGTCCTGATCGCCCGGCTCTTCCACCGACGGCTTAGGCAAGGTTTCACCGATGGGTGGCGTAGGGTTCTCCACTGGCTCGTCCACTTCGGTCACAGGGTGATTGGAAGGAGCATTGGCCGGGTAGGTCGGCTCCGATTTAGGGTCGCCGACGGGCGTACCAGTGGACTCGTTACCGGGAGTTTCATCTCCTGGTGGTTCGGTCATTTTATCTTCGTTTTCCATAATATCTTCTTTTATGGCATTTGCCTGGTTGCTAATTTCTGTCTCCACAGCGGCGATTTCTTCCTGTGGCTCACTGATTTTTTCTTTTAATTCTGCATACGCCCCACCGACGACTTCGCTGGCCTGGTCATATACGTCACTCGCTTTTTCCTTCGCGGTGTCAAAAGCATCACCGGCCCGGTCAGCGACGACGCTGGCTACGGCTTTGGTGGTATCCAAAGCATCTACGGCTTTGTCTTTGGCAATGTCATAGGCATCAGTGGCTTTTTCCTTAGCCGTTTCATACACGTCACCCGCTTTTTCGGCAGCCTCGCTGGCCACAGATTTAGCCGTATCCAAAGCATCACCGGCTTTTTCTTTGGCCGTGTCGTAGGCCTCTCCCGCTCTTTCTTTGGCCACTTCATAGGCATCACCGGCTTTATCGGCGACCACGCTGGCCACGGCTTTGGCGGTATCGAGGGCATCGAGCAGTAAGTCGCCAATAGTGGTGCCAAGCGATCCCAGCAGGCCTTCTTCCTCTTCCGGCGCGGTAGGCTTGGAACGAATCCCGGCGGCAATCTCAGATTTGGCGGCTTCTTTGGCCGCCGCATATTGTTGCTTTTCGACCTCTTTTTCGGCGCGTTTGGCTTCTTTTACTTTGGCACTACTGGCCTGACGCTCCACTTCGGCGCGGGTAGCACTCATTTCCGCCAGTTTCTCGCGTTTGGAATTGAGACGCTCTTCGATCATTTTGATCTTGGCCAGGCGAATCTGCGACTCCAGTTGGCCTTCGCTGTCGTTGACTTTTTTGCGTTGGAAGTTCAAATCTTCCTCGTCGCGGCGGACGCTGTCTTCCATGCGGCGCATAGCATCCAGCAGCCCACCGAGCCGACGGTCGTGGCGTTCCAGTACGGAGCCTTCGTTGGCCGCCGGGCCGAACTTGCGTTCTTTGGCTTTTTTAAAGGCACCATCCAGCCGGTCCCAGAGTTTGTTGCGGTGCTCATTGCTCATGCGGGCATCGCGGTAGCGACGCTGCATTTGCTTGAGATCGTCGAATACGCTATTGAGTTTGGAACCACCGGCAGTGATGCGGGCTTCGATCTCGTCGAGGGCTTTATTGAACTCCTCGTACACACCAGCCGAGGCGGAATTGAGTTCGTTTTGCACCTGCGCACGCAGTTTTTTCAACTCCTCAAACAGGGCGTTGATGTTATCGCGCAGATTATCAGCGTGTTCGCGGAAGAGGTTGCGTTCGCGGGACTGGTTTTGCACCTTATCCCAGAAAGTACGCAGGCTGTCCCACAGCTTGTTGTCGTAGGTAGAGAGCGACTGCACTTTCTCCTTGAACTCGGCCAATTCCTGTTGGTAAGCTGCGTGGAGTTTAGTGGAAAGTACGGCAAAATGCCACTCCGTCTGGGCGCGCTGAATAAGGTCGCCGCGTTCGATTTTCAGATCGTCGGGCAGGAGGTTTTCAGTCACGCTGAGTTCGCGTTCGAGCGTCGTGTGGCCTTCCGGGAAAGCGACTTCCTTGCCGTTGCGCCAGTCTTGCATCATGGCGTTGACGAAGTCTTCGGTGACGATGGCTTCCGGGAAAGTGTACAGCAGCACCTTATTGGCTTCGGCTTGTAACTCTAATGCGATCAGGACTTTTTCGTTTTCGGCGTTGGTTCCCCAAACGGCTATCTTGTTCTTCATTTCGTACTGTTGACTAACTATTGAAAATGGACGGTGTAGAGTTTAGACAGTGCAAACCTATGCCGTTAACATGGATTTTTCGGCTTTTGCCGTTAAAATTCCTTTTTCGAGTAAATATTCGGCGATTTGGATGGCATTGGTGGCTGCTCCTTTGCGCAAATTGTCCGAAACGACCCACATATTGAGCGTTTTCGGCTGGGTTTCGTCGCGGCGGAGGCGACCGACAAATACGTCGTCTTTATCGTGGGCCATCAGCGGCATGGGATATTCCTGGGCGGCCACGTTGTCCACGACGACTACGCCGGGGGCATTTTCCAGCAAAGTCCGTACCTCAGCCAGATCGAATTCGTGTTCAAACTCCACGTTCACCGCTTCGGAGTGGCCGCCGATGACGGGCACCCGGACGGTGGTGGCCGTCACCCGGATGCTATCGTCGCCCATGATCTTGCGGGTTTCGTTCACCATTTTCATCTCCTCTTTGGTGTAGCCGTTTTCGGTGAACACGTCTATCTGCGGGATGAGGTTCATATCAATCTGGTAAGCGTAGGCGCGATCCACGGGCAGGCCGGCGCGTTCGTTCATCATCTGGTCCACGGCTTTCACGCCGGTGCCGGTGACGGACTGGTAGGTGCTGACCACGATGCGCCGGATCTTGTATTTATCGTGTAATGGTTTGAGGGCCACCACCATCTGGATGGTCGAGCAGTTGGGATTGGCGATGATTTTATCGGCGCTGGTGAGCACGTCGGCGTTTACTTCGGGCACCACGAGGGGTTTGGTGGGGTCCATGCGCCAGGCACTGCTGTTGTCAATGACGACAGTGCCCACAGCGGCAAAGTGCGGTGCCCACTCTTTGGATACGCTGCCCCCGGCGGAGAAAATGGCCACATCGGGCCGCTCGGCGATGGCGTCGGTCATGCTGACGATGGGATATGATTCGCCCCGGAACTGGATCATTTTGCCGACCGACCGCGCGGAGGCGACGGGCAGGAGTTCGGTGACGGGGAAATTGCGCTCTTCGAGCACTTGAAGCATTTTTGAGCCGACCAAGCCGGTGGCGCCCACGACTGCTACTTTCATTTTCTATACTGCGTAAATGGGTGAAGGAGTATTGTGCCGTTTTGGGCGGGCAAAGATAGGGGAAAAAATAAAAATGGTGGGTGGAGAGGTGGGAATGGGAAAAAAATTGGGCAGGCTTAGAATCCTATTACGCCGCGCCCGGGTCTTTTGACCCGGCGCAACTGCGCAGATGGCCAGGTTGAACGCGAAAGGAATTTTTTAATTCTTTGAGGAGGCATTGCGCTTTCGGCCAGACATTCACCGGAACTGCGCCGGGTCACAAGACCCAGGCGCGGCGGGAAAATTGGGTGGGCCGCCATTTTAGGAGGATGATTTGGCTGAATGTTTTCACCCTACTGTCAGGCAAAAAGCACGTATCACATCTACCATCTTGTAACCGCCGACTTTTAATCGGCGGATAAGGCCATAGAATAATTCACATCTATCTTCTTTGCAAAACATCCACATCTTTTGGTTATATGCTGATGTTTTGTAAAGAAGATAGATGGGTTGGAGTGGGTGGGTTTGGCCCCTCGTTGAAACGAGGTGTTTCAAGATGGTAGATGGGGTTTGCTTATTTCTAAATCATTATCTTTCTATTCGCAGCCTGATAACTATAGTGAGAGAGCCAAGTGCGGTGGGAATTGACAGTAAAAGGCGACATTTGTCAAATACAAGATTTTTATATTTTTCTATAATTTTCTATAATTTGGCAAATGTGATTTATGTCAGTATCAGTTAACTGAAACCATTCTCCATTCAGGTGCTTCTCCGAAAACATTTCGTGAAGCCTTATTTCTAAATTGTGATAATCCACACATTTTTCTTTGAAAACATAATCAAAATGAAATGGCATTTTGATGCTATAAAGTTTGTTTCTTTGTTTTATATTTTTTGATTTGCCAATCTTGAAACCGTATTGCGATTTTATCATGTAAATATACCCAACATCTTCCTTTATTTTTCTTGCCTTTTCATTTTTTTCATCTTTTGAGTATTCGGTTGAAAGCCTTTTGGCTTCATTTACATTTTGAATTGCAAAGTCTAATTTTTTTTCCTTAATTAATCTTTCTTGTGCATATGTATTAAGTTTTTCAAAATGAAACTTTGGATCGTAATATTTTTCTTGATAATAAATATCACGAACCATCGATTCCTTTAATTCAAACATTCTTTCAAAATTTTCAACTTGATAATTCCCCTCTATCGAAAGCAAATATTCTTTTAGAGTATTTTCCGTTTCAAGATTTAACCAAATATTTTTTAAAAACAGTTCAATATCTATACTTTCAAATCCTTCAATTCCCTCACGAACAACTGAGTAATTTTTATTTATAAAATTCAATATTATTGATAATTGGTCTTCATTTATTTGCTTCTTTTCCATGTTTCAATTTTATTTTTCTTGAATCTAACCGACTGTTTGCTGTAACGGGTATTTGTAGATTGTGCTGCTTTCAAATCTTACTTATCGCAAAGTTAGCCCTCCCTAATTATTCCACAACTTTCCCGCTAATTTATTTCCAAATCTCCCCCCCTTGGCACACCTTTTTACCTCCCATTTCCTTTCACAAAAAACAAACACCATGAAAGACAGCATCCTTTTCATCCACGGTATGTTCCAGAACGACAAGAGTTGGGCCAAATGGATTACGTATTTTGAGCAACTCGGCTATAATTGCAAGGCTATTCCCTGGCCATTCCACGAGGGTGAACCCGCCGATCTGCGCGATAATATTCCACCCCAACTCGGTGATCTGCATTTGCAGCCGGTCATTGACCAGTTTGCGGCGTATGTGGAGGCGCAAAATCCCGCCCCGATTTTGGTTGGTCACTCAGTGGGCGGTCTGATTGTGCAGGTGCTCATCAATCGCGGTTTGGGCAAAGCCGGGGTGTGTAATGATTCCGTGGCCCCCAACCGGATGCTGGCTTTCGACTGGGGATTTTTCCGAAATAGTGCCAGCATCGCCAACCCGTTCAAGGGCGACGATCCGTTTATGATGACCCCCGAAGGTTTCCACCAAAACTTCTGTAACACCATGAGCGAAATGGAATCCGATGAGGCTTATGCGCACACGGCCACCCACGACAGCCGGAATATTCTGCGCGATTGCCTCACCGAAGTGGGCGAAGTGGACCTGGATCTGGTACACGCGCCGCTGCTTTTTATTGCCGGAGAAAAGGACGAGATCATCCCGCCGGAATTGAATAAAAAGAACGCGGAGGCCTACACCGACCAACATAGTGTGGTGGATTACAAGGAGTTCCCCCATCGCGGCCACTGGATTTGCGGTCAATCGGGCTGGGAAGAAATCGCCGGTTATTCGTATGACTGGATGAAAGCGCGGCTGATGGAGCCGGTGGGAGCGCAGGCGTTGGTGATGTAATTTTTTGTCATTCTGTCGGAATCCGTCCACTCTATGGTGCGCCGCGACGTGGACAGTTTCCGACAGAATGACAAAACGTGACTCGCTTGTAGCGTGGACGGTTTCCTACGGGATGACAAGATATGGTGTATCTTTGTCGCATGAAATTTGAGGATTATCGCATTGCGCCGGAGATCAAACGCAACTTACAGGAACTGGGCTTCAAAAAGCCCACGGATATACAATTTAAGTCTATTCCGGCTATTCTGAAAGGCGAGGATGTGCTCGCGATTGCGCAGACCGGCACGGGAAAAACGGCGGCTTTTGCGTTGCCTATCCTGCACATGTTGCACGTGCGTAAGGATTCCAGTCGGACCGGCGGTATTAAATGTCTGGTGATGGTGCCCACGCGTGAACTGGCCATACAAATTACGGGGGTGTTTGAGCAATTGGGTCGCCACACGCGGGTGAAGACTTTTTGCGTGTTTGGTGGCGTGGAACAAGGGCCACAGATTGCCCGCCTGGAACAGGGTGTGGATATTATTGTCACTACACCGGGCCGCATGTTTGATCTGGTTAGTCAGGGTTATTTACATCTGGAACATACCGAAATACTGGTGCTGGATGAGGCGGATCACATGCTCGATCTGGGTTTTATTAAGGATATTGAAGATTTAATAAAATACCTGCCCCGCCAGCGGCAAACGCTGTTTTTTTCGGCGACTATTAATGATAAAATTAAGAAACTCGCCTATTCGCTGGTACGCAATGCGATTCGGATTCAGGTATCGCCCAAAGACCCGGTGGCCAAAAACATCCAGCACGGTGTCCTTTTTGTCGCTATGGACGACAAGCGTTTTTTTCTGGAAAGACTATTAAATCAATACGAAAATAGTAAAATACTAGTGTTTGTGCGTACCAAAGTCCGCGCCGAACGGGTGGCCAAAGCAATGGAACGGGTGCAAATTCCTACCCAAACCCTGCATGGCGATAAAGAACAGGCCGACAGGCTGATCGTGCTGGAAAAGTTCCGCGCCGGTGAAGTGCGCGTCCTCATTGCGACCGACGTGAGTGCGCGTGGGATTGATATTGCGAATGTGGACTATGTGATTAATTATGATTTGCCGGATGTGGCCGAAAATTACGTCCACCGCGTGGGACGTACCGGACGTGGCACTAATAAAGGCCAGGCCATCTCCTTTTGCAGCCCGGAAGAACGCCCCATGCTCGACGAAATTGAAACGTATCTGACCCAACCGATTCGGATTATGGAAGTCAGTAAACGCGAATATGCCGAGACGATTGAATTGACCGAAGATGTGCCGAATAAATGGAAGGCAGTGATGCAGGAAATAGAAGAGGCGGAGAAATGGGAAAAGAAGAAGAAAAAGAAGTTATGAGTTATAAGTTATGCGTCAAACTTTGCGTTTGTTATAAATACTAAAAAAGGAGCGCAAAATTCCTACTTTTGCGCCATTGTGGAATTTCTCAACCTTCTCAACCTTCCACATTCTCAACTGTAATCATGAAATTCCGCATCCATAAAGAAGGCCAGATTCTGCTGGCGATTTTAGCCCTGATCTTCATTATCTTAAATGTGATCGTATGGCGCATGGCTTCCGCTTTCCTGCCCTGGACCATTGTGGCCTCGGTCATTATGTACGGATTGGTGCTACAATTTTTCCGCAATCCGGTGCGTACAGTGCATATTGCCGACAACAATCTGGTGTATGCGCCCTGCGACGGCAAGGTTTGCGTGATCGAGGAAGTGACGGAAGGCGAATATTTTCAGGACAAACGCCTGCAAGTCTCCATCTTTATGTCGCCGCTGAATGTTCACGTCAATCGGAATCCGGTGAGTGGCGTGGTCAATTATTTTCGGTACCATCCTGGTAAGTATTTGGTGGCCTGGCACCCGAAAAGCAGCACCGAAAATGAGCGGACGACCGTGGTGTATGACAATGGCAGCGTCGAAATCCTGATGCGCCAGATCGCAGGGGCGGTCGCCAAACGGATTCGCTGGTATGTCCACGAGGGCGATCAGGTGGAACAGGGCCGCGATATGGGTTTTATCAAGTTCGGTTCGCGCGTGGACTTGTATTTGCCGCTGGATGCCAAGATCGAAGTAACCATGAACCAGCAGGTAAAGGGTAATCAGACGATTATTGCGCGGTTGTAACCAGCAGAATGTCTGGCGTGTCCATACTACTGACCGGCTAAAACCTCCGGCGGACACTACATGAAAAAACTTATAATTTTACTGGTAGCAATCAGTGGGCTGCCGTTTTTGGGCCAGTCCCAGACCGCAGCCCTGCCCTGGAAAACGCTCCCTGATGCCGCTTTTTCCCTCCATTATACCGCGCCAGATAGTGCTATCGCCGTTAGAATGCAGCAGATGTTGCGCAACGGCGCAGGCCAGGTCGAGACGTTTTTTGGCCAGGCTTTTCCCAAAACATTCGAGGTCTATGTATTTCCTGACCGGCCTGCTCTGGATCGGCAGTGGCAGCAGGATTGGGGAGACTCGACCTTCCAATCGGCCTGCTGGATGGTAGCCAGTGGCGTAGCGTACCGACTGGATCTACTTTCGCCCCGCGTCTGGGCGACCGCTGCCTGCGAGCATAAAGCGGACGATCACCGCGCCACGCAGCAGCTACTGACCCACGAACTCATCCACGTCTATCATGGTCAGCACAATCCCAAACCGGATTTTGCGGGCATGGACGACCTGGGCTGGTGGGTGGAAGGGCTGGCCACTTTTGCGTCGGGGCAACTCGATAGTACGCGCATCGCGGGAGTGCAGGATTTGCTGCGCAAAAAAAAGGCTCCCAACGATTTGCAGCAATTCTGGTCGGGCAAACACCGCTACGGTCTGGCCGGTTCCGCGGTGGCCTGGGTGGATGAAGTATATGGCAGAAAAAAAATATTTACTTTACTTGGTCTCACCCAGCAGGAAGAAATATTCACTCAATTGCAGATCAATGAAACTGATTTTCTGCAACACTGGCAGCAGTATTGGGAGAAAAAATGAAGGCGGCAAATTTTAACAAACCTTTAAGTCTTTATAGATGAAACCAAAGTGACTAATCGCCGTCTAACATGCTGTGCTTTGATTATAAAAACAAAGACGACTGACAACACATGAAACTATCATCAATTATTCGGACGGCCCTAATCGCTGGCGTGGCCCTTTTTTCCACCCTTTCTGCTTACGCCCAAACGCAGCCCGCCCCGACTCCCCGCCCAAAAATGACCCAGGAACAGCGCGAGCAAAAGCGCAACGACCAGGTCGCCCGCGAACTCAACCTGACGCCAGAGCAAAAAACGAAATTCGAGCAGACCGACCGCGCGTATGGTGAAAAAATGAAGGCCAAACGCACAGCCAGCAAAGAAGAGATGAGCAAAATGCGCGAGGAGCGTATGAAGGCGCATAAATCCTTCTTAACCAAGGAGCAAGCCGAAAAATACGACCGGATGGAGGCCAAAAAACAAGCCAAACACGATGGCCGTAAGGAAGGGAAAAAAGCCGCCAAAAGTAAAATGCCAAAGAAAGACCGGACGGGTGGCGAAAAAGCACCGGACAGTTCCAAAAAGTGGGAAAACTAATCTGGTTATTGGTCATTAGTTAATGGTGGTTTAGGGCAGAGTCTGCTGGCTTTCATTTAACTTTTAACCTGAACTCATTTAATTCCGTAATATGAAACAGGCGTTATTCCGAAGTTCGGGATAACGCCTGTTGTTTAATTGCTCACTAGTCGGCGATACTCATCGTCAGTATAATCGTGCCGCCTTTATTCACCACCATTATTTGCTGGGTTTCGGCCTCGTTATTTACGGTGATAATACCATTTTCCATAGAAGCATTGTTTTTACCTTCCAGCCACAACAGCCGCCCGATCAGATAACCTTCTTCCAGACTGGTGCCTTTATTGAAAGAAACCTTGTACCATGCACCGCCTTCGCCACTGCTGGCTTCTACCACCGCGCTATTTTTAAAGACCTGCTTATAATGATCGTAACGCGAAGGCTCTTTGGGCAGATTAATACGCGGGCCACTCAATGGGGTATGCACCGCCAAATACTGCTCAATCATGGAAAGCGTATCTAGGCCACTGTCGTCTGCTATTGTAAAAGTACCGGGTGCTTTGTAGTGCGATAAGTAGCCATCAAAGACATGACCTTCCAATCCACCGGCAGTACGCACTTTTACCCAATAGCCCCGGATATTGAAGTTTTTAAACTCTAATACCGAATGGGGTACTTTTCTGAAATTATCCTTTAATACGGTGACCGTTTCTCCCAGAACAATAGTCCCGATCTTCGTGCCTTTGGGGTTGGCGGTTTCACGCAGCACCAGACCACTGGAAGCCAGTACATGTAATTGATCGCCAATACTATAATTCGTAATACAAAAACCAGCCGCAGGAAATAGCAGCGCGACTAATAAAAATGCCGAAAAGAGTTTTTTCATGAAAGAGGCAAGAAATGAATGATGAATTATTAATGATGAATTTACTATTATTTAGTGATCCGAAAACAATGGTGAATGCGCTGATTGGTAAAGTCGTTCGGAATAGTTTGTTTAGTAATGTCCTTTATTTCCGTCGCCTGAATGCCTTCCGCTTCGAGTTTAAATTTTCGGAAATTGGTCGAAAACAGCACCGTACCACCCGGCACAGTCAAGCCCAGCAACCGATTGAGCATCCAGACATGATCGCGCTGTACATCGAAGATGTTGACCATGCGTTTGCTGTTGGAAAACGTGGGCGGATCTACCACCACCAGATCGAATTGCTCGGACAAGGGCTGCCCCAGCCACTGCATCGCGTCGGCCTGCACCAGACTGTGGGCAGGCCCGGAAAAGCCATTTAAGGCCAGATTACGGTCGGCCCATTGCAAATACGTATTAGACATATCCACCGTCACCGTACTGGCCGCGCCACCCGCCGCCGCATAGACCGAGAAAGAACCCGTGTAAGAAAATAGGTTCAGCACGCGTTTTCCGGCGGCTTCCGTGCGCACCATTTGCCGGGTCATGCGATGATCCAGAAACAGGCCCACATCCAGATAATCGGATGGATTAATAATAAAACGCAGGCCATTTTCGCGCACAATATACTCCGCGCCACTCCGCGAAAATATTTCGTACTGCTGCATACCCGACTGCCGTTGGCGAAATTTCAGGTAAATCAACTTCGGCGAAATATCCAGCACCGTACCGATCACTTGCAGACAGCCTTCCAGCCATTCGGCGTGATCGTCCGGCTCCATGCCATGCGGACGCGCGTACTCCGCCACGTGAGCAATATTTTCATATACATCAATAGCCAGCGGGAAGTCCGGCATATCGTCGTCATAGACCCGGTAACAGGTGATGCCCTGTTTCCGCGCCCATTTGCTAATGTGACGATGCACTTTGGTTAGCCGATTGGCGAAAGCCTCGAATTTTGGATGCAATTCCATAATACGGTGTAAGGACGGGGTTTTTGACGCGGTTTGGAAGGATTTTCAGCGATTACATAGATTTTGCCACTTCTGGAGCGAATGCGGGCACTTTTTATTAACCCCGTCACTAAAAACTTGCCATAGTTTTACTCCCTTTGCAGCAACTATCTTCCGCCACCATGTTTTTATTCCGTTCGCTTGCTTCTTTTTTCAAACATGCTCCCAGCCGGGCCGTCGGACTGATATTTTCCGCCGATGGCATGCTGTACGGTTCGTGGTCGGCATTGATTCCCTACATTAAAACTAAATTTGGCCTGGATGCCGCCGAATTGGGCGCACTGCTTTTTTGCCTGCCCATGGGCGTCACGGTAGCCAATTTGCTGGGCGCCTGGCTGATTCGGCACTACGGAATGCGGCATACAACAATTCTATCTTTATTTATTACCGCGCCCTGTTTTATACTCCCGTTACTAGTACCCAATATAGTTTTATTAGCATTCAGCCTGTTTATCTGCGGTTTGTTTTTTTCTATTCTCAATGTCGCGATGAACACCTGCGCCACTGCTTTGGAAAACAAAGAAGGCATCCGTATTCTCTCCACTTGTCACGGGATGTGGTCGCTGGGAGCCATGTCGGGCTCGGCCCTGGGTGGCATGATTACGGGTTGGGGCGTTGCGCCGCCACTGTATATGAGTGTCGCCGTATTGGGTATTTTGCTGGTCGGGATCGGGGTGCGGGCCACTATTCTGGCTATTCCGGAAGAAAAAATAGAAACGCATAGTGAAAACGCCTCTTTTGTCTGGCCGAATCGTCTGCTTTGGGGCCTGATTGTGTTGAGTCTCTGCACGAATCTGGCCGAAGGCACGATGGCCGACTGGGCAGCCGTGTATATGCGCGACATCGTGCAGGCGGCTCCCTGGCTCACTGGTTGGGGCTTTGCGGCGTATGCTTTCTGGATGGCTACCGGGCGATTCACCGGCGACGAACTGACGCATCGCTATGGCAGTCGGCGGGCCCTGCAAGTCGGCGGTGCCGTCGTGGCCGGTGGTTTTCTGTTCGCGGTGGCATTGCCCTATACGTTCACGACCCTGCTGGGTTTTGCGCTGGTGGGTGCGGGCGTGTCGCTGGGTGCGCCGGTGCTGTATGGCAGTGCGTCGCGCGTACCGGGACTCGCGCCGGGTGTAGGGCTGGCGACGATGAATACCTTTGCCATGGCCGGTTTTCTGGCTGGTCCGGCTTTTATCGGCTTTTTAGCCAAGGCGTTGGGCCTACGGGAAGCGTTTCTGCTGGTCGCCGGGGTGGCGCTGTTCTGGTGCTGGAAAGCGGGACGGGCAAAAGGACTTACCTAATAAATAAGCAAATTTGCAAAAAGGCAAATAAAGCAATAAAAAGCAATGACTTGCGCAAATTTTAGTCTGAATTAATTAAGGCAATTAACCAATAACCAACTATTACCTATGAGTGCCGAGGATAGTTTTTACTTTGAAAAAGAAGAACCCATCAAGAGTTGTTTACTGGCACTCCGTGACATTAT
This sequence comes from Saprospirales bacterium, assembly GCA_031425155.1. Taxonomy (GTDB): domain Bacteria; phylum Bacteroidota; class Bacteroidia; order Chitinophagales; family Saprospiraceae; genus M3007. The sequence continues at coordinate 9,445 of JANPIV010000033.1, read as the reverse complement.
CTTGTCGCATGATGAGCACATTACCGCTGCCTGGAAATATGGAATGCCGTTTTTCTGCTTTCAGGGTAAAATGTTTTGTTATTTATGGGTCAATAAAAAACGGCGGCAACCTTATCTTGGCCTGGTAGAAGGTAAACACCTGGAACATCCTGATTTGCTCGCTGAAAAACGTTCCCGGATGAAGATTATGCTCATTGATTCGAATGAGGATTTGCCAGTGGAGACAATTAGGGCGGTTTTACAAGAGGCAATTGATTTTTATCGTAAAAAGCCACAGATAAAAATGCAGAACGTCAAATTTAAAACAGTAGATGAATTCCTGGATTTTCTACCGCCCGATGAACTCAGAATAGTAGAAATATTGCGCCAACTGGTGCTGGAATGTATGCCGGAAGCCGAAGAAAAACTGGCCTACAATGTGCCGTATTACAAAATGTGCCGCAACATTTGTTTTATCTGGCCCGCTTCTGTATTATGGGGAAAACAAAAAACCTATACGGGCGTGCGACTGGGTTTTACGAATGGCTATTTATTACAGGATGAAATTGATTACCTGGATAAAGGGGATCGGAAACAGGTGTACTGGAAGGATTTTAAGGATACGAATCAGATTGATCAGGAATTAATAAAAGCGTATTTATACGAGGCAATGATCCTTGATCAGGATTTAGCCTTAAAATGATTAGTTATTTTTAAGCAGGGAATACAAATACAGATCAATGAATCTGTTATGCACTAATTCGCCCTGCCTGATGATACCCTCTTTAGTAAAACCAAGCCGCTCCGGGATGGTTTGACTTTTATAATTTTCCGTTCCGCATCTTATTTCGATTCTATTCAAACCCAGATGATGAAAGCAAAAATCAATCAATCCCTGGCAAGATTTGGTCACTACGCCTTTGCCTTGTAATCCTTGCCCAATCCAATAACCGATTTCACCCATTTTGTTTTGCTGGTCTATTTTATAAACACCAATTCTACCAACTATCTTGTTGTTTTCCAATATAACAAAGGCTGATTCCGTGCCGTCCTTGTTCCTTTGCTGAGAACCTTTTATGAAATTTTGAATAAATGCCACGGACTGCATATTATCTACCCAAGGCAACCAAGGCCGCAGATAATCTCTGTTTTCCATGACCAGATCAAAAATCGGTTGTGTGTGTTGGTCGTCCACCAATTCCAGGGTAATACTTTCGTTTATGGTGATAGTCATTTTTTATAAGATGTCCAGTAAAATAAGGACAAAAATAAGAAAAATTCTCTTTTTAGGAATGTGCAAGAAACAACTTGTGACTTTCTCATAACCCCCGCGCTTTAGCCGGGGGTAAAAAAGAGATAAACATTCCGGGTTTTAACCCGCAAGCACCCATTTTGGGGTTAAAACCCCGTTGGATGTAATGTATCTGCTATCCCCCGGCTAAAGCGCGGGGGTTATAGGAACCTGCTAACTAATTTTTTACACGTCCCTTAGAGGCTGTTTTAAAACCCTGAACGGAGCGGAAAGGGCTGAATTTTGACAGTAGATGAAGATTTATTTTTAGTGCATAGCGGTGACTATTCGCTAAAAATAAAGCAAAATATAATGGCAAAAGGCGGGACTTTACGCCCGATGAGGGGTTTTAAAACAGCCTCTTAACTGATTTTACGCAGAGATTACAACGTGACATTTACGAAACTCTTAAAAGTTTCGCAAACGAGTGGAGTGTGTGGCGTTTGCGAAACCTCCAAAGGTTTCGCAAACGTATTTCGTGCGTAAAATCGTTTTTAATTAATTTCCACAAACATTGCCCATCCGGCCCATCCATATTTCTATAACCGGACTATCTAAACGGGACAGTTATAGAATAATTTTGCAGAGGAAAACAGCAAGAATCATCAAATTATTTACTTTCAAATTTCCACAAAAAATGAAAAAACTGCATCACTATAATTTAACCGTCAAATGGACGGGCAACACCGGAAAAGGCACCAGCGATTATCGCCAATATGAACGCAGCCACACCGTTTCCATCCCCCAAAAAGCGGACATTTTATGCTCCTCTGATCCCTCTTTTCGGGGCGACCGAACCAAACATAATCCAGAAGAATTGTTCCTGGCTTCTATATCCACTTGTCACATGTTGTGGTTTTTGCATCTTTGCTCCGAAAACGGCGTGATCGTCACGGACTATGCAGACCAGGCCACTGGCACGATGCAGGAAAGCGAAGATGGCGGCGGGCATTTCACCGAAGTAATTCTACATCCACTGGTTACAGTCACCGAAGAATCTATGTGTGAGAGGGCAAATGCCCTGCATCATCGGGCGAATGAACTCTGTTTTATTGCGAATTCCTGCAATTTCCCCATACATCATCAGTCAGTGTGTAAAATAGAAAATACTTGAACTTCTTTGCCCTTTTATGTTTCAAAATAGATTATTATGTTTAAAAATGCCGTCCTTTTTGCGACTGTTATATTGACCGCACTATTGGCGGGCATTTTGTACGCTTATGCGTGCTCTGTCAATCCCGGACTGCATCGCTTACCCGACGCAGCGTATTTATTGGCCATGCAGGAGATCAACCGGGCGATTCAAAATCCGGCATTTTTTGTTTGCTTTATGGGGCCGATATTTTTGCTGCCGTGGCAGGCCTGGCAATATCGAAAAAGTGCTGGTTCCGCTTTCAAATGGTTGCTTTTCGCAGTACTTTTCTATTGGCTGGGCGTTTTTGGTGTCACTATATTTTGCAACGTACCATTAAATCAAACCCTTGATGTATTTGATATTTCTCATGCCTCACCCGAGAACCTAGCTGCACAGCGCAGGGTTTTTGAAGGTCCTTGGGGCCGCTGGCATTTGCTACGCACTATTGCTGCGGTGATTAGTGCGGGATTAGGGTTGGGTGCGGTTTTTTCGCGTAAATTGGTAACTGATTTATAGCCCTACTATCGCAATAGTGATTTTTGCTTAATGCCGATAGCATACCGAGATATTAGTAAAATCACCTAAGAAACCTTACCGTACCTTAAATACCCGCGCTGCTTTCACTGCCAATTGCCAGTTGCGATACAATCGTCGGGCTTCGCCACGGGCCATACTGGGCCGAAAAACGCGTTCTAGTTGCCAGTTAGTAGAAATATCGGCTTTATCCCGCCAAAACCCAACCGCTAAACCGGCCAGATAAGCGGCCCCCAGCGCGGTGGTCTCCTGCACAACCGGACGTTCTACCTGTACGCCCAGCAGGTCGCTTTGGAATTGCATCAGGAAATTATTCTTGACCATACCGCCATCCACCCGCAGGGCGCGGAGCCGGATGCCGGAGTCTTTTTCCATCACGGAAAGCACGTCTTTGGTTTGGTAGGCCACGCTTTCGAGCGTCGCGCGGATGAGGTGCGCCCGGCTGCTGCCGCGTGTGAGACCAAAGATGGAACCACGCACCTCCGAGTCCCAATACGGCGTACCCAAACCCACGAAAGCCGGCACAAAAAAGACCCCCTCTGAAGAGGCCAGACTCATCGCATAACGCTCTGTATCAGCCACATCTACAAAAAGTTCGACGGTATCGCGCATCCATTTCACCGCACTACCAGCCACAAAAATGGAGCCTTCCAGCGCGTATTCCACCTTGCCATCAATGCCCCAGGCGATGGTGGTGAGCAGGCCATTTTGCGATGCCACGGCTTGTTCGCCGGTATTCATCAGCATAAAACAGCCGGTGCCGTAGGTATTTTTGGCCTCGCCGGGCTGGAAACAAGCCTGCCCAAACAGGGCCGCCTGCTGGTCGCCCGCCATGCCGCTCACGGGAATGCCCCCTTCCGTCCCTCCGTAAGGGGGGAGACCTAATACGTCGCGGCGAGCGTGGCCATAGATGGCACTGCTATCCATCACTTTGGGCAACATCGAAGCGGGTATTTCGAGGGCGTGACAGAGTTCGTCATCCCAGCGCAATTCGCGGATGTTATAAAGCATGGTGCGCGAGGCGTTGGTGTAATCCGTTGCGTGGACTTGCTCCTGCGTGAGATTCCAGAGTATCCAGGTATCAATCGTACCGAATAACAGGTGCCCGGCATCGGCGGCGTAGCGGGCATCGGGCACGTTGTCGAGAATCCATTTGATCTTGGTACCCGAAAAATAAGCATCAATGAGTAGGCCGGTTTTGTAGCGCACGGCAGACTCTAAACCCTTGTCTTTCAGGGCTTCACAAATATCCATCGTCTGCCGACTTTGCCAAACGATGGCATTATACACTGGTTTGCCGGTACGTTTGTCCCAGACCACCGTGGTCTCCCGCTGATTCGTGATGCCAATGGCGGCAATGTCATTGGGATTGACTTTTTGCAGTACTTCACGCACTACATTTTGCACCGATTCCCATATTTCAATGGGATTATGTTCTACCCAGCCGGGTTTGGGAAAATACTGGGTAATTTCTTGTTGCGCAGTGACGATGATGTTGCCTTGTTTGTCAAAAACAATGGCGCGACTGCTGGTAGTGCCTTGATCAATGGCGAGGACGTATTGCATGGGTGGGTAATTAGTCGTTGTACTTGCTAAATGTTCCTATAACCCCCGCGCTTTAGCCGGGGGATTGCAGGACTAAATCAAGCTAGGGTTTTAACCTCAAAAAATGGATGCTTACGGGTTAAAACCCAGCATATATATTTTGTTTCCACCCCTGGCTAAAGCGCAGGGGTTATAAGAATAATCTCATCCCAACACCCAATGATAAACCGCCGCTCCGCAAATCCCGCCCAGTATAGGTGCCAGCACCGGAATCCAGGCGTAACCCCAATCGGAATTGCCTTTGCCGGGAATGGGCAGTAAAGCGTGCATAATCCGTGGCCCCAGATCACGCGCCGGATTGATGGCGTAGCCCGTAGTACCGCCCAAAGATAGCCCAATAGCCAGCACCAAAGCACCGATCGCCAGCGGATTGACACCTTCGGCAAATTCATTCGCACCCAGGGCCGACAAGCCAAAAAGCAGGACGAAGGTGCCCAGAAATTCGCCGAGCAAATTACTGGTAGTGTGGCGGATGGCCGGGGCCGTAGAAAACACGGCGAGTTTGGCACCCTGGTCGTCCGTGCGGGCCCAATGGGGCAGGTAGTGTACATACACGAGGCCTGCCCCGATCATCGCGCCGACCATTTGGCCAGCCAAGTACAGCGGCACATTCGCCCAGTTAAACTGCCCGGTGACGGCCAGGGCCAGGGTGACCGCCGGATTGAGGTGGGCACCGCTGACTTTGCCCGCCGCATATACGCCGAAGGTGACGGCCAGGGCCCAGCCAAAAGTGATGACGATCCAACCGGCGTTTTCGCTTTTGGTACCGCGTAGTACGACGCCCGCTACTACGCCATTGCCCAACAGAATAAGAAGGGCCGTGCCGATCATTTCGGCAAAGAAAGTTTGCATTTCGTCCTGAATTGATGAATGAATAAATGGGTTGTGAAACTGAACAGGGCGAATGTCCAGAATTTTTGCCAAAGAATTCTCCTCCCAAATATTTTACTTTTGCCCAATCGGGTAACAATCTTCCAACTTATGCAAGCACTCTCCGCTTACTTCCACCGCAAGGCTTCCTGGCGAATGCTGGGCATCGCTTTTGTCGCCTACGTCATCTTTCCGGCCCTGCTTTTGCCGCGCGCGGAGATGGCCATTAATCAGGCTGCTGGCAAACCAGTGGGCATTATTGACCTCGGCATTGGCTTCGATCTGGCCAAAATGCAGCAGCAGGTTGCCGACTATGGCGAGGTAGGGCGCAACCTCTACCGTCGCACGGAGTTGACCCTGGATATTCTCTATCCGGTGGCTTATGCTTTTTTCTTTTCGCTGATCCTCAGCCTGTTAATGGATAGTCTGCCCTTAGATAGCGCCCTGCGCCGCTGGAATGTGCTGCCTTTCGTCATGCTGGTTTTCGACCTGGTGGAAGACATCTTTATCGTGATGATGCTTTCCAGTTATCCCGATTGGAGCGACACGACGGCGATGCTGTGCGCAGTTTTCCGCTTGCTAAAATGGGCGACTTTTGCCGCAATAGCAGGATTAATTCTGATTTTAGTGGGCCGGAGATTGGTACGAAAAGTAAAGGCGGTTTAAATCACGAGGGTGCGAGTATTTGATTAAACACTGATAATCAATAAATTATTCAAATACTCGCATCTTCCAATACGCAACAATAACTACATCCATTTCACCGCAAAACGGTTGAACGACTCTTTCAATTCTGCGTACAGTTCGCGAAAACGCTCCATTTCTTCGCGCATGGCCGTATGATCGGTGAAATGCACGTGGTCAATCGCAATCGGGTGATTCTCTGCGTAATCCACCAGATGGCTTTCGTGCTTTTTAATGCGGTGCTTCAAATCGCTGATCCGTTCGCGCTGTATTTCGAAGCGATTCTGGTAGGATTCGGCGTTGGCCTCCGCTTCATCGCCGGTGTTTTTAGCCAGGATTTCTTTGAGCCGATTTTCCAGAATAGAAACTTCCTCTTTATAGAATTTCAGTTCGTTGATCCACAAATTGTGTTCGTAGTGCAGGTCTTTCAAAAAGACGTGGCCGCTATGGGTTGGTGTTGGCATGGTTGAAAGTATTGGTTAAAGTAAATGATCTTTGAAATGTTGCAGCAAGGTATGATAATCACGGGCAGATTCGAGCATAGTTGTTTCGCTCCAGTTTAGTTCTTTTCCTATCAGATTGACTACCAATGGAATAATTTCCTGGGCAGCCTGCCAATCCAGCATTTCCAGCCGGACGCGCCGGGCCAGAAAATCGCGGGGTGTACCCACCATTTCGTGGTGTACAGCATACACTACTTCGGCGCGGATGAAAGGAAAACCGGGATGCAATCGTTCGGCCAACGTCGGATCGGTCTTCGTCAAGTCCCCTACCCTGCTTGCCCGGTTGCCATATTTCTGGTGCAAATGTTGCGCAACTGCTGGCTCAAATCCATAAATATCCACCAGTTTTTTCCAGCCATCCGGCGTAAAATCTGCTGCACCGACCAATAAATGTTCCGCTGTACTGCACTTGGCAGTAGTACCCAATAATTCGCCCGCCACATCCACCGCATCGCGGGCCATCAGGCGGTAGGTGGTCCATTTTCCGCCCAGCAAACTGAGCAAACCGGACGCCGCATCGTACTCTACTTCATGATCGCGCAGCAGCCGCTTGGTGGATTTCCGCAGTTGATGGCCGACAACCTGCTCCGACTCTGGCGCATGACCAACCAACAAGGGCCGAAGACCGCCGAAACCCGCTTTTACCTGGTGTTTATCTAATTTTTCGGCCACAAATGGTTGTAAAGTTTCGAGCAAAAAATCCACTTCTGATGCTTCCAAACAGGGCTCCTCCTCCAGATTTGGATAATCGCTGTCGGTGGTGCCAAGTAGCAACTGGCCTTCAAAAGGAACGGCAAATACCACGCGTCCGTCTTTGGTTTTGGGAATCAGCATAGCATCCGTACTGCCCGAAATGGCCGCTGGCAGGACCACATGAACGCCCTTGGAAGCGCGGATGCGGGGTGTTATATGGGGGTTGGCCAGGTCTCGAATGCTATCCGCAAAGGGGCCGGTACAATTTAAAAACAGGCGGGCGCGCAGTTCAAACTGGTCGTTTTGCAGCTCGTCCCGCAGGGAAACGCTCTGCAATTGGCCCTGCGTATTTTTTTGAAAATCAATGACTTCGAGGTGATTGGCCACTGCCGCGCCCGCCTCGGCGGCACTCTGGACAATGGCGAGGCAGTAGCGGGCATCATCCAATTGGCCATCATAATATAATACGGCACTGTGAATACTGGGCGACAGACCCGGCATCCGGCGCAGTGCCTCGGCCCGGCTCAGCCAGCGGCTCTTTGGCAACTGGTCTTTGCGGGCCGCAAACCAGTCATAGAGCCATAGTCCAACGCGCAAATACAAGCCCTCCCACCAACTGAACACCGGCGTGAGCAGGGGCAATGCGTGTGCCAGATGCGGCGCATTGGTCAGCACCGTATGGCGCTCCGACAGGCCGTGGCGGACCTGACGGAGTTGGGCAAAATCAAGATTTTTGAAGGCCTGTTCCAGGTAGCGGACGCCGCCGTGGATGAGTTTGGTACTCCGCGAAGAAGTGCCTGCCGCGAAATCGGTTTTTTCCACCAGGGCCACTTTGAGCCCGCGCAGGGCAGCATCCAGGGCGCAGCCTGCTCCCGATGCGCCGCCGCCGATGATGCAGAGGTCAAAAACTTCCGTGCGCAGTCGTTGCAGGTGTTCGGTTCGGTTCATAGTAACGCCAACTTTTAGTTGGCGAAAGATAGTGCCAACCTTGATTGGTCAGGTAAACGAAGCACCGACCGAAAAGTTGGTGTTACAAACTTTGTTGCCAGCGCCAGGCATCGGCGAGTGCCTCCCGCAGACTGCGGCGGGCCGTCCAGCCAAGTCCTTCATTTACTTTCGTGGCATCCGCATACACCGCCGAAATATCACCCGGTCGGCGTGGCCCAAGCTTATAATTCAGGGGCCGACCGCTCACTTCCTCGAAGGTTTTAACCAATTCCAGAACGCTATTACCATTTCCCGTTCCGACATTAAATACCTGATAGTTATCGGTTTGTGCTGACGAATTGGCCAGATTTTTCAGCGCGGCGACATGGGCTTCCGCCAAATCCAGCACGTGAATATAGTCGCGTACGCAAGTGCCGTCGGAAGTCGGGTAATCATTGCCAAAGATGGTCAGGGAAGGACGCATCCCAATGGCGGTTTGGGTAATAAATGGCACCAGATTGCCCGGTACACCGATGGGCAACTCGCCAATATATGCCGATGGATGCGCACCAATCGGGTTGAAATAACGTAACGAAATGATGTGAAATGTCGGATCAGCCGTGGCTACGTCGCGCAGGATTTCTTCGCCGATTTGTTTGGTATTACCATAAACCGAGGAAGCAGGCTGCACGGGCGTTTCTTCGGTGACGGGGAGTTTCTCGGGCTCGCCATACACGGTACAGGAGGAAGAAAAAATCAGATTCGGAACCCCTTCGGCCTTCATGGCACGCAACAAAGTCGTCAGCGAACCAAGATTATTGTAGTAATATTTGAGCGGCTGCTCCATAGATTCCCCGACCGCCTTAGAAGCCGCAAAATGGATGACGCCAGTGATTTGTTCGGTCTTTAAAATGCGGCACATCGCCTCGTAATCATTACAATCCTGTTCGTAGAAAGTGGGTTTTTCGCCCAAAATTTTGGCTAAACCATCCAGTACGCTGGCCTGCGAATTAGAAAAATTATCCACGAGCACGGGCCGGAAACCCGCTTCGGCCAGGGCCACTACTGTATGCGAACCAATGAAGCCGGTACCGCCGGTGACGAGAATGTTCATAAAAAGGGTTGAGATGGTTTAAATTGTGTAGTTTCCATTGGTGTAATCCGAGATGTAGTCGTGGCATGGGTTCCGGTATTTTTTTCAATGAAAAAATACCGGAACCCATG
>JANPIV010000032.1:0-75481 GCA_031425155.1 Saprospirales bacterium | reverse complement strand
TGATTATCAATACATTATGACCCCAGAGGGGTCGAATATGAATAGCCCCCAGTGAAACTGGGGGTAAAAGAGGAAGACGGGACAACCCCGGCGGGGTTGAACGCGGGTGCTACATAGCAATGTTCAACCCCGCTGGGGTTGTTTTTCTATGATATTACTATTTCCCCGCATTTCATACGGGGCTATTCATGTTTAACCCCTCCAGGGTTTACCCCGAACTCACGTTGGTTATTAGTTAATAGTTATTGGCTTGACCATCAACAGTTTGTTGTATTTTAGATTAAACCAATGTAGCCGAAGTACGTAGTTAGAAACAGGCAATAAAAAAGGGCGTCCTGGAACGCCCTTTCATTTCAATAATAGAAATTTATCTTAATTTTAATAACCACCTGTAGCACCAAAGTAATACTGCAAGCCAAACGAGAAGTTCAGCGCATTGGTCCAGGTCGTCGTTTTGCTCTGTATGCCATCTAAATTCAATGAATTACGGCTGCGGTCGAAACTGTAAATCACCAGGGCTTCTAATGAAATACCCCCTTGCGAAAAAACTGTGAAACCACCCGCCAAGCCCAACGAAGTCAGGTCGGTACGAATAGTCTGAGTCACATCTCTGACCTTTACCTGATTCACCGTGTTACCAAAACCCGCAATACCTCCTAGTATAAAAGCATTGTCTTCCGAAACAGGCAGGTAAATACGGGCAAAAGGCCCAAAAAGCAGATTGCTACTATAGCTATCGTCACTGCGGCTGGTAGAATCAAGTGCGGTCGATGAAGCGTCGGAACTGCGGTAAGAAGAGTAAGACATGCCTATGCCTAAGGCAAAGTTACGCGTAATAAAATAGCCGATATTGGGCGCAATATTGAACTGCGAAGTGCGGGCACCTTCACCATCGTAATTGAAAGTGGGGCTTTCTACCTTGAGGCGGGAGACGGCGGTGGAAAAACCAACGCGGGTGCCGATCAGAAAATTACCGCGTTCAGTAGGCTGTGCTACGGCTACCATGGTACCGGCCAATAAAAAAAACAAGAAAAGAGTGCTGGTCTTCATAACCAAGTAGGATTTCGTATTTTGTTCAGAAATAAAGGTTTGGTAAAACGGCCCAAAGGTAAGAAAAAAAAGGCCGCCCCTCATTTGGGGCGGCACACTAAACCAAACTTAATTATCGGCCTTCATATCGTCGGCAATTTTGTCCATGGTGCGATTTACATCCCCTTTGAATTCGTTCCACTCGCGTTTCATATCGCTGCCCATTTCTTTCATATTGGCATCGAGTTGGTCGCGCTCTTCCACCAGGCGGGCGCGGCGCTCTTTCCAGCGGGCCTTTTCCTTAGCGGAGGCTTTTTCCATTTTACGATCCATCTCGTCTATTTTGGCGTTTATTTCCTGGCCGGTGCGACGCATATTGGCAGTCATTTCGTCGCGCTCTACTTTCAGTTTTGCTTCCGCATCATTGGCGGTTTCCTGCATCTTGGCATTCGCGTCTTTCAAATCCTGTTTGGCATCCTGTACATCTTCTTTGGCTTCTGCTTTTCTTTCAGCAGGAGTATCAGCGCAGGAAGTCATCATAAAAAGGCTGGCATTCAGTGCCAGAAAACCAATCAGCAAAGTTTGCTTAATCATGTTCTAAGAGTTGTGTGGTGGAAAGTTGATAGTACGTTTTACGGTCAAACTTAAAATCTCATGCCGGATAGTATGACCAGAACATAGTATTAACATGTAGAAAATTTGCCCCACATTGAGATAAAATGACAAAATATCCGGTATAGAGGCTACAATTGGGGGATATGGCCCATAAAAATGGCCATCGCAGGTTCATCTGCGATGGCCAATCAGCAGGGCCCAGAACGGCCCAAGTCCGTTTTATTTGGCTTTACCGTTGCCTTCGGCTTCGGCTTCCCAGTTTATTTCGTTTTCGGCGACTATGGTCAGCCGTACATCCGTGTCTTTTTCTTCCTGCAAAGTAATGGCCAGCAGATCGGCTATTTCCTGCTCACCCAATGTAATCGCCAGTTGGACCAGGCTGCCATACGTAGTGATTTCGTAGTGTTCTACTTTTTGAGCAGCCACGATCAGGCCTACGTCGCGGGTGAACGTATCATCCTGCGTATCTTCGATCACGCCTTCGCCTTCTTTGACAATGCCTTCCATAGCATCGCATTTTACGGCCTGCGCTTTTTCACCAAGCATTTCAAAAACCTGCTCCAGGCGGGTGATCTGCTGTTTGGTGACTTCCAGATGCTCTTCAAATGCGCTGCGCAGCACTGAAGTGGTAGCAGCCTTGGCCATCTTTGGCAGGGCCTTGGTCAAGTGCTTTTCTGCCCAGTAAATATCTTTCAGTTCGTCCACAAAGAACTCACGGAGCAGGGAGCCTTTATCGCCTTTTTTGAGGTTTTTAAAATCAATCTTGTGTTTGGTAGCAAATCCTTTTTGCGATTTGCCCTTTTGGGTGGTAGATGCGGTTTGCGTACTCATGGTAATGTATCCGTTTTTAGGATGAAATAAAAAAGGAAAAGTGTTTTTCCAAAGTAGGTGAGTACTATAAAAAACACTTTCCCGGTATAATCTTGGAAAAAAGAATTTTAATCAGTAACTGTATGTATTACAGTTTTGCCCGGCCACGACCGGCTATCAGCGTAATCACGAAAACAATAAGGGCTAATACAAACAGAACTTTAGCAAATCCTGCTGCTCCGGCAGCAATACCGCCAAAGCCGAATATAGCGGCTACAATGGCGATGATAAGAAAAGTGACAGACCATCTAAGCATGACGAAAGTTATTTAAGTGGTTAGAGACAGGTGTTTTGATAACCGGAAATCCATGATCGGATTCCACTAATGATTATAAAAACCATGTGCCAATAATATATACATCCCTTATAGAAAAAAAAGCGGAAAAGTGCTCCAAAAATGGGGTGGCACTTCCCTTTTTGGGGATTTATAAACATTAAGACTTTGATATTATATCCTCTATTATTTTAACTGTTCCATCATTACTGGTATTCAATTGTTCTTCTTTCAAAGTAGCCTCCAGCCGTTCTTTTTTTATGTCCACTTTTATCAGCGCAAACAGGCTCATATATACATTGGCTACCCAGACCAGCGCAAAGCCGGCGATCAGGTAACCTACCCAATTGTCCATCAATAACTTGTAATCAGTCAGAAAGAGCATGACCACAGTGACATAGTGACTGAAGCAGTATTCGCAGGTAAAGAGATAGAAAAACTTACGCGTAAAAATGGTTTTACCCGTTTTGGAATGGTTAATACAGTATTCGCGTGGTTCGCGGAATACTTCTTCATGCGTGACCGTCCAGGCAATGCAGGCAATGGGCAATGCTAACGTAAATAGCCAGATAATTTGGATAGAAAGAGTCATAGGTGTGTGGAGAAGCAGATGAATAAAAAAGGGTAACGAAAGCAAATATTGCTAACGCTACCCCCTGTTTATCCAATAATTCTAATAGTTTCGATCATTTCAATCAACTACTCCGTAACGGGTGGTTGTTCATCGTCCTGATAGTTTTTCTGGTATTTTTCATTGCCGTGTATTTCCGGGATGTATTCTTCAGTGGGCTCTTCAGCGTAGCCCTTCTCTTCTTTTCTTTCGTGTTCAGTATCTGGCAGGTCTATCTCCCGCTGATGGCGTGTCTGCTGATCATCAAATTCCCGGGGCTGGGGTTCATTCGGGTTTATCTCTGTCGGTACATGATTGCCCGTCATTCTTTCCGGCTGGCTCATTTGTTCTTGTTGGGTCGTGTGCTGTGGATAGCCCATATTGCCATCGGACATGTTGGGCGTACTTTCTTGCGTGTTCGGATCCATGATGTTAGAGAGTAAGGTGGTGAGTAAGTTTGGTGAAGGCTGATAGCATAATTGCCAGTTGGCAATTATATCCCAAAAATTCTGTGCCGTCACTTATTTCCCTTTTTCTGCTCTTTTTTATCTTTATCCTTATCTTTATCAGAATCAAACAGTTGTTTAAAAAATCCCTCTTTCTTTTCGCCGCCCTTGTCCACTTTGGCCAGGTTGATCTGGTTATCAATGGAAGGCTGCAGCGAGCGGATAAAGGCATTTTGCAGAATGGTCACCACTGCCTGTAATACATTTACGCGGGGATTATCCATAGAGCCACTAAAATTTACTTTCGTGGCAAACTGATCCTTCTTTTGATTTTCAAACAGTTCCCCTACCCCGCCGACGACGCTCTCCCAGACTTTCTGAAAAAAACCATCCTTTTTGTCCTGTCCTTTCCAGGAGACAATGTCCAGGTCTTTGAGCAGCGGTTTCACATACCCGGCAAATTTGCCATCTTTAGCCGCCACCTCGGTGTACATGCCAAAAGTACCTTTATTTACATCGAAGCCCCCGTAGGCTTGGAACATATTATTCAGCTCGGTCAGGTCCGTATTTTCTACGCTGGCGTTCAGGTCGAAAGTCGGCTCTTCGGCCAGCGGATTCAGTTTCATCGCCAGCGTCAGTGCGCCTTTATATACATTGCCACTCGCATCAATAGTGGCGGGCAATAGTTCGCCGGTCGCATAGACATTGCGCAGGTTTTTGGCCGTCGCATTCAGGTTCAGGATGGCCAGGTCCACATTTGGTTCTTTGGTATGATCTATATAAGCCAGTTTGCCATCGCGCAGCACACATTGGTTGACGTCCACCGGCATAAAATCCTTGAGCAGCTGGCGAAAATCGCTGGTATCCTGCGACACGTCTTTTAGTTCCACTTTATTTTCCGTAAAAATCATTACCGGGCGATCAAACTCCAATTCGCCCACCAGCCGCCCTTTGAACAGGGCCCGCCACTCCAGCGAAAGGTCTATAGTATGGGCGCTCACGAATTCGGTCTGGTCGTTGGTCTTTGCATCCAGTTTATTCAGATAAAAACTATCAATCGTATAAGCACCGCGATAAAGGGCAATATCAATATCCTGAATATGGCCGTAATAGCCTTCCATATTAGCCAGGGTTTTGTTGGCATAGCGCAGCACAATATAAGGCAGGGCCAGCCGCAATAGCACCAGCAGGACTACAATGGCCAATAGTATTTTAGCCTTTTTACTTTTAAAAAATGCAGACTTACGTTTCGCAGTGTTCATGGCTGTTCTTTTAAATCTGGTTCTCTATTTTTTCCCGTTCCGCGCAAAGGAGAACAGGTCGGCATCGCGGTTGGCATGGCCCACAGCCTGATCGCGAATGATCTCGGCAGCCACCTGGCTGAAGGTGATGCCATTGCCGCCAAAACCCAAGGCGAAAATGGCGTGTGGCTGTTCGGGCACCGAACCGATGTAGGGCAGGCCATCTGCCGTTTCGGCGAATGTACCGGCCCAGCTATAATCCACCCGCAGCGGCGCGAGATCGGGGAACAGGTCCTCAAAATCACTGGTCAGGCTCTTGGTTTTGCTGTTCAGCAAGCTATCGCGCAGAAGCGGATTTTTGAATTTCTCGTCGCGGCCACCGACCAATACACGCCGGTCTTTGGTGGTGCGCATGTAGAGGTAGGGCCGCGCCGTCTCCCAAATCAGTGCATTTTCATGCCACAGCAGTTCGGCGTCATAAGGTTCACTCACCAAAGCATACGAAGAGCGCAACTGGGCCACTTTATGGCGCAAGTACTGCTGCGATTCGTAGCCATTGGCAATCACCAGTTTACGCGCCTCCACGGTAGGCCCGAACTGGGTTTGCAACACGACACCCTCTTTCTCGTGGCGAATACGAGTGACTTCCGTTTTATCAAAAATTTGCGCGCCTTGCTGTATGGCCGCCTGCATGAGGCCGTGGGTGAGTGCATACGCATCCACTTGCCCGCCTTGCCGCGAATACAGGGCCGCCGGTGCCGCAAAAGGAAAAATCTCCCGCAGGGCTGCTTTGTCCAGCCACTCCACCTCGAAGCCGTGTTTTTGCCGAATGGCTAATTCCTGCTCCAATTGTCTTACATGCCTGCGCCGAGAAGCATAATACAGGCTTGGCTTTCTTTCAAAATCGTTGGGAAAAGACAGCTGTTTACTGATGTTTTCTATTTTGTCTATGGCTTCCGCGCATAGCCAGTAACTGCGCGCTGCCTGCTCTTCTCCGACTATGGTTGCCAACTCATACAAAGGCGTATCAATTTCGTACTGCAACATGGACGTGCTGGCACAAGTGCTGCCCATGCCAATGTGCCGACGGTCGAGCAGCACTACCGACACGCCAGCCTGACTCAAATACCAGGCTACCAGGGCACCAGTGATGCCTCCGCCAATGATCGCGTAGTCTGTTTTCAGGTTTTCCCGCAGAGAAGGATATTCAAAGGCCAATCCGCTTTTGAGCAACCAATAGGGGGTATCAGTGCGTAAATCCATATTGGTCAGTGAACATTTTCATTAGCGGCGGTGCTATCCGACCTATCCGTTTGGCTCATATTGTCTGGAATTTCGGTGGTAGAAGCGTCCTCCAAAATGACTTTTTCCACCAGATTACCTTCCTCGCCATCGGAGACAATCAGGACGGGCTTTTTCTTGTCGGAGGGTAAAGGATCATTTTGTAACATAACGGCAAATTTTGGTAAAAACAAAAAGTAGGTGTCTGCCTTATAGTAATCCATTGTTAATGATTAGTTTGTAATGATTGAATTTATTGATTGTGTGGACCTACTTTCATTGGTTAAATACATGAAGGCTTAAAAATTCAAAAATCACGTTGGTGCTACTGCCCATACCGAGACGCTGCCAGGCTGAACCGGGAAATCCGCTGCGCCCTGATCGTCCAGCTGAATGTGGTCGGGGTGATGGCCTAAATGATCTACAAATACGGCGTTGGCGTGACGCGCACCCAGTTGCATTCTGCGGGAGCCCTGGTCGCCATTGGTGAGCACTACGGCACAGCCGCTGCCCGGCACTTCATCGTGCCCCAAACGTACCCAGCCAATAACGTGCTCGTCCTCGAAGTAGTCATGCTGCTCCCCGTACGCCAGCTGCTGACGGGCCTTTAGCAAGGCTGGTAAGGCGGCCACAGGAGTCAGATCAATGGTATAATCCTGATTATCGCCCCCTTTGTCCGTATAAGTAGCCCCGTAGAGGTCAGGTTGAAATATGCAGGGTAAGCCCTGTTCACGCAATAATATGAGGGCGTAGGCCAGGGGCTTGAACCAAGGCTCTACGGGCGACTCCAGCGATTGCAGAGGTTGGGTATCATGATTATCCACTATCGTTACTGCTTTATCGGGGGCTATTTGCACGAGGGTACCGTCGAAAATGGTGCGCATATCGAAGTAGCCGCCCGCTTTGGATGCCTCCTGAAATTTGTAGTGCAACTGCACATCAAACAGCGACATCCGGCCCTGGGTGGCATCCAGATAGCGGGTCAAGGGCAGCAAGTCCTGTTTCCAATACTCCGCGACGGTAAAAAGAGGTTTGCCGGTTACGCTACGCAGGTAATCGAGCCATTCATTATAGAAAGCCGGTGATATGTGCTTGACCGCATCCAGCCGGAAGCCATCCGCGCCGGTCGTTTTTATATACCATTCGCCCCAGCGTTTCAGTTCTTCGCGGACCTGATTGTTACGAAAATCAATATCTGAATACATCAAGTAGTCATAGTTGCCGAGTTCATCGTCCACTAAGGTGTTCCATTCCTGATCATAGTCTTGCTGAATAGTGAAAATGCCGGTATCCTGATGGTCGTGGGCATAGTCCACGCCGGTAAAGTGATACCAGTGCCACTCGAAATCCGAGTAGGCTTTTTTCCGTCCCGGAAAAGTAAACCTGGTACACCCTTCTATTTCGTAGGAGTCGCTCAGGTACTCGTGGCGATTGTCGGGATTGACTTTACGGACCCAGAATTTTTCTGTTTCATCCGCGCCAGCCTTATGATTCAGGACTATATCGGCTATAATACCCAGCCCGGCCTCGTGAGCGGCTGCACAGGCCTGCAGGTACTCGTCTTTGGTACCGTACTTGGTACGCACAGAGCCTTTCTGGTCAAATTCGCCCAGGTCGTACAGGTCATACGTATCATACCCGACACTTAGCCCGCCAGCACTGCCTTTATAGGCTGGTGGCAGCCAGACCATTGTAATGCCGGATTCTTTCAGGCGTTGCGCTTCGGTAGCCAGCTGGTTCCATAAAGTACCATCGGCAGGGGCGTACCAATGAAAAAACTGAAGAATTGTTTCGTTTTGCATTATATTCCTTTATATTTCTTTCCTGACTTCTGCAGACAGGCTGGCTGCCGAATCGTGGGTGAGAATTTCCCTTTTTTCTACAAAAACGGCGTAGGGATTAGGCGCAATTTTATTTCCGTACTTATTGGCATAGACCTTAGTAAATTCTGCCCCGAAATAGAGAATAGCGGCTGAATAATAGACCCACAATACGATGAGCACGACGGCCCCCGCTGCGCCATATACGGTCAATGTAGAAGAACGGCTGAGATAGACGTTGATCCCCCATTTGCCAATCAGAAACAGGACGGCAGTGAATAAAGCACCAATGAATACGTCGTGCCATTTTATTTTGGCATCCGGCAACACCTTGAAAATGACCGAAAAGAGGAGCATGACGGTGGCCACATTGATGATATTGGTGAGTATCCAGCTCATCCAGGCGGCTTCGCCAAATTGCCGGTTCAAAAAGTCATAGATGATAGACAACATGGCACTGAGCACCAGCGACACCAGCAATAAGAAACCAATACCGACGATGAGGGAAAAGGAAAGCAAGCGGTTTTGCAGAAATTTGAGCCAGCCGCGTTTTGGTTTGGCCTTCAGGCTCCAGATAGAATTGATAGAATCCTGAATTTCCAGGAATACGCCGGTGGCACCGAAGATCAAAGTGGCCACCCCAATAATAGTGGCCAAAGGCGTATCGCCGGATACATGGGCGTTACGAATCATTTCCTGTAATTGCAATGCCCCGACAGTACCGAGCAATCCTTCAAACTGCGTGTATAAATATCCCTCTGCCGCTTCCCGGCCAAAAAACCTGCTGCTGATCGCAATGACGATAATGAGCATAGGGGCTAACGAGAAAAGCGTGTAATACGAGAGGGAAGCACTATATTTCAGGGCGTTGTCGGCACTGAATTCTTTCACAGCCTGGACGAACAGGTGGAAGAAATCAACGATTTTGTGCCAGGCGTATTGAAAAGCATTTCTTTTAACAGCAGGTGTTTCCATGTGCGTAAATAACTTAATAAACGGTGGGCATAGGCTGATGGACGTCACTGACAAGTGCTGCATTCCACCAGCGGCGTGCATTCATTCCGGCAACAATTAGCAAGAGCAACATACCACCGTAGGCCGTCAGGATAACCAGGGAGAATGGAGAGCCAAACATCGCCTGGTGTTTGATCGTAATACCCAGCAGAGCCCAGATGACCGCCGCCGCGTAGGGAATGTTGCGCCAGCTATACACTGCCAGTATGGCAATCAGGGTGGCCACAGCGATCATGCTAACCGTCCAGGTTTTCTCGGAGAGGCCAAACCCATCCCAATTTCTGCCCACCAGCCAAGCCGTGATATTGGCTACCGTAGCCACTGATATCCATCCTAAATATAGTCCAAACGGGATTTGAAGAAAATTCCGGTTATCCGCGGTATGGGTTAACCGCCGGAATATCAGGATGTTCATACGGATCAATAAAATCAGCATGACCAGCATAACCACCACACTGGCCGTCACCAGTTCATAGTGCCAGCAGAACAGCCAGCCCATGTTCAGCAGGCATAGCCAGACGAAGTTCCAGCCGAGCGCACTGACCGCACTGTTGCGCTGCTCTGCCCGCAACGTATTGCGAATGGGCCACAGCTGCCAGCCGATAAATGCCAGCAGTGCCAAGTAAATGACGCTCCAAATAGCAAACGTGATGGGCGCAGGAGTAAACAGATTGGGATATTGGTCAGAGAGCTCGCCCGTGGTTTTCCGGTTGAGGGGCATGGTTTGAGCCAAAAAATTGAATCCGATCGTCAGTATAAAAAACAACACATTGGCCACGCGAAGAATATTCAGCCGATTGCGGGGAGTGGCTTGTGGAGCTTCGTTTACGTAGTACTGATTCATAATTCAAAGATTGATCGAATGAAAAAGTGCCGGAACAAGTTTGTCGTTCCGGCACCATTACTTTTGCATCAGGCAAACCATTGTTTAGCCAATTTTTTCATGCATTCTGGCAGCATCCCGGATGCTATCGTGCGCCGATTTCAGCTCTGATTGCTGTTCGGCTATGAGCTGACGAATGTTATCTGGCAGATGGGCATCGGTTCCCAATGCTTCTTCATAAGCGCGTTGGGCGGCATCTTCGCCGAATTCGCAGGAATCCAGAATAGACTGACGACCTTTGCCGGTCAGGGTAGCCTTGAAATCCATCCAGACACGGAAAAGTTTACCACGCATGGTAGAATCCGTTACTGCTTCCCCACCTAATGAGGTAATAGTTTGTTGCAGACTGCTCACATATTTGCGGCTTTGATCGGCATACTTACTAAAAACCGTCTTGAGATCCACATCTACATCTTCCACATCTTCAATAGCCCGTTCGTACCCAAACACCCGGTCGTAGTTGATACGGACCAGTTCATTGAGGGTATCTACCAATTCTTCATTGTTTTGCATAGCGTTTGTTTTTTTTATGATGATTTTTGATTCACTGTTTTTATTAAAAAACCAAGCCATTACCATCTGCGACATTTTGTAAGGAATTTTTGTGCGGTTCCGGCCGGTTTTTCAGGATGTTTTTATGGAATCGTCCAGGTTTTAGACTTCCTTCTGCTCTACCCAGCCCGATTTGCTCACTATAAACATGGGGAAAGAACGCCCCAAAAAGCGGTCGGGAACAGGGGTTGTGTGCATCCTGCGAACATTGCAGGCAGCAGTATTTTCAGCCTGTTGGCACCTACACCATGCTGGCTGGCCGTGGCTCATTGAACGTGCGGCGCATCAGCGAAATGGCCTGCCGCAAGCGGGTTTTCAGCGTACCCAATGGTATGCCGACTATATCGGCTGCTTCCTGTTGGCCATAACCCTGAAAATAGACCAGATCAATAAGGCAATGATATTTATCTTCCAGCCGCGCTGCTACCTGATGAATATCCAGCGTATCTATCAGCATTGGCTCTGTGTAGAGTTTATAAGTGCTCGTAGTAATATCTTCCGTACGGCTGTATTGCTGGTAGTATGCAGTACGGGTCGCATCAATAGCCGTATTCCGGGCAATATTAAGCAACCATGTAAAGAGACGGCCTTTGGAAGCATCGTAACTGCTACTGTTACGCCATACTTTGATAAAAGTATCCTGCAGCACCTGTTCCGCTAATTGCTGAGAGCCTACAATACGCAGCGCAATACTAAAAAGGGCTGATCCGTATGCTTCATACAGATCACTAATGGCTTTGGGGTCAGCTTGCTGGAGCCGGGAAATGATGGCCTTATTATCTTCCATGTATCGTGGAGAGTTAATGTTTTAAAGGTAAGTAAATACTACTTCGATACTGGGACAGGCCATATTGTGGCGGTGCTGGATTAAAACCCTGGCTATCTTAATAATCAAGCCATTGGTGGACGATATTTTTATCCTTTAGCCGGGTCAACTTTGCACGGTCAGGCGGCCTTGCACACCATCATCCATTGTTTTTCCCGTAGCTACCGAGGCGATCATTTTCAGGAAAGAAACCATTTTGCCATGTTTGGTATCCCAATAGAACCCTTCCTGCGGAGTTACTTTAATCAACCGTAACTGAGGATCATCCTGACCGCCCTGAAACCAGACTTTGGCTGCGGGCGTCCATAATTCTGCTATTTTAGCCTGATCGTGCAGTACTTCTGCGGTGCCCGATATAGTCAGGTAGGCGTAATCATTATTATTGGAGTATAAGAGTTGCACCCGATTGTCCGCCTGTATTTCCCGGGTGTGCTGACTGTCGTTGCCGGTAAAAAACCAGATAGTGCCCGCATCATCCACCGTTTGGGTGGACATAGGACAAGTAGAAAAAGGAATTTGTCCCAGATTGGTGCAGAGCATAGTGATCGGGGAATCTTTCGTTAGTTTCTGTAGTTTGCTGATCGCATCTTGCTGACTCAGATTTAGTATATCGCTCATGGCAGAAAAAAGTTTTGGTCTGTGAAAAATAAATTATTCTTAGAAAACAGATTACTCTACAAACCTGGGAAAGGACAAACCATAAACGGTTGTCCTTTTCCAGATGTCAGATATGTTTTATAGCCTAAAATGTGCTCTGCGAATTATTATCCCGGTTGGAATAATTTTGCTGACGCTGGCCGGAAGAATCAAGTTGATCGTCATCTTCGTCATCCATGTCATCCATCGCACTGACGTCCAGATCATCATCGTCGAAGGAATCTTCCTGATCGTCCTCATCATTGACGTTATATTGGGCAGGACGCTGGCTGGAGTGTTCAGCAGGCTCATTGCCAGGCTGTTGCGAATTGCTATAGCCGCCGGAACCCGCTGCATTGCGGGTGTTCATATCTTCATCCATGCTGTCGGATTGCAGATTGTCCTGATGGCCGCGCTCGTTCTGCTGTTGGTTCTGGTTGCCGAACTGATTGGGGGTCGTACCGGACTGACGGTTTTCGCCTCTTTGTGAAGACTGATTGTAATTTTCCATGGCGTTCAATTTTTGATGATAAGTGGTAGGGAGAAAGAAGCGCGGAGAATTTATACTCTCCGCGCTTCCTGGTTTCTGGAACTTCCAGGGTTTTACTTGGATTTACCGGAATCTTTGGTGCCGGTGCTGCTGGTACGGGACGCGCTTTTTTCGTCGTCTTTCTTACCACTGGTTTTAGAGCCAGTACCAGTGGTGCTTTTAGTATCCGTGGCTGCCTTCTTCGAGGTAGTGGAGGTGCCTGTGCCAGCAGGGCGTTTTTCCTCTTTTTGACCTTTCTTTTCCATGGTCTGAATACTTTTAAAAGTGAGTGTTTGTTTTTACTGATAACAAAAAAATGCGGGCCGCTCTGTCAGAGCGTAACCCGCATTTTAAAATCTGGTATTTTTTCTACATTGTGGGCAAGAGTGTGCATTATTTACCTGCTTATATTATACATACTCATAGCATCGCACTCAGGCGAGCAGCGAAACAGCAAACTCGGCACCATCTCCTAATTCGGAATCTACCTCGACCCGTCCGCCATGCAGCTGGATAATGTTCAGCGTACTGGCCAGACCCAGGCCCATACCATTGGGTTTGCGTGAAAAATAAGGATCGAACAGTTTTTTGAGATGATCCGGCGATATACCGGGCCCATTGTCGCAGATGGCAATGCGACACCCGTCGGCTGTCGGGCGAATACTTACCTGCAGGATGCCTTTATTGACTTCCATAATTTCTACTGCATTAATAATAATATTAAGCAGCGCAATTTTCATTTTTTCAGGGTCCACCCGTATAGGTGACAAATTGGGAGCATAGTCTTTCTCGACCCGGATGTTTTTTAAAGCAATCCGGTCAGCCGCCAGCGACAGCGTTTCGTCCAGCAATACAGCCGGATCGTAAGGTCGGGCATGCAGCTGGCCGGGATTAGCCACCTGCAGTAAGTCCGTAAGCAATTGACCGATGCGCTTGCTGTTGCGCTGAATGATCTCAATACAGTCATTCAGTTCTTCATTATAGTTATCGCCTACTATCTGGTTGATAGCCAGGTCAATATTGGTCAGTGGATTGCGGATTTCGTGGCCCAGCATACGCAGAAAGCGGCCGGTAGAGGCGAGTTTGTCGGCAATAATAAGGTCCTGTTCGGCCTTCTTGCGGCGGGTAACGTCGTGCAAAATGGCCTGATAAAATACCGTTTCCAGGTCACCCGGCAGCCGGTGCCGGGTGCAGGCAATAATACAATAGCGGCTTTCGCCATCGGCGGCCAGGAGCTCTATTTCAAAATCATGGACATTTTCACCGGCGACTATCTTATTGGTAAACAGTTCTTTCTGTTTTTCCTCTTCAAAAAGTTCCGTAATGTTTTTGGTCAAAAATTCCGCTTTGGAGTAGCCCAGCAGCCGGGTGGCCGCGTCATTGACGTCGGTGAACTCGCCCCGGGCATTAAGCAGACAAATAGCATCCACCGACCCTTCAAAAAGTCCCCGGTATTTTTCCTCATTTTCCTTGAGTTGTTTCAGGGTCGCGGTGTGCTCGATGGCGTAACGGATGCTGCGACTAAGTTTCTCCGGTTCCAGATCGCCTTTCACCAGATAATCGGTGCCGCCCAAAGCCAGGGCTTTCATCGCCACCGTAGAATCACCCCGCCCGGTCAGCAGGATAATGGGCGTACGTACTCGCAAATCCTGAGCGATGCGCAGCAGATCGAGGCCGGTACTGGCCCCCAGTAAATAATCGAAGAAACAAATATCGAAGTGCTGCTCGGAAAGATGCTGCAACGCCTGGTTGTAGCTGCTCGCCCAAGTGACTTCAAATTTTTGGTCCTTTATGTCATTAAGACAAGCTTTGGTAAGAAAGTAATCATCTTCATCATCATCTACTAGTAACACAGAAAGTGTTTTCATAGTGTTTTGTCTTAGGTAACTAATGCCATTTTGCATCTTTCAGAGGTTGTGCATGCGCCAATTACTGTTTAAACGGTAGTATTACGGTGAAGATAGAACCAGTGCCCATCTCACTTTTGGCAGTAATAATGCCGCCATAGTTATCTACTATTTTTTTACAAATGGCCAGCCCGATACCGGAACCGGTATATTCCGACCGTCCGTGCAGGCGTTGGAAAATAACAAAGACGCGCTCGGCATTTTCCTGGTCAAAACCAATACCATCGTCTTTAAATTCAATTACGCAGTAGGGCCGGTCCGGCATGAGTGCATACTGGGGCAGACTGGCTCCGGTGACGTGTTGGCAGGTGATCTGGATGATGGGAGACTGATCAGCCTTGGCAAACTTGAGAGCGTTGTTCAGAATATTTTGAAACAATTGCTGCATCTGGCTGGGCGAGGCATCTATGACCGGCAGGTTATCCGGCACCGTGATCTGCGCCTGCACCCGTTCCGTATCCAGATCGTGCAATACATCCATCATCGTCTGGTGCAGATCGGTGGGTTCGAAGTGCTCTTCCCGGCGTGTCGTACGGGAGAAAAGCAGCAGATCGTCCAGCAGGCGTTCCATACGCTTCACCGCCTCGCTCATTCTGGTAATATACATCTGCCCCTCATCGCCCAGCAGCGACTTATATTTCATCATCAGCCGCTCACCGAAAGACTTGATTTTGCGGAGCGGCTCCTGCAAATCATGGGAAGCCACGTAGGCAAAACTCTCCAGTTCCTTATTGGACCGGTCCAGTTGCTGCATCCGCAGTTCTATTTCACGCTGTTTTTGGTTGAGTTCGGTGACGTCTTTGAGCAGCAGTACGCCGACCACATTTTCCTGGCCTTCGTCATCGTGGGCATCGGCATATACCCTGGCTTTATAAAATTTTCCGTTCACTTCCTGTTCCACCTCGTCGCCCGCACCGCCAAATATCTTTGCTACATAATCACCTAAAAACGAAAATTCATTTTTTTCAAATAGAGACGGCAGATTGCGCCCGTTCAATTCTCCCTCCGCATGGAGCCGCACGAAACGCGGCTGACCTTCATTGAGAACAATATTAAAGTTTTTATCAAAAATAATGATTTCGTGATCGGACAGGCTGGCGGTGAGCGACTGATAAAGGCGTTTCATCCGGTGGTCGGCAAAAGAGGCTTCTTTCTGACGGGTAATATCGGTCAGGGCAACCGTCAGGGAGCCTTCCGTACGGGTACCACTAGATAACAACCACTTACCGGCACTACTGACAAAGAAATCTACTGCATCATTCACCGGGTTGGTGGTCACTGCATTGGCCAAGCTACTGGCCACGGGCTCCGGAAAAAGCCCGGCCAGAGTCAGGCCATTCAGCGGTATGCGGCCCAGTAAATTACAGGCACTGTCATTAGCTACCTGACATATCCAGTCGGATGGCACTTCCGAAGCTGGGTTACTGGACTCAAACATCAGAAGGCCAACCGGAGCCCAATTAAAAACGTGTAGTTTTTTATCTTCCATTGCCAACGATCACTGGTAGTTTGGAACCGGATTAAAACAATATTATTATTTCGGGAATAATCACCACTATTATTCAATATTATAATTTTTTAACTTATTATACAGGGTCTTGCGATCTATTCCCAGCATCTGCGCAGCTTTGCTTTTGTTAAAGCGCGCCTCTTGCAACACTTGCATAATCATATCGTATTCTGCACTGCTGGCGACTGCTTTCAGGTCGGTTTTCTCTGGTATGGGTACCCGGCTGACCGTGCCTGCTGCCGCTGCTGCGGGTGGTGGTGCGGGTGTGGTTACGGATGGAGCCGTAGAAGTCACACTGGAAGTAGCAGCAGGAGCAATGGTTACCGGATTCGGATGGTGATGCTCATACTTCTGTTCCTGGGTGTCGTCTATTTCCAGCCGGGAATAATAGGCAATTTCAAAAGGCAATGACTTCGCTTCTACCCATGCGCCATCAGTGAGCAGTGTAGCCCGCTTGATCACGTTTTTCAATTCGCGTACATTTCCGTACCAGGGATATTGCATAAAAATCTGCACCACGTCATCGGAGAAGCCCTGAATTTGCTTCCCCAGATCGCGGGCCGTATCCTGCAAAAAGCGGGTGGCAAAAAGCATAATATCGTCGCGGCGTTCGCGGAGCGGGGGCAACTCCAGGGTAAATTCGTTGAAGCGATGATAGAGGTCTTCGCGAAATTTTCCCTTGCGGCAGGCCTGCCACAGGCGTTCGTTGCTGGCCACCAAAATGCGTACATCGAGGGGGATTTCTTTGGCACTGCCGATGCGCTTCAGCCGACGTTCCTGCACAACGCGCAACAGGGCTACCTGCACATCATAAGGCAGGTTGGTGACCTCATCCAGAAACAGAGTGCCGCCATTTGCCAATTCAAAATGGCCGATCTTCACATTTAAAGCCCCCGTAAATGCCCCTTTTTCGTGTCCAAACAATTCGCTATTCGCCAAATCCTTGGAAATGGCCCCACAGTCCATAGCCACGAAAGGCTGGTTGTGGCGTGGGCTGCGGTCGTGGATCATGCGGGCAATGGACTCTTTACCGGCCCCACTTTCGCCATAAATAATGACACTGTAATTGGTAGGGGCCACCAAGTCTATTTGTTTATACAGGGCCTGCGCCTGCAGGCTATCGCCTACCACATAGCCGCTTGGCTGGTTGGAGGGAAAAGAATTGTTTTTGACTTTGCCGGGCTGATGGCTTTCCTCAGACAACGTGACGGTGACCGCAGACATAGGAGCCGCCAAAGCCCGCTGGATGCTGAGCAGTATTTCATCCGGCACGATGGGCTTGGAAATATAATCAAAAGCACCCTGTTTCATGACGTTGACGGCCATGCGAATGTCCGAGTAGCCGGTCATGACCAGCACAGGGGTGTGGGGCAATTTTTCCCGAAGTTGTTGCAGCACCTCACTTCCTTCCATATCGCCCAGGCGAAAATCGGTCAGAATAAGGTCGGGTCTCTCCGTGTCGGCCAGGCTGATGCCCCCATGGCCGCTATTGGCTGTGACTACCGTATAGCCCTTGCGGGAAAGAAAACGGTTGAGCAGGGTACAGATATCGAGATCATCGTCAATTATAAGTATCTTTTCCATAGTAATGGTCAGGAATCCGCAGTTGGATAAAAGTTTGAAAGATGTTGGGAGGTTTGTTGAGGGGTGGAGGATTTGAGGATTTGATCAAATAAGTGATTATCAGGTGCCTTGGTCACATACTCAAATCTTCAAATACTCAAAAAATCATAGTGCCTTACGCATTTTAGCCACGGGTATATTCATGGCATCGCGGTATTTGGCCACCGTACGGCGCGCTACATGATAGCCTTTTTCCAGTAGTTTGTCAGCCATTTCCTGATCGGTAATCGGGTTATGCTTGTCTTCCAATCCAATAAGTTCGCTGATAATATCGCTGATTTCTTTGTTGGTGACCATTTCGCCGTCGGTTTTGGCCAAGCCACCATTGAAGAGCTCTTTGAGGTGAACGATGCCAAAAGGTGCGAGTGCATATTTCATACTGGTGACGCGCGAAATGGTCGAAATATCCAGACCAGTTTGCTCTGCCACGTCTTTCAGGATCATCGGGCGGAGGTTCTTTTCATCGCCTGTACGGAAGTAATCGCGTTGCAGGGTCACGATGGCCTGCATGGATTTGAGCATGGATTGTTCACGCTGACGCACCATCTCCACAAACCAGATCGCAGAATCCACCTTGGAACGCAGGTACTGCAGGGCTGCTTTATCACGCTTGGCCGATTTGTCGCGTTGCATAGATTCCAGCATTTCCACCATATCGCCACTGATGCGCAGGCTGGCACTGTTGCCGTTGGCCAAAAAAACCTGCATCTGACCGTCGTCCAGTTTTTCAACAATGAATTCCGGGATAATATTCTGATTTTTAACGAGTTCAGCGGTGTTGCTGCCTACGGGGCGCGGGTTGAGCCGGGCGATCAGCGCGGTAGCGCATTTCATTTCCTCGGTACTTACCCCCAGTACATTGATGAGTTTGTCGTAGTTGCGGTTAGCCAGATCATTCAGATGTTTTTTAACAATCGTATGGGCCAGATCAATACAGGCCACACTATGCTGCTTGGCTTCCAGTTGCAGTAAAAGGCACTCGCGCAAATCGCGGGCACCTACCCCCACCGGCTCCAGATCCTGAACGATTTCCAGTGCCGCCTCCAGTTCGACGGTTTCGATAAAAATACCGTGCGCAAAGGAGAGATTATCGGCCACATCGTCCAGTTCGAGCCGCAGGTAACCATCGTCGTCCAGGCTATCTACGAGGTAGCTGGCCAGCAGCCGCTCACGATCATTGAGCGGCATCATCACCAATTGTTCTTTCAGATGTTCGCGGAAGTCGGCTCCCTGCACCAAAGTGGGACTAAATGGTGTCTCATCGTTGTTGCGCAGGTCACTGGCCGTTTTGTATTCGGGCAGATCGTCATCCTGGTGATATTGCTCCAACAGATCAAAACGATCATATTCTTCTGTATCATTGTCGCTTTCAGACTCCCCGTCCGGGCCGGCAGCCTCCCCTTCCGGGAGTGTCGGATCACTATCCGCAGCAGGCAGCTCGGCCTCCAGCGCGGGATTTTCTTCCAGCTCGTCTTTGATCTTTTGCTCCAGCTCCAAAGTATTGAGCTGGAGAAAGTTCAACAGTTGTATTTGTTGAGGGGATAATTTTAAGAGTTGCTTCTGACCTTGTTGCTGACTTTGTCTTATCATGTGCTTCTGATTGCCGAAGTGTGGAATGTATTACCCGAATAAAAAACAATGCCACCCGTAAACTGACCAATGGCGAACCATATTTCCCCAAATTGGGCAATTGCTGGAAATAAATGCGCATCGTACTTTTGCAGGGCACTCACTACCTATTGCATTCATCAGAAACTACATGCGCAAAGAGACGCTGAAATATTTATATTGGGTACTGGCCGGTACGGTGATAGTGTTGTTTGCAGTAGGGCTAGCGGCATTCCACAATTTGCAGCAGGCACAAGGCTATGGAAGGTTGGTGAATCATACGACCATCGTACTCTTGAAGACAGAAGAGACCATTTTGCTGCTGAAGGATGCTGAGAGCGGTATGCGGGGTTACTTACTGACCCGCAATTATGATTACCTGGACCCCTATTTTACTTGTATTAAAAAACTAGGTCCTGCTACCCGGCAGCTGGATTCTTTGACCAGGGATAATAGCCGGCAGCGGGAACCTATCCGCAGGATACAGGTATTATCCAATCAGCGGATGGAGGTAATGAGCCGCCTGATCAGTATTTCTATAAATTCCCTGGATCGGGATACACTCTACCAGACACTTTCGGAAGGAAAAACGATAATGGATAGTATTCTGCTCTATACGGAGGGTATTCAGCAGGAAGAGCATCGCTTATTGGTGGAACGTGAAAAGATAGAAAATGAGCTCTCTGCACTGACGCCGTTCTGGCTGGGATTGGTCTCTTCGCTGGCAGTGCTGTTGTTTTCGGCTACTTTCTTCGCCGTTATTCAGACGTTGCGCAAACGCTGGCATTATGAAAGGGAATTGGAAGAAGCGGTGCAAAATTTAAAAAAATCAAACGAGGAGCTGGAAAATTTCGTCTATGTGGCTTCGCATCATTTCCAGGAACCCTTGCGCAAAATACAGACTTTCAGCGACCGCCTGACCACCAAATACGAGTCCTCTTTGGCTGAAGATGCCCGTTTTCTGGTGACCCGCATCAATAGTGCCGCTGCCCGTATGCAACAATTGATAGATGACCTGTTGGTCTATTTGCATATCGGACAACCAGACCCTGAGGAGTTCCAGCCCATAAACGTATCTGCCCTGTTGCATACTTTTATAGAAAAACAGGCGGACAGCATAAATGAAGCGCAGGCTGAAGTAACCATAGAAGGGGATACCACGCTGGAAATATTTGGCAGTACCGGGCAACTGCATACTTTGCTGGAGCAGCTGCTCACCAACAGCCTCAAATTTGTCGATCAAAATAGTAGGCCGGTGGTTAAAATTCGTACTTTTGTCACCATGGGCGCAAATACGCCCACTGTTTTGAAAGAAGATACCTGGAAAAAATTTTGCGGAATCGAGTTTTCGGACAACGGAATTGGTTTCGACATTGCTTATCGGGGTAAAATATTTCAACTTTTCCAACGCTTGCATCACGCGCACGAATATCCCGGTACTGGCATTGGATTGGCTATCTGCCGCAAAGTGCTGGCAAACCATCACGGATATTTGCATGTAGAAAGCCAAATATCTGTAGGCACCACCTTTTACATTTTATTACCTTTATCGGCCTGAACGCACGACCTAACTCATTATGAAACCTGTTAAAGCACGTAATGTGTTGATATTGATGGCGGATGACGACGCTGATGACCGCTATCTGACGAAGGCTGCGTTTGAAGAGAGTTCCGTGAAATGCGATATTTCCTTTGTGGAAGATGGGGATGAAGTATTTGATTTTTTGTATGGCCGGGGCAAATTTGCCGATCATAAAGAAGTGCTGCCCAGTCTGATTATGCTTGACCTGAATATGCCCAAGAAAGATGGCCGCCAGGTACTGGACGAAATAAAAAAAGCCCCGGCCCTGAAGCATATTCCAATCATTATTTTCACCACCTCCAAGTCGCCGGAAGATGTCCGCCAGGCCTATCGTATGGGTGCCAGTTCATTTATCACCAAGCCGACTTCTTTTGAGGATTTACTGGAGGTGGCCCGCAACATTGGTATCTACTGGGTCAATACGGCTACTCTGGTCTGAACCGCTGGTATTGCCCGTGCTATCCGGGTTTTACAGATAAATAAAACTCCCTCCATGATGTCTTGTAAGGTATTCATCGCCACTTGCCTGGCCATATTGTCGTTCGCCTCGGCAGCTCATGCGCAGGATTTTCGGGTACAGGTGGCCGCCTACGCCGATTCTATGCCGCCCTCCTATTTTAAAGAACGTGGCCTGGACCGGGTGATGGTCAGCATCGACCAAATGGGCCTGTTCCGCTATTTTGCCGGCGTTTATTTCACCCGGGAGCAGGCAGAAACCGTGCTGGAGCAAGTCCTGGCCAAAGGATTTGCCAACGCGTTCATCATTGATCTGGAAGAGCAGCGGGCACTCACCGGAGCCACCTGCCCTTACAATCGCCCGAACCGCCCGATTTTCGTGCAGGATGCTGCACAGGAAGGTAAGGTGCGCTATATTTATTTTGATTTTGGCAGTGCCACCCTCTCCGCCGAAGCGGAAAACGAAGTCAGCCTGATGGTGAAGGCACTCAAGGCCAACCCCAAGTTCTCTTTAAAAATTATTGGTCAGACCGATGGGGTCGGCTCGCCGGAGGCCAATCTCGAGTTAGCCACCAACCGGGCCCGTGCAGCGCGTAATTATATGATCAATCACGGTATTCGTACCGACCGTATTACCATCAAAGTGTATGGCGAAGCCGAAGCCGAACTGCCCAATAAAGATGAAAAAAACAATGACCTGCCCGAAAACCGCAAATGGAACCGCCGGGTGATCCTGGCTTTGATAGATCCGGCGGAAAAGCAAAAGTAAAAATGTGGTCAATGGGGTTGAATGTGGCCAATAATTAAAATGTGGTCAATGGGAGGAAAGCAGGACATTGGCACATTTCTCTCATTGACCACATTCCTCCCATTGACCACATTATTTTCTTATTGACCACATTTACTCCTTAAACACCCGTCCCCCTTTCATCACAAAGACCACCTTTTCCATCGCCCGGATATTATCCAGCGGATTACCTTCCACGGCAATAATGTCGGCAAACTTACCGGGTACCAGACTGCCAATCGTCTCCATCAAACGCAGCATCGTGGCCGCATCCAGCGTCGCCGAGCGCAGAATATCCATCGTCGTCATCCCTGAATCGGCCATGCGACCAAATTCCAGACCGTTGCGTCCGTGCGGATACACGCCCGCATCCGTCCCGAAAGCGATTCTCACACCCTTCTGGTACGCTTTACGCAAAGTAACCTGCATCGTTGGCCCAATATCCAGCGCCTTGCCGCGCACCACCTCCGGGAAAAACCCCTTCGCCAATCGCGCACTATCGGAGACCGCCCAGCCCGCTGTGAGCGTCGGCACATACCAGGTGCCGTGTTGCTTCATCAAATCCATTGTGCTATCGCTCATAAATGTGCCGTGCTCGATGCTCACCACGCCCGCCAATACCGCCCGGCGCATCCCCTCGTCGCCATGTGCGTGCGCGGCCACTTGCAGCCCCAGATCACGCGCCGTACGGACGATCACCTCCAGTTCATCCTGCGCATAGTGCGGCAGACGCCCATCGCGGGCCAGACTGAGCACCCCGCCGGTAGCGCAGACTTTGATGCAATCCGCGCCGCGTTTCACTTGGTTGCGCACGGCAGCCCGGCACTCATCCGGCCCATCGGCGATGCCCATTTCCGGACCGGGTGGATCAAAAAGGTCCCATTTTGCCCCCGTGGTATTATCGCCATGTCCGCCAGTAATGCTGAGGGCCCGGCCTGCCGTCAGGATGCGCGGGCCGATGGTCAGGCCACTATTGATGGCATTGCGCAGCGAAATATTCACCCCCTGACCACCCAGATCGCGCACGGTCGTGAAGCCCGCCAGTAGTGTCCTTTGCGCATATACCGCCGAGCGAAAAGCCACGTCGGCTTCATTGAGTACGTATTTCTCGGTGTACGACTGGCGGTTTTGCTCCCATTCCAGATGCACGTGACAATCAATCAGACCGGGCAACACCGTTTTGTTTTTCAGGTCAATTTCTTCCGCTCCTGTCGGCGGCACGGTATAACCCGGCTCCACCCGCACGATCTTGTCACCTTCCACGACTATGGTGACCGCCGTTTGCATTTTATCGTTCTGCATAGTGAGCAGCCGCCCGCAGTGGAGGTAGGTGGTTTGGGCAGTCACGCCTGCGGCGAGGCCTTGCAGGATTAAAAAGAAGAGGATTTTTTTCATGGATAGGTAAAGATTTCGATGGGGACGAAAGGTAGGGCGATCTGCGGGAATTGGGGCGGGGAAATTAGAGGCCCAACCCGGCCAATGCCCGCTTGTGGCTGGCGCATCCTGACGGCGATGATGGAGAGTTCAGGATGTTTGATCTGGATGGCCGTCTGGTAGTAAAGCAGCCGCTTCCTACTACCAATGGCGTAGAGGAAATGGCAGTAAAGCAGTTGCCCAAAGGGGTGTATATCTGGCAGTTGTGCCATGCCAGGCAGGCGGTAAAAAGTGGAAAAGTGATCGTGCAACACTAAGGCACTGGCTATCTCACGGATTCACCCGCACCACCATAATGCCCGACTGCCCGCGCTGTTTGGCCATGTACTGCGCCAGTGGTTCGGCAGAGATGACCACCCTTTTAGACAGGGAAGAGGCGTGTAACAAATGAATATGGCCATTTTTTCGCACCGCAAAACCCTGGTGCGCGATGTCCAGATCGGGCTTGGCGGAGGTGAGCAGAATAAGATCGCCTTCCCGGAGCTGACTTTCAATCTGGGCTATTTTTGACTTGGGGATGTAGTGCCAGGCATGATGATTAATCCGCGTTTCGGCGGCCACCAGCGCGCGGTGCGTAGCCGGGTCCTGTACGTGCGGGTACTTCTGCGGGCGGGCACTGATGTAGCCAATTTTCTTACGGTAAGGCAGGCCACCCAGGTCGGCGGTCACATCATGGAGATAACCGAGTCCCTGGCCTTGCAGTATCCATCCGGAAAAATAGTGGATGCGCGAGCCGTAACCGTTCACTGTGCCGCCCCAGTAGCGCAATTGCTGCAAATGCTGCTGATAGGCGTCGAAATCTCCTTGTCCATTGAGCGCAAAAGCCACACTGTTCTCAATAAAAGTCCAGCAGTCCAGTTGGCGGAGGTTGACCACCAATTGTTCGGGGCCGTCAGTTTCCAGCGTACCATGCACATAAGGCAAACCCAGGCAGGACTTGGCCACCTGCAGGGCCTGCGTGGATCTATTGGGCATAGAGGTGGCGATTTTTTGCTTTTCAGCAAAAATTTCGAGGTCCCGCTGGTCAAAAACGGAAAAATCGAACATCGCCAGTTGCTCCCGGCTACGGGCAGGCATACACAGCGACAGGCAGCAAAGAATGGTTGGCAACAGGCGCATAGAACTAGTTTTGGGCGAAATATACGTAACAGCATTTATTATGCCTAAGTAAAAAAATAAAATTGCAAAAGGCAAATGGGCAATGGAAACCAATACGTTATGCAGCATTTAGTCTGAGCTGATTTCAGCGAATTACTTTAAAATAAAACGCCCGCCCAACTTTAAAAGTCGGGCGGGCGTTCATTTATCAAGTCTTTATTGACGGAAACGGTTTACTTGCCTTTACCACCACCGTTGGTTGGCGGCGTAACCGGTGGTGTAGGCGTACCCGGGGTTCCCGGCGTACCAGGCGTGCCTGGCGCGAGGGGCACCATCGTACCGCTTTTGGCGGCATCCCTCAGCTCCGTGCCGGTCTGGTTGGCCGGGTCCAGTTCGAGCAGTTTGGTGGCGTTGATAAGCGTACTATCCGCATTGCCGTGCAGGAAAAAGTAGTAGGTGAGATACTCTTGCGCGGAGATCAAATCCTTCTTGTTCTTCTCTTTATCCACGGAAGCAATACCGATGTATTTCTCAAAATAAGGTTTGGCACGACCAAACTGCGCCGCCATTTCTGGGTTGGCCTGTACGTCCGGTTCCAGTTTGGTAGCGGCCTTGGCCGACCACAACCAGCCAATACCGGCGGTAGGCACCAGTTGCGTGATGCGCAGGAAAGTCGCTTCGGCTTTCTGGTAGCGCATAAGCGTAGTATCTTCCTTACAGTAGTACTGCGCAAGACCCAATTTGTAAAGATCGGTTGGTTCCGGCTTGGGCACCGAATCCAGGTACATCTGGTAAGACGTGGCAGCGTTGCAGTTGTCTTTCTTCGAGTAGTACAGCTCACCGATTTCTTTGTAGAGCGTCCAGGCCGAGGAGTCCATACCCATAGCCTTTTTGAAATTCTCGATGGCACCCAGGGTATCGCCTTTACTCTTCACCTGCAAACGTCCGAGGTACAGATAGTCGGTGGACAACACTTTATCGGGGGTCACTTTGGCAAAATAATCGGTCATGATGTCCATACCTTTCGGGTAGTCGCCGGTCTCGTAGTAGCTGTAACCCAACAGGCGGCGCAGGTAATTCTTTGAGCCGTCCTTCTGGATGATCTTCTCCACCAGCGTAATACTGGCCGGATAGTCTTTGGTAATGAACAGCGAATTGGCCAGCTGCATTTCATCTTCCACGGTCACTTCGTCGCCATTGGCCACCAGGTCTTTGTAGGCAGCAGTAGCTTTGTCGTATTTCCGGCCATAGTAATAGGCCTCGGCTTTAGCGCGCAGAGCAGCCGTGTATTTAGGCGCAACGGCAATCGTCCGGTCCAGATAGTCCAGATATTTGGCATCAAGTTTAGCTGCCTTATACACCTTGGCCAGCATGAATTTGGGCAGGGGATTTTTGGGCTCCAGGGCTTCGGCCAGTTCGTACTGCTGCGCAGCAAGGCCACCATTGGGCATTTCCTTGTAGGTGTAACCGAGCGTCATCAGCGCGGTATAGTCTTTGGAATTAGCCTCATAAGCGGTCTTGAGGAACTCCTCGGCGCGTACGAAATTGGGCTTCACGCCGGATGGAGCGTACAGAAACGACTCACCGATCTGGCGCAGCACGTTGGCGTCCTTTTTACCGTTTTTAGCGGCTTTTTTGAACTGCACGTCGGCTTCTACGATATTGTTCAGCAACAGCAAATTACGACCATTGGCTACCCAGGCCAGTGGGCCATCCGGTTTAGCATTAAAAGCGGCATCAAAGGCGGCTTTGGCTTTATCCTTCTCTCCTTTGGCCAGGTGGGCACTGCCCAAAGTGAGGAAAGCGGTTTGGTCGGCAGGATTGGCTTTGGTCAAGGCAGTATAAATACTGATGGCTTTATCCCAATTCTCCAGTTGCATGGCCGCCAGCCCATCGGTGTGGGTTTGGGCAGCCGCAAACTGGGCGTACACAATAGCCATGAAGAAGATGGCTTTTTTCAGGAAAGTTGTCATTGTTCAGAAAAAGTTATGTGAATACTGCTTGCGAAATGCTTCCCCGTGGACGGGCAAGATGTAAGTTAGACGATGAATTATTAAAAAGTACACACCACCAAGGGCGGGAAAAGGCGCAATAACTGGTTTTTAATGGAAAATTAACTAAATAAACAAAAAGGTAATCTGCAAACGGCACAAAACAACCTTCCGGCTTTTGTCACGGAAGCAAAATTCCCACTCACTGGCGGCTGGTCTTGACCAAACGGGGCGGAATTTGCGCTGGCAAGAGGCCGTCTTTCAACACAATCCGCTGGCCATCGCTACCCGCCAGGTAGGAAGCAAAACCCAATCCCAATCCCTGCCGTGCCTGCGCATTGATGGCATATACCGTCCGCTTGAACGGATAATCGCCCGTCGCCAGGTAGGCCTGATAAGGTCCGAAACCCTCTTTCCCGGTGGCTTTGGCGACGTCCACAATATGTATTTCGTGGCGAAATTTCTGTACGCCCTTATCATCCGTATCGGAGATCCAGTTGGCTCCAATGATGCCAATAGCGTTCGGTTGGTTGGCCACGTAATTGATTACTTCGGCATTGGTATTCAGGGCGGAGGCGTTGGCAGGCAGATCGGTCACGCCGCCAATCGAATCTTTGGCATAACGCACCGCACCGGACGACGGATTATCAAAAACCATGAGCACTTTGCCCAGTTTGGACTGCGGGTTTATCTGTTTCCAATCCTGCACTTTGCCACTGACAATATCGCGCAGTTGATCGGTTGTCAGTACGGTATCGCGATTGCCGGGGTGGATGATGAAGGCCAGCGCATCATGGGCAATGGGCGTGGTTTTTGGTTCAAAACCGCGTTTTTTAAACCGCTCCAGCTCTTCGTCCACCAGTTTGCGGGTGATGACGATGAACTGTACGGAATCGCGCAGCAGGGCCGCCACCGCTTCACCTTCGGAAGTATAGGTGGGCACAATATGCGCCTGACGATAAATGGAATCAAACACATCTATGGAAGTCTCCACAATGGGCCGGTAGCCCTCGTCCACCATAATGTGCAGCGTACCGGTAGTGGGCGTATCCAGCACCTTCCCGGTTTTGTCCTTTTTCTCGCAGGAAGCCAGTGCAAACAGGCCCAGGAAGAAAAATATTTTATGCAAGTTGTTCATAATAGCGCAGTTGAAAGGGGGTTCGGGAGTGGTGAAGAAAAATGGCGAAGGCAAAGCATCAAGGCAACTATATCAGGATCAAAAGTATGCCTGCCTGCCTAAAAATAGTCCTTATACATCCGCCAGCCACGGTAGCCGCCGTAGATGAGCAGCAAAATGGCAAAAATGTTGCGAAACTCAGCCGGTACATTGGGCAAAGCATTGGGCCAGGCCAGCAAATATGTCCCGAAACAAAAGTAAAAAACGGTCATAGTAATGCCAAGTATCAGCATCGGGTTGCGAAACTGACGGTTCTTGCGAATACGTTCATCGGAGGACATGAGCGGAGCTTTTTATTTGAAGATGCCAAATTCGGGAGAATTGGCGGATTCGCGGAAATGTTTTGACAAAAAACCGACAGAAATAAAAAGAGGCCGTCTCACCGGCAAACGGTAAGACAGCCTCTCTGTGGTTTATCAAATAATAGAACGCTTAGAATTTATCCCAGAACAGCTTGGTTTCCACCACGTCGCCACCAATAGAAGTGGAGCCACGGGCGTAGCTGTCGGAATTGAGCGTTTGCTCCTGCACCGGATAAGTCAGACGAACCGGGAAGCCGCTGTTCGGATCGGAAGGAGCCGGCAGCGATGGATTGTCCAAACGGCGGAGTTCTGTCCAGCCATCAAAGCCACGGTTGTACAGGGCCAGCCATTTTTGCAGACCAATTTTGGCTTTCCAGTCGCCGACAGCCGTAGCGTAGTCCACTTCCGGTTGAGCCAGATAAGCAGTCGCATCGGCCTCCGAGCCACCCCAGTATTCGATGGAAGCGGTGATGGCGTTGTTGTAGTGTTCAGCAGCCGTGCCACCTACGTTCATACCACGTTCGACGGCTTCTGCGCGCAGGAATTCCACTTCGGAATAATCAAACAACAGGGACTCGAAAGCAGGATCCACAATGCGCTCATCGGGTTTAGAATACTCGGAATAGCCATTGCCTTCGCCGGGAATACCACCGCTATAACCATTCACATTATCCACAGTGAAGTAATCATCGGTACGTGGATCGTTCAGAGCCAGCATCGTATCCACAATAGTGCGGGTAGCAATGAAGTCTTTCCGGCCACTTTGCACCAGGTCCACCCAGATTGGGTTGGTGTTTGGCGGAGAAGACAGGTATTGGAAAGCCACGTTTTCGGCATTGGATGAAATGGCATTGGGCGAAGCCTGCTCGACAATGGTTTTTGCTTTCGCAGGGTCCACATCGGAGATGATCATGCCCATGCGCAGTTTCAGCGAATTAGCAAAAATGACCCAACCGGACATATCTCCACCATAGAACAGATCACTGCTACCAAAACCGTCCGTATTCACGTCAATATCAGCGATGGCTTTATCGAGACGAATGAACAGGTCATTGTAGATCGCAGCGGCGTCATCGTATTTTGGATAGACGTT
This sequence comes from Saprospirales bacterium, assembly GCA_031425155.1. Taxonomy (GTDB): domain Bacteria; phylum Bacteroidota; class Bacteroidia; order Chitinophagales; family Saprospiraceae; genus M3007. The sequence continues at coordinate 46,287 of JANPIV010000032.1, read as the reverse complement.
GTCGCTGTTCAGTGCTTCGGTATAAGGCACATTGCCAAAGGTATTGACCAACACCGAATAAGTATAAACATTCAGGATTTCGATGCAGGCATTCTGGTTTTTCTTCTGTACAGCCGAGACGAAAGCCGGATCCTGGTTTGGAATGATCCGCTGAGACTCTTTCAAATTTTGCAGCACACCGGTATAGAGCGTATTCCAGAAGTTCTGCGGAATGTTGCGTGTCGTCAGGTCATAGTTTGCCTCGTCAAAATAGGTCGTCTCGGTCCAATACTGAGAGATAAGACGGAAAATGTTCTGATTGACGTTGGAACTGGTAATTTCGTCCACCAGATTCTTTTGGCTGGTCACGAACAGGGCTGCGGGTGGCACCACCGGCGGCTTTTTAGTATCCACGTTGGTGTCGCCAAAATCATCCTGGCAGGCAGCAAATAACGTGGTGACGAATAATATCATTAAGAGCTTTTTCATGCTTGCATTTTGTTTTAGAATTTCAAGTTAAGGTTGATACCTACGGTACGAGCCGTTGGATAAGCACCGGACTGGTAGCCTTGTACGTTACCAGCGCTCAGACCGTCTTCCGGATCGGCATAAGGCAGGTTTTTGTGGATGATCCACAGGTTGCGGCCATACAGACCCAGCGAAAGACCTTTTACGTATTTGCCGTCGGCCATCCATTTGCTTGGGAAATCAAAGTTAAGGTTGATTTCGCGCAATTTAACGTAGCTGGCATCATACACGAAGGCAGCAGCCGGATTACGGCGGTATCCAAAGTGACCAAAATTAACCGCGCTTACGCGTTTAGCGTTCGGAGTACCATCAGCCAATACGCCTGGTACGATCAAACCACCACCATCGCCCAGCGCACTACGCAATGGATTACCCAGGTCGTTGTCAGCAGCAGTTTCCGGGTATAGACCAGTGGCCAGACCATAGTACAGATCGAGCGAGAATACATCACCACCTTGTTGCACGTCCACCAGGAAGCCTAGGGAAACGTTTTTGTAACGCAATTGATTGGTTACACCGCCCGTCCAGTCGGCGTTTACGTTGCCGATGATCTCATCGGAAGTAGCACTTTGTGCATAGTAACCGTTCGCACCTACTACTTTCTGGCCGTTTAAATAGACAAAATTCTTGCCCTTAATCGTTCCATAAGGCTCACCCACAGCAGCATTAATGGTCACACCGCCCTGGAAGGAAGCCAGTTGCAGGTTCTTGATACCACCCAGATCCAACACCTTGTTGCGGTTGCGGGCCCAGTTGGCGTTGATCGTCCAGTCGAAATCGCGGCTGTGAATCGGACGGATGAACAACGATACCTCCACACCCTGATTTTCTACGTCACCGGCATTGATGAACTTGGAAGAGTAACCAGTAGCGCGCGAAACGGCGGCTGGATAGATTTGATCCACCGTATTCGTTTTGTAGTAAGTCACGTCGAAGCCTAGGTTGCTGTTCAGGAAACGCATTTCCAGACCTGCTTCCAGGCTCTTGGTACGTTCTGGTTTCAGATCAGGATTGTTTTTGCGCAGTGGCACAGCAGCCGAACCAGCACCGCTGAACGGGGAATTCAGGTCATATACATCGCTCACGCTCAATGGTGGAGCCGTGTTACCTACTTCAGCGTAATTCAGGCGTACCTTACCAAACGAAACTACTTTATTTTCACCCAGCCACTGCGAGAAGATCAGACCCAAAGAAGCCGAAGGATAGAAATAAGCATTGTTGTCCACTGGCAGGGACGAAGCTTGGTCGCGGCGGATAGAACCGTCCAGAATCAGGAATTTGTCGTAGATGAAACCGGCCCGGGCGAACACGCCGTTTACTTGCAGCCTGTTCACGACTTCTACCGGAGCCTCCAGTGCATTCTGGGTATTGGACAGCGAATACACGCGTGGAATAGCCAGACCACCATTGGTGACAGCACGGATGCTGGAGTTGTCGGTTTTACGAATGTTCATCCCCACCAAAGCGTCGAACTGCAGACGCTCCGTCAGATCGAACTGTTTGAACTGACCCAACAGATCATAGTTCAATTCGCGGTAATTGCGGTTGAAGCGTTGGTATTCCGATACATCAATACTGCCAACAGCGATGCGCTCTTCCTGAATTTCGTCGAATTGGTCAATAGACACCCGGCCCGTCACATCAAACCAGCTGGTCAGATTGTAAGTTACCCCGGCATAGCCGAAATAACGGTTACGGTGGTCATTCTGATAGTTTTCGTAGCGGGTCCAGTAAGGATTATCCCAGTAAATAGGTGCCAAATCGGTCGGGTCAACCCAGTTCCAGGTGATGTTTTGGTTGGTGCGCTCGTAAGCCGCTTTCAGATCCTGTACGTCCACGTTGGTCTGCCACCACTGGCGGAAGTTACCCATCAGGTTTTTAGAGTTATAACCACTGCCATAGCGACCCAAACCGTCAATAGATGTGTAGTTGACCGAAGTAAACACCTGCAATTTTTTGGTCAGGTTATAGCCGGCACCAAAATTCACCAGGTCTTTGTCCACGCTACTATTAGGCATAATACCCTTATCGGTGGTTTTCGTGTAGCCCAGTTTGAAATAACCATTATCGCTGGTGCCATCAATCAGGATGCTGTTATTGGTACCCACTGCGGTCTCAAAAATGGAAGCAGGACCATCCGAAGCAGCCACCCAAGGGCGGGATTTGCCGAAATTAGGCGAGGTAGGGTCAAAAGCGTCCCACTGATAAACCTGCAAACTTGGGTCAAAAGCAGCACCATGGGAAGCATCTTCGCTGAGGGGAGTCACCAGATCGGGCGTACCATCTTCGTTGATGTCACGCTCCAAAAAGAAGCCCGAACCGTCTTCATAATAAGCACCATAGCCAGCACCATACTGATTCTGAAACTCGGCAAAAGTGGATTTATCGTACTGACCGGCATTCACGCCTGCATTGATGGTCACGCCAATCCCTTTACCCCGGGCTTTCCCTTTTTTGGTATTGATCATCACCACACCATTGGATGCGCGCGAGCCATACAGGGCGGTAGCAGCAGCACCTTTCAGCACTGTGATGGATTCCACGTCGTCCGGATTAATGTCAGCCGCCGAGTTACCATAGTCGTAACCACCACGACCCGTCAATTGGTCCGTCGTGTTGGAGTTGGAGTTGTCCAACGGAATACCGTCCACCACGAAAAGGGCCTGGTTGTTGCCGGTCAGCGACTTGTTGCCCCGCAGTATCACGTTGGTGGAGCCACCGAGGCTGTTATTGCGCTTGATCTGCAAACCGGCCACTTTCCCGGACAGGGAATTCACGATATTGGCATCGCGGGTACGGGTCACGTCGTCGCCTTCCACCTTTTGGGCAGAATAAGGGAGTTCGTTTTTGTACCGGGTAATACCGAGGGCCGTGACCACTGCTTCTTCCAGCTGGAGACCGGAAGCCAGCACCACATCCACCACATTCGTGGCGGCCAGGGTGATTTCCTGCGTGGCATAGCCAGTATAGGTAAATACCAGCACGTCGGACCCAGTGGGCACTTGCACCGAATATTTACCATTTAGATCGGTACGGGCACCAGCACTGGCACCCTTTACTGCTACCGAAGCACCCACAAGTGCCTCGCCGTCGTCTCCAGTCACGGTACCGACTACCGTGCGCTGCGCAAGCGCTGCACTGACCATGGCCAGCACCAGAGAAAACGTTGTAATAAATCGCTTCATACAAAAAATTGATTTGGTTAATAAAAAGTGGTGAGAAATGGTGGCATCGCCTTGCGGGTGAGCCGGATTATCCTTGACAATCAACCGATTGCGTTTAAGGCAAAAAAAAGCCGTTTACGGACAGGCGCGGTCTGCCTATCCTTAAACGGCCACTGAGAAAGTTTGAATTGGTATTTGCACGCGATTATTTTTATTCTGCAAATGTCTTGCATTACGACCAAAGGTAAATGTTTTCATTCACAAGAAAAGCGCAGAAAAATGTTTTTATTGAAAATTACCAAATCCTTACGTTTGTTAAGTTAACATTAACTCGCACATTTTGAGCACAATACATCAGCACGAGTACTACTGGAAAAGGCAGCGTTTTTTCGCTGCTCATCGTTACAGTATGGACAAATTCACTCGATTTATCTGGGTTTTGACATAATTGTCCTGTGCTCAACAGCGGTACTTACGTTGAGCAGCAGTCATTTTCAGGTGAACAAATGATTTGGAAATCAGCCCTGCCTTACTTCGCCTCCCCAAACAAAAAACTAAAGTCCGTACTGATCGTATCCTTGCCGGAAATCACGCTCGCAAAACCGTGGCAATTAATACAGGAAGCATTTTCCAGGACATACGTTTCGAGCGTGGTATTGCCCAGGCGAAAGGGTACATTGACCGTGTTGAAGCCTTTACCATCATCAGGCAGTGTCCATTGACTACCGACGAGGCGGTAATTGGCCCATACCGTCCCCTGCAATTTAGCCTGCCAGAGTTGGTTCACCTGTTGGGTGCGGTAATAAATGGGATTGAGGCGAACTACCTGCGTACCAAATGCCCCCTCTTCTCCCGGCACCGTCATAGCGTAGTTTTTAGCATACGGCGGCTGGCGGCTCCATTTGTAGTGACCATTGTCGCCGGGAGCAAGCACCGGCGGTGAATCAATCGGACAGGCGAGGCACTCCACGTTATAAAATGACCAGCGTTTCTTGGTGTCGTGCGCAGTTTGCGCAGCCTGGATGTCGTCGGGCGTGTTGTCCATGTGCTCGAAAGTGCTCCAAATCATGTCGGCGAAGTTGTGGGTTTTCCGAATGATGTGCATTCCCACCAGCCCAACTTTGGCCTGCACCGTAAAGGCCTGACTATCAGCACTATTTTCTTTGGCGACATAAATAACAGCATCACGGGTATAATAGCGGGTGGTATCGTCGCCTTTTGCAGGGTCGAGAATGCGCCAGGAGGCTTTGATCTCCATAGCGCCGATGGTAGAGGGGAATTGGCTGGAAGGCAACGAAAAAGCCGGATTCTTCTTTTTATTCCGTTGATAATAAGCGTCAATGCCCGCCAGCGTGGTCAGTCCGCTGTCGCGAATAAAATTCACTTCATCGGGATTGATGCGTATTTCAAACAGCGCAAAATTGAGGTTGCGATCAATCAGCGCATGGCCGTCGGCTTCCTCATTTCCAAAGTCGCCCGTGGGGGCCATACCGTTGGTCAGGGGATGTTTACTTTTGGACAAACGAAAGAAAAACTTCTGCCCGCGCACTTTTGATTCATTAACGGATAACAACAGAGGGGCCTCTTCGCTATTGAATACCACTGCCGGGTCGGTGTAACTTTCCCACACGCGCGGCGCGCTCGTATTCTGGTTGAGCGAACAATTCAGGGGATTGCCCCTGGCATCGGCGGGCCAGTTCAGCGCGATAAAAGTTTGCCAGGAAAACACATCGAAGGGCGGCTGAAAAGCGGGGGTCAAAGCCCCATCGTAACCCGGATTGAATTTTTCGGTCACGTCAATCGGCAGTTGGGAACAAAAATCCTGGCAATTGGTCGTGTCGCTGCAAAAGCAATTTTTGATCGGCGGGTCGCTGCCGGGAGCGGGAGATTGGGTCAGACGGGTACAGGCAAAAATAGCCGCGACGATGGCGGCGGCCACGAGGAAAGATTTTTTCATTAACGGTAGAGAAAGGTGTGAAAAACAGCGTTTCGAACCGCAGCAGGGCGATTTCGGGCTCGTCAGGATCACCAAACGAAATTACGATTAGTTTTAAATTCTGGTGATTTTGTACCGAAATTATTGATAATTTGGAAGGGTTCGGAAAGTTTTGGCACTTTGGATAGGAGAGGCTGAGTACTTTGCGTCTTCAATCCATACCAACCCACTCATTCAAACCCGGTTTTCCACTATGCTGCCTTTCCGCACCTCGATTGTTGCTTTTTTATTTTTCCAAAAAAACACCAGCCAACTACTTCTGGTGTTGCTAATGTTACCAACATTACTGACCGCCCAACCAACGACCAAAGACCAAAGACCAACGACCAATGACGCCTGGCATATTGTCGCCGATAAAATAGACCCGTCCCACTACTACGGCATCACGGTGGCCAATGGCATGATCGGCCTCGTCTCTTCCCCCGAACCGATGAAAGTGAAAGACGTGGTGCTCAACGGGGCCTACGACAACTACCTGCGCGGTCGGGTGAGCAACATTTTGAAGGGTTTCAACTTCGTAAACATGAACCTCGATGTGGATGGTCGCCGCATCGGGCGCGCCGACATCAGCGGCTACAAACAAACGCTGGATATGCGCCAGGCCGAACTGACCACCACCTTCGACGTGGGCGACAAACTTTCCGTATCGCATAGCGTGATGGCCCTGCGCCACCTGCCGTACTGTGCGTTGAGTATTGTCGAAATAACCGCCAAAAAAGACGTGACCATCACGCCCGCCTCCGTCATCGAAGCCCCGGAAATGTTGCAGGACGTGCGCAATGTGTATGCGCAAATTGACCGCCCGCACGTGCTGATTCCGCTATTGACTTCGGTGGGGAAAAGCCCCAGCGGCAAATACACCGTCGCGGCCAGCACGAGTTTTGTTTTTGAAGAACCGCACGGTCAGGAACCGGCTCTCATCCACGAGGACTGGGACTATAATATGCACCTGCTGAAATTTTCCAAAAAACTGAAAGCGGGCGAAACCTATCGCTTTTCCGTAGTGGGCAGCATTATTTCCTCCGCCCACGTCGCCGATGCCCACAACGAAGCGGAACGACTGACGATCTATGCCGCCCTGGAGCGCACCGACCGCCTGCTGAAACGTCACCGCGCGGCCTGGGATCAACTCTGGACTTCCGACATCACCATCGAAGGGGACGTGGATGCCACCCGCGATGTCCACTCGGCCATGTACCACCTGTATTCGTTTGCCCGCGAGGGCACCAAACTCAGCCTCTCGCCGATGGGTCTGAGCGGACTGGGTTATAATGGTCACGTCTTCTGGGATACCGAACTGTGGATGTACCCGCCCCTGCTGGTGCTGCACCCGGAGATCGCCAAATCGCTGCTCGAATTCCGCTACGACCTGCTGGACGAGGCCAAGCAAAATGCCTTTTCGCACGGTTATCAGGGCGCGATGTACCCTTGGGAAAGCACGACGACCGGCCAGGAAGAAACGCCGGTATGGGCCTTGACGGGGCCTTTTCAACACCACATCAGCGGCTGCGTGGGCTGGGCGGCGTGGCAGTATTATTTAGTCACCAAAGACAAAGTTTGGCTACAAGAGCGCGGTTGGCCGATGCTGAAAGAGATCGCCGATTTCTGGGCCAGCCGGGTGGAGCGCAACGGGCCGGGAAAATACGACATCATCAACGTAATCGGGGCCAACGAATGGCAGGAAAATATTGACAATAACGCCTTCACCAACGGTATGGCCAAGACCGCCCTGGCCTATGCCACCGATGCGGCCCGCGAACTCGGCCTCACGCCCAACCCCGACTGGATGCACGTGGCCGACAATATTCCCATCCTGAAATTCCCCGACGGCACCACCAAGGAAAACGCCACCTATGACGGGGTGATCATCAAGCAGGCCGATGTAAATCTCCTCTCCTACCCGCTGAAAGTCATCACTGACCCGGCGCAGATTAAAAAAGACCTCGATTATTATGAGCCCCGTATGGCCAAAGACGGCCCCGCGATGGGCAATGCCGTGCTGACCGTAGTGGCAGCGCGTGGCGGCGATGCGGATCGGGCGCATGACCTGTGGATAAAAAGTTATAAACCAAATGAAGTGCCGCCGTTCGGGGTGCTCTCGGAGACGGCGGGCGGCACCAATCCGTATTTCGCCACCGGCGCGGGTGGCTTTTTGCAGGCGACCATCATGGGCTTCGGTGGATTGGATATTACGCCGGGCGGGATTGTGCAGATGAAAACGAAGTTGCCGAAGAAATGGAAGTCCTTGACAATTACGGGCGTGGGCGTGGAGAAGAAGACTTTTACGGTGAAGTAATATGTTGGAGAACAGAATGTTGACTGTTTTTGTCCAAGTGGAAGCCCTCTGCTTTAAGTGTACAGAATATGACGTATTTTTGTAAAAAAAATAGAAAGGCAATGACAATCACTTTGGAACTACCGGACACTATGGAACACCAACTCCGGGAAGAAGCAGCACGAAATGGGGTGAGCCTGGATCACCATATTTTGCAACGTCTTACAAAGGAAAGCGATCAAGCAAAAAGCAAGTTGACCCAAGAGGAAAAACTGCTTCGCAAAATTGACCAATGGATACCCGCGCATCAACTAAAAACATACCGTGCATTGGTGAAAAATAGAATGGCCGAAACTATATCAGAGCCTGATTATCAAGAGCTTTTGATGCTAACCGATGTAGTGGAGACTGCCCACGCGGTTCGCATTAAACATTTGATTGACTTAGCAGTGTTGCGCGGTGTGTCGCTGGAACAGGTAATGAGCGACTTGGGTATAACGCACCAACGATATGCGTAAATCCGTCAAAGAGTTTGTTGCTTCCCGTGCTCATTGGTGTTGCGAATATTGCCTTTCCCCGGTGGACTACTCTTCCGACCCTTTTGCCATAGAACACGTTATGCCAATAGTCAAAGGTGGCAAGAGTGACTTGATGAATCTTGCTTTTTCTTGTTTGGGTTGCAATAATTTTAAATTTACAGCCACCCAAGGACGCGACCCTGATACAGGTATTGAAGTACCTTTGTACAATCCTCGGACAGACATTTGGTCAGAACACTTCCATTGGGAAGATGGATTTACAAAAATTATCGGTCATTCCCCAACCGGACGCGCGATGGTAGAGAAGTTGCATCTCAATCGTCCCGGATTAGTCAACCTTCGTACCGCTCTTATTGCAATTGGCAAACACCCTCCAGTTTTTGAATAGCATAATTCACCCACCCAATGACAAAACTCTTCACCGAAGCCCTCAAAGTTAAAACCCTCATCGGGGTCGCCATTCTCAGCCTGATTATGCTTTTTCTTTTCAAAGACAGCATTCAGGCCGTTGCGCTCGCGGGCGACAACGAGGCACTGAGCCTGCTGCTCGGCTTCCTCGTTTTCATGGTCATCGGTGTGCTGGGGATTGCCGCTTTTTATGCCATTTCTGCGCAAGAAATCGGGAAAGGCAGCGTCACGGTGCAAGGTAGCAAGCGCGTGAAATCTGACCTGCGCGGCGGCGGCTCCGTGGAGGTAGGCAACAGCGAGGACGTAGAGACGAAGATTGATAATTCCGGCCTATCGGCCACCACGGACCCGGAAAAAAAAACTTAGGTTCGCAACTCAGCGTCACGGGTAGCCAGCAGGTGAGCGCGATAATTGCCGGGACTTTTAACCAAACTATTAATAATCAGCAAGTTGACATCCCTCGCCAACTCACGCCCTACTCGCCCATCGATGTGGCGGAAGAGTGCATTGGCCGCGACGAGGATTTGCAGAAACTTGCCGCCACCCTGCGCCGCTCGCCCAAAGTAGTCGTCGTCAATGGACTCGGCGGCATCGGCAAGACTACCCTCGCCAAAGCCTGGTTCCAACAAGCCCGCGCCGACTACGACCACTTCGCCTGGATAGACCTGGCGGGCAACGACGACCGCCGCGACCAGCCCACCTTTTCCCTGGTCGAGACCATCGCCTACCACCCCACTTTGGCCAGCAATCTCCACCTGTCCTTTGGCGAGAAAGAACCGCCAGCCGTTCGTTTTCAAGCAATTATGAATGCCCTCCGCCAACTCCGGGGCCACAACCTGCTAGTGGTGGACAACGCCGAACAAGACCTGGAACAACCGGACATCAAGGCCCAAATGCCTCTACCGCCCGACTGGCAAGTCATCGTCACTTCCCGCCGCCAACTGCGCGGTTACGAACTCCTGCCCCTCGACCGCCTCTCGCCTTTACACGCCACCGAACTCTTCCAAAAACACTTTCATGGTGACTGCCCCGCTGCCGACCTCGCTGACCTACTGCGAGAAGTGGACTATCACACCCTCACCGTGGAACTGCTGGCCAAAACCCTGCAAAACCACCTCGGTAGCCTCCCCCTCCGCGAACTGACCGCCAAACTCCAACGCCGCGAACTCGGCGACCCTGAGCTCCAACGCCGTATCCGAGCCAATCACAGCCCGGAAGAGACCGAGGTCTATCTCCACCTGCTGACCACCTTCGACTGTGCGGGCCTGGATGCGGAGGAACGCTTGCTGCTGGCCCGTTGCGCGGCCTTGCCGCCCGGCGGGGCCTACGCTGCGGCCCAACTGGAAGAGTGGCTGCAAGTGACTGACCAGGGCCGCCGCCAACTGCACGAAACCCTCGACCGACTGGACCGCAAAGGCTGGCTCACCCGTAGCCCGGAAAATGCCTTTGCTCTTCACCGGATGGTGCAGCAGGCGGTGTTGTATCAGTTGCAGCCGGGGATGGAGGAACTTGGGGTGTTGGTGAAGACTTTTGCCCAAAAAATGGATTTTGATACCTCTACTAATTACACCCTCCTATTTCAATGGATTTCCTATGCCGAACAGGTGATGTCCACGCTGCTGGAAAGTGAGCGCGGCCATGCAGAGCTGATTGAGTTAATGAACAACCTCGGTATCGTTTACTTAAATTTAGGCCAACCCGGAAAAGCGCGGGATTTACTGGAAGCGGCGTTGGCGTTCGATTTAAGAAACTTTGGCTCCAAGCACCACAATATTGGGGTTCGCCAATCGAACTTGGCCAATGTTTACCAAGATTTAGGTCAATACGAAAAAGCGCGGGACTTGCTGGAAGCTGCCCTGGCGGCCGATTTGAAAAACCTCGGTCCCGAACACCACACTGTCGCTGTCCACCAATCGAACTTGGCCAACATTTACCGAAATCTAGGCCAATACGAAAAAGCACAAGATTTGCTGGAATCAGCATTGGCTTCTGCAGTGAAAAAATTCGGTGTCGAACATTCTACCGTCGCCCTTCGCCAATCGAACTTGGCTAACGTTTACCAAGATTTAAGGCAATATGAAAAGGCGCGGGATTTGCTAGAAGCGGCCTTAGCATCCGATTTGAAAAACTTCGGCCCCGAGCACCCCACCATCGCTACTCGCCAATCGAACTTGGGCAACGTTTATAAGTATTTAGAGCAATATGAAAAAGCACGAGACTTGTTGGAAGCGGCCTTGGCCTCCGATTTTAAAAACTTCAACCCCGACCATCCCAAAGTCGCCGTCCGTCAATCGAATCTAGCCCTTGTTTACAAAGATTTAGGGCTTCACGAAAAAGCGCGGGACTTGCTGGAAGCGGCCCTGGCTTCGGATTTAAAAAACTTTGGCCCCGAACACCCTAGTGTCGCCGTCCGCCAATCGAACCTGGCCAATGTTTACAAAGATTTAGGACAATACGAAAAAGCGCGGGATTTGCTGGAAGCGGCCTTGGCTTCGGATTTGAAAAACTTCGGCCCCGAGCATCCCAACGTCGCCATTCGTCGGATTAACCTCGGCGCAGTTTTTCTGCAAACCGACGAAAAGGAACAAGCGCGGGTATTGTTTCAACAAGCCTATAATCTTTTCCAAAAACAATTTGGGGAGCAGCACCCGAATACCCAAAATGCGAAGAAGTGGCTGGATCATTTATAATAATGGTCTCGCCGCGCTGGTTGAGAACACCCAGCGCGGCAGGGAACCTTAAAACTCCGCAAATACACCCACGGCCATCGAAGGTGCCGCTAAAACATTTTGTCCTTTCAAAGCCCCGGTTATGCGAGCGGAAACGCCCAGCGTTTTCTTCGCATTGGCATAATAGAGTAACTCCGGGCCAACCCCCATGAACTCGACATTGTTGGAAAACAAGCCTAAATTGGCTGCTTGCACGTTGCCATTATTCAGGCTTTCGATGCCGTTCACTTTGAAAATTGTGAGCAAACGGTCTTTAAAAAATTTATACCCGAACTCGAAATCATAGCGAAACTCATCCGAAAAGCCCTTGGTGCGGTGATTGTAACCCACAGCACCTTGCGACCACCAGTGGTTTTTGCTCGTGCCAGCACTAATTTTTAATAGTTGGTTGAATTCGCCGTCGCCGGTAAACAAGCCGTCCGTCTGCTTGGCATCGCCGGTTGGTAGCCCGAATATTACGTTAGCACTCGCCGCAAAGGCCTTCACGGGCAAGGCCAACCGAAACCCTAGGTCCACATCGCCAAAATTATTGTTGACAATTCCCGGTTCGATGATGTTGCCCGTCTGTCGGCCTTTGGTTTCGTTGACCACATTGCGGACGAAAAAAGGAATGTTGGCCACTAAGGTCAGTTTGTTCGTAAGGCCATGCTCCCCGTAAAAACTCGCTGTGTAATTGCCGAGCGTCCGCAAAGGAGCAATCTCCCCGCTGACATCATAGACATTGCTGGCGCGGATACTGGCAAAATCCAGTTTATAAAAACCCTTTCCTTTGCTTTTGGGCCAGGCTTGGGCGGCCAAAAAACAAGGAGTTGCGGCCAGTAATAATAGTAAAACGAGGGTATATTTCATAGTGCGGCGACAAGGATAGATTGCCATCATTCGATTCGTGAATAAGTCAACAGGGTTTTCCGATCATTGCAATTCTGCGGCACCGAATACTGGCCCTAATACGCAGTATAAAACGACATATTTGTAGTCGGCAGGATCAACTCCGGACGGTACCTCCCACACCTGTACCCCCGTAAAAGTCACCAGTTTGTTGGCCGTGATTTGAGCACTGACGGCATTGATGGCATGGCCACCCGATGTCACTGTATATGACCCATTAATGTGGTTGGTGAGCAAAAGATAAACACTGGGGCCTGCACTGGTGCCGAAATCCGGGGCAGTGCGGATTTGCGTAGCCCCGTTTACCGTCTCGACATAGACCTTGCCCTTCGCAAAATAATGGTCATTGACATTTACGAATACCCCCTGCCTGAAAAAACTGGTGTCGCTCTGATTGGTATTGCCGTCCAATCGGTTCAATACAAGAGAGTCCACCAGGACACCATTGGTAGCGTAAATGGTCGCTTCGCCAGGCGTGAGTGCTTTGGCTTTGCCGCTGGCATCTATGGCAATTTTTTCCGGGGCACTACTACTCCAGGTGATCTGGTCAACCGGCTCTTCCTCTCCGTATTGATTGCTGTATTTTACGGAAAAAACCTGTTCCTGACCTATAGTAAGCGAATCAATACGGGGCAGGATCGTCAATTTTTCATTGATGACAGGATCATCAATAAAGTCAGTACCGATACAACCATACAGTAGAAATGGCAATAAAATCGAGGCAATTCTCCATAACTGTTTCATAAAAACGCTTTTAGGCAGCAGCAATCACCCTGATTTCAGGGTGAACCTGCATTTTCTGCTCAAGGTAAGATTGTATGAATCCAAAGCAGACAGATTACCTTTACAAAGCCATCGAAAAGTCGGCGCGCGGACGCTACAAACCTTACTATCAGTCAAGCACCCACCAAATCCAGCGAATTGACAATATAATTGCTTAAAAATCCTCTAAAATGAAAATCTTTTTCCGCTGGTTATTCAGACTATTTGGTGTCGGGTTACAGCATAAACAATTGGCTTTAAAAGACTTGTAATTTTGCAGATAATTGATAGAACAATCAATATTACCGTAACCGCCAAAAAATAATGAGGGTGGTGTTTTGAAAACAAAAATTACCCCGCCCACCCCGCTTTGAGGCATTCCCTGCCCACTTTCCCGCTTCCCTATTCGGCACAGATTTTTAATTCCTGCCATATTGAATCCCTGTATCTTCTGCATTACCTTTCAAACAAGCAAATACCGCTTTGAAAAAATATGTCCTCACCAAAGGATTAGACGATCTGTTCACGGGCATTTACGATGCCTTTCAGTTTATGGGCCGTTTTTTCAGGCAAGCAGTCCAGCCGCCTTTCGAATTCCGGGAGATCATCAAGCAATGTTATGAGGTGGGATACAAATCGCTGCCGCTGATCACCATGACCGGCTTTATTACCGGGATGGTTTTCACCAAACAGTCACGCCCTTCGCTGGTCGCTTTTGGAGCGTCTTCCTGGCTGCCTTCCCTGATCGCTATTGCGATGATCCGGGCACTGGCACCTTTGGTGACGGCCCTGATTAGTGCGGGTAAAGTAGGTTCTAATATCGGGGCGGAATTGGGCTCGATGAAAGTCACCGAACAGATTGACGCTATGGAAGTATCGGCCACCGATCCGTTCAAGTTTTTGGTCGTTACCCGCGTGATCGCCACCACTTTTATGATCCCAATATTGGCCATGTATTGCGCCTTTTTAGGTATGATGGGGGCCTTTTTGAACGTGTACATGAACGAAAAAACCAGTTTCCCCACCTTCGTAGCCGAGGCATTCGGACAAATCGGCTTTTTGGATGTTGGCACTTCGGTGGTCAAGGCCATCACTTTCGGCTTTACGATTGGTATGGTAAGCTGTTATAAAGGTTATAATGCCTCCCAAGGGACACAAGGAGTGGGTAAAGCCGCCAACTCGTCCGTAGTGCTGGCTATGTTCCTGATTTTTATTGAGGAACTAATGATTGTTCAAATGTCCAATTGGGTCAGAACTTACTAATAAAACCATGGAAAAGAAAAATACACATCAGATAGATACCAGTCAACGCGTCATCTCTATTCAGGGATTATATAAGTCTTTTGGTGATTTACATGTATTGCGGGGTATTGATCTGGAAGTTTTTAAAGGGGAAAATGTAGTGGTACTTGGCCGTTCGGGTAGTGGAAAATCGGTATTAATCAAAATAATTTCCGGTCTTCTTTCAGCCGATAAAGGCGAAGTCAATGTGCTGGGGCAGGAAGTAGAAGAATTGAGCGAAAAAGAATTGCGCGAATTACGTTTGAAAATTGGTTTTTCCTTTCAAAGCAGTGCTTTATACGACAGTATGAATGTGCGCGAGAATCTGGAATTCCCCTTGATCCGCAATGTAAAGAACCTGAGTCAAAAAGAAATTAATCAGCGGGTGGAGGAAACGCTGGATGCAGTGGGGTTACTAGATAAAATCAATCAGATGCCCTCTGACCTCTCTGGCGGACAGCGCAAACGGATTGGTATTGCTCGCACCCTGATGCTGAAACCTGAGATTATGCTCTACGACGAGCCAACCGCTGGTCTGGACCCGATCACCTGCAACGAGATCAATGACCTGATCAATGAAGTACAGGAACGCTATCATGCCAGTTCCATTATTATTACCCACGATCTGAGTGCGGCCAAAGCCGTCGGGGATCGCCTGGTAATGTTATTGGATGGCAAAATTACCCGGCAGGGCACTTTCGATGAAGTGTTTGATACGGATGATGAGCAGGCAAAAAGTTTTTATAACTACAACTTTATTCAACAATGAGTACAGGACCAAAAAAGCGCGCAGTCACTGTCGGGCTATTCATTTTTATAGGGTTGATCTTCCTGGCAGCGGGCATTCTTGCGGTGGGTAACCTGCATAGCACCTTTGTCAAAAAGATACAGGTATCGGCTGTTTTCAACGATGTCAACGGATTGCAAAACGGTAATAACGTCTGGTTTTCGGGCGTAAAAATCGGCACCGTGAGCAAAATGAGTTTTGCTGGCGAATCGCAGGTATTAGTCGTCGTGAAGATTGACGAAAAAGCCCAGCAATACATTCGTAAAGACTCCAAGGTAAAAATTAGTACCGATGGATTAATTGGTAATAAAATCATCGTCATTTATGGCGGTACGCCCCAGTCCCAACCCGTGCAAGACGGCGATATGCTGGGCATTGAGACAATGGTCTCTACCGAAGAAATGATGGGCATTTTACAAGAAAACAACAAGAATTTATTAGCAATTACCACGGACTTTAAAAATGTCAGTAAAAAAATTGCCGGTGGCGAAGGCACTATTGGTAAATTACTAAATGATGAGTCTTTGTATAAAAGCCTGGATGTCACGCTGGCTTCTTTGCAAAGGTCTTCTGCCCATGCTGAAAAACTAACAGCGGCTATATCAGATTACGGTGCCAAACTCAATACCAAGGGTTCATTAGCCAATGATTTAGTGACCGATACGACGGTATTTAATGATGTGCAGGCTTCGGTAAAACAACTAAAACAACTGACTACTACGGCAGCAGAAGCAACCGCTAATTTAAAGACGGCCAGTAGCAATGTCAGCAACGCAACCAGTAAATTAGAGAATAAAAACTCGCCCATCGGAGTGTTGCTCTACGACGAACAAACGGCGGCGAACCTGAAAGCCACCCTTCGTAATCTGGAAGGCGGTACTCAAAAACTGGATGAAAATATGCGGGCGGCTCAGGACAATTTCTTGTTGCGCCGTTATTTCAAGAAAAAAGACAAGGCCGAGGCAAAAGCAGCGAAGGAAGTGCAGAAAAACTAACCGTCCGATTATTTACCGAAAAACCATAATTTGCGTCAAATTTCAAGGCTATGCACGAAGAAGTCACACTTTTAGAGGTGCCCACCATTTCCGCCGAGGACTATCTCGATATGGAAGCGCGTTCGCCGGTGAAAAATGAATTTGACAACGGAAAACTACTGGAAATGGCCGGCGGAGATTATTATCACAATAAGGTGAAGTTCGACATCGCTTTTTTACTCGAACAAATTTTTCGCGCTTCGCGTCCCGATTTGGAAGTATTGGACAGCGACATGAAAACCTGGTTTACCTCAATCGGTAAATTTGTTTATCCTGATGCAACAGTTATTGTCAGACCGCCGCAATTTTACGTCGCCGAAAGCGGGAAAATACGCCGCGATGCTATTGTAAATCCGGTGTTGATAGTAGAAGTGCTATCCGATGATACGCGCAACTACGACAAGGGTGAAAAATTCGATTATTACTGCACCTTGCCGAGTTTTCGCGAGTATCTACTCGTAGAACCCGAAAAGGCCTGGGTAAAAACGATCTATTTAGAAGACCCCGCGAACGGCTTGCAACGGGTAACTACTTATAGCGATCTATCTGAAAGCGTGGTGCTGCACAGCATTGGCTGCGAAATCCGGCTGGCAGATATTTATCGGGTCTTGGAAGGATTGACGGCCTGATTACTGCGTTATACTACATTCTAAACACGCTATTTTTCCTCAAGTTCTTTCCCCAAAAAATAACCAATCGTGGTGCGTAACAAACCAATCGTCGCCAGGCTGATGAGTTCGTTCCATTCCGGGTGCAGCATAGTGGAAATTATGTCGGCAATAATGTAGAAATCCAGTCCAAGCAGAATATAATTACTGACCATGGGCCGCAGGCTCGCCAGTTTTTCCGGCGACGCTGCGTCGGGGCGGCGTATTTCGCTCAGTTCGTAGAGCAAAAATGCCCACATACCTTTGGCGAAACCGACCAGTAATACCACCGCGCTCAACAGTTCAATACCATTGGCGAGGCGTTGCAAAAAGATAAATCTGAATTCTTGCATGGCCGCCAAATTACAAAAAATCACACAGGCAAGTAAATCGTGAAGGTCGAGCCTTCGCCGGGCCTTCCTTCGGCCAGCAAATAGCCCTGGTGGTTTTGCATTATTTTACGGCAAATGGCCAGCCCAATGCCCGTACCTTTATATTCTGAGCGACCGTGCAACCGCTGAAACAGTTCAAAAATGCGCTCCGCATACTGCTGCTCGAACCCAATACCATTATCCATCACCTCTATCTGGAAATAATATTTCCCGGTAGCATCCGCCTGCGGCACGTCTTCGCCCGGCACCGTCTTACAAGTAATACGAATATGAGGCACTACGCCCGGACGCTGGTATTTGAGCGCATTACTGAGCAGATTGGCCAGTAATTGCCGGAATTGGAAGACCACGACTTTGGCTACCGGCAGCGGATCGGCGTCAACTACGGCCTGTTTTTCCTGCATAGTTTCGCTCACTTCCTGCTCTGCTTCCCGGAGGATTTGATTCAGATCGGCAGTAGCGAATTCACTGGCCTCGGTGTTGGTACGGGAGTAAGTCAGCAGGTCGTCAATCAGCTGCTGCATACGATTGGAAGCGGATTGCATCCGCTGGAAGGCATCCTGGCCCATTTCGGACAGGCGGTCCTTTTCGGTGGTCAGAATGCGACTGGCAAAAGACTGGATTTTGCGCAGTGGTTCCTGCAGATCGTGGCTGGCAACGTAACTGAAAGAGGCCAGCTCCGCATTGATGCTGGCTAACTGCTTGTTTTTTTCTTGCAGCGATTGATTGAGCGTAGCCAGCCGGGCCGCCGATTGCACTACATCACTCACATCGTGGGTGATGCTAAGTACGCCGGTTACGTGGCCAGTATGATCTTTTAAAGGTAACAAATACAAATTGGCGTGAATACCAAAAAGAGGTAATTCGTGTGGTTCATACTGAACGCTGCCACCCTGCAACACAGATTGCAAATCAGCCAGCCTTTCAGTGCCAATAATGTACGGAAATACGTCTTGCACATGGCGGCCCATTACCTCTTGTTTGCTCTGCCGGAACACCTCCTCGCTTTTCTTATTCCACGCAGTGACCCGCAAATCCCTGTCGTAAGTGATAATCATATCCACGCTGGAGTCAATAATGGTTTCCGCGAATTGGCTCCGCTCTTCCAATTGTCGGCGCAGTACATAGCTCTCCGTAATATCGTGGGTAATGGTCAGTACGCCGGTCACTTCGCCCACATCACTGCGCAGTGGCAGCGCATAGCTTTCATAATAATGGTCAGAAATAATGGACGCATGAGGGGGTATATGGACAGATTCTCCGGCAAGGGCGCGGTAAAGTGCGTTCGTAGTCCCCTGCTTGTGTGCGGTCGGAAATATTTCATATACCAGTTTACCCAGTATATCCTGCTTTTTCAAATTCAACAGCTCCTCACACCGCTTATTCCAGACGGTATAGCGCAAATCCTGGTCATAGGCAGCGATCATATCCACGCTGGATTCGATCAGCATTTCCGCAAAGCGCGTCCGGTCTTCCAACTGGCGGCGCAGCTGGTAGGATTCAGTTACGTCTTGCACCGTTCCAATGAGCGTGGCATCGCCGTGCGCCGTAGTGATGATTTTTCCGCTGGCATGCAAGTAGCGGACTTGGCCATCCGGGCGGGTAAGCCGGAAAGTGATGCTGGCCGGGTCCCTGCGTTGTTGGCGCGCGGTATCTCCAAATTGCCACACCATTGCCTGATCGTCCGGATGCACCAGCGGCAACCAGCTCTCCAGATTTGGCGGGAAAGCGTGGGGCGCATATCCAAACAAGCGATATATATTGTCAGAGTATTGGCGGTGGCCGGTGGCCAGGTCCATATGCCAATTACCCGTCTGGGAGATTTGTTCGGCATGTTGGAGGGCCATATTCAGCTCCGTAATTCTCTTGGTGTTTTGCAAATGCATACCCAATTGGTACTGCGACACCTGTAGGTCGGCTTTTATTTTAAGATAGGCAGATACCAGGATAATCAAGGCCAGCAACAACAATATCAGGGCGAAAAAGGGGGCCATGCGCAGGGAACGGTCGCGGGTATCCGTGTAGCTGGCCAGGGTGTTTATCTCCGCCTGATCCATACGCTGTATCTGCGCCTGAATACTATCGGCCACCACCAGGCCTTTTGCCCACACCAATGGTTTTGTCAAAGAATCGGCCAGCATCACCGCTGGTAATAACTGCAGCCTTTTCTGGACCAGCTCCCGCAGTGTATCCAGATTTTGCTGTTGCAAAGGGCTGTCTTTCGTCAGGTTATTCACCTCCTGCAAGGAATGTTCAATGTTGGGCAGCAGTTGGATATTTATGGACTGAGCAGCCGAATCACTGGCCATTAAAAACCGGCGCTGGATGATTTCCAACTCCTGTATCTGCGCCGCCAGACGGCTCAACTCGAGCCGGACTGATTGGGTATGCGCTATCAGGCTGGACGCTGCCGAGAGGGACTGTATTTTTTGGTGCGCCAAAAAAAATACCAATGCCAGTACCAGGATACCGATGCCGAATCCCAACTCAATAAGCTTTAAAAAAGTGCTGCGTAAAGAGATCATGGGGCCAAAATAGGCGAAAACGGGTCAAAAACAGGATAGAAATCGCAGAATTCAGTAAGTAGCCACTAAACCCTTCAATTGCGCTAAATGTTGCTGTTTTACAGGCTCCCGCAGCTGGCGGTTGGTACGCGTATGAAAGCTATGGGCCGATAGAAAACTCACCTGGAGGCGATTCCAGGCCCGCTCATCCCCAATGAGATGATAGGTTTGCATTTCTTCAAAAAGAGTGTCGCCAATAGAATAAAAATCATCTCGCCCCAGATAATCCAGATCCGCATCGCAAATAATGGCTTCCAGCAGGTTGTGGGGCGACTGCGGGATTTTGGTGGCCATAATCATCCCGCAGATGACTTCAATGTCCTCCGGCAAATAGCCAAAATCAGGCAGTATATTTTGGGCCAGTTTACAACCTTCTATTTCATGCCCGGCATGTTTGTTTTTTACAAAACCTGCGTCATGGAAAAGGGCCGCCGTTTTTACCAAAGTCCGGTCATGACCCTGCACCCCCTCACTCATGCAAAGCTGGGAAGCAGTCCGTAATACATCGAGCATGTGATGCAGCCCATGATAATAGAGCTGATCGGACAGCTCGGCCCGGAGTTTACTGATGATAAATTGCTTAGCGGCGCGATAGTCCATAATGTCGTCTCGGTGCTTGCTGAACACCAGGTTAGAACGCTTTGTTGGGCGGCGAACCGCGTAAAAATGCGGATTTTCCCACATTAGTTGGGTCATAGGAAAAATATTTTGCTTTATTAACCAATTTTATGCCGCTTTGGGCACCCTGCACCAAAACACCTGCTACTTTTGACCCCGGCTTTTGCCAGGCGGCCCAGCCGCTTCCTCACTTTTTCTTTTCTACAATTAAACCATTCATTATGAATCTAATGGACGTCCTGCAAGGACAACTTTCCGACGACGTAGTTAATCAGCTGAGTAATCATATTGGGGCTGAACCCGAGCAAACCGCTACTGCAGCGCAAGGAATATTTGCTACCCTCCTGGGCGGGCTGGCCAACAATGCCTCTACCGAAAGCGGTCTTTCTTCGCTGGGTTCTGCGCTGGATCGCAATCACGATGGCAGTATGATAGACGATGTGATGGGCATGGTGAGCGGTATGCTGCAAGGTGGCGGCAACAGTGGCGCTACGGATGGTCAGGGCATCGTCGGCCATATACTCGGCGACCGCCAGGAAGTAGCGGCAGAACAAATCAGCCAAAAATCCGGTCTGAACATGGGACAGGTCATGAAACTTCTACCCCTGCTCGCTCCCATTGTCATGAGCGTATTGGGCAAAACCAAAAATTCAGGTGGCCTTGATCTGGGCAGCCTGGCCGGTATCCTCATGGGTTCCGCGCAACAAACCCAACAGGGCGGCATGGGCGATCTCATCGGCTCGGTACTCGGTGGCGTACTGGGCGGTGGCCAGCAGTCCAGTCAACAGTCCGGCCAACAGTCCGCTGGTGGCGGCCTGGTTGATGTACTGGGTGGTATTTTCGGTCGGCGTTAGTCTGGCGCAAAGTAAGTTTTTGAGCCTGTGAAGAGGTGGGCATTCGATCAATTACTTGATGATCAAGTGTTTGGCCCGAACAACTCAATACTTACCCTTGCAAAAAACTTATATTACAATATGCCTGTCAGCAACAATTGACTCGCTTTTGCTATTCCATCTGAGTGATCTCGGCCAGTAGGTTTTCCATGACTTGGAAAACCTGCTGGCTATTTTCATTTCCTGCTGAGCTTGCTTTGTTTTTCAGCCTTTTCCCACCTACAGTCTGTGTACTATGGATATTATCCCTTCTTTTGATTTGCTGGATGGTCGGCTGGTACGGCTGCGGCAGGGCAATTTTGAACAAAAAACCGAATATCCCGCCGAGCCATTGGCTTTAGCGCGTGAGCTGGAACAAGCCGGCATCCGGCGGCTGCACATGGTGGACCTCGACGGGGCACGAACGGGGCGGCCCACCAATCTGCATATTCTGGAGCAGGTAGCCGCCCATACCAACCTGGAGATTGACTATGGCGGTGGGCTGCGATCTATTGCGGCCCTGAAACAGGTACGCGATGCCGGTGCAGCCCTCTTTTCGGTGGGCAGCGTGGCCGTGGTGGCCCCCGACGAGTTCAGAGCCTGGGTGGAAAAATTTGGCCCAGATAAGTTTCTCGTCGGTGCCGATGTACGTAACCGGCTCGTGGCCGTGCATGGCTGGAAAAATCAGACGGCCATTGAACTGTTCGATTTCATCCGGCAAGTGCAACGCCTTGGCATTTACCAATTTACGGTCACCGATATTGCCCGCGATGGCGAACTCTCCGGCCCGGCTATTGATCTCTATATTGATCTGTTAGCCCATTTTCCTGACCTTTATCTGGTAGCCAGCGGGGGTGTGAGCAATATTGCTGATTTGGAGGCCCTCACCGCTATCGGGTGCTCCGGTGCCATCATTGGCAAAGCTTTTTTTGAAGATAAAATACCCATGCAGTATTTTCGCGTATATTCAAAAGTATAAATACAAATAAAAAATGATGCGTTTTATCTCTTTTTCCCTGATGATATGGGCTCTTATGGTGCTGCCCATGCAGGCACAAACCCAAAGGGGTTTCAATGGTACTTTTCAGGCCGTTGTGGACGGTATGCCCTGTAAATTAGTGACCAAAACCAACCGCAACGCCATCAGCGGCACCTACGACGAAGGCGGCCTCAGTTTACGGGTAATAGGCACTTTTTATGCTAAAACAGCAAATGGTGACCTGAAAGATATAGCTTCGGGTGCCGTAGTAGCCACTTTCAAAGCAGTGCTTATCAATGATAGTTTGCTTAATTTAACCTTTTCTATAGGTGGCCAGCAGCGTAGTCATGCTTTTCTACGGGAAGGCACGATGACAGTAGCCAGCGTTAACAAAAATAAAGTGGCCCCTGGTGCCCACGATTACAAACTGGTAGGCTCCTGGAGCCATCAGATCATTACTTCCAGCGGTGGTGCTGGTTTGCAAACCGTGTTTTATCTCTACATCAATGCTAATGGCCAATATGCCGAGTATAGCAGGGTAATAGGTGGCAGCTCGGAGTGGTCATACGACTCCGGGCCGGGAGAATTGCAGCAAAAGGGGCTATGGTATAGCAACGACAACATTTTTTACATTCGACCGGAAGGTCAGCTGGATTATACCGCTGCTGCTACTTATAGTTTCAAGGATGGTAAACTAATTACCCAGGATGTAGGCGGGCGAAAAATCTGGGACAGAGAATAAAAGAGAATCACTTCTTTAAGTTCCTTTACTACTCAATAAATCTTCCGTGCTGGCTAAACGTATTATTCCCTGCCTCGATATCAAAGATGGCCAGACGGTGAAAGGCATTCAATTCGAGCAGCTCCGTCAGGCGGGCGATCCGGTCATGCTCGCTGCCGCTTATGCGCAACAAGGAGCCGACGAACTGGTCTTTCTCGACATTACGGCCACCCATGAGCAACGCACCACTTTTGTGGAGCTCGTGCGCCACATTGCGCAGGTACTTAATATTCCCTTCACCGTAGGCGGTGGCATCAGTTCGATAGCCCAGGTAGAAACCCTGCTCCGGGCCGGTGCCGACAAGGTGAGTATCAATTCTGCGGCGGTGCGCCAACCTACTCTGATCGGCGAACTGGCCCAGGCGTTTGGCAGCCAGTGTGTGGTAGTAGCCATTGATGCCCGGCCCGACGAAGAGGGCATTTGGCGGGTCTATCTCAATGGTGGTCGCGTGGCTACCCCTCTTTCCGCACTGGATTGGGCCCGCGAGGCCGCCGACAGAGGGGCCGGCGAGATACTGCTCACTTCCATGGCCCACGATGGCACCAAAAATGGTTTTGCGCTCGATCTGACCCGCGCGGTCTCCATGGCCCTGTCTATTCCGGTCATCGCTTCGGGCGGAGCCGGAAATCAGGAGCATTTTTACGACGTATTCACCCAGGGCTGTGCCGATGCCGCGCTCGCCGCCAGCATTTTCCATTTTGGAGAGGTGCCTATCCCTGGGCTTAAATCCTATTTGTCCAGTCAGGGAGTGCCTATTCGGCAATAGGCAACAAAGCAGGACAAACAGTTATAATCGAAAACAGGAACAGTTATAAGTTGAAAAGCGAAGGATATAATAAAAATAAACAATGTACCAACCTAACTGCGGCAACCTGCGTCTATTCTAATATTAACACAAAAGAGGATTGAAAAAGGTGAATTTGTAACGGGCTAATGATCCCACTTTTTTACCCGCCGCCGCTTTTTTAAGCGAAGGAGGGCCTTCTACATCCATTACTGCTCAACTTTTTAATAACCACCTGATAACCAGTCACCCGATGACCAACGCTATACTTCAACCGGATTTTGATAAAATGCCCGACGCACTGCTGCCCGTAGTAGTGCAGGATGCGCACACCGGTGTGGTGCTCATGCTCGGCTACATGAATGCCGAAGCACTGGCCATTACGCAGGAAAGCGGTTACGTGACTTTTTTCAGCCGTTCCAAACAGCGGCTCTGGAAAAAAGGCGAGACTTCGGGCCACACGCTGCGCGTACACGAACTGCGCCTCGACTGTGATCAGGACGCCATTCTGATAAAAGCCGAACCCAATGGCCCCGTCTGCCACACCGGCGATGACACCTGTTGGGGCGAACGTAACCATAAATCGTCGCGTTTTTTAGCGCAGTTGGAAGCAATCATTCATGCACGGCAAGCGGCGGGTGATGCGGATGGTTCTTATACCGCCCGTTTGCTGGCTTCGGGCTTGAATAAGGTGGCCCAAAAAGTAGGGGAAGAGGCCGTGGAGACCGTAATTGAAGCACTGGGCAACAATCGGGAACGCCTTTTGGAAGAAACTGCCGATCTGCTGTATCATTTGTTGGTCCTGCTGGCCGCCAAAAATGTTCGGCTGGAAGAGGTAGAAGCCATTTTGCAGGCCAGGCATTCCAAATAAAAACAAAGTATTGCCGATATTTCTTTCGCTAAACAAACTCTTGTTTGGCCAGGGATTGTATTTTTTATTAAAAATTTCTTAAAGTCCATCCCTTTACCAAAGCCAGGCTTACCTTTGCGCAGAATTTAATTTCATTGTCGCTGGTAAAACGTTGTTATTATAGAATAAAATTTTTACAAATACTATTTTTAAAAAATTTTCATAACCTTATCTTTTTCCGCCCATGAACGCAAAAACGTTTCTTCCGGTTATTTTCCTGGTAGTGAGTGCTGCCAACCTGCTGTCCGCCCAGTCTTACCACCAATTGGGTTTTACTTTTGGCAGCAATTATTCCACGCTTCATTCTGATCTTTTCCCCACCAACGCTGGCCGACTTAGTTATGCCGTTGGTGCTGTTTTCCACGTGGGTTTCAATGACCGTTTTGGCTTGAGTCAGGAGGTTATTTTCGCCCAAAAAGGGGCCACTGCGCAGGCTGCCTCCTTTCGCCCAGAGCAGGAGCCACAAGATCAGAGTTACAACTATTACTACAACGCGTTTCAAACCAGTGTGTTAGCCAATTTCCAACCTTTCAGCAAGCTGCCGGTACGGCTGCAAGCCGGTGGATTTGCAGAACTGCTATCCAATCGCCTGAAGCGCAACAACTATGACTTGTACGTAGGCGAATACGAAGACGATGAGCACTTTGATGCAATGCTGGCCACCAAACTGAACGAATCTTTTACAGGCGTTGATTTTGGCCCGGCTGTTGGCATCAGCGCAGGCGGCAGGCAGTTTCGCGTGAACCTGCACTACTATCATGGTTTGCAAAATCTGTACAAAAACCTGGATTTTGTGGAAGCAGGCCACCATATTCGCAGCAGTTCGCTCCGCTTTTCCGTGGTGTGTTTTTTGAAATAAAGCAGGTTTTCACACCGCTCCCAACAGGAATTTTCTGACCAGATTCAAGGCATAAGTGCCGGTCAACTGGATGTTCTTTAAGCGATCGCGACCGAAAAGGTGTTTTTCTACCACCGTCCGGCTGCGGTCGCTTACTGCCATCCATACTATACCGACTGGCTTATCTGGTGTGCCACCGTCCGGCCCGGCAATGCCGGAAATGGACAGCGTCACGTCGGCACCAAACGTATCCAAAGCCCCCAGCGACATTTCCCGCACCACTTCTTCGCTCACTGCCCCGAAGCGAGCCAGCGTTTCATGCCGCACCCCCAGGAGTTTCTCTTTCATTTCGTAAGAATACGACACTACGCCGCCGGGAAAATACGCCGAAGAACCTGGCACACCGGTGATGAGATGCGCCACATAACCACCCGTACAACTCTCGGCGGTGGCGAACAATTTGCCCTGTTCCAATAGTATTTTCCCCACCACCTCGGCTAAAGTCTCCTCTTCGTGGCCAAAGACCAAATCCGGGATCAATGCTTCCAGGGCAGCAGCATGGCTATTTAGTTCCGTAGCCAGCGTGGCCTCCGCGCCGGCGGTCACTTCACCCGGCCAAACGCCGGTGAGGCGCAAGCGCACCTGGCCGAGGGCGGGCAAGTAAGCGAGCTTGATGTATGGCGGCAAATTATCCTCAAACGCTTCTATCCGGCGGGCAATATTGCTCTCGCCTTCGCCCGCCGTGAGGAGGGTGCGGTGCATGATCGGGCGACTCTGAAAGCGGGCGGCCAGGCGGGGCAGTACCTCATTGGTCATCAAATATTCCATCTCGAAGGGCACTCCTGGCAGCGAAATGAAGACCTTATCGTCCCGCTCAAACCACATGCCCGGCGCGGTGCCCACCTTGTTGGCCAGGATCGTCGCCTGGTCGGGCAGGGTCGCCTGGTCCACCATCGCAGGCGGAAGCGTACGGCCGAGTTTGGTAAAATAACCGGCAATACGGTCATAGGTTTCCTGATGCAGCGACATGGGCGAATCGAACATCGCAGCGAGCGTTTTTTTGGTAATATCGTCCTTGGTTGGCCCCAGGCCGCCGGTCATAATCACCACCTGGGCGGTCGTGGCCGCGTGTTCGATGCCATCAATAATGGCCTGGCGGGTATCCCCAACGCTGCTTTTGCCCACCACAGCGATGCCGCGCAGGTTCAGTTGGCGGCTCATCCAGGCCGAGTTGGTATCTATAATCTGGCCAATAAGAATTTCATCGCCGATGGTCAGTAAGTGTGCCGTCATATTTTGGAAAAGTGTTTAGAAACTGGGATTAGGAAGAAGGTTGGAGGAACGGGATAATCAATTATCGGGGCAATTGTTTAGCGGGGCTCTTAGATGTTGTTTCAACCCACGATTTTAATCGTGGGAGAGAAAGCCAAGGGAGTCAGGAACGGTTTTAACCGTTTTCGTACACTTGGCAGGCATAAACCGTTAAAACGGTTACACATCTCCTGTTTTGGCATATTCCCACGATTAAAATCGTGGGTTGAGAAATTCGGGATGGCTCCTGTTTAAAGATAAAAATTGTGCGTAGTTGATAAGACGAACCAATCGGTTTAAAACTTTTTGTTTGTATTTATTTATAATTTTATCAATTTGTTTTATTTCAATAAATTGATAATCAATATTTTAAGAGTTAATTGCCAAGCCTCGGTTCAGAATTTGGCAATTTACATTCGCAAAAACCCGGACAAAACCGCTACTTTTGTCCGTATCCATTCCAACATCAGTGCCTGATCACCAATAATTATTCAAAAGTGGGTCAATCCAATTTTCACGCTGAACCAGAAGA
The DNA here is from genome assembly GCA_031425155.1 of Saprospirales bacterium. GTDB lineage: Bacteria > Bacteroidota > Bacteroidia > Chitinophagales > Saprospiraceae > M3007. The sequence goes on along the minus strand of JANPIV010000032.1, from coordinate 18,689 downwards.
CGGGTACGATGATTTCGGTTTTGATGAAATACCGGACGAAATTGTTGTGCCGGAAGAGGCTCCTGCCGAGCCGCACGTGCCGATGCGCGAGCAGTTTCCGCCTGCCGGTGCGGATTATCTGGGCGGCACCAGCGACGGGTGGGAATACCGTACCGTGTTTGGCGGCGCAAAATTGGCCTACACTTATGAAATGGTGAAACAGTTCCTGCGGGACGAAGGCTACGGCGATGTGCCACTGCCAGCCACTGCCGAAGACCTGAAACTTTTCCGGCGGCCCCGCGACCGCCAGTTGCAGATGTTCGCCGAACGCGGCTACATCCACAATCCGATCAAACTGCTCTTCTCGAATATGCCCGGACACCGCAGCGCGATCATTGTATGCATTTATAACGAACAGGTAGCCAACCATTTACTCCGCTTTCACGGGATTTTGCCAGGAGAGAAAAAGTAGAATTTCCCCATTTTACGCTGTCCGCCGCTTCCACGTCCCGAAAAATTCGTCGCGCCAGCTTTCGACCTTCCAGTAGTGTCGCCATACGCCTTTTATCACCACCAACACCACCAGCGGGATGGCGGCAACGGGCATTTCCTGCGGCAGCCATTTCCAGAATAGCAGCGTCATGGCCGCCAGAATCGCCGTTCCGATGAAGTAATTCTGGGTAAATTCGCTGCGATTGCGTCGCCAGAAAAACAGCAAATGCGTCGGCAAGGCCCACAGTATGTTGAGGTTGTTCTTGGTAGGCGAATGATCGGTCGCGACCCACATCAGCGTGATGACCAGGCCTGCCACGCCCAGCACTAGCCAGAAAAGCGTATCAAACCAATGTTCGGTGCGGGGATTGGCCATACTGAGCAGCCCGATTACCGCCACCAGGCACATCACCCAAAGCGGATGCTGGAAAAAATCCGGCTCGAAGGCTTCCCGCGCCAGCGGAGTATCCGGGATAGTATGTTCGGCTTTCACTAATGGCGCGCCCGGTGCGAGCATGGTATGGCGAAACACATCGTGCATGCCATCCGGCAGGAACATAAAATCGTCCGGGCGGGCGCGTTTGTCAGCAGGCAAGCCCAGCAAGAGATCAATGCCGAATTCGGTCCAGGGATGCGGCTGCATGTAGGGCCGGAGGAGTTGGCGCATAGTAGTGCCCATTGGCAGACGGCTGCTGTCGTAGGGTATTTCGTGAAAATAGGTCTCCTGCACGATGTCGCGGATGCGGGTAGAGCAATTATCGTAGAAAAAGTCGTATTTATAATAGCGGTTGTCCTCGCGGGCATTCACCGAGAGCAGTTCAAACAGTCGTTGTTTATGGGCCTGATCCAGGTTCAGCAGTTGTTCCTGCATACCCCGGCGGTCGGACAGATTGCCATACTCGAAACCCCGGTAGGATTCAATATCCAGATAGTAGAGGAGTTTGCCCCGGCAGAATTTGAGCAGAAAATTGGGCTGATCGAACTCGAACGTGCCATAATTGTAACAGCGGTCGAGCCGGTTGCGATAGTCGTACACCCGCAGCGCGCTATGGCCAAACATGCTATAGGTTTCGTCGCCCGGTGCTACGGTGATCAGACTGATGCGGGCACTGTCAGACAGTACCGGAATGATCTGGCAGAAACCGGAATAAGCCGCCAGCAGAAAGAAGAGTATAAGACTGCGCCGCATGGATTGGTGGACTGGTTGACTAGTTAATTGGTTGATTGGCTACCCCATCACCGCCGTCCACACGCTCCCAATGACAAAGGCGGCTAATTTCCAGATGGCCCAGATCAATAGTACGAACAGGATAAAGAATGCAATACCGAGCACCGTGAGCGACCACCCGGCACTGGGGCGGGGCTTTTCTTCGGCGTAGTATTTTTTGAGCAAATTCACGTTGCGACGGTTCGCTTTGAAGCCAAAGTCGAATAGATCGCCCACCAGCGGGACGATGCCGATGAGCGCATCCAGCACGAAATTGCCCAGCATCCGTAGCATCAGCATGGGCCCGGCACCACGGCGGAGCATCAGGCGCATCAGCAGGCCGGAAATCACGAAACCCGCCATGTCGCCCAAATACGGGATCAGCCCGATGATGCCATCCAGGCCAAAACGCATATTGGTACCCGGTATGCGGAACTGGCTATCCAGCAACGTAGCGAGGGCATCCAGGCGGGCCATGTCCGGGTCGGGTGCCGGAGCGGACGGAAAAGGAGGGTCGAGTGGTTCCATTTTTAGTTTATGACGGGTAAAAGTAGGGCAGTCCGCACACTTCTCTGGCTATAAGACCGCTTTTTTCCAAATGCTGCCTATCATTGCTGAAAGTTTCCTATTCTTCTGTGGGAGATTCATCATTTTTATCCGCTCCTCTATGCGCGTCTCGCTCATTCAGACTGCCCTGCACTGGGAAAATCCGGTGGCCAACCGCGAAATGCTCAGCCGCAAGCTCGCTCCCTTACGTGGTCAGACCGATCTGGTCGTGTTACCCGAGATGTTTTCTACCGGCTTCAGTATGAATGCCAGCCGCCTGGCTGAGCCGATGGATGGCCCGACCATGGATTGGCTGCGCATAACGGCGCAATACCTGGGTGCAGCGATCACCGGGAGTTTTATCTGCTCGTCCGCCGTAGCGGAGGCGGATATATCCTCCTCTACTAAGACCTATTTCAACCGGCTGGTCTGGATGTTCCCCGACGGACGCTACGAAATATATGACAAGCGCCATCTTTTTGGCCTGGCCGGAGAAAATGGGGCCTACACCGCAGGAAAAAAAAGGCTGATTGTGGAGTGGCTGGGCTGGCGGATTTGCCCCCTTATTTGCTATGATCTGCGCTTCCCGGTTTGGAGCCGAAACCAGGAATTCGGGGCAAATGCCGAAAAAAAGCCGGTTTACGATGTGTTAATTTTTGTCGCCAACTGGCCGGCGCGCCGCAGCCACCACTGGCAAAGCCTAATAACGAGCAGAGCCATTGAAAATCAATGCTTTACGATTGGCGTGAACGTTGTTGGCCAGGATGGAAACGGCTACGAATACGTCGGAAATTCTGCCCTCATAGATTTTGCCGGGCAGCAGGTTGTTCAAATTTACAAGCAGGAAGGCGTGTTTACTGCCGAACTTTCGATGGAGGATTTGACGAAATACCGACAGCAGTTGCCTTTTCTGGCCGATAGTGACCATTTTGAATGTTTTTGAAGGTCGGACGCAAATTTTTATTCTAAAATTTGTTTTTTCAATCCTTTTTCTACCTTTGCCTCAGGCTTGCAGCAATTTTCAGTCTTAAACGGCTCTTTTTTTTAATCTCTCCTATGGACATTTTTACGTTTCGCACCGCCGCAAGCCGTCTTTGAGCCGTTCCCCACGGGCCGTATTTTTTCATCAGTTACGCTCCTTTGTACGCACTGTACTGAGCGCAGCCCCCCGGCTGTGGATTAAATCTCTATGTATGTCTGAAACAATCGAACACTCACGTGCCCCCAAAAAACTGTCTTTCTTCCTCTTTTTACCCCTGTTTGCGCTCTTTTCCTCTACGGCTTTTATTCCTCCCACCCCGTCTGCCGGGCGTGCCGCCAATAGTGCCGAAGTGATGCAACTGCGGGAGTACATTTCCGGCTACGCCCAGAATTTCCTCGGCATTCCTTACCATTACGCTGGCCGCGCCCCCCGAACGGGCTTTGATTGCTCCGGTTTTACGAGCTACATTTTGAAAGAATTTGAGGTCAATGCCTCCGCCTCTTCCCGCACCCAAGCCACCCAGGGCGATAAAATCGAACTGGAAAACGTACTGCCAGGCGATCTGGTGTTTTTCGGCTATCGTGGCCGGGTCCACCATGTGGCAATGGTGGTAGAATGCACCGCCGAGGGCATCATGTGCGTACACAGCACCTGCAGCCGCGGAGTGGTCGTGGAAAATATATCTACCTCTAAATACTGGAGACCTAAAATCCTTTTTGCAAGAGATGTAATTAGCGGGCAGGCAGTTAATTAGGCCACCACATCAGAACAAAACGTACCATGAGAAAGGGGTTTGCCGGGTCAACCGGTGAATCCCTTTTTTAGTTAAAAAAGCAAAAAGGCAAGGGGCAAACGGGCAAACGGGCAAGAGGACAATAAGCAAAAAAAGCAAAGGGCAACAGGCAAAAAAAACAGGAAGCAAAGAGGCATTGATATGTCATAAGCAATCTGGAATGCTGTGCCTTATTGCTCATTTGCTCATTGCTCATTTGCCCTTTTGCTTAGTGCTCATTTGCTTATTGAGCGGCAACAAAAAATAATCGAACTGCCCGGCATCGGTCGCCGCAGAGTCCACGCGATAATTTTTGCTGATATAACTGCTCCCGACAATGGAATCCTTCGGTAGCCCTTGCGCGGGATAAATCCATCGGCTGTTGGGCACAAAGGCACTATCCAGTTTGGCCTCGCCAAAATAAGCACCCCGCCAATCGGAAATAGTCAGGTCCACGCCCCGCAGATCGGCCCCATACAGCGAGGCTCCGCGAAAATCGGTTTGTTCGATAATGGCTTCCCGCAGGTCCGTATCACTCAGATTGGCTTTGGTCAAAGTGGCTCCCACCATAATAGCACTGCTCAGATCGGCCCGATTCAGGTCGGCACCCGCCAGATTCGCCCCGTTCAGATCGGCCCGGCTAAGGTCGGCCTGCCGCAGATTGATGCCGCCCAGGTACTCCCCGGCCAGTATCACGTCGCTTAATTCGGCATAAGAAAAATCGGCGGTCAGAAAAATACGCGCCAGGGAGCTGTTGTCAATCTCGCTGTGCACCAACGAAAGCAGCAATTGGCCACGTTCCGGGCTGATCTCGCGATTAATCAAAGAGTCATTATCCAAATACCGGTAAGGCCGCAGACTAGTACTGAGGGCCACGATCTGGCCAATGATCTGGGGCGACAAGTCCCGCACTCCGGGTCGGGCCACGTCCGATTTCAACTCGCGATCAATCGCGTCCAGCAGATTGCCCATCAGAAAAATGAGCGAACTGCGCCGACCGGCTTCCTGCAAATAGGTCTGTTGGTCCAGCCGGTAGTTCTGGCGGGTCAGTAATTCATTTTGGCGGCTCAGCAATTTGTTCTGGTTGAACAGCAGTACTGTACCGAGTAAACCGGCAAAACTGACAAAAAGTGTATTGAAAATGGTCACCACCCAGCGGCGAAACGACATCCAGGAGTACCAGGCAAATATTCTGGCAAACAATTGATTAAAATGTCCTTCGGCAGTCTTAAAATCCCGATCCCAGACCCGTAAAAAGAGCGACTGCGCCAGATTTTTGGCTTCACCGATGTCGGTATTGTCCACGCCGAACAGCCGCCGGAGGGTAGCTTCCTTATTTTGTACCAGAAAAAAAGCCAGCCCGGTAGCCAGCACGATGAGTGTACCAAAGGCGATCAGCAGCGCAGGAATATGCCGCTCCAGGGCATCCAGGCCAGTGACGGACAGCAGTGCACCCAGCAAAATGCCCAATGCCAACGCGATGATCGTGCGTGACCAAGTGTCTATTTTTCGGCTGGTCGAGGTCGAATTCGGATCGGTATCGTTCATAGCAGGCTTTTACAATCGCCAAAAATAATATGCCCAACCTGATCTGACTTTTTTCTTTCAAAACGAGCGCGTAATCGCCAGCCGCTTGATGATCGGTTGGCCCCATACCGTGATCCGCAGCGTATATAAACCACTGGCAAAATCCGCCACGGCTTTCACTATCCGGTGGTTGGGTGGTTCGTGCCAGGTGGCGACCAACTCACCTAACTGATTGAATACCTCGACATTCTCGATCAAGGCGTAATTTTCAATACCCGCATCCGTCGTCGTAGTTTCCAGAGAAACAATGTAGTAGGCTGGATTGGGGAACACCTGCACATCTGTTTCCAGCGGACTGCAATCAGCCCGTACACAGGTTTCGAGGGGTAAAACGGAGGTGCCGCACACGTTGCCCGCACTGGCGGTTACGACCGGACAATTGCCCGCTCCTGCTGCTGCCAAAGAAAAAACGAAGGAATCGCGCTGTGTATAGCCCTTTATTTGCGGCGAAGCCGACCAAATCACCTGAGGATCGGTCATACCAGATATTTCGGTGCTGGCTCCGTGGTTGCCCGCACAAAGCGGCTGGGCATCGTAAGGCGCTCCGTCCAGCATAGTGTTGAAAAAGCGGGGTTTGCCTATAAAAAAATCTTTATTATAGGATAGGGAGCCACATTGATTGGTGACGGTATAATGGATACGGAAGCGACCACTTGCGGTAGTATCCGTTATTTGAAAAACCGCCCGTCCACTGCCGTGGTCCGGGAAAGCCAATTGCGGCGTATTTGGGCTTATAGGCACTACTTCCCAGGTAGTTTCGGACTGTGGTGGCGGAGCAATATTAAGTTGGAAATCGCCGGTTTGGCAGACATAGTCCGGGCCGGACACAGTGGTCGCCGGGTGGGCTACCTGAAAGTCAACCGGGTAGGTGCAGACCGCAGAAGTAAAATCGCCGCCGGTAGCATATACGGATACGGAGCCAGGCGTATGCCCATCCGTACTGACAAACATCGCATTTTGGGTATTGGCATTAAAACTGGTAATATTCCAGGTGGAGGGTACCGCCCAGGTGTATTGAGGCGGTGACCAGTTGTATTCAGGGAAGTTGGGGAAGAGTATAGTGGGCGCATAGGCCAGGTGTTGCGTGGTATCGCCACAAAGGAATGTTGCATTGGAGAATTGAATTGGACAGGGCGAAGGAATCGTGCCCGTCAGGCAATAGTCCACCCAATCGCTCCAAATGCCCCAAGGATATTGGCCCCGCACTTTGATACAATTTTCGGTATAGGGATTATGCGGATGTATTTGCACCCTCGCTCTGGAATATGCTGGACCATAGATGGAAATTGCCCAGCCAGGCGGTGCTTGCCATTCAAATAAAATGGCCTTACCTCCCATAGGAGAAGATAAATCCGCCGTAAGGTCCACGTAATTTTCTTGTCCCATGTAATACTGGGTTTCGCCGGTTACTATCAGCGTCACACCCACGAAGGAAACAACCGGCACCTCCAAAATCTGGCTGGGGGCGGCGTAGTTGCAACTAGTACTGGGCCGCGTGACTACAATCTGGCCTGGCAAGTTGTCCGCTGGCTCCTGCCAGATAATGGTTACTTTCATTTTGCCATCGTAAAACTCCTGATTCACCACCTGACCACCGATCACGGTATCCAGGACGTGGCATTCAGCAAACCATGGGAACAAGTAGTAGGTGATCTCGATGTTTGGATATTGCAGATACAAGGCAGGGTCAGGAAAGATCGTCAAGGCAGAAGCTTGCGCCGACAGATGCCGGGCGAAACAAATCGTGAGCAGCGTAAAAAGTATAGCTCGCAGCATAGATCAGGGGTGTTGAAAGGCCGAATAAGATTACAAATCTATCGAAAAAAAGAAGCAGATATTTATAGAAAGACGCATAACCGATGCGAGCCGTTTGGTACAAAAACCACAAACCACAAAAAAAGCCGCCCTGATTGCTCAGGGCGGCTTTAGCCCCCTCCTACTCCCCCATAAAGGTGGAGAGTATATGGAGGGAAATGTAGCATTCAGGTTTTTTCCATAAAAATGGAGATTGTCCTTCTGCTAGTTGCTCTTTATTTATTCGTCATCGTCGCGGCGTACCGGCTCTATTTCCGGCATACTGGCACTTTCGCCCGGCGTCGGATCAATGAAAGGCCGTTTACCAATAATGTTCTCCAGATCGGCGCGGTGCAGCACCTCTTTTTCCAGCAGGGCTTTGGCCAGGGCATCCAGCTCCTTGCGTTTGTCGCGGAGCAGTGCTTTGGAACGATCATACTGGCCTTCGATCATGTTTTTCACTTCCTGATCAATCAGGAAAGCGGTTTGCTCGGAAAAAGGACGGGTGTAACTATCGTTGAGCATCGAGTAATAACTCACGTTGCCTACCTTTTCGCTGAGGCCGTAGTTTACGATCATCTCGTAGGAGAGGCGCGTAATGTGGTCGAGGTCGCTTTGGGCGCCCGTGCTGATCTTATCAAACACGACCGATTCTGCAGCCCGGCCCCCGAGAGTCATACAAATATCGTCCAGCAATTTTTCCTTGCGGGTGATATACTGCTCTTTGGGCAAATACTGGGCGTAGCCAAGTGCCGCCAAACCACGCGGTACGATGGTCACTTTCACCAGCGGGTGCGCGTGCTCCAGGAACCAGCCACAAATGGCGTGACCAGCTTCGTGATAAGCAATAATCTGCTTTTCCTCCGGGGTGATGATCTTGTTTTTCTTCTCCAAACCACCGATCACTTTATCGAGGGCGTAGTTGAAATCGTCCATGTCCACCGCTTTCTTTTCGCGGCGGGCCGCGATCAGGGCGGCTTCGTTGCACACGTTGGCAATGTCGGCACCCACAAAACCGGGCGTCATTTCAGACAGGGCCATCGCCGTCACTTCCGGGCTGACCTTGATGCTGCGCATGTGAACCTCGAATATCTGTGCCCGGCCATTCAAGTCAGGACGCCCGATGCCAATCTGGCGGTCGAAGCGACCCGGACGCATCAGGGCATTGTCCAGAATATCGGGACGGTTGGTGGCGGCCATCAAAATAACGCCTTTATCGGTCGGGAAACCGTCCATTTCTACCAATAACTGGTTGAGGGTATTTTCCCGTTCGTCGTTGCCGCCCTGGATGGCCCCGCGTCCGCGAGCCCGGCCAATGGCGTCCACTTCGTCAATGAAAATAATGCAGGGTGCTTTTTCGCGGGCCTGGCGGAACAGATCACGGACGCGGGAAGCTCCCACGCCGACGAACATTTCCACAAAATCAGAACCGGAAATAGAAAAGAACGGTGCATTCGCTTCCCCGGCGACGGCCTTCGCCAGCAGGGTTTTACCCGTACCCGGAGGTCCTACCAGCAGCACCCCTTTCGGGATTTTGCCACCCAAAACAGTGTATTTTTTCGGATTTTTCAGAAAATCTACCACTTCCATCACTTCTTCCTTGGCCTCATCCAGGCCTGCCACATCCGCGAAAGTGATATTGACCTTCGTATTTTGGTCAAAAAGCGTGGCTTTGGACTTGCCAATGTTGAATATCTGGCCGCCCGGCCCCCCTGCGCCGCCGCCCATTCGCCGCATAATGAACATCCACAGGCCGACGAACAACAGGATCATCAGCATATAGGGCAGCATGGTACTGGTCCAGTCGGTACGCGTGTCGTATTCAGCGACAATTTTGCCCTTCTTTTCCTTGGCCAAACTGTCGTTGAGCTCTTTGAGTTTGGTCTCGAGCACCTCTGGTTTGCCAATGTTGAACACATAGTTTGGCACATCCACGTTGAGGCCTTTCGGCTGCTCCGCGCTGATATTTTTATGGTCCCCAAAACCCAGAGAATCGCGTTTGATATAGATGTAGGCTTCTTTTTCATTGACCACCATCAGGCGATCAATGTGGCCTTTACGCGCCCATTTTTCAAACTCCGTCCAATTGGTACGGTGCTCGGTGCCCATCATTTTCGCCAGATACAATCCGATCAGGCCAAAGACGATGAGGACGTAAAACCAGGTGAAATTAATCCGGGGCATACCGTCGCCGCCGTTATTTTCATCCCGTTGCGGCCGTTGATCTTCTGAATCATTGCCGCGTTTTTTCTTATTTTCTTGTTCCATTATGTCTGGATAGTGCTGGCCGACATACAATTGTGCATCGGCTGTTCCCTGTTTTTAGAATTAAATTGTATTATACCTCGCCGAACTCGGTCACTTCGGCATCACTCCACAGTTGCTCGATCTCATAGAATTGGCGCGTCTCCGGGTGGAAAACGTGGACCACCGTGTTGAAATAATCCATTAATACCCAACTGGCATTTTTGGAGCCTTCCGTGTGAATAGGCATCGTTTGGGCAGCCTCTTTTACTTTCTGGTAGATGCTATCCGAAATGGCTTTGACATGGGTACTGGAATCACCTTCGCAAATAATAAAAAAATCGGCGGGTGCTTCACCCAGTTTCCGCAAGTCCAACTGAACGATATTTTTGCCTTTTTTGTCGCGAATTCCTTCGACGATGCAGTCGTTCAGTTGTTCGAAATTTTGAGGGACGGCCTTTGTCCGTCGTGCTGTAGTCCTAATCAAGTGCTTATGTGTGCTTTAGTGAAATTCAGAAAAGGTTTGGCGTATTTGGGGTTGAAATTTCCGGGAATTGACTAAAAGAAACTTTAAAAAGTAAAGATACGCGTATGTTGGTCGCTTCACGAAGTAATAACGCCTCGTTTGCGTTTTCCCTTGCTTGCCAATTAACTTTTTAAATCCAATCCTTTGTGTCTAACACCCTTTTTGTCGGAAAAGTTTACCATCGTTTCGCAGAATTAGTCTCTACTAATAATTATGCTGCCGACTTGCTGGCGGTGGACACTGCCGCGCAGGAAACTGCAAAAAGCAGGCCACCGGAGGGAACGGTGGTTTGGGCTGACAGCCAGTCAGCCGGACGAGGTCAATTTGGCAGTCGCTGGGAAAGTGCCGCCGGACAAAACCTGACTTTGAGCATTATTTTATATCCTAACTGGCTCGAAATCAAGGATCAATTTTACCTGAGCATGACCATAGCGCTGGCTTTGGTGGACACCGCCAAACAGCATTTGGGACTGCCTTCTGCCATCCCTGTTACCGCCAAATGGCCCAACGATCTATACCTGGGCCATCAAAAATCGGCTGGCATCCTGATTCAAAATTCGCTTTCCGGCCATCAATGGGTGTCCGCTATCGTCGGCATTGGATTCAATGTCAACCAGCTTTCTTTCCCGGAAATGCCGATTCCGCCTATTTCGATGGCTCTGGCAACCGGCCATACCTCCGATCTGGACGCCGTAGCAGAAACGCTTTTCGAGTGCATAGAGCGGCGTTACCTGCAATTAAAAGCGGGGCACCGGGCAGAAATTCAGGCGGAATACGAAAATTGTCTTTTCCGGCGGGGCATCTTAAGCGATTTTCAGCGGCCCGACGGAGAAATATTTCAGGGCACCATCACCGGCGTACATTCCGATGGCCGACTCTGCATCGAAACTACGCAGGGGAAAGAGTTGTTTGGCTTGAAAGAAGTGAGTTTAAAATAAAATGTGGCCAATGTGAGAGAATGTGGTCAATGTGGAGGCTCATTGGCCACATTCTCTCACATTGTCCACATTCCTCATTATTGTCCACATTAAACCCATTGTCCACATTACAAAAATTATGCACCTACCCGACCTTTCCGCCACCATCGTTGCCCTGGCCACGCCCCCCGGTGTTGGCGCTATTGCCGTCATCCGCCTGTCGGGTAGCGAGGCGATTGAGCTGGCTGACCACATTTTCAAGGGGAAAAAACTACAGGAGCAGCCTTCCCACACTGCACATTTTGGCCGCCTGGAAGATGAACATGGACAGATGGTGGATGAGGTGCTGGTGACCATTTTCCACGGGCCAAAATCGTACACCGGCGAAAATACCGTCGAGATCAGCTGCCACGGTTCCGCTTATATTCAGCAGGAAATCATTCAGTTATGTCTGCGTTTCGGCGCGCGGATGGCCCAGCCCGGCGAGTTTACGCTGCGCGCTTTTCTCAATGGCAAAATGGACCTTTCGCAGGCCGAAGCCGTAGCCGACCTGATTAATAGCCAAAGTGAAGCGGCCCACTCCGTAGCCTTGCGCCAACTGCGCGGCGGTTTCAAAAACGAGATCAGCCGTCTCCGCGAAGAACTTATCAGTTTCGCCAGTCTCGTGGAACTCGAACTCGATTTCGGGGAAGAAGACGTGGAATTCGCCGACCGCCAGGACCTGAAAAACCTGGTGGCCAAAATCAGGGCTTACATTCAAACCCTGCTGCAATCCTTCACGCTGGGCAATGCGCTGAAAACCGGCGTGGCCACCGTCATCGCCGGGCGACCCAATGCCGGCAAAAGTACCCTGCTCAATGCCCTGCTCAATGAGGAACGCGCCATCGTGTCGGACATCGCCGGGACCACGCGCGATACCATCGAAGAGGTGCTGAATATCAAAGGCGTACAGTTTCGGCTGATTGATACCGCCGGGCTGCGGGAGGCACAGGACCAGATCGAGGCGATTGGGGTGCGCAAAACGATGGAACAAATCCAGCAAGCCGCCATCCTCATATACGTGTGGGACGTGGCGGGCGGCATGACCCTGGCGGAGGTGCAACGGGATGTGCGGGAACTGGTGGGCGAGATGGAGGGGAGATTACAGGATGGGCGACCGCAAGATGATGGCCCCATACAAGACGTTGGGCAACCGCAAGACTTAGGGCGACCGCAAGGGACTAGGCAATTACTAGACACCGGGCGACCGCAAGGGTCGCCCCTACTGGTGGTATGCAACAAAATGGACCGCAACCCCCTCTTTCAAACCGCCTGGCTGGCCGACCCGACGTTGCCCGACATTCATCCCTATCTCTTAGAGGCCGTCCCGTCGGGAAATTCCGTATTCCGTATTCCGCAGTCCGCATTGGTGCCCGTTTCTGCCAAGAATCAGATGAACATTGAGTACCTGAAAGAGAAAATCTTCCAGACCATCGCGGGCGGCGAGGTGAATCTGGAAAGTACCATCGTCACCAATGCCCGTCACTTCGGCGCGCTCCGCCAGGCCGACGAGGCCCTGGCCGATGTGCTCCACGGCCTCGATTCGAATATCACCGGCGATTTTGTGGCCCAGGATATTCGCCGCTCGCTGGCGTTTCTGGGCGAGATCACCGGGGAGATCGGGGTAGAGGATTTGCTGGGGAATATATTTGGGAAGTTTTGTATTGGAAAGTAAGTTGGAAAATGACCGACCAACAAAAAATAAATTAAGCGTTGCAATCAGTTGATTTGCAACGCTTTTTTATTGCCCGTTGCCCACTTTGTTTGCCGTTGCTTATTTTTTGTTTGCGCTTTTATTGTACCGTACTTGTATCCAGATATTAAATCCTTTTTGTAACAAAAAATCTAGTGAAACCTTTGACGATTTAGCAACCGCAAAAGCAATTTAAAACACTAGATACGTGTGATGAAAAATTTACAAACTATGGTTCAATGTGCTATAATTAATCTTTTTGAAAAATATTTTCAAGATGATATTCTAAAAATGCTTTTCTGGGTAGGTATTTTCCGGCTTGCTCAATCAATTTATTCTCAAATTGACCGAAATAAGTTTCAAAAAAAGGTTGTTGGTAGTGCTCTTTTATCTTATTTGATAGGAGGATTTTATAGTCAATGTCAATTCCAAGCAGACCCTTATCAAAGGCTCTATCATGAATAGCAGAAAGGCACAAACCATTTTCTGGGTTCAATCTTTCATTTTCGTCTTTCGACCAAGGGATAATATGGCTGGCGATTAACAAGTCTGGAATAGAAATTTTTGAAATAATACACTTCGAGGAGTAATTGGCCAAAACTATTTCACGGAAAACACGCTGATTGACACGAGTTTTTACTGCTCGGATTTTTTCTTCACCTTTCATTAGAGGTAAATCCTGTAATACATCATTGAATTTAAATTCTAAAACTTCTCCTTGTATTTCAGTCAGCAATTGCTCACTTTTGAACATAACCTCCCCTCTATTTTCTATATATTCGTTCCAGACTTCTTCTTCCAATTTTGCCCCATGTGCCAAGCCCTTTACGCCTCTATTTTTATGAAATGGATCTAATCTGGCAAAATTGCTCAGCTTCATACTAACTGATGACGGCGTTCTGCCAATCATACTTGCCAATTTCATGACATCCTTATTCTGAGAATAAAATTGGCCAAATGGCAATTTGAGATATAAATTGAGTGCTAGAAGAGTCTCTTCTTTTGTCCAAGCAATATTTTTCATGTAAAATATGGAGTTTTATAAATCAAATTTGGACGAAGATAAGAATTGTACGCTATATACGTTTCCTGTTCTGTAATGCTTGTCATATTAAATCCCCTCCACAAAATACATCGCCACCAGCCCCTTATTATGCACCTCCTTTTCTCCCCGGAAAATGAGCCGGAACCCCTCGCCCAGGGCCTCCGCCGTGGTGCTGGAAATATTGACTTTACCCGGTTCGCCGAGTTCTTCGAGGCGGGCGGCCAGGTTCACGGCATCGCCCCAAATATCGAAAGCGAACTTGTTTTTACCGATCACGCCCGCCACCACCGCGCCGGTATGCACGCCGATGCGCATCTCCCGGAAGATGGCTTTGGGGTTCTCCTGGTTGCGGATTTGAATCCATTCCTGCATTTCGAGGGCCGCCCGGACGGTGTCCTGCACGTGGGTGGCATTGGGCACGGGCAGCCCGCCGACGCACATGAAAGCGTCGCCGATGGTCTTGATTTTTTCCAGCCCGCACTTGTCGCAGATCAGGTCGAAAGCGTGAAAACACTCGTTCAATTCATCAATAAGAGCCTCCGGCAGCAGCGTGGACGAGAGGCGGGTGAAATTGACAAAATCGGTGAAAAGCACGGTGGCCGATTCGTACAGGCGCGGTTTGGCGTAGCCCTTGGTTTTTAGTTCCTGGGCGATTTCTTCCGGCAGGATATTCAGCAGCAGTTGGTCGCTTTTGCTCCGTTCCGCTTCTATTTCCTGGTTTTGTGCCTGGATTTTACGGTTTTTCTCGTTCAGGCGACTGTTGGCGCGGCGGGCAAACAGCCAGCCGATGCCCAGCAAACTGAGGATGACCAGCAGCAGCGCACCGGCTCCGTAGGCGATTTTTCGGAAGGTATCCTGCTGGCGCACTTTCAAATCCAGGATTTCTACCTCCTGGGCGCGTTGGGTACTGTCGGCGAGACGTTGGGCGCGGTCAATGGCCTCCTGCTGGCGCAGGGTGACAATGAGGCGATCCCGCTTTTCTGCATCCAGTTGTTGCGCCGCCAGACGCGCCTCCTGTCGGGCCTGGAGCACTTCGAGGGCGCGGGCGCGGAGTTGTACCTGGTCCACTTCTTTTTGTTTCTGGAGCAGCAGGGCCTTGTCCTCGCTTTGGCGGATTTCGAGCGCGAGTTTTTCGTTGGTCAGTTGCAGGCGTTCCTGCTCGTAGCGCACCTGCTGGAGTTCCAGGGTCTTGAAATTTTGCCGGGCAATCAAGTACTTGATCTGTCCTTCGGCATTGGCCAGCAGGGTACGCTGCTGATCGAGGCGTTGCTGCCGGATTTGCTCTTCCACACGCGCCGAATCCAGTATGTTCAGGTATTGGCGGTAATATTCAAAGGCTTTTTCAAAGTCATACAGTCCGTGATACAGATCGGCCTCGGTGCGGTACGCGTTGGCCAGTACGGTAGCCTGTTTGGATTCACGGGCATATTTTATAGATAGATCATTGTGAATCAGGGCATTGTAAATGTCATTATCGCTGAAATACACGCTGGCAATGAGGTGCTCCAGGTTCGCCAAAGCAGGCACATCGCGGCGGTCGAGCAGGATGTTGCGGGCTTTGAGCAGGTCGCTGATGCCGCCCTTGGTATCGCCGGTATTGTGCAGTGCCACCCCCAGATTGGCGTACAGCACCTCCGGGTACTCGCAGGGAATGTAGCTGCAGATGGCCTCCGCGTTGCGAAAATATTTGAGGGCTTTGGTATAGTCGCCGAGCGAGGCATACTGGCGGCCCATGTTGTTGTAGAGCAGCGATTTTTCCTGCGTGGTGCCGTAACGCTCGATCAGGTCTTCGATGAACGTGTAGTAGTACAGGCTTTTGCCGGGATCGTTTTTTTGATCGTAAGCCCCCGCCAGTTTCTGGTACATCTGCACCAGATGGGGATTGTTGCCCGCTTCCCGATACTGCACGATGAGCACTTTGTAATATAATTCGGCACTGTCGAAGCGGAGATCATACAGACACGCGTCCGCCATTTTCTCCATAGTGCCATAGTCGTCCGGTTGGATGGCGAGCACGGCACCATAGTATCGGCGGGCGGTTTCGTAAAGTTTTTCCCGGTAAAAAAGGTCGCCCAGGGCCGCATTGATGGTCACCAAAGTGCTTTGATTGCCGGAGGCGGGCACCTTGCTTTCGGCTTCGAGGTAATGCTCCAGGGACTCTTCGTTTTTGCCCTGGCGCATGGCGACCTCGCCCAGCAGCAGCGAAGCACGGACCACGCCGCCATCGTAACGGATTTCGCGGGCGAGCAACAGTGCCTGCTGGCTCTTTTCGATGCGTTCGCTATCACCCTCGGCACTGCGGGCCTGCCGAAGCAGATTGTCCACTTCTACCGTGGTCTGTTCCACATAACTATCGTCCTGGCCGTACAACGACGGGCAGGCCAGCAGCAGGCAAAACCAGGTAAACAATATGAGGTGGCGGCGAATGATGGCGATGTGATTTGACAAGGCAAAAGTAACCATCTGTGCGGCAGATAGGCCGTGTTTGAAACACAAAAGGGGACAAAAAAGTACAAAAGAAAATGTGCGTCCTTTGTGCCGTATTTTGAAACACGAAAGAAGGCGTGCGCCTTTACGCCGTATTTTTAAACACAAAAGACACAAAAGGGGACAAAAGAACACAAAGGAGGACATAATAGCCTTAAATGTTCTTTTGTGCCTTTTGTGTTAAAAACCTGCCTTTTATGTTTAAAACCAAAAAAGGTGGCCGAAAATCAACTGAATGACTTTCGACCACCGCTTCGGAAGGTGACATTGCTTGTTGGCTTATTGCTTTTTTGCATTCCCGATAGAAATCGGGATGTCGCATTACTCCATTTGCATATTGCCCCTTGCCTTATTTGCTTATTTGACCTATTTCCGCTTCGAGCTGGCGGGCACCGGGTATTTAGCGGCGTAAGCCCGCGCCTTGGGCACCAGCGATTTCAGCGTTTGGCTGCGTTTGGTAGGGTCCGGGTGCGTGCTCATAAAGGCGGGCGGACGCGCACCGCCCAGTTTGTTCATACGTTCCCAAAAGGGGACCGCTTCTGCAGGGTTATAACCGGCCATTGCCATCAGGTACAGACCAATTTCGTCGGCTTCCGATTCGTGTTTGCGGCTGAATGGTAGCAAAACCCCCACTTGCGTACCTGCTCCGGCGGCCTGCATCAGGATATTTCTGGTCGCCGCCGACTTCTGCGACAGGGCCAAATCCAGCGAGGTCATGCCGAGTTGCGCCACCACTTGCTGGCTCATCCGCTCGTTGCCGTGATTGGCCAGGGCGTGGGCTATTTCGTGACCGAGCACCACGGCCAGGGCATTTTCATTCTGGGTGACTTTCAGAATCCCGGTATAAACCACCACTTTACCACCCGGCATACAGAAGGCGTTCACCGTGTTCGGATCGTCCACCACGTTGAATTCCCAGGCAAAATCCTTGAGATCGGTGCTCATTTTGTTGGCGCGGTAATACACATCTACCGCCGCGCGGATGTCGTTACCGACGCGTTTCACCATCTCCACATCACTGCCGGAAGACACTGTTTTGTTTTCAGACAAGAAGGTTTTATACTCCGCAAAACTCATCTGATTGATCTGAGAGTTGGGGAATAGATTCAGGGATTTACGCCCGGTAAAGGCATTTTTGGTGCAGGCCAGAAAGGCTGGCAGCAGTAAAAAGAGCATTAGGCTTTTCTTCCACATAGTTTTACGTTTTTTTAATGGTGCGTTCAAAAATATCGTGCCAGATGGAGACGAATTTTGTGCGCAAACGTAACGCAATGTGCAGCGGTCGCCCTGTAACAGGGTACATTTTTTTAAAATTTATAACCAAAAGCCCCGATATTTTTGAATAATTTTAAGATTTCTTGATCTGTACGCCTTCCTCAAAGATATAAAAGGCCATTTAATGTGCTCTTTTATGTTCATTTGTGCCTTTTGTATTTAAATACCAAAAATGACCCGACTCAGCATCAATCTCAATAAAGTCGCCCTGATCCGCAACGCGCGGGGCGGCAATCTGCCCAACCTCGTGCAGGTGGCCCGCGATTGCGAAGCCTTTGGCGCACAGGGGATTACCATCCATCCGCGGCCCGATCAGCGTCATATTCGCTACGACGACGTGGCGGCCCTGCGCGCCGTGGTCACCACAGAGTTTAATATCGAGGGCAATCCCACGCCGGAATTTATGGAACTAGTGCTCGCCAATCCGCCGCACCAGTGTACACTGGTGCCCGACGCACCCGACCAACTCACTTCCAATGCGGGCTGGAACACGGTGGCCCACGCCGATTTTCTGCGGGACATCACCGCTACGCTGCACAGCCGGGGCATCCGGGTGTCGCTGTTCGTGGACCCAGTGGAAGCGATGGTGGAAGGGGCGCATAGATTGGGTGCCGACCGGATTGAGTTTTATACCGGCCCTTATGCGCACGATTTTGCCCAAGATGCGGCAGCGGCTATGTTGCCCTACACCCGCGCTGCCGAGGCCGCCAACGCGCTGGGAATTGGCATCAATGCCGGGCACGACCTGAATCTCGACAACCTGCGCTATTTCCAAATGCACTGCCCCGGCTTGCTGGAAGTGAGCATTGGCCATGCGCTGATCAGTGACGCGCTCTATTACGGGCTGGCCAACACGATTCGGATGTATTTGCGCCAGTTACAATAAAAGTTGAGCGGTGGAGAATGTTGAGCAGGGTGAAGATAGTTCCTTCCGCTCTTGGTGTTTTCACCATGGCCGTCAGGCTAAGAGGCTGTTTTAAAACCCCTCATCAGGCGTAAAGTCCTGTCTTTTGCCATTATATTTTGCTTTATTTTTAGCGAATAGTCCCCGCTATGCACCAAAAATAAATCTTCATCTACTGTCAAAATTCAAGCCTTTCCGCT
>JANPIV010000031.1:0-15663 GCA_031425155.1 Saprospirales bacterium | reverse complement strand
AGCGGAAAGGCTTGAATTTTGACAGTAGATGAAGATTTATTTTTGGTGCATAGCGGGGACTATTCGCTAAAAATAAAGCAAAATATAATGGCAAAAGACAGGACTTTACGCCTGATGAGGGGTTTTAAAACAGCCTCTTAGTTGTCATGTCGTAACGGAGTGCAGACATCCACACAAGCCAGGTAATCCGGAATTTCCTAATGAAGGCCTGTCTGATAACCTGGCTTGTGTGGATGTCTCCGTTTCTCTACGACCTGACAACTCAACATGAAGACACAATTAATAACTTATTCTTTACACGTTCCTTAATTTTTCCAACTTGTTAATTATTAGCAACTTCAACAACCTCAACCGTTTTCGATCATGTACGCTATTATAGACGTAGAAACGACTGGCGGTCAAGCCCGCTACGAACGCATTACCGAGATCGCCATTGTGCGGCATGATGGGCAGCGCGTGATAGATACGTTCTCCACCCTGATCAACCCCGAACGGGGCATCCCCTGGAATATCACCCGCATCACCGGCATCTCGGATGATATGGTGGCGGACGCGCCAAAATTCTACGAGGTAGCCAAACAGATCGTACAAATGACCGAAGGTGCCATCTTTGTGGCGCACAATGTTACGTTTGATTATAGTTTTGTCCGCGAAGAATTTGCAAGATTGGGTTTTCCTTTTTCGCGCCGCCAGCTTTGTACCGTGCGTTTGGCGCGTCGGGTGTTTCCCGGTATTCCGAGTTATAGCCTGAGCAATCTGAAGCAGCATTTTGGCATACATGCCGAACGCAGCCACCGGGCGCTGGATGATACGCTGGCCACGGTCAAACTTTTTGAAATGATGCTGGCCGAGCAAAACGGCGAGAAGGTGCGCACCTTTATTAATAACGGTGTACGGGAGACCAAATTGCCGCAGAATATCAGCATACAGCGGCTGCATGAGGTGCCGGATACTTGTGGGGTTTATTATTTACACGATCAAACCGGCGCGGTGATCTATGTCGGTAAAAGCCTGAATATTCGCAAGCGGCTCTTCGAACATTTTGCCGATCTGACCCCCAAAGGAGAAAAATTGCGCATGGGCGTCTCCGACCTGAGCTATGAAGTGACCGGCAGCGAATTGGTCGCTCTGCTGCTGGAAAGTGCAGAAATTAAAAGGCTGCAGCCTTGGGTGAACCGGGCGCAACGTACCCGGAGTTTCAATGGGGCCATTTTTGCTTATACCAACGAACAGGGCTATCGTTGTCTGGTAGTGGGCAAACGCACGGCCAAAAATCTCAAGCAGTTCGAGCTGGTAGCTGATTACCCGAAAGTGGACAATGCCAAATCCCATTTACAGAGCCTTGTTCGCCAGCATGAACTGTGCTACCGGCTCACCCACCTGGATAGTTCGGAACACGCCTGTTTTCATTATGCAATCAAAAAATGCCACGGTGCCTGCGTGGGCGTCGAACCGGCAGAGGCCTATAATGAGCGTCTGGAGATGGCATTGGCCGGGCTGCGCAAAAATCTGAGTGGCAGTTATTTCATCATGGAGAATGGCCGCACCCCCGGTGAAAAAGCCCTGATCGGGGTGCAGGATGGGCATTATATCGGTTATGGCTTTGTAGAAACGGATTTGCAAATGACGACCGAAGATATTCTGGAGACGCTGGCTCCGCCTCCGCCTGATCCGCAGGCCAGTCGAATTATACAGGGATATATAGAAAGCCAGCGTAAAGTAAAAGTGCTGCCTTTTTGAAAGAAAAAAGCAAGTTTTTCTAAAAAATGCACGTAAATGTGTCGTGATTTTTAAAAACGGTTACATTTGTTCAATTATTCATAATTTTTTATTCAGCCGGGCCAATTTCGTGTTGGCGGGCTATTCCTCCTTTGGTTGGTATGAGAAGATTAATGCTGTGGGCATTTGCTATTCCTACTTTTATTGGCACACTGGCCTTTTTTCCAGTGCTCAATAAAAAAACGTTCTTCCATACGGAAGCGGAACTCACCTATTTTCTGCAACATGGCTTTAAGACTGCCAGTGGCCTGGAAGGGCAGAACGGGCCATTGCAATTGCCCATTGATTCCAATATTTTGTTCCCGACGGGTAAGGTTTGCGGTGGCTGTCATGGGTACGATCCCGCCCAGCACGCCCTGATTACCACCAGTGGAGTGGACGTAAATATATACGACGATTGGCGCAGTACCATGATGGCCAATAGTGCCAAAGATCCCTTCTGGCGCGCCAAAGTGACCCACGAAATACTGGTCAATCCCGGTCACGCCCTGGATATTCAGGACAAATGCACCTCTTGCCATGCCCCTGCCGGGCACTATCAGGCCAAGTTGCACGATCACCGGCCTTATTATACCCTGGCTGACTTATATGCCGATACCTTGGGCCTGGATGGTGTGACCTGTCAGGCTTGCCACGCCCAAGCACCGCAGAATTTAGGCAATCTTTTTTCCGGCGAACTATATTTTGACACCAATCAAATCCGGGTCGCTTACGGGCCTTATCCTATGGTGTTCGCGCCACCGATGCACGAGTTTGTGGGCATCACTCCGAAGTTTGGCGAACATACCTCCGACGCAGGACTTTGTGCCGGTTGTCACACGCTGATTACAAAAACGGCTGATCTCGACGGGGCTTACACGGGCGGCACCTTTGTGGAGCAGGCGACGTATCATGAGTGGCTCAATTCGCGCTACGACGAAGACCATGACAACGTCAGTTGTCAGAGTTGCCACGTTCCAAAATTGCAGGATGAGATCATTATTTCGGCTAATTACCAGTTTTTGACCCCAAAATTTCCTTTTTTCCTGCATGAAATGGCTGGTGCCAACGTATCCATGCTGCAATTGATGCGCGATCACCGGGTTCAGTTAGGCATCAATGCCCAACCCGTTCATTTTGACAGCACCATCGCGGCCACCCTGCGCATGTTGCAGCACAAGTCCCTCGATCTCGACCTGCAGCCGGGCGTATTGACCGGCGATAGCATCCACTTTGATCTGCGGCTGGCGAACAAGGCCGGACATAAATTCCCTTCCGGTTATCCTTCGCGGCGCGCCTGGGTGGAGCTGGTGGTCACGGATGAAACCGGGACGGTCATTTTTCATTCTGGCCGTATGAATCCAGACGGGAGCCTGCCGGATGAAAACACCAATTTTGAACCCCATTATAATCTGATCAACCGGCCCGATCAGGTGCAGATATATGAACTGGTGCCGGGCGATGTGAACGGACTTTTTTCCAACGTGCTGGAACGGGGGCATAATGCTTTGAAAGACAATCGTTTAGTGCCACAGGGGTTCAGTTGGACCGATCCGGCCTACGATACCACCCAAGTGGTTGGGGTGGCCAACGACCCGGATTTCAATCGTATGGCTATAAGTGGGGAAGAGGGGAGCGGAACCGACTTGCTGCATTTCAGTATTCCCAATCCAGGTTTTCAGGGTTTCTTGCAGGTCACCGCGCGGGTTTGGTACCAAAGTTTGCCCCCAAAGTGGATGGCCCCGATGTTCGCCTACTCTTCGCCGGAAATAGATTCTTTCAAAGTCATGCTGGCCAATTCGGACAATGCGCCCATCCTCGTAGCGGAAAAAAGGCTCGACTCTCTCTTCGTTTCTCCGGTCAGCAGCAAAAACCTAGTTGATAAAAATTCCGTAAGCATTGCTCCTGCGATCACCCACGATGGCCATGTCATAATAACTATGTCGGAGCAAGTGCAGCTATTACAGGTACGCGTATTCGATAGTGGAGGCAAATTATGCAGCCAACAGTATGCCACCGAAGTAGTTTTACCTGACCAACATGGTATTTACTTTGTGGTAATTGTGACTAATCGGGGTAGATTCAGTCATAAGGTGGTCAGGAATTAGATTCTTATCCAAATTCCTTGTTGCCCTAGTGGATAAGACTGTTATTTATACCTTTATAATGCTATTTACCTTTTCAAAAATGATGTTTAAATCTTTTTCCGCTTTGCTTTTCTGCTGGCTACAGTGTTATACGGTAGCCTTAGGGTTGGATGTTGCAATGCTGGATAAGATGACGTCTGCTGATCGTGCTGTTTGGGTCGGGCATTTTGTGGAAAAAGATTTGCATACAAAGGACTCTGCGCTGGCGTTTGCAGAAACCAATCAATTACTTGAGTTATCAAAAAAATGGGATGCCCCGGATATTGCTGTTCAGGCGTACCTCGGTCAGGGAAATTATTTCCTGGATGTGCTGCACGATCCTGAAAATGCCCGTAAAAAATATGCTAAAGGGGCTGATTTTGCCAGGTTATACGGTTTAGAAGCATTGCATGCCAGTATGTTGATAGAAATTGGCAGGTCTTACTGTCAGCAAAATCAGCAGGTGCTGGCCTATGCGTACTATTTGCGCGCACATGACATATTCGTGCAAATTGGTGTAGCCAATATCATGCACATTGACCAGTATGAATATAATATAGGGCAGTTTTTTTATAGTTTGGAGGACTACGCGGCGGCAATGATGCATTTTTCTATTGCCGAAAAATCTTCGAGTAGTAGTCCGCAGACGAGATATAAGGTGCTGGGTGCTATCAGCCAGTGTTGTGAGCAGCAGGGCCTGGAAGAAGATGCCTTGAATTTTCTGAAAAAACAGGCACAACTGGCCCAAAAAGAAAATAATCCGCTGTGGATAGCAGAGTCCACTCTTACTATCGGTGAACATCATTTGAAAGCAGGCTGTCATTCTGAAGCCCGCATCTACCTTACTACTGCGCACCGTTTGAGTGTACAGAATGGACAGACCCTCCTGGCTGCCCGTGCATTGATCTCGCTTTCGCAAGTGAACCTGTACGAGGGCAACCTGCATTCTGCGGCGGAAAAACTAACCGAAGCTGGGTCCTACCTGCAACAGACCGGCGCAACAGACTGGTACCCAGAGTTTTACCGGGGCTGGGAGTTGATCTATAAGCAATCCAATGATTTTCGCGAGGCTTACCGTTTTGGTCGGTTATATGATCACGCCCACGATTCGATCCAGCGGGCCAAAGAGCTGCGCACTTATGCCAATATCCAGACGAGGCTGGAGGGCCGTCGGCACATCATGCAAATGGTGCAGCGGGAGCAGGCAGATCGAACCGACCAGCTGCTGTCCGGGCTGTCCGTCTGTTTAATACTGCTGCTGACCGTTGGTGCCTACATCGGCTGGAAATCCCAGCAACGCCGGCAAAAAAACCTGATATTGGCCCGGCAAAAAGCGGAGCAGGCGGAACAGGCACTGGCGCAGTTCCAACGGGAACAAATGGCGGTCCGCCAACAGGCTACTAATGAAGAATCCGAGTTTATGGCTATGCCGGGCCCCAGTACTTCATTGACCGATAAATTACCTGTGGTGTCTTTGCCGCCTATCCCTGACCCGAAAGCGGAAGAAACAGCAAAAGAAGCCCTGGAACAAATATTATGTTTAACTTTGCTCACCGAAGAAGATAGCCGACATTTTCGTTTATACTTTGAAAAAATACATCCCGGCTTCGTTGCGCAGCTCCGTAAAAAATTTCCCGATCTCACTCAATCGGAAACCCGGCTGCTGGCATTGACCAAATTAAACCTCAAAACCAGAGAGATGTCAGAAATATTGAATGTCGAACCCAACAGTATTCGCAGGTTGCGCAACCGCATTAGACAAAAATTTAATCTTCCTGCCGGAGATAATTTTAAAAAATTGCTTGCAAACGATTGATTATGAAGAAATTGCAAATTGACTACATTTTTGACTACACCATTATCATAGCAGATTTAAATACTTAGTGTACATTTGACCCATTAGAAATCAGGAAGCGAAGCGCAACAGTTTTCCTTTCAGGTTTTTACAAAAAGATAATATCGCCCGGTCTGGTTCTGACTTAAAAATGGGTGTTAAGAATTAATGATAAGGGATAGCCAATTGAAGGTAAACCCGGGTGTGGTAACATACTCCGGGTCTTTTTTTTTGCCCAAAATCTGCCTTGAGTAATTGACTGCTCAAAACCTGCCTGGCTGTAAGCCGCACAAGGCAGCCTGCGCCATGCTTCCTGAACATTGGGCCGACAACATGGGAAAGATAAAAAAGGCAGTAGAAAAGGAAGCCGGATAAGTGCAGGTTCAGGCTTTCTCTAAGGTCAGGCCAAATGTGGAACCCTGCCCGACATTACTGCGCACCGTTACGGTCTGTTTGTGCGCCTCGATGATGTGCTTCACAATGGCCAATCCAAGTCCTGTACCACCGGCATCGCGCGAGCGGCTTTTATCCACCCGATAGAACCGGTCGAATACATGGGAAAGATGCTCCGGGTCAATCCCAATGCCATTGTCGCTGATTTCGAGCAGGATGAAATTTCCCGCGTCATAGAAACTGAGTTTCGTCAGCCCATCCTGGCGACCGTATTTGATAGAATTGTGGATGAGATTCATCAACACCTGCCGGATACTTTCTTTATCTGCCCGCACCCGGTAGTGCTGATTTGCCCCGTCTTTGTACGCGAGACGTACGTTGCGTTCATTCGCCCGCATTTCCAGGTCAGCGAATACTTCATCGGTCAGTTCATGCAGATCGAATTCCTGCAAATCCAGCACCATCTGGCCGGCTTCCAGCTTATTTATGGTTTCCAGGTCTTCTACAATAGATTGCAGGCGATCCACGTTTTTGGCTGCCCTTTGCAAATAGCGCATATTTACCTCCGGGTCGTGGATAGCGCCGTCGAGCAGGGTATGTACAAAACCTTGAATATTAAAGATGGGCGTTTTTAATTCGTGCGACACATCACCGATAAATTGCCGACGGTAGCTGGCCAGCCGTTCCAATTCTTCGAATTCCCGGTCATGCTGCTCCGCCCACTGATCTACTTCCTGCTCTACATTTTGCAGAATATTTTTGCTCATGTCAATCGTATTGGCTTTAAATCCGCCCGGAAGCCGGTGACGATGAATGATTTTGTAAATCAGCTTGATCCGGCGGAAAATGTAGTAGCGGACCAGGTAAAAATTGGCCGCGAAAGTCACCACAAAAACACCAGCCAACAGTAACAGCTTGTCTATCCAGGAAATATGCAGCATCCCCAGCCAGCCTGACAGTGCCATCAAAAATAACAGGGCAACCGTAGAAAACGAAGCCATGTAAAGAGAGAGCTGCTGTGGGGTTTGGTTCTTGAACATGGCTTAAAAATCGAACTTGTAACCGATGCCTTTCATGGTTTTGATGTAGGTTTCGCCTAACCTTTCGCGCAATTTGCGAATGTGTACGTCTATGGTGCGATTGCCGACGATCACATCGCTGCCCCATATTTTGTCAAATATCTCTTCCCGCGTAAATACCCGACCCGGCTTGGTGGCCAGCAGCCAGAGTATTTCAAATTCCTTGCGCGGTAGTTCGATGGTCGCCTGACCCTTGAATACCAGCACTTTCTGTTTGTCAATGACCAAATCGTGCAGTGTAATAATGTGCTGATCGTCGTCTGGCTGGCGACCCGCCCGCCGCAGCAGCGCACTAATACGACTGACGAGGACCCGGGGTTTGATCGGTTTGGTGATATAATCGTCGCCGCCCACATCGAGGGCCGTGATCTGAGAGTAATCTTCATCACGGGCAGTCAGGAAAGCAATGGGCGTATCGGCAAACTCTTTTTTGCTGCGCAAAATGCGGCAAGTTTCCACCCCATCCAGCTCTGGCATCATGATGTCCAGGATAATTAGGTGAGGTCGCTCCTGCTCCGCTACCGTAATGGCTTGTTTTCCATCATTCGCCGTCACCACATCGTAGCCTTCCTTGCGGAGGTTATACTGGAGGAATTCCAGGATGTCCGGCTCATCGTCTACGATCAGGATTTTTTTCGCAGGCGGGTTATCCTTCATAAAGTTTCGCATTGGCGTAAAGGTAGAAGCACGATAGAGCGGTAGTATGGAAGCGGCCTTTAATTCTTTGTAAAGTTTTCCTTTTAGCCTCGCTGCGAATTACCAGCCGCATACTAACCGGCGCACCGACTCAAACCACGTAATGCCCAGCAGCGTTTTGATGCGGTTATAATCCTTACAGGCTTCTTCGCGTTTATTGAGGTTCAGCAGGGCTGATCCCCGGTAATAGAGCATTTCCGTATTATTAGGTTGTAAAATTAACGCCTCCGACCACTTTTTAATCGCCTCTTCTGATTTGTTTTCTTCCAGCAATGCGGCGGCGGCGTCAGCCAGCAGCATTGTCCGGTCGAAATTGGCATTAGCAGCAGCACATTTAGGTTGGTCAGATTTAAAAACAACCCGCAGGGGTAGGGTAGAGGTGACGCTTTTACCCTGATATTGCGCCGGTTGCCAGTCGCCCTCCGTACGCAGGGCCAGCCGCAGGGCTTTAAATTGAAATTCAAAACCTAAATTGTTGAAATCCAATTGGTTGTCCACTTGCACCGAACCATCGTCGCGGATAAGCAGGGCCATTTCGATGATGCCCGTTTTGCAACTATCCATATATTCAGCGGGGTATTCCAATTCATTTATCACAAAGATGGCCAACGAATCCATGCCGCCGTGGAAAACAGGGGCTACCTCGATAGACGTATATATGGTGTCCCCCTCTTCTGATAAATAGTAGGGTAGGGCTTCTCTCAGCCGGAAACGGATGGGCAGCGACTGCCGCGCGCGTATTGGTTTTCCTTTCGCCAGTCCAGGCTGCCAGCGCATACCGGCCTCTTCCAAAGCCTGTAGTACCCGCAGTGATTCCTCTCCACAGCCATTTCCAATATCTTTCAACAATTTATACTGACTCATGTGGCCGTTGGGCTCTACCACAAAAGACACTACTACCGTCCCCTCAGTATTGTTCTGCCGCGCGGCTTCCGGGTAGCGGATATTGCGGGCCAGTAATGCTATCAATTGTGCTTCGGCACAGCGCCGTATGCTGTCTGTCGTCCATCCGGCATGGTCGGCAGGCTGGCAACTTTTCATCAGTGGGTAAGCGGCCACCTCGGCCACCTCGTAGATCATCGTGTCCGCCGGGGCCGTTTGGGCCAGCGCAGCTAGTTGGAAGGTCAGGAACAGGGCTAAAAAAGTGTAGCGCATGGGTGCAGGTAGCAGGAGGGAGTTTTTTCTCCATCCAGATATTTCCCGGTGACGGGGGTGTTTTGAGAAAAACAGGCAAACAGCCTCTTAAAAAAATGAAGCGCAAAAGTAAGTGAAAAAACGTCGCGTACTACTGTTTTGGCAGCCACCTGGTGTACAGAAAAAGCCCCGACAAAACAGGCGGAGCTTTTTCGGACGGCGGATTCGTCGGGTAAGCAGTAGTTCGGAGCAGTGCCGGTTTTACCCGGAAAATGGCTTTATTGCGCTACAACGACGCGAATAGTGCCATTTTTAATCTTAATGGTTACAGGTGCTGGCATAGGCGGAAGGTAAGGTTGGACGATAAAAAGCGAAAATTACCAGTTCGTTTGGAATAATCCCCTATTGTATAGAATATTTGTGCCGACCTTGAAATGAATTTGGCCAGGTAGTTGCAATTATCTGGTCTTAAAACAGCCTCTTATTCCAACGTCTGCCCTACCACATGCGCCAAACGACGTAAGTTATCTACCTTCACGCCCGTAATTACGCGCAAACATTATGCAAAATCTTCTCATCATCGGCGCAGGCCGATCGGCTACTGCTTTAATCAACTACATTCTCGAGCAGGCCCGCCAACATAATTTTTTTGTCACCGTTGCCGACGCTGACATGCAGTTGGCCCAACAAAAAATTAATAATCATCCGAATGGACGAGCTATCTGGCTGGATGCTTCCAAGCCCAATGATCGCCGCGATGTGATCAACCGGCACGATGTGGTCGTCTCGCTGTTGCCGCCCCAAATGCACGTCGAGGTAGCCCAGGACTGTATTGTGCTCGGCAAGCACATGGTAACGGCCAGTTATGTGTCCAAACAGGTCTTTCGGCTGAGCGACGAAGCGCGTCAGCGGGCACTGGTTTTTATGAATGAATTAGGGCTGGACCCTGGGATAGACCACATGAGTGCCATGCAGCGCATTCACCAGATCCAGCAGAAAGGCGGGAAGATCACCGCTTTTTATTCTTACACCGGCGGACTGGTGGCACCGGAAAGCGATGACAATCCCTGGCACTACAAGTTTAGCTGGAATCCGCGCAACGTCGTCCTGGCGGGGCAGGGCACCGCCCAGTTTTTGGAAGAAGGCAAACTTAAATACATTCCCTATCGTCGTCTTTTCCGCCAGTATCGCCTCGTGGACATCCCGAATATGGGCCAATGGGAGGTCTATGCCAACCGCGACTCCCTGCTATACCGCGAGGCGTATGGCCTGCAGGATATTAAGACCCTGTTTCGGGGCACCATCCGGCACCGGGGATTCTGCGATGCCTGGAATGCGCTGGTACGTATTGGCCTGACCGATGGCACGTTTCCCATCGTCAATTCCGACCAACTCACCTACCATGACCTGATGGAGGCTTTTCTGGGGATCAGTCAGCATACCGGCTCGGTGAAGGATCGGATGGCCAAGCTGCTCGAAACAGAACCGGATAGCGAGATCATGCAAAAACTGGAATGGCTGGGTCTGTTTAGCAAACGGCGCATCAAAGTAAATAACGCTACGCCTTCGCTGATCCTCGAAAATCTTTTGCTGGAAAAATGGGTGCTCAAACCCACCGAAAAAGATATGGTGATTATGCAGCACGTTTTTGAATATGAGCTGAACCGGAAAAAGCGCAAACTCACCTCCACGCTCATTATGAATGGTGAAAACGGCTCCCACACTGCTATGTCCAAGCTGGTGGGTCTGCCACTGGGCATTTTTGTCAAACTCCTGCTGCTCGGTAAAATCTCTACTACCGGCGTAAATATCCCGACGATGCCGGAGGTGTACGAGCCGGTCATGGCAGAACTGGAAACTTACGGCGTGAAGTTTATAGAAGAAGAACAGTAGGTCAAACGCTCGACTTAATTATTCAGAAAGGTTTCCAGCACGCTCCGAAGCACGCCATTCAGATTGCCAATGGCCAGCGGCAGATCCCAGGCATCCCGGTTGCGTGGCTCCACGTAGTTGGAAATGCTGCGAATCTCCAGGAAAGGTATGCCCGCCATTTGGCAGGCGTAAAAAAAGGCTGCCCCTTCCATCGTTTCTACCTGGGCATCGGGATATTTGGCCCGGATAGCAGCGATGGAAGCGGCAGAGCCGTGTACCTTGTTTACTGTCAACCCATTCGCGGGGGGTAAAAATTGATTTTCTGCACCCTTTGTATTGACCAATAAACCCTTCGTATAGGGCGGCGTATTGTTTTCCAGCATACCCAGTTCGAACAGATCAGTCAGTCGGCCATCCGTTTCTTCCACGCCTAAATCGCCGAAACGTTCGGTGGTGACATGCACTACATCTCCCAGCTGCAAGGTGAGATCGAGTGCGCCGGCAATACCGGCATTGATGGCCAGCATTGGCTGATTTTGTGCTAAATACGCGCCCAGATGCCAGGCCGTGGCCACCATGCCTACGCCACTGATGAGTGGGCGCACGGTCAGACTGCCCCGCTGATAAATGTTATTGGGCTGCTCTGTAAATGATTCCTGCAAAAAAGCAAGCGTGGGCGCCAGCTCGTGGGGCGTAGCGGCAATGAGCAAAAGGTCCATGTTTTTGAGGTAAAAGTAAAAACAATTTGGCCGCGTCCCGCAGGCAGCAGCAAGTCCGTACTTTTGGGCCGAAAAGTTTTTGATTGTGATACACACGCTGCTCACCTGGGATGCTACCCTCTTTCACTTCATAAATGCCGGTCTGGCCAACCCCGTCTTTGATGTGCTGTTGCCGCTTTGCCGGGAGAAATGGGTCTGGGCACCCTTATACCTGTTTGTGGCGGTTTTTTCATTCCTGCATTTTGGCAACCGCGCCTGGTTTGTCTTACTTGGCCTGGTTGCCGTGGTCGCCATTTCCGACGGCACGAGCAGCCAACTACTCAAAAAAAACGTTCGGCGATTGCGCCCCTGCAATGATCCGGCGATGATAGAAAGTGTACAACTGCGCTTACCCAGCTGCGGCAGTGGGTACAGTTTTACTTCTTCCCATGCGGCCAATCACTTTGGCATAGCACTATTTCTCAGCGGTTTATTTGGAAACCTGCGCCGTTGGATACGACCGGCAGCACTGGTCTGGGCCAGTCTTATTGCCATTTCGCAGGTGTATGTGGGTGTACACTATCCCGGCGATGTGCTGGGCGGGGCCATTTTGGGTATGGGCGTAGGCTGGCTGGTGGCACGACTGGTACGGCACTGGGTGTTGGAAAAACAGCAATGGGCCTAAAGCAGCAATCCCGTTTGGGCATTCAGCCAAAACGGGAGCATAAAAACGGGTCGTGATTTTCTGAAAGTGAGCTGCTTAATGCGAAATCGGCAAAAAACGGGCGGCAATTTCGAGCATTCTTTCTACCACGGTAAGGCTGGGTAGTGCCAGGTCACGTTGATTTTGCGTCTCTTCTACTTTTACCGGCAAATCCTGTAGTTGCACAGTGTCATTGTAGCGTGCATGGACATTGACAGCTAAAAAAGCCAACAGACTGAATAGAGAGACGGCTAAAAAGAAAGACTTAAAAGGAAGTGTAGCGTTTTTCATGGTCTGCAAGTTTGCGACGGACGAAAGTAAGCACTTTCTCGGATTGATAATGGATTTTCGACAAAGTATTTAATTCCATAGACGGTTGCCGGCTTTAAAAGGTTGCAGGCTGGGCGTTTTTATTTCAAAAAAATTGATAATCACCTACCTGTCTTTGTTTGCCTGAAAAGGATATGGCCGCAAAAAGCATAGCGGGCGGGCACCCGCCTCCGCCGGAAAGAGGCTATGGCGGGTAAAAAAAGAACCCGAACGGTGTTGCACCGGCCGGGTTCGTATCGTCAAACCAAAAAATCAATCATTCATATTACTGCTTGATGCCGCCCGTGCTGGCTGGTACTGCTTCTTGTGTAGCAGGAGCCTTCACTTCCCCTTTGATGGTCAGGGTGTGCGTATCAGCGGTTTCGTTGGTAGTCAAAGTAACGGTCTTGGTGAACATACCTACGCGTTGGGTATCGTAGCGTACTTCGATCACGTTGCTTTCGCCAGGCATAATTGGCTCTTTCGGGTAGGTAGGTACCGTGCAACCGCAAGAACCTTTAGCCGTTTTGATGATCAACGGCTCATTACCGGTGTTCGTAAATTTGAATCTGCGGATTGGGTCAGCGCCTTTTTCGATGGTACCATAGTCAACAGTGGTAACGTCTTTGTCGAAAGACATAACCGCGCCATTAGAGGTTTGGGCTTTGGCGGCAACTGCGCCGATCACTACGAAAGCAAGGATTGCGATAATTTGTTTCATCGGATAAAACCGTTTAAATGAAGAGTAATGAATGTTGTCGAGAAAATGATGGGGCAAAAGTAGTCGGGGAGTGAGTGCTTCAAAATAGGTAGGCTGTTAACGATGTCCAAACAAAACCTAACCCTTCCCGAAAGCACCCAATTTTGGCTTTTAGTTTGATTTTTAGGGAAGTATCATTAACAATTGAAAGGAATAAATGGGGCCAATGGGCGGTGCTGCCCAGTGACTGGCGACCGATAAACACTCCCTTTTTTAGCGACCGGCAAAAATTTGTTCCCCGATGCGCTCCAGAAATGATTTGTCATCAGTGATAATTTCCGCTTTGCCTTGCAACTGCTGTTCAAAGCGCAGCGTATTTTTATGACTGGTCCGCAGACCATCGGGCAACGACACAATAATAGAGTACTGTTCGTCTTTCGGCACCAGGGCCTTGGAGATTACCTGGCCCCGCACGGTACCAAATTCGTGATACGGATAGTTATCAAATTTCAGAATGACCCGCTGACCGGGCAGTACCTTGCCGCTGCCAACAATAGGCAGCGACATCCGCCCCACCAGTGTATCGCTCTGCGGCGGCACCACCATCATCACCTGGTCGCCCTGCTTTACGTACTGCTGCTCACTAAAAAAGGAAGCATTGAGCGACACCTGTCCATCAATAGGGGCCGTGAGCAAATACGTCAGTTTCCATTTATCCATACTGCTCCGCAGGTTGTTCAAGCTGGTCAGCAGGCGCGTAGAAGTGCCGGAAGTATTTTCCTGCTGACTGAAAGTAGCATCGTTGGCTCCCCGTCGCAGCCCCGTGATCTCGTTTTGCTTGCGGGCAATATTCTCATCATAGAAGTCCATTTGCCGTTCCAGGTCGGCGAGCTTGGTGCGCTCCTTTTCAAATTCGGCCCGTGCTTCCAGGCCCTGATCGTAGAGCGATTGATGTTGGTTGTACATTTCCTGCGCAGTCACCAATTGTTCTTCAATACGGGTTTTAGAACGGCGATCCAGTTCAATGCTACTGAGGAGCTGACCGATCTGCTGATTGGCCGCGCCGATGTTGCTGCGGGTGGAGGCACTGCGATTGGATTTGCCGAACTGAAAATTCTCCAGACTGAGCAAAAATTCCGCATACTCCGGCTGCAATTCGCCTAGGTCCAGATTGTTCAGCGGACGCACATTGCGCAGCGAATCGAGGGGTGCCCGCTGATAGGCGCCCACCGCCTGATCGAGCCGCAGGACATCCGTATAACTGGCCGTACTTTGCAGCACCGCGAGCAGCGCATTCTGTCGAACCGTTTTTTTATCGCCCACCACCAGTTTGGCAATCCGGCCTTCCGTACGGGCGATCACTTCTACCGGCGGCACTGCGGTGGTGACCACCACTTTGGCCGTCACCACATCCGGGTAGCGCACAAAATACGCTGCCCAAAGCATCAGGGTAAAGCCACCCAGCACTACGGCGGTGCCCCAACGCACGAGTGAACCGGGGGGAGTACCCAGTATTTCCTGCACATCCTCCGAGCGGAGTTCGACATATTCTCTTTCTTCCATGCTGTTGTTTTGACAAAAATAGTTGAAAACGGTAGCTGTTACCTCTGAAAATAGCCGCCGTTTTTAAATTTTCAGACAATCAAGGCGCAAAAATTTAATGTTATAAAGATGGTTTTTCGGGGAAACTTCTGAATAAAATAATTTTAATTCATATCAAATAAAATAATGATTATCAATGAATTGATTATTATAATTTAATATGTTATGTTATAAATAAGGTGATTGGTTCTC
Source organism: Saprospirales bacterium (assembly GCA_031425155.1). Taxonomy (GTDB): domain Bacteria; phylum Bacteroidota; class Bacteroidia; order Chitinophagales; family Saprospiraceae; genus M3007. The sequence continues at coordinate 567 of JANPIV010000031.1, read as the reverse complement.
CAAAAAAACACTTTAAGAAACGTTGTGTGCGGGGAAAAATGTAAAAACTGCCTGATTATCTGTCTATGGCCTTACCCTAATTTCGCTACACCTAAACGGGTGAAAGTGGCGATTAGTAGATTCCGCCTGCATGCTCCTGAATTTTAGTGAAGGAGCCGCCCATGTGAAAACGGCTTATTATGACAAGGTATTATTATAGTATTTACTGCAAGTAATTAACATTACAGTAAATAGCAAACATTAAACAGTGCCGGTCGGCCTTCAACAATGAGGGCCGACCATTTTTTAGTGCCAATGGTAAGTATTGACTTACGCCCCCAGCTCCAGCTGATCCCTGACCAAATGATAATACGCCCCGCGCCGATCCGTCAGTTCCTGGTGGCTGCCCTGCTCCACCACCTCGCCTTTTTCGATCACCACGATGTGGTCGGCGTTGCGAACGGTACTCAGGCGGTGAGCTACGATAATCACCGTTTTGTTGCGGAAAGCATTTTCCAGGTTATGCAGAATGACCCGTTCGTTGTAGGCGTCCAGCGCATTGGTGGCTTCGTCGAAGAGGATGTAGCG
>JANPIV010000030.1:0-13077 GCA_031425155.1 Saprospirales bacterium | reverse complement strand
ACATCCACACAAGCCAGGTAATCTGGAATTTCCTAATGAAGGCCTGTCTGATAACCTGGCTTGTGTGGATGTCTCCGTTTCTCTACGACATGACAACTCAACACGAAGACACCATTAATAACTTATTCTTTACACGTTCCTAAGCAGCAGCGAAACCTCGTGGCAAATTTATAGATGAAGAACTGCTGAATCCGATTACAATATCGTCGCGACAAATACCAAGCGTTATCAATTCATCAGCAATTTTGCGGTCAGTATTATTGGCTTGTATCCACACCTTTCCGCCAATAATATCAAAATGGAAAACCACATAATGAACGTGGCTTTTCTTTTCGTCCCAGCCAATACGCACCAATTGATAATGATGATTCTTGGTGTCGGCTATGATTTGGTTGTCCACCTCCGGCCAGAAAGGGGAGCGAATAGCAGCATATTCTTCCAATAATTGAAGAATTATCCGTTCATATTTTTTGGTATTTGCCATGATTGCACCGTTTGTTGATGAATTGACTGCATTGTCCACATTAATCACATTGCCCACATTATTCATTCATCATTAATCTACTGCTCATCAAACGACCCCTCCGCACTATAAATCCGTCCCATATTCGAGCCATTAGTCTGTGAACCCGGCATTTCAAACCAGAACGGCGTACGTTTCCGGTTGTAATTACCAATTTCATTCATCGTCGCGGCCTCGTACAAATGGCCGTTCACCATCGTGTAGCGCACCGAGTTGGAGTTGCGAATGTCCTGCAATGGGTTCTTGTCCAGCACAATCAGATCGGCGAGTTTGCCGGGCGCGATGGAACCAATTTCCTTGTCCATACCAATGTAAACGGCACCATTGATCGTCGCACATTTCAGGGCTTGCAGATTGCTCATGCCGCCCTGGGCCAGCATCCAGAGTTCCCAGTGGGCACCCATGCCCTGTAGTTGGCCGTGGGCACCGAGGTTGATATTCACCCCCGCGTTCTGGAGTTTGTTGCAGGATTTGGAGATCAAAATATGGCCATTTTCGTACTCTTCCTCCGGGGCCATCGTGCGGTGACGGCTGCGCTCATCCAGCACGTGGCGCGGGAAAAACGTGCGCAGTTTGGGCTCTTTCCACACATCGCTGTGCTGATACCAATAAAATTCGCCGTTCAAAGCCCCGTAGGCCACAATGAGCGTGGGCGTATTATGCACCTTCGTTTTACTCCATAAAGTCACCACGTCATTGTACAGCGGTGCCACCGGAATATTATGTTCCACGCCCGTATGACCATCCACGATTTGCCCCATATTATGCGCGAAAAACGAACCACCTTCCGGTACCACCAGCATGTGCAGTTCGCGGGCAGCGGCAATGATCTGCTGGCTTTGCTCGCGGCGCGGCTGGTTGTAACTTTTTACCGAAAATGCTCCCCAGGCCTTACTGCGCCGCAGGGCCGACCGCGCATCATCCAGCGAATTGATCGGGGCTTTGAAATCGCCCTCCGCGCCATACAAAATAGTGCCTGTGCTGAACAGCCGTGGTCCGACCAAACGCCCGGCCTTGATCATTTCGGCATTGCTGAACGCCATTTCGGAATTCACCGAAGGATCGTGGTTTGTAGTGACCCCGTAAGCGAGGTTAGCATAATATTCCCACTGCTTTTGCGGGTTCAGGCCATAGCGAAAATGGCCACTGTGGGCGTGGACATCCACAATACCCGGCATGATCGTTTTACCCTGGCAATCAACGATATACACTGGCGCGGCGCGTTTCACTTTTTTGCTTTCATACTCTTTTTTGGTCTCCACGGAGGTGATTTTATTGCCATACACGACCACCGCGCCGCCTTCGATCACCCGGTCGCCTTCCATCGTAATGATGCGGGCATTGGTAAAAATGACCGTTCCCTGCGGCACTTCGGTCGGGATCTGCAAACCAATTTTCAGGCCCATCGTATCCAGCGGCGGCAAGGAATCGGGTGCCCCTTCCAGAAAAGTAAAACGCTGGTTCAGGTCGGCAGAAAAATACTCGTCGCCGAGCATCCAGTGTACCCGCTTGCTATCGCCCGACCAGTGCAGGCTCACTCCCGCGTCACGGGCGATCTGGGTAACGGGCAGGGCTTTCGTATCGGCACTCAGGTCCACCGCCTGACCGGGCGAAGGCATGGCGCAGACATACACTTTGTGCAATTCGCTGAATGCCAGCCATTTACCATCCGGCGAAGGCATCCATTGATTGGCGTATTTGCTTTTGAAAAGCACCTTTTCGTCTTTGCCGTTCCCGTCAAAAGATTTGTACGCCTTGTCCAGACCACCAAAAAGATAACCGCCGGTATTGACATAAATGCGCTGGCCATCGGGCGAAAAGCGCGGGTTTTCGCCCCCTTCAAAAAGGAATTTCAGGTTGGAGCCGTCCGCATGTACGGTGTAAATACCGGATTTCTGGGTATTCACAAAGCCCAGTTCGTCGTCGCCATCCTGTTTGCGGAAGACGATCATTTTGCCATCGGGCGAAAAAGACGGGGTGCGATAAATGCCTTTGGGCATTTTCAAAGCAGCGGGAATACCCACTTTGCCCGGCTGGAAATTTTGTAAATCCTGGGTACAGATCGCGCCCATTTCCCCGTCCTCCCAGGTGACGAACACGATTTTTTTGCCATCTTTGGAAAAGGCTGGCTCTGCCTCCACACTGTTGGAAGTGTACATCTGTCGGGCTTCCCCATTCGGCAAATCTTTGATGTACAAGCGACCAGCAGCATTGAAAATTAGCGTTTTTCCGTCCGGGCTGGTTACTGCCTGACGAATGGCGTGGGCGGTAAACTTTTCCTCAAAAACCGGATTATCAAAGTGCAACGTCTCGGCGACTTTGGTCTTTACCTGACAGGTGAAAGGAATTGTCGAACTTACAGAATGTATGCTTCCATCGTCTGTCTCCGGGTCGGGGACTACGTGCATGTTGATCATCTTAATCTTTCCGCCTGCCCAAATCAGTATTTTTTGGTTGTCTGGCGTCCACGCAAAACCCGGATAACAGCCGAAAGTGCTCCAGGTCTCCTGCTGGTCTTTGTCCAGACCGTCATAAAGGGGATATTCCTCGCCGGTCTCGATGTCGCGCAGGTGCAGCACGGTTTTGGTTTCCATCCGCCGCACAAAAGCCAGCCATTTGCCGTCCGGCGAAATCTGCGGGCGGCAGGCACCGCCCGAACCGCCGGTCACATCCTCCACCTTACCCTCCTCGCGGTCGTAGCGGCGAATGGCAAAAATCTGGTTGTTCGGGTCTTTATTATACTGGAAAAAACCGCCGGGATACATATCCTCGCTGAAATACACGTAGCGACCGTCGGGGCTGACCGAGGGTTCGTTCACGTCCTGCTGATCGTTTTTGCGCTTGGTCAGTTGCATGCCCTCGCCGCCGGTAATATGGTACATCCACATCTCGCCCGCGCCCAGCGAACGGGTGCTGGTGAAGTGCTTGCGGGCCACAAAGTATTGACCATCAGGCATCCAGGTGGCATTATTGAGCAGGCGAAAACTCTCTTTGGTCACCTGTTTGGCCTTCGAGCCATCGGCCTGCATCACCCAGATATTGTCGCCGCCACCCGCATCGCTGGTGAAGAGGATTTGCTTACCATCGGGCGAAAAACGCGGCTGCACTTCCCAGGCGATGCCTTGCCGCAGCGGGGTCGCCGTACCACCCGTAATGGGCATGGTATAAATATCGCCGAGCAGATCGAACGCGATGGTTTTGCCGTCGGGACTCACGTCGAGACACATCCATGTGCCTTCGGTGGCGGTAAAATTCACGTCCTGGTAGGGGACTTTGCCCGCTTTGGTCGGGTCGTTAACCTCCCATTTGGGGGCTTCGGTTTTTTGGGAAAACAAGCAGAGGGTCGCCAGCAAGAAGAGCGACAAGAGGGATACTTTTTTCATGTATTTTGATTTTACCGGGGCATAAGTACGGATTTTGGGGCGATAAAGGATGGGGTAGGGGTGGATTTCGGACGAAAGGAGGGATGGAAGAGGTGAAGGGAGGGAGGAAAGTTGGCGGGATAGGTGTTCGGTTGTATTATGCTGCTATCTTTGTACTGTTCCTTACAAATAACAAATAAATTTAAAGTTATGACAGAAGATATTGAGGAAGTAATAAAAGAAATGGGTGGTAGAATCAACTATGGAGAAATGCCGGATATGCTTGCCTCTGATTTCAAATATTTGAAAGAAAGAGCAGAGGGAACCCTTAATTCAGTTATGATAAACATCCCTGAAATAAAAGAAATTTCTTTTGATTTCATCAATGACTACTCCTTTAATGCCTTCGCTATGGGAATAAATCAGAGATATTTTATTGGGATGAATAGGGGAACGATTGCCACTATAAGTTTAATATATGACAGGTTTTTTGCGGATAAAGATATATTTAGACTTATAGGCAATCCTGAATTAGAGGATCATAATTTACCTAAAATTCCAAATATTACTTTGAATTATGGTGAAATCGTTGAAGGCGTACCCCTTTTCCCTCGTCCAAAAGATACGACAAGAAGAGCATTTGTTCAGATGTTTGTATTATTGACTTTTGATTTTATTTTGGCCCATGAAATTACTCATATTGTAAATGGTCATGTGGATTTGTTCGGTGAGGAACTAGGAGTTATATTAGATGAACTAAAAATTCAAGATTCGATATCTGCAAATTTTTCTTTAATTAGAAAAACGATGGAAATGGATGCTGATTGTGGTGCTAGTGCTACATTACTTTCAAGTGAAATAGGAAAGGTTATAGGAAAATTTCCAATACATCCACAATGGACAGAACTTTATAGTATGCCTGGTATGGTGCTTTTACATTTTTCTTTTGTTATTTCTACTCTATTTAGAACTTTTGGGGATCAAAGGCTTGATAACAATGCTTTTGAGAGTGATACTTATCCACAGCCAAGACTAAGGTTTGTAATATCTATGCTAAGAATAGCACATCTTCCCGCTTTTATAGAACTAAATCAAAAAATGAATTTTGATTTAGATGAAAACGACGTTCCGATTACAGTCGCTGCTGGTTTCAAGATAGTGGAAGAGGCTTTTAGCAAAATAATGGGTTTTGAATCATCAACAGTATCAGTAGAAGATGCATGGGGAGAAATTGGATTCAATCAAATAGATAAACTAAGAAAATTTTGGAATGACGAATTAATGGGAAAACTACAAAAATATTCATATGTAGAATTGGAAGCATACCCAGAGATAAAATAGAACCACTAAATTTTTTCCACTACGCTTGCTCTTCCCATCATATCCGTCAAACCAAGACCAATAAACACCACAACATATTGAAAAGCAACCCATTACATCTACCATCTTGAAACCGCCGACCTTCAGTCGGCGGATAAAACACCCCCACCATCCACATCTATCTTCTTTACAAAACATCCACATCCACAATGACTTTGATGCCGATGTTTTGCAAAGAAGATAGATGGCTTGAGTGGGTAGGCTAGGCCCCTCGTTGAAACGAGGGGTTTCAAGATGATAGATGTATTTTGTTGTTTATGAAAGATTGGCGTTAGTTTTTCTTCCGATCTTGGCGTCCTCACCAACATCAACGGCGGAGCGAGATATTACACCAATCACTCATTCCACCGCGTCTTGTTGGCGAGGACGCCAACAAGGGCAGGAAACTGACCTTACCACAAACTCAATTCATCATACATGGACAAAGAACATCTCATAAATTTCATAAAGGAAAATATTCCGAATATTCCGGTGAGCAGTCAATCACTGCTGTCCATTGCCGAACAGTTTGACGAAAAAACTTATAAACCAGGCAATTATTTGCTAAAAGAAGGAAAAATAAGCGATTATTTTTATTTATCAGAGGGATTTCTTAGAGTATTTACCCATGATACGGACGGTAATGAGATAACCACCTACTTTTATTCCAAAGGCAATATTGTATTTGATGCCTCCTCTTTTTTTCTGCGTATTCCCTCTACCGAAAATATTCAGGCAGTCACGGAATGCAAAGGGTATTTGACGAATTTTGAACGATTAAACGCACTTTTTCATCAGGTTCCTGAATTTAGAGAATTTGGAAGGCAAATTATCGTGAAAGAGTTTGTTGCTTATAAACAGCGAACTTTGGCCATGATCAATCAAAGCCCGGAAGAGCGCTATTTGAAATTAATGGAAATGAATGAAGATATTTTTAAATACGCTCCACTCAAACATATTGCCTCCTATCTGGGCATTAGTGAAAGGACGCTGAACCGAATCAGGCTTAATTTTTCAAAGAAACCGTTTTAGAGGCTGTTTTAAAACCCCTCACCGGGCGCAAAGTCCTGCCTTTCGCCGCTATATTTTGCTTTATTTTTAGCGAATAGACTAGGCTATGCACTAAAAATAAACCTTCATCTATCGCCAAAATTCAAGCCTTTTCGCTCCGTTCAAGGTTTTAAAACAGCCTCTTAAATAGCCTGCTCTGTATTTTACGCCATTTGTCGTATGCGCCAGTTTTAAGCGGGAATACCTTTGCATCATCTAACAATAAAAATTTGATGCAATGAAAAAGAAAGTCTTAATCACCCTGGCCACCGGCAAAACTGGTTTTTTAACCGCCCAACAATTATTGGCAGAAGGGTTTTACGTACGGATTTACGTTCGTTCCAGAAACGAAAGAGCCTTAGCCCTGGAAAAATTAGGGGCGGAAATAGCCATTGGCGAATTTAATGATTATCACCGACTAAAAAAGGCATTAGCAGGCATAGATAATGTCTATTACTGCTACCCATATAAAGCAGGGATGCCAGATGATATAAAATTGTTTATTCAGGCGGCAAAAGAAGAAAAAATGAACGTGGTGATCTTTATGGGACAACGGATTGCGGAGTTCAATGATACGGGCAGTAGTTTGACGAATGATGTACGAATGACTTATGAACTACTAGAAAAATCAGGCTTGAATGTAGTGTATTTTGTTCCGGGATATTTTGCCGATAATGTGTTTGTGGTGACCGAGTTTGTACTCCAATTAGGAATTTTTCCGAACACATTTGGCAATGGTAAAAACCCCTGGATTTCCATTGGCGATATGAGCAGGTGTATTGTGGCCTTACTGAAAGAGCCTGCACCCTATTTTGGCCAACGCCTGTATCCAACAGGTGATAAGTCCATTTCAGCCAAAGAGATCGTACATATATTTTCAAAAGTAAGAGGCAGGAAAGTTAGCATGGTGAACATTCCTGAATGGCTTTTTATTAAATCCGGACTAATGATAGGCAAAGAGTATGGCTTTGATACTTATGCCATAGTTCAGGCAACATTCTATAATAAACAAATGCAAATGAATCGTTTCGACATAGAGCCAACCGATGTCGTTAAAAAATTAACGGGCCGGGAACCAGAGAATTTTGAAACAATTACCAGGGCATATTTCAGCCATTCAAAATACAAAGAGAGAAGTTTAATTAGTTGGTTTTCTGCGTTTAAAAGATTCAATATAATGCCTTTTACCAAAGTGCCAGGTAAAAAGGAACTGGCTGCCATCAATAAATGAACCTCCCGCGGCAGCGAATTTACGATGCCGATGTTTTGCAAAGAAGATAGATGGCCTAAGTAAATTGGCCTGGCCCCTCGTTGAAACGAGGGGTTACAAGATGATAGATGTATTTGGTTGTTTATGAAATTTTTATGTGATTTCTGACGCTTTGCCTGACGGCTAAAGTGTTTTCACCAAGCGCATATTTGTAGCGATGCCAAGTAAAAATTTATAGATATGCATACCATCTCAAAGTGCCTGATGTAGTGTGCTTGGTGAAAACACCAAGCACGGCAGTGAAAGTTGTGTGTCGGGATTTCCCAGACAGGTACTAATTCAAATTAAATGGTTCGACTTTACTACGAATAATACCTCTCGAAGCATGTATCAGAATATGCGCAATAAAACTAAATATAACGATCAAGGCAGTTTCCAGTTCAGATAGCAATAGAAAACTCGCAATAGCCTTATTGGAAGCGGACACCATATCTTTTCCTATTTCTGATTGAATATGGTTCAGTTCAGAAAGTTTTAACACGGCCATTTTGAAATGAGGCATTGCCTTTTGCTCATATAACTGTATGGCCGAGGGCATATTATCCGCATTTATTTCATATACAATTCTAGTTTCAAGTAAATCATATTGTTGCAAACCAGTTTCAAATTCCTGCAGATAATTAGCCTCGTCTTTCAGAAAGTAGGTTTTTTTGTAGTCCATCAGCAGACGGTGAATTGCCTGATTACAGGAATCAATCACTCGCTGACGATCTGATATATTTCTACTCTCGGCATAGAGCATATCTTTTAGCACTTCTCGTTTGCGATACATGCTCTCCCGCATTTCAAAAATAGAAGTTGCTGGTACCAATCGGTCGGCATAAATAGACAGGTGAGATTCACCCATGCTTTCCATCTCCTTTTTCTCAAACATATTAACCACCAGGAGCAATGCGGCCAGCAAGATCATTGCAAGGGCCATTTTCATTTTGTTGGGTGTATTGAGTATCCATCTTGTAGTAGACATAGCCGAAATTTAATTCCAAAAATACAAATTTTAATTTATATGGACAAATATGATATTTTAGCCGAAGTTGGTGTTGTCGCCAATATCAATTGTTGCCATATTTTCCACCTTCCCGCCGCTTTTGGTGTTTTCACCAAGAACCGTCAGACTAACATTATAGTGAATACAGGGAGATGAAAAACAACCTATTACATCTATCATCTTGTAACCGCCGACCTTCAGTCGGCGGCTAAAACCACCCCACTCTCCACATCTATCTTCTTTACAAAACATCCCCATCCACGATGACTTATGATGCCGATGTCCTGCAAAGAAGATAGATGGCTTAAGTAAGTTGGCCTGGCCCCTCGTTGAAAACGAGGGGTTACTAGATGATAGATGTATTCTGTTGTTTAGAAAAGGTTTGTGGGTGTTAGTGCTTTAGTAGTCGTGGAGTGCGGCATACATCGCGATGCGGACGGTTCTCGTCAAGATGACAAAAGCGGCGTACACCATAATAGTGTACGTGGTTCTCGTCAAAGCCTGTCCCGACCAAATCGGGAATGATCAAAGCGGCCTATACCGTGGCATAGAACACGTCAGAGAACACGCCCCTTTTGTCATTTTGCCGGAAACCGTACAAGTCACGGAACACATCTGATGTCCAGGATTCCCAAGATGTTTTGGAGTGAGTCCCTCACTCCACCCCCAGCACCTTCCGCATTTTCCAGTACATATCCGTATTTTCATAAATGCCCGAAAACTGGTCGGCCATAGGCCCGTAGGCAAAGACCGGCACCAGGGCGCCGGTATGCAGCCTGGCCGTAAACACCGGCTTGAAATCTTTCTTGCTTTCGCCCTTATTGAGCGAAAAACCGCCACATTCGTGGTCGCCGGTAACGAGCACCAGCGTTTCGCCATTCGAGGCGGCAAATTCCAGGGCCTGGCGCACGGTGGCATCGAAATCAAGCATTTCTACTTTCAGCCAGTTGCGGTCATTGGCGTGGCAGGCCCAGTCAATCTGGCTGCCTTCCACCATCATGAAAAAGCCTTTTTTACTGCGTTTCTGCAAAAAATGGCAGGCCACTTTTGTTGTACTGGGCAGGTAGCGGCGTCCGGCGGAAGCGGTAGGCGGCTCGCGTTCGGCGGTGAAGAGCATGAATGGGGCGGAACCATCGAGCGGCAGGCCCTTGGTGGACGTGCCATGCCGGATCACGTAACCGCGCTGCTGTAGCGAATCTTCGAGGTTGCGCTTGTCGGGACGTTGATTAAAAAGGGCCGCGCCGCCGCCGATAAAGCAGTCCAGTTCGGTTTTTAAGTAATCCAGGGCCATTTCTTCGGTAAAAGCCCGCAACTCACTGTGGGAAATAAACGCAGCGGGCGTGGCGTGGGTCGCCGTGCAGGTCACCACCATACCCGTGGCATAACCGCGCCGGTCGAGGTCTTCCAGGATGGTGGTGCAGGACGTATTATTCGGTGGCACGACGCCGATGGCATTGTTGGTCGTCTTTTGGCCGCAGGCAAAAGCCGTCGCGCCCGCCCCAGAATCGGTGACCAGATGATCGAAGGAATAACTTTTATGAAAACCCACGTAGCGAAACTCCTCAAACACCGATTTGCCCACACCTTTCCAGTACACTCCGGCAGTTACATGCGAAAGGGCCATGCCATCGCCGATGAGCAGAATGATATTTTTAGGGCGGCTGGCAAACGTAACCGATTGAATGTCAATCGTTTGCTTTTTAGAAGCGGCGCATCCGGCAAAAATTATCAACACAGGCAGCAGAAACAGGCGGGTCATCGTTTTAATAAAAATGTGGCCAATTGGATAAATGTGGTCAATGTGAAAAATGTGGTCAATTGAATGAATGTGGTCAATGTGGCAAATTATTTAAATGTAAATAATGCGTTTAGTAACTCATGTGGTTAGTGAAGATGATAGAGCAAGCAGCATTAGCCACATTCATCACATTAAACACATTTGCCACATTAAACCAGCAACCCGTCCTTCATTTCCAGACAACGGTCGGAAAGTTCGGCTAATTCCTGGTTGTGGGTCACGATGACGAAGGCCTGGCCGTAGTCCTGGCGCAGTTGGTGGATCAGGCGGTGCATTTCCTGCGAAGAGCCACTGTCTAGATTGCCGGTGGGTTCGTCCGCGAAAATGAGGGCCGGTTGATTGATGAGCGCACGGGCCACGGCCACCCGTTGTTGTTCGCCACCGCTGAGTTCGCCGGGTTTGTGGGTCAGGCGATCTCCCAAACCGAGGTAGCGCAGCAGCTCTTCGGCGCGTTTACGGACTTTGTCGGCCGGATTTTTTTGAATAAAACCCGGAATACATACGTTTTCCAGGGCAGTGAATTCGGGCAGCAGGTGGTGAAACTGGAACACAAATCCGATGTGGCGATTGCGAAAAGCAGCCAGTTGGTTGGAGCGGAGTTGATTGACGGCGATGCCATTAATCGTCAATTGTCCGCGATCGGCATGATCAAGTGTACCGAGAATGTGCAACAGCGTACTTTTGCCGGCCCCGGATTTGCCAATGATGCTGACAATCTCGCCTGGCTGGACGGCAAAATGCACGCCTTTCAGGATTTCGAGTTGCCCGTACGATTTGTGAATATCTTCTGCCAAAAGTACCATAGTCGGGCAAAGGTCGGAAAAATGGAGCGAAGCGACATCCCGATTTTTTATCGGGAGCAATTGAATAGTACGAGTTTTTGATTGAGATGCGCTTATTCAACCCTCAACCCGTAAAAGGGAAGCGGCTGGTGGGTAAGCATAGTTTGTATCATTCATAATTGGAAAGTACTCCTCTTTTAAGGGTCGGGGGTTGTGAAGAGGAATACAGCAATGAATGATTAAACCCGGAATGATAAAGGCTTTTTAACCGTGGCGTGACATTTTTTATAAATCCCAAACGGGCACAACCTGTTTTTTGCTGCCTCCAAAAAAACAATTGATTGAAAAACTGCTGGTAAAACCAACGTAATAAAAACCATACGTGCCAATATGGCGCGGTAATAATCCGGTATGAAGATTCTTCAACTCTCTAAAAAGTTTCCCTACCCGTTGAAAGACGGGGAGGCGATTGCGGTCACTTACCTGGCGCGGGCCTTTGCGGAACTGGGCAGCGAAGTCACCCTGCTCTCCATGAATACCAGCAAACACTGGTTCGATATGGGCGAATTGCCGCACGATTTTGACCACTATGCGGCCATTCACACGGCTTATGTGGACAATCGCATCCGGCCTTTGCCCGCCTTGCGCAATTTGTTTAGTGAAAAATCCTATCATATAGAACGTTTTGAGGAAGAGGCTTTTGCGCACCAGTTGAAGCTGCTGTTGCAACAGGAGCACTTCGATGTAGTGCAACTCGAATCAGTCTATCTCGCGCCATATATTTCCATTATCAGGCAATATTCGTCGGCCAGCGTGGTGCTGCGCGCACACAATGTGGAACACGAAATATGGGAACGCGTGGCCACCAACGGCCATCCCCTGAAAAAATGGTATTTGCAAAAAATAACGCCCCGGCTGAAAAAATACGAGGTGGAAAACCTCAATAACTACGATCTGGTGGTCGGCATCACGGCCCGCGATGTGGCGCGTTTTCGCCAGCTGGGGCTGCATCAGCCGACTACGGTCACGCCCATCGGACTCGATTGCCGCGATTATCGGCCGGATTACACCAGTTTTCAACGGCCACTCAGTCTGTCGTTCATCGGTTCGCTGGATTGGATGCCCAACCAGGAGGGCTTAAAATGGTTCCTTGAGCAGGTCTGGACACCGCTGCTGGCCCCGCGTTTTCCGCACCTCACTTTCCACATCGCTGGGCGCACGGCCCCCGACTGGATTCGTCGCTTGAATATAGAGCGGGTCATTTTTCACGGCGAGGTGGTCAGCGCACCCGATTTTATCAATCAGCATTCCATGATGGTGGTGCCACTGCTATCGGGCGGCGGGATGCGCGCCAAAATACTGGAAGGGATGGCCGTCGGCAAAGTCGTGCTGTCCACCAGTCTGGGCATGGAAGGCATCGAAGCGAGGCATCGGGAAGAAGCCTTGCTGGCCGATACGCCCGAGGAATTTGCTGCCGCGCTGCAATGGTGTTACGATCAGCCGGACGGACTAGCCGCGATGGGTCGCCGCGCCCAGGCTTTTTGCAATGAAAATTATGACAACCGGGAAATCGGACGCCGCCTGTTACAAACTTATCATGGTCTGGTGAATGCCGCACCGGCGTTGAGTTATGAGCGGTAAAATCGGCGTTGGCGAAACTTTTTGGCGTTTTGTGAGCGTAACTGATTACACTGTTTTTTAATAGTTTGTGAAAACGAAGTAGTGCTACCTCCCCCGGCCTACGGCCACCCCCTCCAAAGGGGGATACCGAGCAAACTGTCGCCACGTTCTTCCTTGGCCGAGTTCGGAGCGTATCCCCCTTTGGAGGCAGGGCTGTTCAGTTCTAAGTGGATCAACACCTTTTTCAAATCACTCTCAAATTTTATTTGGCTTTTAAAAGAAAATAACCTCGTAACGTTGTCAAAAACTTTCAAAAAAATCTAAA
>JANPIV010000029.1:0-24308 GCA_031425155.1 Saprospirales bacterium | reverse complement strand
AGCCCCAGAGGGGCGTAATACATACGCTATTGCGCCCTTCTGGGGCTTACGAAAGGCTTACAATCATATTACTACCAACTTTTCGCCCCTACCGGGGCTTTTACCGCATTCATAAGGCTGGTTTAACCCATGATTCGCATTATTCGTATTCAGAATGCCGCTAAACACAATATTGGAGTCAATGACCAGGATTTTCATGGGCGACTCTTGCGATTTTTTCGCCAAATTCCCTTGACATCTGCGACTAACTCATCTACCATTGACTGCGAGGCAGAAAACTTACTTGTCAGTTCCCGGTAACGGAGATAGTTCAAAAAATCCTGTATTTCGTTGATATCCCCCGTCGCGGGAATACGGATGACAAATTCGGTTGCTGTTCTTTCGATCACCATGACCTATTGTTTTAAGGCAAATATAAGGAGTTTTTGGGGAGCCCGAAAATGTACGCATCATGGGAAAGAACTTTAAACACACCATTACATTAGTCAGACGGAGAATTAATTTTTTAGTCGCCCAGAATGCGCTGGGGGAAGCAGCCGATCTTTTGCAGGAATTGTCGGAAATATGCGATGAAAAGGCCGATGAAGTAATAGTGCTTAAACGCGGCATCAGCGAATTGGAGCAAGAGCGTTGCTTGGGAAAAATTGGTTTCAAAGAAGCGTCTGAAATAAAGAATGAACTGGCTGATCGCTTGCTGAGAATTGCGAAATCCTTATTCGATGCTGACAATCGACAGGAGCCTATTGATCCTTTTCCTCCCTCCCCCGCGCCTTCAAATCCATATTCACCAGCACCGCCGCTGATAGGAAAAACAGCGACCCAATCTTATCCGTTTCCACAAAATCATTCATCAACATTAGTAAATCTATTAGAATAAAGCAGAGCACAGCGGCCAGCAGTATCCGGCGGCGACCCGGATCGGAGATGCGATGATAAATGCGCTGCCCTTGCATCATCGTGACCACACAAAAAATCAGGAAAAACAACAGTCCCGGTAGTCCCTGCTCCACCGTAGTCATTAAGTAATAGTTATGAATACCAGAGTGCTCTGGGTTGTCACTGACGTAGGTTTTGAAACTCGAAACGGTATATTTTTGGTAGAAAAAATAAAAATTGCCCGGCCCGATGCCCATCAGCGGGCGTTCATGGATCATGTAAGACGCTGCCACCCAGCGATATACGCGCTCCATCGTGGAAATATCTTCCAGTTTGGTGGTGGCTTCCAGCAGGTTTTCAAAACGCTTGTGGGAAATAGCCCGCTCGAAATCCGGCGCGAAGAGCAGCCAATTATCGCGAGAACCCACAAAACTGACAAACAGCGCAAACACCAGGGCAAAGCCAATCAGCGCAAAATGCAGGATGCGCCGCCGGATGCACCAGCGCAGACCAATGGCGGCCACCAACGCCACATACGCGGCGCGGGTATAGGCAAATTGGATCCCGACGATCAGCAGCAAAATACCTAGCACCAGGCACCACCACAGCAGCGAATACCGCCGGTACCAATAGGTGCCATACCAAACGAAGGGCAAAAAAACCGCCAGCAAACAGGCGTACATGACGTGGTTGCGAAAGAACGGTCCCATCGCATAGGCCACGTCCTCGAAGGAGAAACCAATGGAGGCGTGGCGCACCAGCACATTGCAGACGGCGAAGACCAGCGGCACAAAAAACCACCAAAGCAATTGTTTGAAATCGCGCTCTTCATTGAGCATACGCCCGGCCAGAAAGAAAAACACGGCCACATACCAGCCTTTAGCGGCCAAAAACTTGAGCGATACGAACATATTTTGCGAAGTTACCACGCAGATCGTCATCCAGGCCAGGTGCGCCAGCAAGGCCAGCGTAATCGGGTGGCGCAGAAAACGCGCATCCACCCGGCGGGCATTTTGTAGAAACCACAGCAACCCCACCACCGTCAGCAGCCACATGAGCGGCTCGGAAGGCAGATCGGTACCAAAACCACCGGGCAAATTGGCCTCCACCGAAATAGGAATGCAGCCCAGCAGCAAGAAAAAGACTTTCCGAAAATCCACGACCGCCAGCCAGCCCACCAGCAATCCGGCGGGCAGCAGATATAACATCGGTATGCCGTAGCGGATAGCCGACAAAATAGTGCCAATCGTCACCAGCCCCACGGCACCCACGATCCACCGTTGCGGGTGGTCGTCAGGAAAACCTAGGAGGGTGGATAATCGGCGCATTTTTTAAAAAGCAAAAGACAAGGAGCAAATAGGCAAAAGGCAAAAAAGCAAGGGACAACAGAAAAGGCAAGGGGCAAAAAAGCAAGTAAAGAAACATCCCGATTTTCATCAGTAGCAAAAAGCAAAATACACAAAGATGCTTACTCGCTTTTTGCCCTTTGCTTTATTTGCCTTTTGCCTATTTGCCCTTCCCTTATTGCCTCTTCCCTTCCCGCACCTCCCGCCAGTCCACCGACCGATAAGCATCGGCCAGCAGCACGCCGATCACTGAGAAAAAGAAAGCGGCCAGCACGGCACTGAGCACGATAATGCTCCGTTTGGGCCGACTTTTGATGCGCGGCGGCTCGGCTTGTTCCACCACCTGTACGGCGGGAATATCCGTCGTGTAGGCGGCTTTTATTTGTTGGTAGCGTTCGCGGTCAAAACTCAGTTGCTTGCGGGCCTGAAAGTGTAAATCGCTGATTACGTTTATTTTAGGAGAACCTTCCTTGAAGTTTTCGATGGACATGTCGCTGCCTTTGGCGGTACGCAGTGCTTCGAGTTGACTTTCGTAGGCGCGGAGGTTGGCCCGGAGATAAGCAATCGTATCGCGGGGAATATCGGAATTGCGTTCCAGCACGCCCAGGCGGGCGCGGGTGCGGGTGACCTGACCCTGGGCATTGGCGAGTTGCAGGGAAAGTTGCTGGCCCTGATCGCCGACACTGATGATGTTGTAGTGGCCCATCAAATACACCAGACTATCGGCCAAATGCTGTAGTTCGATTTCCTTGGTGTGGATATTATTTTCGTAAGTCGCCAGCAGCCGCGCCTGATTGTCTTTGGTGAGGCGCTGCATGAGGAAATTGATCCGGTCGCGGGCGGCATTAGCCATCGTCGCCGAAAGATCGCGATCTACATCTTCCACACTGATCTCGATGGCGTCGTTTTTGTTTTTCAAAGCCGAATACAAACCGCGAAACATCTCCCGCACCTTGTTGGGCCCTTCTTTGGAAGTGGAATCAATGCCGTAATGGTTGTACAGCTGGAAGCGCCGGATCATGTAGTCCACCACTTCGTTGCTGTTGGCCACCTCAGCCATGCGATCCAGATCGTGGTCGGTGCCAAAATATTCCACCACCTGGCCGGAGGTGCCAAAAATAAGTTCCGGGTTGGCAAGATTGCCACTGGACGGATAAAAAATCGTGGTCGCCTGGTAGTAATTTTTCAACAACAGCGAAAAAATAATGCTGCCAACGAGGGTCACCAAACAAATGTTCCTGATCGTTTTTCTCCACCGATAAATTGCTGACAGTACGCCGAGCAGGTTGTCGCGGTTGTTCATTGCTATGTAGTTGTAGTTGTGCGGAGGGTATAGGACCCTCCTTCGCCTGCCTCCTCCGCCTGAAAAAGGCTATGGCGGTCAAGGCGGCGGCGGGCAAAGGCGGCGCAAAAGTAGGTCTTCCCGTACAGAGTAAACGAATGATCCTGCGAAAAGGCTGCCCAGTGATATTAGTTAAGTTTGAGCGGCGCGGCCATGCGGAATTCGGGGATGGTGACTTCAAACAGTGACCCGTCGTCGCGGCGCGTCATCAGGTAGGTGCCCGACATTTTACCAATCTCGGTCTGCAGCGGGCAGTACGAAGAATAGGCATGGCTCTCACCGGGGGCCAGAATGGGCTGTTCGCCCACTACACCGTCGCCTTCCACTTCCCGTACTTGCCCATCCGAATCCTGTATTACCCAATGGCGGCGCAATAACTGCACCGTATGCGGACTGCCATTTTCGATAATAATATGGTAGGCAAATATAAATTTCTCGGCCCGCTGGTTGGAGTGCTCGGGCAGATATTGCGTCTGTACGCTGACGGTAATGCCATTGGTAGTCAAAACTTCCATCACTGTTGCTTCTTTTTCTTTTCTTCCTCTTCCTGTTTATGGTTAAACAGCCGTTGAAAGATATTACCTTTTTTATCGTCCGGTTTTTTTTCGCCGTCGGCAGGCTTTTTATCGTCGTCTTCGGTCACCTCGCCGCCGGGCGTCTTACCGGGTCGCGCTGCCCCGGCTTGCTGCACAGAATCCCGGAAAGTAGAGTCGCGCATCCGCAGATTGAACGAATCCGGGGAAATGCCCACCCAGGGATAACAGCCAAGCAAGGCTAACACCTCCGGCTTGGCCTCCGGGAATTTCTCCGTGACCATTTTCATTAACTTCTTGTCGTTGGCCACTTTATGCCAAAACCAGGCGACAATCGGCAGCGCCATCGCCGAGCCTTGGCCGAGTTGCATGGAGCGAAAGCGCACTGCCGGGCTGGGTGCGCCGACCCACGCGCCGGTGACCAGTTGGGGATTGTAACAAATGAACCAGCCATCGGATTGATTTTGGGTAGTCCCCGT
This sequence comes from Saprospirales bacterium, assembly GCA_031425155.1. Classification (GTDB taxonomy): domain Bacteria; phylum Bacteroidota; class Bacteroidia; order Chitinophagales; family Saprospiraceae; genus M3007. The sequence goes on along the minus strand of JANPIV010000029.1, from coordinate 19,732 downwards.
TTTGCCCGCAAAATCACCCTGAATGCCAAAACCGCTGCGCAAACGCGAACCCGTGCCATAATTGATGACGTTCTGGAGCATTTTAGTCATCGTGGCGGCCTGATTCACCGTGAGTGCCTGCTCATGCGGGCCTATTTCGGGGTGCGTTTTCAGTTGTTCTTTATAATCAAAAAGTACATCGCCATTGCGGCCGAGCACATTCAACACCATCACCGGCTCGGGGCGGGTGCCCTGATTGGCGAGGGTGCCGTACACCTTTATCATGTCATACAGATCAATGTCGGCGGCACCGAGGCTGATGCCGTACTCGCGGGGCAGTTTCGAGGTGACGCCCATTTTGGTCGCCAGGTCTATCGTCTTTTGAATGCCCACTTTTTCAATGAGTTGCGCGGCCACCACGTTCACGGATTTGGTGAGGGCACCCATCATGGTGTACCAGCCGCCATACCTTTCATCGGAGTTATGCGGCTCCCAATCCACTATTTTTTTGATCTGATTCGGGAAATAGGTGCAGGGCTTGATGCTATCCTGCAAAGCCGCCGCATAGACAATGGGCTTAAATGTAGAGCCCACCTGCCGCTCGCTCAGGATGTGATCGAATTTAAAATACTTGAAATTCGTGCCGCCTACCCAGGCCCGGACGTAGCCGTTGCGGTGATCCATCGCCATGAAACCGCAGTTGAGCATACAGAAATAGTAGCGCACACTGTCAATCGGTGTCATCGTGGTATCTATGTCTCCGCCGCCGTTTTTCCAGCCGAAAATGGTCATTTTGACCGGCTTTTCAAAGTCCTTCCGCGTCTCCTCATCGCTCACCCCGGCATCTTTGAGGGCATCCCAGCGGGCACTGCGTTTCACCTGCTGCTCTATCCATTTATCATCGCCCCAGGGTTTGTCCTTCTTGTAATTTTTCCAGTGCTGGTCAAATTTTTGCTGCAAATCCTGCATTTGCTTTTGTACGGCTTCCTCGGCGTACTGCTGCATTTTGCTGTGCAGGGTAGTATAAATTTTCAAACCGTCGGTGTACAGATTATATTTCGTCCCGTCCTCTTTGGGGTATTTGGCCAGAATATCCGGCATCACTTCCGTACGCAGGTATTCGCGGAAATACGTGCCTAACCCTTCGTTGTTATCATCCACGCGGTAGTTCTTCGCGCCGACCGGCTTTTTGCTAAATTCATCAAATTCCTGCTGGCTCAGGTCGCCGTTGCGCACCATTTGCATCAGCACCACATTGCGACGCTTGCGGGCATTTTCGGGATTGCGCACCGGATTGTAGATGGTCGTACCTTTCAACATACCCACCAGCATAGCGGCCTGATCCACGGTCAGGTCTTTGGCTTTTTTATTAAAAAACTGCCGCGACGCCACGTTGATGCCGAACGCCTCATTGCCAAAAGGCACGGTATTGAGGTACAAACTCAACAACTCCTGCTTGTTATATATTTTTTCCAGTTTAATGGAAATAAAATTCTCGCGTATTTTACTGACAATAATGCCTAATCCCGGTATTCCGTATCGCTTGCGGGGATACAGGTTTTTGGCCAATTGCTGACTCAATGTAGAACCACCGCCCGTCTCCCGGCCAGTGAGCATTCCGTAACCGATCCGAAACCAGCTGTGAATATCAATGCCCCGGTGTTCGAGAAAACGCCGGTCTTCGGTGGCGATCAGCGCACTCACGATGTAAGGACTGACGTTTTCCAGGGCAATGTCCGTCCGGTTTTCGATGAAATATTTACCGATCAGCACACTGTCCATCGTGTAAATTTCCGTGGCTGCCGGGTTCTCGATGACCTTCAATTCTGCCGTATCGGGCAGACGACCGAACACGCCGATCCACACGGAAAAAACGAGCAGAAACACGGCTGCAAAAACCAATCCGGCCAGCCAGCCCAGCCAGCCCAGCACGAAACCCAGCCGGGGATGTCGCTGACGGAAACCCGCCCAACGTGTCCGCATCGGAGCTGTCAACCGCGCCCAGCCGTTGGTGAGCGGTGCAAAAAAAGATCGTATGGGCGCCGTTTTATCTGCCACCCAAAGGCGAGCATGGTGGAGATTCTGGCGGAAAGAATTTAAAGAATCACTCATACAAGGGGGACTGTCACTTGAATTCGGTCACCAATGACCAACATAGCGCGAACAAACTGCAAAGGCTGACTAAAAATTGTGAATACGAAATTGGAAGTCCGTCAGGTTTTTGTGGCTGGTATCGGGTTTTGGCCGGACAAAGGTAAAAAAATGGACGATACCGCAGCTTAATCGCTACATCTTGTAACGCACCTTTAGCACACCCGGAGCGGGGCCAGCACATCTGCGTCCAATCCGGCCAAACAATTCTTTGAAAAAATAAATGGGCCACCACACGATGGTACGGGTACGCTGCAGTCTTATTCTATTGCTGCCCCCCAAACACCTATGGCAGACCAGCTATCCAAAGGCCCAATCCCCCCATTAGTCTAATGTTAAAATTCCTCGCAAGAAAACTCCTAATTTTGCCGTTGGTGATGGCCGCGCGTGATACACGGGCGGCCATTGGCTTACTTACCATAAAAATGTTCAACCTAATTTTTAACAACATGACATTCAAACAAACTGTGGTCGCGCTGGCCCTGTGCCTGCCCACCCTGTTCGTAGCCGCCCAGGCCACCAAAGCACCCGATAGCTGGTTTACGCTCGACCCCACCAAGGATAAGGTGCAGGGCACCGGCGGCGACGAAGCCCTGTCCCGTCTGAAAGCAGCCGGCAAAAAAAGCCAGACCATCATCGTGGCCGTGCTGGATTCCGGCGTGGACTACAAACACGAAGACCTGAAAGACGTGATGTGGACCAACCCCGGCGAGATCGCGGGCAACGGCATAGACGACGATCAGAACGGCTACATTGACGACATCCACGGCTGGAACTTCCTCGGTGGCAAAGACGGCAAGAACGTGGAGCACGAAACCCTCGAACTGACTCGCGAATACGTCCGCCTCAGCAAACGTTTCAAGGGTACTGACCCAAAAAACCTGAGCGGTGCCAATAAAGACGAGTACAAGTACTACGAAGAAGTGAAGACCGCATTTGAAGATCAACGCCGCGAAGCCGAAGCCGGTAAAGCGCAGATTGACAAGCAGATCAATAAAGTGGCCGATGCTTTCACCACCGTGGAAAAGGCGATTGGTAAGAAGGATTTTACCGCCGAAGAACTGGACAAGGTGAATACTGGCAGCAATAAAGACCTGAAAGAAGCAGTAACACTGCTGCAAAGAGTAATGGGAAATGGTATTACTAGCCGCGCGGAATTGGAAGAACAACGCAAGGAAGGCAGCGAATACTACGACGGCCAGTTACAGTACAACCTGAACCCGGATTACAACGCCCGTGCCGCCGTGGGCGACAACCCGGAAGACCTGAGCAGCCGCAACTACGGCAATAATGACTATCAAGGCCCCGATGCCAGCCACGGCACCCACGTTTCCGGTATCATCGCCGCCAAGCGCGATAATGGCGTGGGCATCAACGGTGTGGCCGACAATGTGCGCATCATGTCGGTACGCTGCGTACCCGATGGCGACGAGCGCGACAAAGACGTGGCCAACGCCATCTACTACGCCGTGGACAATGGCGCGAGCATCATCAATATGTCGTTTGGCAAGGCCTACAGCCCACAAAAGGCCTACGTGGACGCGGCCATGAAATATGCTGCCGACCACGATGTGCTGCTGGTCCATGCTGCCGGTAACGATGCGGAAAACAACGACACCGACCCGAATTTCCCGAACGACATGTACAAGTCGCCCGTGAAAGCCGGTCTGTTCAAAAAAGAGAAAAACGTTCCGACCTGGATGGAAATCGGTGCTTTGTCCTGGAAAACCGGCGACAAACGCGTGGCTACTTTCTCCAACTACGGCAAAAAGAACGTGGACTTGTTCTCGCCAGGGGTGGCTATTTATTCCACCACACCGGGCAATAAATACGCTTCCTTCCAGGGCACTTCGATGGCGGCTCCGGCGGCGGCTGGTGTAGCGGCCATTATCCGCTCGTACTACCCAGAATTGTCGGCCAAGCAGGTGAAGGATATTATGGTCAAATCCGTGCTGCCCCAGGACGGCGAAGTCACCAAACCCGGTACTACCGATAAAGTGAAATTCAGCGAACTTTCGGTGAGCGGCGGGATTGTGAGTGCCACCAATGCCATCACCATGGCCAGCACTACCAAAGGCAAAAAGGTGAAGAAAGCCACCTGGCGCGAAGCCGGTATGGGTAAATTGCCTGCTAAAAAGGATAAAGCCGGGCCAAAGGCGTAATTGCCACCACACCAACACGGTGGTCAATATTTCAGCGTGAGCCACCCCCTAACCGGGGTGGCTCACGCTTTTTTTATAAAAATTTACGCTTGACTAAAACGCTTTACTGCCAATTTTATCTGCGCTTTTCGGGGTAATCGTCAGATATTTAGTACGGATTTTTTTTAATAAACACAGATTATTCTGAACAAAAAACTGCGCCACTAGTGCGGCAGCGTAGGAAAACGGTCTTTCGATTTGATCGAACCAACATTCCCATCGCGTTTCGCCACCCGCTTGCTACTTTTGTTCGCCTCTCTGTTTATTGTATCCGTACCTGCAAACCCTGCTCTTCATGTCGTCGCGCCTTCGCTTCGCAGTGCCTTTTGCCTTTCCGATCCCTATCAGGGTGCAAATGTGTTCCTTTTACCTTTTTTTCCTGACCCTTTATGTTTTTCCCTTCTCCACCTTATCCGCTCAGTGCGCCGTCGGAGTAGATGCCGGGCCAGACCTCTATCTCTGTACGCCACCTACGCCCACCCAGCTCAGCGGCAGCATTATCGGGGATTACCTGAACTTCACCTGGACACCCACCACGGGTTTGCAAAACACCAGCAGCCTCACGCCAACGGTCAATGTGACCCAAACCACTACCTACACCCTGACCGCCACTGCCGTAAATCTCAACGACAATAGTATTGTCAATGGTAATTTTGAGGGCGGCAACAGCGGCTTTACCAGCGGATATGGCTATAGTCCGGGTGATCTGAACCCGGAGGGGTTTTATGATGTGATCCCGAACCCGAACCTCGATCACAATGATTTTGCGTTTTGCGGCGACCATACCGGCGGGGGCAACATGATGGTCGTGAACGGCGCAGGCACGCCCAACGATGTATGGTGCCAGACCATCAATGTCGTCCCCAACACCGACTACGTGTTTTCCTGCTGGGTGACCTCCGTGGTGTCGTCTTCGCCCGCGCTGCTGCAGTTTTTTACCAATGGTTCGCCGCTGGGTCCGATTTTTCAGGCTCCCGGCCAACCTTGTGTCTGGCAAAACTTTTATTCCAGCTGGAACAGCGGGCCGGTCAGCAGCGTGACCATTTGTGTGGTCAATCAAAACACCGTAGTGGCGGGCAATGACTTCGCTTTGGACGACATCCTGTTCACGCCGGTCTGCGTGCAGACCGATCAGGTGGAGGTCAACGTCATTGACCTCCATGCCGTCGCCACGGCCAGCGGCACCCTTCCGTCCTGCGGCAATCCCAACATTATGCTGAATGGCGACGGCTCCAGCACCGGCCCCGATATTAGTTACGAGTGGACTACTTCCAATGGCAACATCGTCAGCAACGGGACTACGCTGCATTCCGTGATAAACACCCCCGGCATCTATACCCTGCACGTCACCTACGATAATAACGGCCATACCTGTACCAAAACTGCCACCGTGGAAGTAGCCGCACCCGCGCAGCCACCGTCCGCCTCTATTGACCCACCCCTGCATTTCGGCTGCGAAGCCCCTTTACTGACTTTGTTCGGGCATTCCAGCGATGCCAATTCTACCTATCAATGGAGTTCTATCGGAGGCAACATTGTAGGGAGTGCCACCCAGCAAAACATCAATATCAACCAGCTTGGTCAATACGAATTGGTGGTCACCAATGCCACCACCGGCTGCACGGGCGTCGCCACGGTCGTGGTCACCGGCACTACCGATCCGCCCACAGCTGTGGCTACGGCCAACGGCCAGATCAGCTGCCTTACGCCCAATCTCCCCCTTTTCGGCATTGGCAGCAGCAGCGGAGCCAATATTACCTACGCCTGGTCGGCCTCCGCTGGTGGTATCATCGTCAGCGATCCGGGTAGCCTGAACGTCACTGTCGTCAGTGCCGGTATCTACGAGCTGCTGGTCACCAACCTCACCAACGGCTGTACCACCATCGCCACCGTAATGGTAGAAGGCAGCACCATCCCGCCTGCCTTCACCATAGAGCCGCCCGATGCCCTGGGTTGCACCGCGCAAAACCTGGTCTTATCGGCCAGCGGGACCCCGGCCAATGCCGATCTCAACTGGTCAGCCAGCGGTGGCGGGCAGGTGATCAGCGGCGACAACACGTTGCATCCGGTCGTAGCCGGGGCCGGTACCTATAATCTGATCATCACCGATCCGGCCAACGGCTGCACCAGCACCATTTCCACTACGGTTGTTTCCGATGCCAATCCGCCGGTAGCGGCGATTCAGCCGCCCGCCAAACTGACCTGTCAGGTGTCAAGCGTTACGTTATTGGGCAATGGCTCTTCGACTGGCCCCGGCTTCACTTATGCCTGGTCGGGGTCGCCGGGCAGCAACATCGTGTCGGGCGGTACCACGCTGATGCCCACCGTCAACTCGGCTAGTACCTATACTTTACTGGTCACCAACACCACTACAGCTTGTACGGCCACGGCCAGCGTGACCGTAATATCCGATCAGAATGTGCTGACCGCTATCGCCAATGCCCCCGATACGCTCACATGTACGATCAATTCGGTGGCCCTCAACTCCACCGGCACCAGCCTGGGACCTACGCTGACCTACCTCTGGACCACCACCAACGGCAACCTCAGTGGCCCGAACAATATACCCAGCCCCACTGCGACGCTGCCTGGCACGTATCAATTGCTGGTCACCAACCTGGCCAACGGCTGTACGGCCACCGATCTGGCGGTAGTCGTGCAAAATCGTACGCCGCCGATGTTGCAGACCAGCGTTGCTGCGCCGGGCATGTTGACCTGCGCCAATCCCGCGCTGGCTTTGCAGGGCCAAAACCTGTCTTTGCCCGGCAATTTTACCTACCTCTGGACGACCACCAGCGGCGGAAATATTGTTTCGGGAAATAATACGCTCAGCCCTACGGTGAATGCGACCGGCCTATACACGCTCACCGCCACCAATCTGGCCAACGGCTGCACCGGCCAATCTATGGTGACCGTAACTGCCGCAGCCGGTAGCCCGACGGCGATGATCGTACCGCCTGCGCTGCTCACCTGCATCAGTACCACGCAGACTTTAAATACCGCCGGTTCTTCGGCGGGTGCCAATTTCACTTACACCTGGACGACCAGCAACGGCGGGAATATTGTCAGTGGCGCCAACTCACCCGGCCCCATCATCAATGCCCCCGGCACTTACACCTTATTGCTGGCCAATACCGCCAATGGCTGCTCGACGACGATGTCGGTTGTGGTTGCGGGAAATACCGTACCACCGCTCGTCGAAGCCGGTACATCGGGTATGCTCACCTGCAGCCAGCCGTTGTTCAGCCTGGTGGCCAACCCGAATTTGCCGACGGTCAATATGTTTTTCCAATGGAGCACCACAACTGGCCAACTGGCGGTTGATCCCAATACAGATGAGGTGAGTGCCACTCAGCCTGGCCTCTACTACCTGATGGGCATTGATACGATCAGCGGCTGCACGGCCACCGATTCGGTGCTGGTCACGGCGAATCAGCAGCTACCGGCCGTCAGCATTGCTTCGCCGTTGCCGCTCAGCTGCGCTCAACCCACGATTACCCTGCTGGCCACGGCCACCGGCACTAACTTGTCTTACCAATGGCAAACGACCGGCGGCACCATCGTCAGTGGCACTACTTCCGCTACGTTGGTGGTCAGTGCCACCGGGCTCTATTCGCTCACGGTCACCGAGGCCGCGAATGGCTGCACCCGCACGGTCAGTGCCACCGTAGTCGAGACGGCCAATCCGCCTAATATACAAGTCGCGCCAGTGGCAGCCATCACCTGTACCGCGCCGACGCAGACCATTCTTGTACAAAATCTTTCCCTGCCGGGCAATTTCACTTACCAATGGACGGCCACCAACGGCGGTCACCTCGTTTCCGGCAGTAATACTTTGACGCCCACCGTGGACGCTGGCGGGGATTACACGCTCATTACGACCAATACCAGCAATGGCTGCACAGGGGTTTTGGTAGTCATTGTTGCCCAAAATAAAATACCGCCAGTGGTGAATGCCGGGCCGGACGGTATCCTCACTTGCACCGATAGTGTATTGATAATCAACGGCTCCGGCAGCGGTGCCGGTAATCTCACCTATGCCTGGGTCGCCTCGAATGGCGGACACCTCGTCAGCAACGCAGACACGCTTACTCCCACGCTGGATGAGCCAGGCACTTATACGCTGCTGGTCACCAATCCGGCCAACGGCTGCACCGCCAGCGATGCTGTACAGGTTACGGCCAATCAACAACTCCCCACGGTCAGCATTGCCCCGCCCCAGCCCTTCGACTGTATCCAATCTACCGCTACCCTCGTGGCCACGGCTACCGGCACGGCCCTGACCTACCAATGGCAAACCACCGGCGGCCAATTTGTCAGCGGTACTACTACCGCTATGCCGGTGGTGAGTGCGCCCGGCCTTTATTCGCTCACGGTCACCGATAGCGCGAATGGCTGTACCCGCACGGCCACCACGACCGTCGTGGCGAACGGCAATGCTCCCAATGTGCAGGCCGCGCCGGTGGCGGACATCACCTGCATCGCGCTGACCCAGGTGATTAGTACACAAAATCTTTCCCTGCCGGGCAATTTTACTTACCAATGGACGACCCCCAACGGCGGGCACATTGTTTCCGGAAATAATACGCTGACGCCCACTGTGGACGCTGGCGGCGATTACCGGCTCGTTACTACCAATCTAAACAATGGCTGCACCAGCGTTTTGGTGGTCAGTGTGGGCCAAAATAACACGCTGCCTGCTGCCGATGCCGGGCCAGATACTACCCTGACTTGTACCAACCCCGTCTTGGTCATCAATGGCTCCGGTAGTACTAATACTCTGATTTATAATTGGACCGCCTCGAATGGCGGCCACCTCGTCAGTGGCGCGAACACGCCTGCTCCGACCATAGATCAGCCGGGTCTTTATACGCTGCTGGTTACCAATCCCGCTAATGGCTGCACCGCCAGCGACTTTGTACAAATTGCTGCCAATCAACAACTACCGGCAATTACCATTGCCCCTGCCCCGGTACTTAATTGTACACAGCCGACAGCCACGCTCTCGGCCACGGCGACGGGCAATAGTTTAATCTACCAATGGCAAACGGCTACCGGGACCTTCGTCAACGGAGCAAATTCTCCAACGCCGACGATAAATGCGCCGGGCTTGTACTCCATTACCTCGACCGACACGTCCAACGGGTGTATTGGCACCGCCAGCGTGTCGGTATTGGCAGATAAAACCCCGCCCGACGTGCAGGCCGCGCCAGTGGTGGCCATTACCTGTGCCGCCCCAACCCAGAGTATTACCGTGCAGAATTTTTCCCTGCCGGGCAATTTCAACTACACCTGGGCAGCTGGCAACGGCGGAAACATCATCAGCGGAAGCACTACGCTGATGCCCACCGTGAATACTGGCGGCGATTACACGCTCATTGCGACGAATGAAACCAATGGCTGCATCAGTGTTTTAATGGTCCATATTACTCAAAGTACTATACCGACCACCGCTGATGCCGGACCCGATCGGACTTTAAGTTGCGGCATTAATGCTTTGACTATCAATGGCTCCGGCACGGGCGCGAACAATCTGATCTACGCATGGACGGCTGCCGATAATGGCCATCTGGTCAGCGGGGCCAACACGCCTGTCGCGACCATAGACCAGTCCGGCACTTATACATTGCTCGTGACCAATCCCGCCAACGGGTGTACGGCCACCGATACCGTGCAGGTATTAAATGATGCCAATGCCCCCGCAGGTCAACGCCGGGCCATCCGCCACGCTGACCTGTACTTTGACACAAACCATGCTGAACGCGACGGCCAGCACCGGTAGTAATTTCAGTTACCAATGGACCACCACCGGCGGGCATCTGGTCAGCGGCATCACGAGCCTTTCGCCGATCGTGGATGCGCCGGGCCTCTATCAACTGGCGGTGACCAATTCCACCAACGGTTGCTCGAGCATTGCTACGGTAGTGGTGGATGAAAATACTACGCCGCCCGTGGTGGATGCCGGTGCGCCTGCTTCCCTGACCTGCACTACCCAGGTGCTCTCCCTGATGGGCACGGCCAGCGGAGCCGGCAACCTGACTTTTCAATGGACTACAACGACCGGGCACCTCGGTAACGACGCAACGACGCTCCATCCGCAGGTGAACCAGGCGGGCAGCTACCTGCTCACCGCGACCAATCCGGCTAATGGCTGCACGGCGACCGATCAGGTGACGGTGGGCATAGACACTCTGCATCCGGTGATCAGCGCGAATGTTGGCTCACCGTTGAATTGCGTGGCCCTCACGACCATCCTGAATGCGGCGGTTACCACACCCACCAGTGGCTTTACGACCGATTGGACAACCACCAACGGGCATTTCAACGGGCCGCAAAATCTGTTGTCGGTCATCGCGGATGCGCCGGGCCTGTATCAGGTGACGGTGCAAACCACGGCAAACGGCTGCTCTTCCACCGCACAAACCACCGTGGTACAAGATGTTATGCCTCCCATCGCCAAGATCGTCGCGCCCGACACCCTTACCTGCGATCATCCGACCATTGCGTTGAATGGCACGGCTTCTTCGGTGGGCACAAGCTTCGGTTATTTATGGACGGCCAGCAATGGTGGACAAATCCAGGGTGGCGAAACGACATTGATGCCCACTGTGACCGCAGCCGGGACGTACGAGTTGTTGGTAACTAACCTCACGAATGGCTGTAAGGCGAGCATCGCCACCACCGTCGCCCGAAATGTGGCCGTGCCCACCGTGGTGATTTTGCTGCCGCAAACCCTGACTTGCACGCAGTCATCGGTGGTGCTGAACGCGGGTGGTTCGAGCAGCGGACCTACTTTCTCCAACATCTGGACTTCTTCGCCCGCCGGGCATATTGTCAGTGGCCAAACGACCCTGACTTCGACGGTAGATCAGGCGGGGACCTATCTTTTGACCATAAAAAATACCGAAAATGGCTGCATTGCGATGGCGCAAACCTCGGTGACCAAGAATATTACGCCGCCTTTGGCCGAGGCTGGTCCCGACGCAGCATTGCATTGCCAGCAGACCGAAGTGACGCTACAGGGCAGCAGCACGACTTCCGGTTCGCTCGCTTTCGCGTGGAGCACCGCCAACGGTCATCTGCAAAGCGGCGGCCAAACGGCCACTCCCGTCATCAATGCGGCGGGCACTTACAGCCTCACGGTGACCAATACCAACAACGGCTGCACGGCGACCGACGCAACCACGGTGACCGAGATTCCACTGCCGGAGTTTGTACCCACGCTGTTCGCGCCCGACTGTTTTGACCCGACCGGCGATGTGGACTTTGGCCCGGTCATGGGCGGCACCGCGCCTTTCCGCTACTCCACCGATGGTGGTCTGACGTTTAGTAACAGCCCGACTTATGATAATTTGAGCCTTGGCTTACATAATCTGGTCGTAGAAGATCAGCATGGTTGCCGGACTACACAGTCGGTAAATGTGCAAATTCCTTTTTTGCCGACGGTGACACTGACTAATGTGTTCACCTTGCAACAGGGCGATTCAGTGCGGCTGGAGCCGGTGCTGAACCTGCCTTTGAGCAGCATCGCCACCTGGCAATGGACGCCTGCGGAGGGGCTTTCCTGCACCGACTGCCCCCGGCCTTGGGCTAAACCGCTGGCCACCACCACTTATTCCCTGTCTATCAGTGATTTAAATGGTTGCGTGGCTGCCGCTAAAACGCTGTTCCGGGTAGATCGCAAGCGCTATGTGTATGCGCCCAACGTGTTTTCGCCGAATGGCGATGGGGAGAATGATCGCTTTTTACTTTACGGAAAAGGCGTCAAAGAGGTGCGGGCCTTGCGCATTTATGACCGCTGGGGCGCAGAATTGTTTTTGGCAGAACACATAAATGTCAACGACGAATCGGCGGGTTGGAGTGGTGATTTTCACGGAAAGTCCCTCAATCCGGCGGTGTTTGTGTGGCAAGCTGCCGTGGAATTTCTGGATGGTGGCGTGGAGATATTTACAGGGGATGTGACGATAGTACGGTAAAGGGCAAAAAGCAAAAAAGCAAATGGAGCGCAGCGACATCCCGATTTTCATCGGGAGGACAAAAGCAAATAGCCTTTTTACCCTGCTTTTGTAAAACATTATTGGCTTTTGCCTATTGTAGATGGCCCTTTGCTGACGATTCCAGGCTTTCGCCTACCTTGCGGGTTTTAAGTGAGTTGATTTCCATTGCCGGTTCTAACCAAACCGGGAGGTTACTCCGCTCCATTTGCCAATTGCTCACTTGCTTTTTGCCTTCCCGATGAAAATCGGGATGTCGCTGCGCTCCATTTGCCTATTCTTTCGTTGCCTTTTATTTAAAATTATGCCTAAAAAAAGCGGTACTGGCGTTATTATCGGCCGGTTTCAAGTGTTTGAACTAAACGATGTCCATGAGAAACTGATTAGTTCGGTGCAGGCTAAACACGCCAAAGTGATAGTTTTTCTGGGGTCGAGTCCGGCTCCCAGTCTGTATAATCCGCTTGATTGGGAGTTGCGCGATCTGATGTTCAAGGAACGCTACCACGAGGTGCTGGTGCTGGAAGAAATGCCCGACTTGCCGGATGACCGTATCTGGAGCCAGGAACTGGACCGGCGGATTCTCGAACTGCGGCCCGAAGGTCAGGTGACTTTGTACGGCACGGAAGAGGATTTCGTGACGCATTATTCGGGTCGTTACCCGACGGAAGTATTGGAAGCCAACGAGGAAGATTTTCCGAAGGAACCCGCTATGGAAGCCCTGGAAAATATGCGCGATTTTCGGGCAGGCATCATCTACGCCAATCTGCGCCGTTTCCCGACGGTGTACCCAACGGTGGACATCGCGGTATTTCGTAAGGACGAAACCGAACTGCTGCTGGCCCGCAAGGACAATGAAACGCGCTTCCGGCTGCCCGGCGGTTTCGCTGACCCGGATGATGATAGTTATGAGGAGGCTGCACTGCGCGAATTGGGTGAAGAATGCGGCGAACTGACCATAGACGAACTCACTTACCTCGGCTCCACCCGCATTGACGACTGGCGCTACCGGGGCTCGATGGATTCGGTGATGACGCACCTGTATGCCTGCGAATTGCTGGAAGGCGAACCCGTAGCCAATGACGACATCGCCGAATTGCGCTGGTTTGAAGTGAGCCGCCTGAATAAAGACCTTTTTGTGCCGGAGCACCAGGTGTTGTGGGAAATTCTCGAAGAATACCTGGCTTCGGAAGAAGAAGAGGATGAGTAATGCCCGGCAGTCCGTTTGAAATGCCTAATTTTGTCTTCCACCCCCGCAGTTTTGCGCCCCAACCGTTGGTCGAGCGTCGCTGGCAGGTCTTGGAAGGTTCATTATGGGCACCTCCTTGGGACATCAACAACCGCATGAACTGACTGACAGTCAGTCTGTTCTCCTTTGGCAGCAGTTCAAAGCAGGCGAGGCCACTGCCTTCGGTCATCTGGCCGAGCAGTACTACCGTGTGCTGTACAATTACGGGGCGCAATTCTCTACGGATCCCGAATTTACCCGCGATTGTATCCAGGAAATGATGCTGGAACTCTGGGAACGCCGCGCCCAGCTCAGCGATGTCCTTTCTGTAAAAGCCTACCTGTTAAAGTCGCTGCGGCACCGCATCGGGCGCGAAAGTATTCGCCTCCATCGCCTCAATACCGTGGAAGAACTGGCCTTTCTGAGCGGTGACGCGGTGGAACGTCCGATCGAATCCATCATCATTGAGCATGAACAGGAGCGGGGCCAAATCCAACAACTCAAGCAGCTGATTTCCGAACTCACGCTCCGCCAGCAGGAGATCATTTACCTGCGTTTTTATCAGCAACTCGACTACGATGATGTAGCCGCGATCATGGGCCTGTCGCGCCAAAGCGTGGCCAATCTGCTGCACCGCACACTGCGCATTTTGCGCGAACGCTGGCCTGCCTCTTTCCTGATCTTGATGCAGTTGTTGTCGGCCTGTTTCTCCCATTCTTAAAAGAGATTCAACCCTTGTCAGGGTTGGTCTGATTTCGCCTCTTTCAAACCCCAGTTTCACTGGGGGCTATTCATATTTGACCTCTTCGAGGTCAGGTACCACTGAACCCGCCGGTACCTCCCTTTTCAAAAGACAGCATAAATGCCGGTACCACGGCTATTTCCCACCACTAATTTGCTTGTTTTATCCTTCGGAAAAATTTATTTTCTTTTTGATGGGTATGACTGTGCGGAAATCTGCTCTTAGTAGTATTTCCACCTTTTTCATCCAACTCGCGCATCGTGCCAAACAGTCACTACCGGGACTTTACCATTGAGCAGCTCATGCTCCATCCATCTTTTGTGGCCTGGAGCCTGCAATCTGACCCGCAAAGCGTGGCTTTTTGGAACGGTTGGCTGACCGAAAATGAAGATTGCCGCCCCAAACTGGAACAAGCCAAACTGTTGACTATGGCTATTCGCGAACGCTACCACGTGGTATTGCCGGAGGAGGTATTTCGGGAAAATATGGAGGTTCTGCGCCAGCAAATGGTGGTGCCCAGCCCGGTGCGGACCCGCTCGGTCCGTCATTGGTTGTATCAGCACCGCGCCGTGGCCGCTTCGGCGATTGGCCTTTTATGTCTGGCCATCGGCTGGTATGTATGGCCTGCGGCCAAAACGACGGTCACCGCAAAGGAATGGATCGGGCAAACCGGCTGGAAACAGCCCCCGCTGGAAAAAACAAATCCCAGTGCCGGCCTGTCCACCGTGATTCTGAGCGATGGCAGCATCGTCACCCTGGAGCCGGGGAGTCGCCTGACCTATCCGCCCGTTTTTGATGGTCGCCAACGCAAAGTGTATTTGAGCGGGGAGGCTTTTTTTGAAGTGGCCAAAAATCCGGCGCAGCCCTTTCTGGTCTATACTGGCTCGTCCGTGGTACGCGTAGTAGGCACCAGTTTTCGGGTCAAAGCCGCTTCCGGCCAGGTGCCCGACCGCATTGCCGTCCGCACGGGCCGGGTACTGGTCTATACGTATCAGGACTTTGAAAAAGCCGGTTCCGACGAACGTGCGCTGGCCAAAAAAGCCCTCGTACTGCTACCCAATGAACAGGCGATGCTCGATACGGTGCATCAGACGATGCGAAAAATACCCGTGCACAATGCAGCAGAAATAGCGGCCATCATCGCGCCGAAGGAATTGGTGTACGACGACCGACCAGTGATCGAAGTTTTTCAACATACAGCCAGTCTTTACGGCGTGGAGATCAGTTACGATCAGCAAGTACTGTCGAGTTGTAAGATCACGACGAGTTTTCGGGAAGAAAGCTTAGAAGAACGGCTGCGTACTATTTGCGCGGCCATTGGCGCACAGTTTCAACTGGAAGATGGGAAAATTACGATTTCGGGTAAACCGTGTAAAGAACGATGAACTATAAACGATGAAGTATGAGCCGGTTGAAGTTGCCCTCCCCCGGCCTTCGGCCACCCCCTCCAAAGGGGGATATCGAGCGAGACGGCTGAGCATACTGCCGCTACATATTCGCCAAGTTCTTGAGTGGCCAAGCCCGCAGCCTATCCCCCTTTGGAGGGGGTGGCCGAAGGCCGGGGGAGGTGAGCCACGCTCAATATTAAGTAGTTGCTGATTATTTGTTTGACAGTCAATAGTTTATGTCAATTTCAGGATATGCTAACTGAGCTAATGTACATATTGAAATCACTCTATTTTAATCCTAATAAAACTGGCGGCTACAACCCACCAGCCAGGTACTAACCTGCTGAATCTTTTTTAAACCAATTTGAAAAGTAGTAAGCGGCGGCTGAACCCGCCGGTACAATCATCTAACCTACCCACTTTATATGAAGCACTCTTACAAATTCAACCACCGGCTCCGGCTCGTCTGGCTGCTCTTTTGCAGTTTAGGCCTCGCTGCGTTGCCCAACCGCCTCTGTGCCCATGTCACCGCAGACCCCGATTATCCTGATTGCAGTATTACCCTGCACGTAGCCAATCAGGAAGTGAAAAATGTGCTGGCGAAAATCCAGCAGCAGTGCGATGTGCGCTTTACGTACAGTTCCACCGTGATTCCCGCTACCCGCAAGGTATCGCTGTCCGTTACCAACCGGCGGCTCGATCAGGTGCTGAGCGAATTTCTGCCGACCTGCGATATTGACTATCGCATTGAGAACCGGCAGGTCATCCTTTTCAAAGCCGAAAAAAGCGGCTATGCACCCGTCGAGGCCATTCCAACCGTAGCCCCGGTGATCGAAATGATGAGCATCAGCGGACGTATCACGGATGGCAACGGCGAAGGGCTGCCCGGCGTAACCATCCGGGTGAAAGACACCAATGTAGGTACTTCCACCGATGGCAACGGGGCTTTCACCCTGGAAACACCGGAAAATAGCGGCACTTTGGTGCTTTCCTACACTGGCTACGTGAGCCAGGAAGTGCCTTTCAATGAAACGACGCGCACGTTCAATCTGGTCATGCAAACCGACGAAAACGCCCTCTCCGAAGTGGTCGTCATCGGTTACCAAACCGTGCGCAAACGCGACCTGACCGGCGCGGCCTCCGTGGTAGACACCCGCGAAAGCAAGAAGATCGCTGCTACTTCTTTGCAGGAAACTTTGCAGGGTCTGTCGTCCGGCGTGGCGGTGAGCAACAGCGGTCGCCCCGGCGATATGCCCCGCGTCAACATTCGTGGCCTGAGTTCTTTCAGCGGCGACTCGCGGCCTTTGTACGTGGTGGATGGCTTGCTGGTGGATGCCGATGCCAACTTCAACATGAATGACGTGGAATCGGTGCAAATCCTGAAAGATGCCTCGGCAGCCGCCATTTATGGTGCCCGCGCCGCCAACGGCGTAATCATTATTACTACCAAAAAAGGCCAGGAAGGCGCGTTGAAACTGGCGGCAGACGTGAAACTGGGTACCCAGGCGTTCTGGAAAACCTGGGATCTGATGGACGCCAATGAGTTTGCTTCTTTTTCCCGCAACCTCTACCAAAACGTCAATCAGGCTCCGCTGCCGAGCGTTTCGACCAAATTTGACCCGAATGTCAACACCGACTGGCAGGACGCAGCTTTCCGCCCCGGCTACATGCAGGACTACAGCTTGTCGGCTTCCGGGGGCAGCAAACAGGTGCGTTATTTGATTTCCGGTAATTATTTCAACAATCAGGGCGCAGTCATCGGCAGTGCTTTTGAACGCAAATCGGCACGTATTAATACCGACGCTACGTTGGGTCGTGTCACGCTGGGCACCTTCCTGAACTTCGCCGATACGCGGCAGGATCAGCAGGCGACCAATCCATTTATTGATGCCATTCGGATGCTGCCCGTGATTCCGGTGCAGGGTGAAGAATTTATCAACCAGCGCAACCCCGCCGGTTATGGCGTTGGCCTGGATGATTACCAGACTTTTGGTACCAACCCCGTGGCGCGTACTTTCTCCGAATCGCGGGTGCAAAACCGTTTCAATATCCGCGCTCTGGTCTTCGCCGAACTGCGTATTTTCGACTGGTTGCGCTACCGTTACAACTTCGGGATGGACCGCAGTTTCGAGGCTTTTCGCTATCGCAATCGCGGCAACGCCTGGGATCGGAACAGCCACTTGACGGACTTCCAATTTCCAGTCCTCATTCAGAACCGCGCTGAATATCAGGCTTATACGCAAGAGCATTTGCTGAATTTCACCCACAATTTTGGTACGCGCCACCACTTGGACGGCGTGGTGGGTTATACCCAGATTACCCGTCAATACAGCCGCATCGGTTTTGGCCGCGATGGTTTGTACGCCATCAATGCCAGTCAGGGCACCTTTTTGGAAGAACTTAACTCTGCCTCCGGCAATGTGACCGGACAGGAAGGTTTTTCGGAAAAAAGCGCACTGCTGGGGCTGCTCAGCCGGGTGAATTACACTTTTGACGACAAATATTTGCTGTCGGTGACGTTCCGCCGCGATGGTGATTCGCGCTTTGGACAATTCAACCGCTACGCGAATTTCCCGTCGGTGGCGGCCGCCTGGCGTATTTCCAAAGAAGGCTTTTTGAACAATATTTCGGCCATCAGCGAACTAAAACTGCGTGGTTCGTACGGTGTGTTGGGTAATGCCGACGTGCTGGGTTACTATGAAACGCAGTCATTTATCAACTTCCTGCCCCGCGCCATTCTCGGCAGCGGACAGACGGAAGTGGTGGGCGCGACCCGCAGTGCATTGGCCCCCGGCGACCTGAAATGGGAGGAAAAGAAAACACTGGATTTCGGATTTGACCTGAGCCTGTTCGAGAACCGGATTACGCTGACGGCCGACTGGTTTCGCTCGGATATCAATGATCTGTTGTTTCGCCTGCCTTTGCCGCTATCGTTGGGTACCCGCGAAAATGCGCCCAACGTGAACTCGGCATCCATGCGCAATCGGGGCATCGAATTTGACCTGACCTATCGCGGCGGCAGTGGCGGCAAATTCCGCTATAGCATCGGCCTGAATGCCACGCATATTCAGAATGAAGTGCTGCGCACCGGCTTCCTGTCCAATGGCGAGCCCGTGCCGCAAATCATCGGCGTGACCCGTGCTTATCCCGGCTACGCGATTGGGGAATATTATTTGCTCAAAACAGACGGCATTTTTCAAAATCAAGGCGAAATAGATGCCTACACCAATGCCGATGGTGGTTTGGTGCAGCCCAATGCCCGCCCCGGCGATCTGAAATTCCTGGATTTTGATGGCGATGGTCAGATCAATTTGAATGACCGTCAGTATGTGGGTTCTCCCTGGCCCGACTTGGCCGGTGGTGTGCAACTGGCAGCTTCTTATGGTGCTTTCTCGCTATCCATGCAGTGGTATGGCGTGACGGGCAACCAGATTTTCAACGATGCCAAATACTGGTTGTACAATCCGAATGAGAACCACAACTATCTCTCCGGTACACAACCCTGGACGCCACAACAGCCGACCGAAACACCGCGCCTGACTTACAACCGCAGCGATGCGCCCGGCAATCGCGGCATGCTCGACAACGGTATTTTCGAGAGCGACCGCTGGCTGGAAGATGGTTCGTACCTGCGTTTGCGCCACATCGAACTGGCTTACACGCTGCCCGAAAGTCTGGTGAGCCGCCTGCATTCCGATAATGTGCGCGTGGCAATCAGTGGCCAGAACCTGTTCACTTTTACCAATTACAGTGGCCTGGACCCGGACGTGCGCAACACGAATAACTTCGAGTTTGGGCGGGACGTGGAGACCTATCCGGCTCTAAGGACTTTCACGGCGAGTATTTCGGTGGGGTTTTAAAAGGAAAATATTTTGATTGACGAATGCACATTACATGATTGTTGATTTTAGATGTGACGCGACGTTTACAAAATAAGGCCTTAATAATGAATTGGTTATGTGGCCTTTACGTTTAACATCAACAGTCTTCTCGCCGCGCTTGGTGTTTTCACCAAGTGCACGGCGGAGTGAGTAGTTCAGGCTTGGTAATTT
>JANPIV010000028.1:0-52329 GCA_031425155.1 Saprospirales bacterium | reverse complement strand
TGACAAGTCGTTGATTATCATAGCAAAACAACTCTAATACCTCTCGACATTACGTAGTAATATCGATTTTTGACAAAAGGCTATTGATTTTCAACAGTTTCTTTGACTGACTATAACTAATCAATGTCGAAAGGTAAATATTGCCTAAGAAGTAGCAAGCCAAATTGTTGAAAATCAGTTGAATAAATAAAACGCCCATCAATGCATCTACGCCCATGCCGCCCAAAGCCTAACACAAAGCCAACGCAGGGCGGCACAGGCGCAGATGCTCACGTTACCCTAAACATAACAACATAGCAACTATAACATCACTTCCAATCGGTAGCGTTACAATAGAAACACTCTTCTAGAAAAGAAGATAAAAATAAACCCCGTCCTCCTCTCAATCCCACCGAAAATACGCCCCCAACCCAAAAGCCGGTCGCTGCGGCACTAATTGACCCCAGCCCGCTCCCGCCGCCGAAGCCGTGAGACCCCAAAAACGATGGATTTCAAAGATGCCCTTGAGGCCAAACGACCAGAAGCCCTGGTCATTCACGTACAGGCCAGTGCGCAAATTATTGGCACTTAAATCAGGTTTACTATTACTGGCAGTCGGCAGCACTAGTTCGGAAAAAGCGATGGCCCAGACCTTTCTGAAATGGTAACCCGCTTCCACGCCCGCGTTGGTATAGGCATTATAGCCCCGCGTACGCAAGGCATAACCCGCGTAGGCAAACCAGTAGGCTTTCGCAAACCCGTTGCCTGTACTCAGCATGGGCATCACGGTGAGACTCCGGTAGCCGGTCCGTAGCCCCGCGTTGTCATTATACCGATTCACCGGCAAATCCACGCGCAGGAAGCCAGTCAGCGGCCAGTCGCCCCGCAGGATGGAGTGGCGAATACCCAAAGAGGCATTGCCGAGGCCGCTCAAAGTACCGCTACTGGTCAGCGGAACAGCCGTATTGTTTAAGAACTCGCCTGCTTTCTGAAAACGAAAAGGCAGACTCACCACGACGGTCGTGTGGCGCGTAACACCGTACTCCCCATACAATTGGAGCGTATTCTCGGTAAGCCGCCGGTCAAGAGATTGCTCATCGCCGGTAGCATTGTACAGCGTTTCGTAGCGCGGAATAGTCTGCCAGGCCGCCTGCAGGTAGAAGCCCGCTTTGCTGCGTACCCACGGACTCTGGGCGCGAACATTGTTCACAATGCCCACGACCAGGCCCCAGGCCAGCAAAAGGCCCGTAGCAGTACGCGGAAAAACCCGTCCCATTAAGCCGGTTTGTATTCGCTGGTAATGGTCTGGCGCACCACGCGCATGAAGGTTTTTTCGTCCACCATCAGTCGCACCACGTTGCCGTCTATTTTGGTGATCCGCCCGATGATGCCCGAGGTGGTGACTACTTCCATGCCTTCTTTCAGGCTATCGGCAAATTTCTGCTGCTCTTTCTGCCGCCGGATCTGCGGGCGAAAAATGAAGAAGTAGAAAACGATCAGGATCAAAAAAGGCAATAAAAGTTGCAGGTTGGCCATGCCAGTGGAGGGTGCTTGTAGAAAAATGAATTGTAACATTGTGTGGATTGTAATGAATGAAATGTAGTCTTTAAAATAGTATTTTGATTGATGAATGATTGATGAATTTTCTTCGCCGCACTTGGCGTTTTCACTATCACCGTCAACCCCACCCCTAACCCCTCCCCCGAAAGGGAGGGGGACTAAATTGAGTTTCAAGCCATTGATTTACAGTACCTTGATGAAATATTGTTCTATTGCTAAGGTACTAGCAATGAATAAAAATCACCTCGATCATATCCCCCTCCCTTTCTGGGCAGGGGTTTGGGGTGGGGTTGAGACGGCTATGCTGAAAACACCAAGCGCGGCAACAAGAATGCATCTTGTAAACATCAAAAATCAACAATCATGTAATCTGCATTCGTCAATCAAAATCCTTCCTATTGAAAAAAGCACCCTGCCGCTAAAAAGCCGCAGGGTGCGCAAAAGTAGTTTTTTCTCGCCGCACTTGGTGTTTTCACCAAGTGCAGATCATTGAGGTGCCATGCCTAGGTGCCCACACTGATATGTGCTTGGTGAAAACACCATAGCCGTCAGGCTAAACAAAACATTTTAGGATAATGAAAATCCAATGTATTGGTTTTCAGCCTTTTGCAACCCCACCCCTAGCCCCTGCCCCCGAAAGGGAGGGACATGATCGTGGTAATTTTCTACTCATTAGGAGTACCTTGCGGCAAAACAATATTGTGCTAAGGTATTGAAAATCAATAGATTGAAAATCGATTTAGTCCCCCTCCCTTTCGGGGGAGGGGTTAGGGGTGGGGTTTAGCCTGACGGCTATGGTGAAAACACCAAGCACGGCAACCAAGATTTTATATCCTAAAAAGCGATAGCATTTCCTACCACTACTTTCGGCGGCTAAACCCGCCGGTACTAGAATTTAAACATCGCATCGTCCACGCCCGCGTTGACTTTCACCTCTTTCACCACGATTTTCACTGGCACCGGCAGCAGGCCGGTAACCGTTAATAAACGTGGCAAAAGCACGCCATTGGCGGGTTGGTAGTCGGACATATCCACCATTTGCATGGCGGGCTGGCCATCCGCGCCGGTGCCGGGACTGACTTCGCGGAGTTTCAAACCGGATTTCATATCGTAATATTCCGTGCTTTTTTTACCATCGGGACGCTCCACTTCCACCACGTAAGCATTGGAGCCGTTCACATCTTCACCGCCTTTAAGCATGAGTTTGTACCCGCCTTTCTGGTAGGCCGACTCTTTGGCGAACATAGCCTGCTCTTTCAAATCACCCAGTTCCTGACCCGTCAGATTCTGGCTCTGGCCCATCGCAACCTGTCCGGCTTTTTGGCCATCATAAATTTGTTTCGACATGGGGCTATCGTTCATAGAAATATCCACCAGGATTTTGTTACCACCTTTCTGGTAGGTTTTCACAGCAAACTGCGGCCCCGGCGTTTTCATCTCGGAAATGGTCTGTAAATCCTTGAGCGCATTGATCTTATCTTTTCCACCGATGGCCATAATGTAAGCATCAACTACCTTTTCGGCGGTCATGCCCGCTGGCAACACAATGGCGCTCATCGGTTTCAGCGGATTGCCATAGACGTCATAGAGATTCACCGTGGCATCGGGCGAAAACTGCTTCAGACGCTCGGCCACGTCTTCATTATTACCCACCACCAGAATATGTGCTTTTTCAGGCTGGATGTATTTTTTGGCCATCGCCTGCACCTCATCGGCGGTCACACTTTGCAGCACTTCCAGGTATTTCTCATAATAATCGGCGGGCAGACCAAAACGGGCGATGGTGAGCGCAAAATTGGCCACCGTACCCGGCTCTTCGAGGCTCTGCGAAAACTGACCGGCCAGCACGTTTTTCACCACCTGCAACTCCGCTGCCGGTACTTTTTCGGTGCGCATACGGTTCATTTCCTTGATAAATTCAATGATCGAACTGTCGGTCACCGCATTGCGTACACTGGCCGAGCCATTAAAAGCACCCACCAACTGATCGGGCGTCACCCCCGTACGCGCGCCATACGTCCAGCCGTGGCCCTCGCGCAGATTGGCGTTCACGCGGCTGTTGAAATAACCACCGAGTACGGCATTGGCCACACGGGCGCGGATCACATCCGGCTTGCCGGGTTGCAATTCTATGGGGTAAGTGATATTGATCACCGACTGCACTGCACCGGCTTTATTCACAAAATCTACCTGCGTTTTTTCCGGCGCACGTGGCAGGTCATAACTGGCTTTGGCTACTTCGCCCCGCGTCCATTGACCAAAATACTGCTTCGCGTATTGCTCCGCCTTGTCCTTCGTAATATCGCCGGTAATCACCAAATAAGAGATATTTGGCTTAAAAAACGTGTTGTAGTGGCTTTTGATCTGTTCGAGGCTGACTTTCGCCAACGTGGTTTCGGTCATGATCTCGCCGTACGGGTGGTTTTTGCTGTACCGCAACACGGAGGCAACATTCCCGGCAATGGCATTGGCATCGTCTTTTTGTTGGGCCAGATTGCTTTCTTCGCGGCGTTTGGCCTTCTCCAGTTCTTCTGCCGGGAAGGTCGGACGCAGCAGCACATCGGACATCAGGTCGAGCAATTTGGCCGAGTGTTTGGTCAGGCAACTACCGGTCACACCATTCGGGTCGGAGCCGAGGCTGGCGCCGATAAAGTCAATTTCCTCGTCAATTTGCGATTTTGTGCGCGTTTTCGTGCCTTTCGTGAGCAGTTCGCCCATCAGTTGCACGTAGCCGGTAGCGTCTTTTTCGAGCACCGGATCATTATCCACGAAGACGCGATAGTTGACTTTAGGCAGTTTGTGGTTTTCCACCACGATGACCGTCAGGCCATTATCCAACTTAAAAGTCTGGGCTTTGCCGATCTGGATACGCGGTGCGTCACCTGCTTTAGGAGCGGCCTTACGTACATCGCCGGTGGGCATGGGAATATGCGGGGCTTTGCCCGTGGTGGCGGTGGTGGCCGTCGTGCCGGACTGCGTACCGCTCATTTTGTCGCCCGATTTAGGCGTACAGGCCAGCAAAAGGCAAAGGGAAAATATGGTTAAACCAAGTATTTTTTTCATGGTAAGTGTTTGAAAAACAAAGAGTTGAGCAAGGGCTAAGCAGCCCTTTGTCATTCAGAACGAAGTGAAGAATCTGAGGGCAAAAAATGCTTTTTCGGGAGACCTTCGGTCTCGGATTCCACGCCTATGGCTCTGAATGACACGTCGTGACAAGAAATTAAGGCGTTTTCGGTTTCGGCAGCCAGTACAGCACCACGCGGGAATTTTTGTTGAAATATTGATTGGCCACCCGTTTCAAGTCTTCGCGGGTCACCTGGCGATAGCGGTCCAGTTCGGTATTGATCAGGTTGGCGTCGCCGTAGTACATTTCGTAGTTGGCGAGACTTTCGGCAATACCGGCCACCTTGTCATTGGCGGTCACAAAATCATTTTCCACCTGATTTTGCAGTTTCGTGAGTTCCTCTGCGGTGACCAGATTCGTCTGCACATCGGTGATGATGTCGTTCATAGATTTCTCCAGATCGGCGGGATTCACGCCCATATTGGCGATGGCATAGCAGATATTCGCGCCCGGATCTTCCAGTTCGAGCGCGAAAGAACCGGCAGCAACGGCCTTTTGCTGTTCGTCCACGATCTTCTTGTTCATCCGACTGCTTTCGCCCTGGCTGAGTAGCATACCCAGCATTTTCACCGCATAAAAATCCTTAGTGCCTTGCGCCGGAATGTGGTAACTCATCACCACGGCGGGCAATTGCACATTATCATACACTGTGTCGCGCACCTCGCGGGTCAGCGGTGCTTCCACCGTTTTCGGGCGAAAAACAACACCCTGACCGCGCGGAATATCTTTGAAATAAGCATCAATCAACTGCTTGGTCTGCGCTATGTCAATATCACCGGCAATGGACATGATAGCATTGTCGGGACGATAGAAGGACTTGTAAAAATTGACATAGTCCTCTTCCTTGGCCGCATCGAGGTGGTCCATACTGCCGATCACCGAACTTTTGTACGGGTGCGTCAGAAAAGTCCGTTTCATGGTCTCTTCCAACAGACGGCCATAAGGCTGATTATCAATGCGTTGGCGACGTTCTTCTTTCACCACCTGACGCTGCGTTTCGATGCCGACTTTTTCCACTTTGGCATGGAGCATCCGTTCGCTTTCGAGCCAAAGCCCCAGAGCCAGTTGATTGCTGGGCAACACTTCGTAGTAATACGTGCGGTCGTACCAGGTGTTGGCATTATTGTAACCACCGGCGTTGTTGATATAATCGTCAAATTCGCCACGTTTGATGTTGTCGGAACCTTCAAACAGCAGGTGCTCGAAAAAGTGGGCAAAACCGGTGCGTTCCGGGTTCTCATTTTTGGAACCCACGTGGTACATCACCGAGACGGCCACGATGGGCGTCGAATGATCTTCGTGGAGCAGCACTTTCATGCCGTTGGGCATGTCGTATTCCACGAACTGAATATTCTGGCCAGAAGCCGAGGAAAAGAACCCCACCAGTAGTAAGGTTAGCGAAAGAAATTGACGCATGAAAGAGTTATAAGTTATGAGTTATAAGTTATGGGTTGGTACAACATTCTTCCTTTCACTATCTAAATCATTTATTTTCAACGAAATAGAATATTCGAGGTGTACCAGCCCTGGCCATTAGAGTGCATTTGGTAGAAAAACGGCGCAAAAATGGTGAAATTGCGAAGACGTTTCTCCGTGTTTCGATGAATAGTGGTTAACATTCGGTCAAAAACGGACAAACCTATGATTTCATTTGTCAACCCATAAAAAAACAGGAGTGACGAGTGGTCACCCCTGTTTTCTACGCAAGGCTATCAGTTCTCAAAAAACTGTTCAATTAAACTTTTAAATTACCTTATCCGCGCAGCACGAAGAGGCAAAAGCATCCGGTTTGGCCTTGAACACAAAACCCATGCTCAGGATATAACCCATCGCTTCTTTCAGGGCCGTGTTGCTTTCAAAAGTCGGATCGGTGTTGATATCAGCGTGTACTTCGAGCGCGACATCGTACTTGTCCAGCAATTCGCAGAGCGAATACGCCACCTCTACGGAGCGGCCCACTTCGAGGATCATCCGCTCCCGGATGGTCATCTTACGCTGCATCCGATCGTTGGAAATGAACATGAACCCACCGCGCTTTTCGCGCAAAAACACGATGACCGAAGCAAAGTGTACCTCATCGCCGATCACTTGCGAGTCGGTGCCAATGCAAACTTTCAACTTGTAGCCCTCTGCCTTTTCCCGGCGGATCGTCTCTTCCACTGCAGTAAGTAACGGCTGCTCAATACGCTGACCGTTTAGTTTTCTCCATTTCATAAAGTGTTTTTTTTGAAAGAAGTG
The DNA here is from genome assembly GCA_031425155.1 of Saprospirales bacterium. Classification (GTDB taxonomy): domain Bacteria; phylum Bacteroidota; class Bacteroidia; order Chitinophagales; family Saprospiraceae; genus M3007. The sequence goes on along the minus strand of JANPIV010000028.1, from coordinate 45,428 downwards.
CCGACTAAGAGTGATTAATTTAATGTGGCCAAAATGCCGGGGGGTAAAATTTAATCCCCCAAAAGTGACTTAATTTCCCGGAATAGTTCTTGCTTTGGCCAAATATTAACGATTACTTTAAACAGGCCAACACCACCAATAGTTCCCGCAGCAGAACCGCTACATTTTCTAAACTCTTGTAAACCAAAATTTCTATTCCACCATGACCAAACAACAGTTTTTGCGCCGCACCAATTCATCGTGGCAAATGCGCCTTTTTTTATTTTGGAAATTGCCTGCTGCCTGGTTTATGGGCATCGGAGTACGTAGTTGCGATGGCGAAAAAGCGGTGGTTTCCCTGCCCTACGGCTGGCGTGCGCAGAATCCTTTTCGGTCCACTTATTTTGCGGCGCAATGTGCAGCGGGCGAGTTGTCCACGGGTTTATTGTGCCTCACCCATTTGCAGGAGCAGCCGCCAGTCTCCATGCTGGTGACCCGCGTGGAAGCGGAATTTTTCAAAAAAGCGGACGCGACGCTGCTTTTCACCTGCACAATGGGTAAGGAAGTGGAGGCTTTAATTCAGCGGGTCGTGTTATCCGGTGAAGCCGAAACCCTGACGATGGTCTCTTCCGGGTCGCTGCCCGATGGCCAGTTGGCTGCGCGAATTATTATTACCTGGTCGTTCAAATTGAAAAAACGAAAATAATCCGCTACTTTTGAAACTTGCGACCCAACCATTTGCCGAGAGCGGCAGTCTTGGGATATATTAATTTAGCTGCCCCCGCATGATATTTGGTAAAAAACGCTATACGGAACAGGAATTGGTGGACGGCTGTGCCGCCAATGACCGACGTGCCCAGGAGGTACTGTACCGGCGTTTTTTCCCGGATATGCTGCGCATGTGCCATCGCTATACGCGGGATACCGATACGGCAACCGAAATAGTCAATACCGGCTTTCTGCGGGTTTTTCAAAAAATCCACACGTTTGCTTTTCGTGGAAGTCTGGAAGGTTGGGTGCGTCGTCTGGTGTATCACAGTATGGCCGATCACTTTCGGAACAATGCCCGTTACCTGCATTTTCTCGTGTTGGAAGAACGCGACGAAGCCGTGCCGGAAAACGGATACGACAACTTTTACGAGGAGGATATTTTGAAAGCCGTCCGTACGTTGCCGCCTATGTCGCAGGAAGTTTTCCGGCTCTACGCCATTGAAGGGTATAGCCACGCGGAAATAGCGGTGACCCTGGATATGAGTGAAGGCACTTCCAAATGGCACCTGAGCACCGCCCGACAAAAATTGCGCGATCTGCTCAACCGGCAATGGGCCATCAGTGATGCACAATAAGAAATTAACTTTTTTTAATCCTTATGATTGGTTGATAATCAACTGACACGGAACAATGAGAGAACAAAAACAAAATACTACTGATCAGGGTTGGGTGGCCATGCAGCGAATACTGGATCGCGAAATGCCACAACGCCGCCGCCGCCGGATTGTCGGCTGGTGGTGGTTTGGGGGGCTGTTCCTGTTATGCGCATTCGTAGTGGCTGGCTGGCAAATATCCCAACGAGCTGACTCCACCGCGCCGGTCGCACCTGCACTGATACTTCCGGCGGCACCATTGGCGGAACGCACGGCTCCGGCAGCACTGCCGCCCGTCCATGCTACTTCTGAGGCAAGCACAAATACCGGGCAGGATGCTGCGTTTATGGAACGCACCAAGGTGGAGAAACGCAACTATGGTCAAACTTACCCGCTTCCAAGCCAGTCATTTTCAGTCAAAAAGGCAGATTCTGCTCTCGAGAAAGCACCGCAAATGCTGCCTCCAAACACTGCCATTTCGGCGAGCGAAACGCCGGTACAAGCCGAACTTGCTGCCCCAACCAACAATATAGCTGGCGATGCTTTGGCAGTATTGCCGACCATTCCTCCTGCATTGGAAATGGAGATAAAACCAGGTGATTTTGCCAAATATCCTGACTACACTACGGACCTCACGAAGATAATACGGCATCGGGCCAGTTGGGAATTCGGCCTGATGGCCGGCATCAATTCGGAACGGCTGCCCCGGATAAACGGGGGCACCCTGGGCCTGGTGGCGGACTGGCAACCATTCCGCCATTGGGGACTGCGGAGCGGCGTACAATATACGATGCAACGCCTCGCCGCCGATGAGTCGCTGGTGACCGCGATTTCCCAGGATGCTTATGAAAAATCATCCACTGGATTGGGCCTGCTGGACGGTTCCGGCAATTATGCCTACCTCGGTACCTATTCCAGCATCAATACCGACATTCTCGCTGCTGTACGCCGTATTCACCGCATTGAAGCGCCTTTGTTGGTGTACTGGCAGCCTGGGCGGTTCCGGGTCTATACCGGCGCGGTGCTCAATTATACTTTCCTGGCCCAGACTTCGCCCCGCATCTTTGCGGATAATCAAGTGTATAAAGTCGCTACTGGCCGCGACGAACTGAACCGGCTGGCCACCGAAAAACTAAACCGCTGGCAGGTCAAATGGCAATTGGGCGTGGGTTATCGCCTCGGTCGCCGGGTAGAACTCGGTGCCGGTATTCAGGCTGCGCTGCCCAAGATTTCTTTGCGCAAAGACAGCCATATAGACGCCGACCTGCAAGTAGCCGCCGCTCAAAATAGAATATCTATTGAGGAAGTGCGCCAGTTGGGGGTTTCTCTGCGTGGCGTGTGGTTTTTTTAGGGGTGAGAACACGATGAATTATGAGTATTTGAAGATTTGAGGATTCGAGTATTTGATCAATTACCTGATTATCGCGTACTTTGATCAAATACTCGCATCTTCAAATACTCCGCATTATAGCCTTTTTTCCTTAAAAAGGGCTATATTTGCCCGTTATGATACCACCCAAACAAGTACAGGAAATACTCGATGCCGTGCGGATAGAGGAGGTCGTGGAGGAGTTTGTTTCGCTGCGCAAACGTGGCGTCAATCTGCTGGGTTTATGCCCCTTTCACCAGGAAAAGACGCCTTCTTTCAATGTCAATCCCACCCGTAATATTTTTAAATGCTTCGGCTGCGGCAAGGGCGGCGATGCTATTACTTTTCTGATCGAACACGAGAAATTCACCTATCCCGATGCCCTGCGTTGGTTGGCGAAAAAGTATAATATTACGGTAGAAGAAGTAGAGCGCAGCCCGGAACAGATGATGCAGATGCAGATGGCAGACTCGCTGTACATCGTCAATGATTTTGCCCTCCAGCACTTCCAGCAACAACTGTTCGATACCGACGAAGGCAAGTCCGTGGCCCTCTCCTACTTTCGCCAACGCGGTCTGCGGGAGGAAACCATTCGCACTTTTGGGCTGGGCTATGCGCCCGATCAGCGCGACCTGCTGGTACAACGCGCCAAAAGTGCCGGGCACTCCCTCGATCTGTTGAAAAAAACCGGCCTGTCCAGTTCCGATGGGAGCCGCGATTTCTTTCGGGCGCGGGTCATGTTTGCCATTCATAATCTTTCCGGAAAAATTGCCGCTTTTGCCGGTAGAACGATGTCATCGGAGAAAACGGTGCCCAAGTATGTGAATAGCCCGGAAACCGAGATTTACGTCAAAAATCGTACCCTTTACGGGGCTTTTCAGGCCAAAAAAGCCATTCGCCAGCTGGATGAATGTATTCTGGTGGAAGGCTACATGGACGTGATTTCGCTCCATCAGGCGGGCATTGAAAACGTGGTGGCTTCCAGCGGCACTTCGCTGACGGAAGGGCAATTGCAACTTATCAAGCGTAATACCGACAACCTGAAAATCCTGTATGATGGTGATCCGGCGGGCATCAAAGCGGCCCTGCGGGGTCTCGATCTGGCCCTGGAACAGGACATGAATGTGCGTATTGTGCTGCTGCCCGATGGCGAAGACCCCGACAGCTATGTGCAGAAATTTGGCGGCGACGCCTTCAATGAATACACGGCGCGCGAGTCGAAGGATTTTATTTTGTTCAAAACCCAACTGCTGCTCGCGGAGACCAAAGGCGATCCGGTCAAGAAATCCGGCCTGATTAAAGACATTGTGGTCAGCATTGCCAAAATACCCGATCCGATCAAACGGAATGTGTATTTGCGGGAATGCGCCACGCTGCTGGAAGTGTCGGAGCAGGCCTTGGTGAGTGAATCCAACAAATTGATTGCCAACTCGATGCGTAAGCGCGAAGAGAAAATCGCCCGCAGTCCCGAGGCCGCCAGCGACTCGCCGGATCGGGCACCGAATCCCGAACAGCCGGTAGCAGACCCCACTTTTGCGCGGGTACAGGAGAAGCCGTTATCCCGTAGTGATGAGTCTCAAGAACGTGACTTCGTAAGACTATTGATGCAATTTGGAAACCAACAAATGCCCAAAGAAAATATTAGTGTCGGGGAATATCTCTTGATGGATATCGCGGAAGTTTTGGGCAATTTCGATAATCCCCTTTACGGCAAAATTGCCACAGAATGCTATGATTTACTAATATCTGGCCACACCTTTGATCAGTATTACTTTATTCGGCATCCTTCGCCGGAGGTCTGTGAATTGGCTATTATGCTGCTTACCTCGCCCAACGAGTTATCACCCAATTGGGAGGAAAAATGGAACTATCCGTTGCAAAATCAGCCTTTGCCAGAGGAGAATTATCCACTAGATACTCGTCAAGGCTTGGGTCGTTTCAAGCTACGCAAAGTACTTAAAATGATTGAAGTAAATTTGGAGCGACTACGCTTACCTTCTAAAGTTGATGATGTGGAGAGTGTACAACGCTTAATGAAGACACAATTGAAACTTTATGAAAAACGAAACGAATTGGCTAGACAGCTGAATGATGTCGGAATAATGCCAAGATAAAATGCTGCCGCTCAACTGGCAGGAAACGAATTGCATTCATCATTAAACCTCAGGAATGCATGCAAAAACTCTATGAAAAACGGGATGAACTGGCCGGGCGGTTGGGAACGGTGGTGCTACCGAAGTAGTTGATTGGTTCCGTACAATTTGCAACAGTTTAGTAGCCGCAGCGCGGCGAAATATTTGTAGCGTACTATCACCTCATCAAGGCTCGAAGGTGCAGCGCACCGAAGCACATTCCGGTGCGCTGCACCTTCAAGCAGGGGTTTGTCTATTGCTACAAATATTTAGGAGCGCTGCCCCTATAATAATAGTTACAATAATTTTTGAAATGCAAATTAACCCGGTGATTGGAACGATGATGCCGCCGAAGTAGTTGACCAAATTTATTGGATTGACGAATGCAGATTGATGATTTTTGATTTTTGATGTAAAAAAAATGCGCCTCACCATCCTCGGCAATGCCGCCGGTGGCCCCTACCACGGCCGCCCCTATTCCGCCCAAGTGCTGCAAGTAGATCAACACCTGTTTCTGATTGATTGTGGCGAAGGCACGCAGATGCAACTCTTTGAGCGCGGAGTGCGCTACGACCGCTGCAATCAAATCTTTATCAGCCACTTACACGGCGATCATGTGTTTGGACTGATGGGCATTATTACCAATTGGTGTCTTAAAAAGCGCACTGCTACGCTACAAATATTCTCACCGCCGGGCGTCCGGGATTTGGTAGAAAGCACTTGCCGGATTTGTGGCGTACGCGTCCCCTACCCGATTGAGTTTCATGAAGTGGATTCCGAAGTTTCGACCAAAGTGTTTGAAAACCATAAAGTAGAGGTCTGGACCATTCCGCTGGTGCATCGCATTGCCACGGCTGGTTGGCTGTTCCGGGAAAAGACCAAACCGCGCGGTATGCGCGCCGATAAGATCGAAGAATATGGCATTCATTATTCGCTTATTCCCGGCATCAAGGAAGGCAACGATCTGATGCTGCCCGATGGCCGCCTGGTGCCCAATACCGAACTGACCACTCCCCCACCCGCTCCGTTGGCTTACGCTTTTTGCAGCGATACCGCTCCCTCGATGGCGATCGCGGAGGTGATACGTGGTGTGGATTTGCTCTACCATGAGGCCACTTTTACCAGCGAACATACCGAAGAAGCGGCGGTGTCTTTTCATTCTACGGCGGCGCAAGCAGCGGTAATTGCGGCGCAGGCGGGCGTGGGGCGGCTGTTGTTGGGGCATTTTTCCGGGCGTTACACGGATACGGAGCAGTTGGTGGCGGAAGCGCGGGCGGTTTTTGAAAAAACGGAAGCAGCCGAGCCGGGGATGCAGATCGAAGTAGGTGAGAAAGAAGGAGAACAGGCAGTTGTGAAAAAAAAGAAAAAGAAAATTTCGGCGGAGGAAAAAATTTCTATTCCAAAAAATGACGGCCAACGCGCCGTGCAACTGAGCAAAATGCTCAGCCGGGTGCTGCGACACAAGCCTGAAATGCTCGGCTTGCAACTGGATGCCAACGGCTGGGCAGAAGTGAGCGAATTACTGGATAAAGCGGCTACCAAAGGTTTTCCCGATCTGGACTACCCTACCCTGCAACACGTGGTGGCCACCAATAGCAAACAGCGGTTTGCGCTGAGTGCTGATGGTCAGCGCATTCGCGCCAATCAGGGCCATAGTGTGGCGATTGATCTGGGTCTTTCTCCCCAAACGCCGCCCGATGTACTGTACCACGGCACGGCGGAAAAATCGCTGGAGGCTATTCGGCGCGGTGGCTTGCAACCGATGAAGCGGCAGCACGTGCATCTGAGTAAGGACGTAGTAACCGCCCGAAGCGTCGGTGGGCGACATGGGAAAGCCGTGGTGCTGACTATTCGCAGCGGCGAAATGGCGGCACAAGGGCATTTGTTTTTTCAGTCGGACAATGGCGTTTGGCTGGTGGAGGAAGTGCCGGTGGGATTTATAGAGGGGTTGGGGTAAATTTATTAATTTAAAAATTAAGCGGAAAGATTAAGTAATGAATAAGGAAAGTTAGATTTGCACCAAACCAATAACCAATTGACTAATAACCAGTAACTACTGATCTATCCACCATCCAAAACTCAAAACATGGAAAATATCCTCGATTACGACATTACTGAAAAGAGAAATGAAGATGTAATGTATGCTACCTTTTGGACCAGGGTCGGCGCCAGTTTGGTAGATTTTCTGGTACTAGTAATTTTAGTGCCGATTACTATTTACAACATGGTGGACTGGAAAAGCATTCCCATCCTTGTTGTAAGCACGGCAGTCAGCGTATTATACAAACCTTTTATGGAATATAAATATGGTGCCACCGTAGGAAAAATGGCCGCGAAAATAAAGGTGACCAACTATGAATTCCAAAAACCGAATTTGCAGGAAATAATTTTAAGAAATATTTTTCATTTAAGCGCAGGAATTATAAATCTGGTCATGAGTCTATATATTTTCTCCCTGCCGGAATTTGGCGATGTAGAGACGTATAGAGATTACCAGACTTTTGTAGCCGCTTCCAAATCAAGTATGCTAAGTATGGTCCTGGGATTAGTAACCATAGTAGATGTGCTGTTCATGTTTTCGGATAAGCAAAACCGGACGTTACACGATAAAATAGGGAGAACCCTGGTACTGAAACGGGAGGCTGCTTATTAGAGAGGAAAGTCTCTTACCGTAAAAATCCAACGGCTGATGCTGGAAAGAACGTGACAAATTGTCGCTACATTCGTCCGCAGCAAGCATTTTTCCACAGCCAGATAGTGTAGTTTTTACCTTAATACATTTACTATTGCAGTCGCAGACACACGGGTTTCCTCGATGCAGGAGACAAATCGTGGTCTGTCAATATCAATGCTACGAAATGTACCTATCTTCTGCCTGTTTCCCCTATTACTAGTCATTCTCTGCAACACTTATGCCGCCGCGCAAACACCTTGCCGGTTGATTATCAAAGTAATAGATGCCGAATCCGGGGAGGCTTTACGTGGCGTAAGTTTTAAACTGGACGGCCTGGAAACCAGTGTTTCGACCGATTCGAGCGGGGGAATCCGTATGCCGGTGAGCTGCGATAAGCACCTGCTGAAATTCCAGCAACTGGGCTATAAGCCTTATGCTCAACGGGTTGTGGTGGATGGAGAAATATCCGCTGAAATTAAAATGGAGAGCATTTCTACCCAGATCGAAGAGGTGGTGGTGTCTTCCCAGAGCGCGGTACGCACCATGGAAACACCGGCTTTGGGCGTAAGTACACTAAGTATGCGGGCCGTGCAGAAGCTGCCGCCAGCAGCGGGCGAAGTGGATTTGCTGCGTGGTTTGCAGACGCTGCCGGGCATTTCCACGGTCGGCGAAGGGGCCAATGGCATCAATATTCGCGGCGGCTCGGTGGACCAAAACCTGATCCTGCTGGATAATATGCCGATTTTCAATCCCACCCACATGCTCGGGCTGTTCTCTTTATTTCCAACGGATGCCGTACGGGAAATGCAGATTTATAAGGGCTCTATTCCGGCGCGTTATGGCGGGCGCACGGCGGGCGTACTCGATGTAAAACTGAGCGAACCGGACATGGATAAGTTCAAAATGCGGGGCGGGATCGGGCTTATTTCCAACCGAATACATGCCGAAATACCCTTGATAAAAGGCCGATTGGCCCTGATGACTTCCGCCCGGTTTTCTTTTAATGAATATTTAATTAAATTCTATAATAACGTGCTGGCTGGCTCTACCGGGCGGCAGATACCGAACAGTAAACCCATTTTCTTTGATTTTGCCAATAAAATTTCCTGGCGACCAACCGCCAACGATAATATAAGCCTCACCAGTTATATTAGTTATGATTCTTATCGTATTGATTCCTTATTTAGTATTTCTAATATCATTCCCCGGCAAGCGACCATGCAATATGGACACAATAATCTGGGCCTGCGCTGGAACCACTATTTTTCCGACCAATTCAATCTTAATCTATTAGCGGTACGTTCGCTCTATACCACCTCTACGGCGGCCCGGGATTTGAAAGCAGGTTTTGATTACGATACCCGGCTGGCCTATACCAATGCTAAACTGGAATTAACCTACGCGCCTTCGGCCCGGCAGCGGATCAATATGGGTACCACGATCACCCGCTACGATATAAACCCGGCCACGCTCACTCCAACAGAAGGCTCCTCCGTGGGTTTTCTGAATTTGCCGGGGGAACATGCCTGGGAAGCGGCCCTGTTTGTATCCGACGAATATGAACTAACCAAGGATTTACTGGCAGAAATTGGTTTTCGCTATGTCAATTACTGGAATATGGGGCCGCTTTCCGTGCCTGTGTATGACCCGGATGCACCAAAAACGCTGACTTCTATTGGCGAGACTTTATTAGTGGCTAAAAATAAAGTAGAATCGCACTATGGCCGACTGGAACCCCGGCTGGCACTGCGTTATAAAATAGGCGAGCAGCGTTCTATCAAAATTGGGTACAATCGGATGAACCAATTCCTGCAAATGATTGCTAATAATTCGACGCCTTTACCAAATGTCCGCTGGAAAATGAGCAATCGTTACGTAGCCCCCGCGCAAAGTGATCTGGTGTCGGCTGGGTATTTTCAGGATAGCCGCACCCGGATGTGGGAATGGTCGGTAGAAGGTTACTATCGCTGGCAACGCTCTATTTTTGATTATTCTACGGGGGCCGAATTAAATATAAATCCCTATGTAGAAACGCAACTACTGAACGGCTTTGGAAAAGCCTACGGAGCAGAATTATTTATTAATAAAAAGAAAGGCGTGATGACTGGCTGGCTGAGTTATGCGTATGCCCGCAGTTTTCAAAAAATTACCGGCGATTTTCCCGAGTTGCAGGCACTGAATGATGGAAATTGGTTCCGTACGACTATTGACAAACCACATACCCTGAATATTGTGGTTAGTTTCCAGACCGAACGTCATAATGCGGTGGCTTTTACTTTTGTATATAGTACTGGTCGGCCTTATACAGCGCCGGTTAGTTTTTATAAAAGTGATTTTAGTATTCTGCCGGTTTATACAGATCGTAATAATGCCCGCATTTCTGATTATCACCGGCTTGATTTTTCCTGGACCATCCTCAATCCTTCCATGAAAAAACATCGCGGGGAAAGTTCGTGGGTGGCGACTATTTATAATTTATACGGTCGGAAAAATGCGTTTTCCTACTTTTTTAACCCCAATCTTTCTTCTTTTCAGCCCTTCAAGGTCAGTGTATTTCCAACGCCCTTGTTTTCCCTGACTTATAACTTCAAATTTGAATAATCGCCATGCATAAACTATTATATTTTGTGGTAGGTATACTGCTTTTAGCCAACATCATCACCTGCCAATATCCAGTGGATTCTTCCACTTTGCCGGAGCCTAAAAAATTCCTGGTGATAGATGCGGCTTTGACCGATAAGTTTGCCAAAGTCACCGTGACTTATACACTCAGTGAAGTAACCCCGCAAGGTGGTTATTTGCTGCCTACACCGCCCGTGGCCACAGCTTATGTATTAGATAGTCATGGTAACCGGACGGATTTTAATCCAAATGGTACCAAAGACACCCTGTTCCGCGGAGTAGTGGGGGAAACGTACAAACTGTATGTCCAAGCCGATGGCCAGGTCTATGAATCCGCTGCCGAAACGATGCGGGCGTGTCCTGAACTGGATTCGCTGACCGCCATATACAGCCGCGAAAGTTCCCGGTCGCCCGATGATCAGTTGTACGATGGTTTTGATGTATATGCGGAATTCAAGGATATACCCAACCAGGAAAGTTTTTTCCAGTGGGACTGGATTCACTACCGGCGCACATTTAGTTGCGATGTAAAAGATGGTTATTTACTGCCTTGTACGCCTTATGATTGCTGGACAATTGGCTATAACGAAAAAGTAATTGTACAATCGGATAAATTGCGCGACGGCCAGCCTATTGCCCATAAAATAACGCGGATCCCGTTCGCTACACCGCCCAATAAATTCTATTACCTACGGGTGGAACAGAGAGCCATTACAGCGTCTGTATTTACTTATTTAAAATCTTTGGAAATACAAACGCAAAATACGGGTTCGCTGTTCGATATACCGGCCCAGACGAAGTTTAGTCCCAATATATTTAATGTAAATAATCCGCGGGAACAAATCCTCGGCGCATTCAGTGTGTATTCCAGTCGCCACAAAGTACTGAACATCAATATGCAGCAGGAAATCAACGGCGTCAAGGCAAAAGTAAACATTGACCTGCGGCCATTTACGCCGGTGCCTTTGTTGCAGGCTCCTTGCACGGAGACTCTTTATCGCACACAAATTAAGCCGGAAAGCTGGATGGATTAATGCATTTTCGATCATGAAGATATTTATATTTTTATGCCTCTTTGTTTGCATTAAAGCAGTAACGGCGCAAGGCCAACCAGACAGTGTGCCTTGGTTGGGACAATTGGGAAAACAGTATCAGGAAACCGCCTATAAATTACTGCTTGGCATTAATCTGCAAGGCAGCACCCAGGTAAATCCAGAAAAAAGCCTCAAATATCTGAAAATAGGACTGCATCGCACGGTCACGGATTTTGGTGGACGCCACATGCCGATTGCCTGGACCTGTGGTTTATCCACCGAAATTTTACTGGATAAAAGCCCGATTTATGGTTTTAAAATGAGTACCTGGGCGACCGCATTTTTCTTTGTGGCGGGCATGAGTACTGTTTATTATACTGATTTTAAGCAGGGTAATTTCAAAATCAGACCAGAAATAGGGTTTGGGGCTTATCCTTTCAAATTAACGATGGGTTATAATATACCTACTATTTTTAATAAGGATTTTGAAAGGGTACGCCGAAATAATATGCAGATCACGTTGAATATTTTATTAAGGTTAAAGACGATTAAACGGAAATGATAATTCTGTGCCGCCTCAAAAGCCAACGCCACGATTGGTTATTAAAAAGTTTGCGTCCACAAAATAAACTGCTTTTCTTTGCCGGAAACATAAAATTTTCTGGTGAAAATGCTTCCAATAATACAAAACGCAACAGCCAAGTTTTTACCCTTTTTTCTATTATTTTTCCCCTTCCTCCTTCCCGCCCAGGATGCCGAAGTATTCAAGCCCAATGCTATAAAAAAAGAACTCGTCGCCATAGAAATCCCTACTTCTCTGAATATTGATGGTCTTATGCAGGAAGCCGAATGGACTAAGGCGCCGCCTTCGTCCCGCTTTATACAAATAGAACCACTGCAAGGCGAAGCCCCCAATCAGGAGACCGAGGTGCGGGTGTTGTATAATCGGCGGTATCTGTATTTTGGGATTTTTTCCCGCGATTCTCTGGGCAAAAAAGCCCTGCGTGCCGTTGATTTCAAACGTGATTTTGACCCGCGCCAACACGATCAGGTGAGTTTGTCTTTTGATGGCTTCAATGACGAGCGTAATGCCATGTCTTTTACGACCAATCCTTATGGCGTACAGCGCGATTTACTGGCGTTCGATGATACTTATTACGACACCGATTGGGATGGCCTGTGGCGCGTACGGACCAGTCGGACTGATGCAGGCTGGGTGGCCGAAATAGCCATCCCCTGGCAGACGCTGCGTTATCCCAAGTCTAATGATACGATTCAAAATTGGGGGTTTAATATTTACCGGAACCGGCGGCTAACCAATGAAATTACCGCTTTTTCGCCTTATCCACGGGCGTTTACGGCTTTGCGCATGGACTATGCGGGTTTATTAAAGAATTTGCAGCCGCCACCGCCCAAACCGAACATTCGGATTCAGCCTTATTTCTTAACTTCTTATGACCATTTTAAAGGCTTTGATGCGACTGTAAAACCGGAACAAACCAAAGTGAAAATAGGCGGCGATGTCAAGTGGGCCATCAACCCCAACACCGTGCTGGACCTGACCGCCAACACCGATTTTGCCCAGGCCGATGCCGACCGGCAGGTCAATAACGTAACGCGCTTTTCGGTCTTTTTTCCAGAGCGGAGACAGTTTTTTCTGGAAAATGCCTCTCTTTTTGGGGTAGGTGTCGGTCAGGCCAGCGACGGGTCGGGCGGCAGTATGCGCATCCAGCCATTTTTTAGTCGCACCATTGGCCTGGATAATGCCGGCAATCCGATTCCCATTGATGTCGGCGGCCGGTTTGTGCATCGTTCCTTGAAAAGAAATTATGGCGGTATGCTGATCCGTCAGCGGGAGGTGGGTACCAGTCCGGCGACTAATTTCTTTGTGGGCCGCTTCTCTGAAAACTTTGGCTCCCAAAATCGTATCGGTGGATTGGTAACGGTTAAAAATCATCCCGGCGGCACCAATGTAGTCAGCACCGTGGATGGCTTTTTTCGCCTCGGGGAATCGCATTCGCTGACCACGATGGTCATGCACTCGACCGCCAATGATGCAGATAAACAAGGTTTTGCAGGTATTGCCCAATACTATTACTCCACCAACAAATATAAAATCTGGCTGACCGAATCCGTGGTCAACAAAGACTTTAATCCCGAAATGGGCTTTGTGGCGCGCAACGACGTGGTCGGCACGACGCCCGGCATGAACTGGTATTATCGGGGTCGTTTATTGCCTTTTAAGAAGGTGATCCGGGCTTTCGAGCCAGGTTTTCTGCCGGAGTTTTATCATCAGGTTTCTACCGGAAAACTAATAGAAAGACAATTAACATTCTTTCCAGTATGGATTAATTTTCAAAGCGGTGCTTACTTCGGTTATTCCGTCAATCCCGCTTTCCAACGCTTGACCGAACCGTTCGAGCCGTTGGGGGTTACGATCAAAGAAGGAGATTATAATTATTTCCGTCAGCAGTTGTGGTACACCACCGATCCCTCCAAAATCATTAGTGCCTTTGGACAAACCGATTGGGGTACTTATTTCGATGGTCATCTTTTCTCCACCGATCTGACGGTACAGTTCGCGCCTTCGCCCCATTTATCCATCGCGGGGCGTTTTAATCGGAATCATTTTGCGGAAGTGGGCGAAAACAAAACCACCAAAAACGTGGATTTATATAGTGTGGAAGGGCGTTTTGCCTTAAATCCCCGCGTGCAATTGATCGGTTTTTATCAAAAAAATACGGAGAATAAATCGGATAATTACAACATTCGCTTAGCCTGGGAATACCGGCCGCTGTCTTATGTCTATATTGTGTTGAATAAGCGCGGTTTTGATGGCTTGGACCAAAGACGAAGGAATGAAGATCATGCGGTGGTTAAGATTAGTTATTTGGGGCAGTTTTGAGGGGGGAATGTTTTATGTTGGTATTAATGTCGCCTAGTCAGTCAGGCATAGTCAGGAAACTCATTTATTCTGCTGACTTTCAATGATGTGCGTGACATATTCTTCGGTCGTTTTCAAGTATTTTGCAATGGTCTTAATGGCAACTCCATCTTTGTGCATTTCCATTATCACTTCTATTCTTTCTTCTTCTTTCGCTTTCTTTATGATTTCTTTTGCATCTATTTCAATCGTATGATTTCGGCTGGCCACACTATGCAAATGCTTTAAGTAAGCATTATAGGCTTTCCGGTCTTTCTCCGTAAGTTTCATGGTATCCAACTTCTCATTAGCCTCCTTCAAACCTTTCGCGGAAAAAGTGCTTTTGATCTCCGCGTTTTTGAGAAAATAAATCCATTCGTCCAATTTGTCGTTCACCCTGTTCCTGAACTTACCAATTTTTATCACCCAATATTCTGGATAAATTTCATGCACTTGGGTCTTTTGGAAAGCCTCTACCTGCTTTTCGCCAAGGACCATAATGTCCCCCTTGTGAATGCCTTTAAATATGGTCGTGCCGTGATAGACGTAGTCCTTACCTTGCCCCAAGTCGAAGTAGGCGATGGTGATAGATATAACTTTTTTTACGTTTGCATAGGCATACGCTTCTTTAATATGTTCCGTAATAGCTTTTGAAGCCCCGAAAAGCATTCGATGAAAGTAGTCATACTCCTGGGTATTCTGCACTTCGATGATGATGAGTTCCCCCTTCTCGTTCTCTACCAACACATCCACCCGGTTGAACTTGTCGTCCTCCGTTTCCTTGTTGCCCTCTGGATCAAGTATCTGCTTTATCTTGATATCCGTTCCGAGCAACTCTGACAGAAAGCCCTCCAGGATGTCGAAATTGGCCTTGTGGCGGAGCAGTTTTTTCATCGCCCAATCGAACCGAATCAGTTTCTTTGCCATTTTGCACGATTTTGGGCACAAAAATACGACAAAAATTGCAGTTTTTCAACTTTTGCCGTGGCGGCCTGTATTGTGTATAAGATCAGGTTCTAATAAATGTGATCTTACAATTCCAAGTTTTTTTTCCCATTTATCGAAACCGGCAGTTGACGAATGGCATTCCGGCTTTTTACCTTATGTCTATATTGTTTTGAATAAGCGCGGTTTTGATGGTTTAGACCAAAGACGAAGAAATGAAGATCATGCGGTGGTTAAGGTTAGGAATTGGGGGCAGTTTTGAGGGGGGAACGCGAACCTACACGACGGGCACAGCATCTAGCGAACCTGGGCAAGTAGCGTTTTGTTAGATGATTTTATCCTTGCTTATTTTAATTGCTTCTTGAAAAACTCAACTCCCAAGTCAAGCTCTTCTATAAGCCTTGGATATTCATTTTCCGGCCATTTTTTACGCAGCCCCTCAAGAGTTCTTAACGAAAACTCATAATATCTATTGAAGTGGCGAAGTTCATATATGATTGCTGCCTGTCTATCAATATACATTAGTGTATTTTGATCACCTGGTTGAACCAACTCTTTTATTAGTTTATGAAATTGTTCAAATTCTTTTAAATTTTGCTCTCTTTTCTTACTATCCACATATTGATATACAGTCCAAACAAAAGGAACAAGCGTACCAATTATTCCGACTAGCCAAGTAATGTTTGCATTTTCCATTCTTTATTATGATAATTTGAGATGATACTAACTTCATTTAACAACGTCACTACCAAAATAAACGACTAAGTATATACCCGCATTGCTTACTTTAGCAGTTCATTGCAGGAGTGCCGCTTATAAATGCACTCCCTAATAATTCCCGTGTGGTGGGAATTATTAGGGGGGCAGGTAAAAAGAAATTTTCCATATTGAATTTTATTAGGCAAATCAAAGGTAATACGGGTTCTTTATTTCCCAAATAACTCCCCTTATTTTTTGCCTTTGGGCCATAAAGCCAAATAATCCACCGCATTATAGGCTATTTTACATTTTCAATCGCCACAAAAAAAGGCCAGCCAGGCACCCTGCCTGACCAGCCTTCTCAAACGTTCAACTTCAATATTTTAAAAACCCAGCGGACTGGAAAGATTATAATGCCTTCACAAACTTCTCCGTCGCCACCCGGCGGCCATCCTGCATCACCGTCAGGAAATACAGGCCGGTGGTCAGGGTAGAAATATCAATCGGCGTTTCGTCGGTGGTCCAGCGGCGACGCAGCACCAATTGGCCGGTGGAACCGGTGATCAAGACTTCCGTTTCGGGGGTCACCGGAGTGCCGAGGTGCAGGTTTAGCACTGCACTGGCTGGATTGGGGTACACAGACACTTCCGAATTTTCGGATAAAGTGATGGCGGGCAAATCGCCGAGTGAGCGGCGGCCAGTCCATTGCGAGCCTGCGGTCACCAGACTTTTAGGCTGCGAATAGTCGGAGCAGTTGGCTCGTACCCGCCACACGTAGGCCGTACCGGGAGTGAATCCGGTGATATTACCAGTAATGCCGGTGATAGTGCCCAGCGTGAAATAGGTGGTGGCACTGGCCAGACGCAATTGCACGGTGTAGGTGGTCGCGCCCGGCACGGCGGTCCAGGAAATACGGGCGCTGTAGGCAGTGATGTTGGCGTTGGTCAGATTGACGGGGGCCGCACACAGGCTGCCCGTACCGCCACCGCCATTGCCACTGCTGCCGGTGGTCGTAAAATTCACGGTGGTGGAGTAGCCGGAACAATTGGCTTTTACCTGCCAGTTGTAAGCCGTACCAGCCGTCAGGCCCGCCAGATTGAAACTGGTGGAATAGGTGTTCCCGGCAGTCGTCCAGGCAGTGGCCGTGTTGGGCTTGTACTGTACGGTGTATTGCGTCGCGCCAGTCACTACTCCCCACGACAGCACGGCTGAAATAGTGGTCACCGTCACCGTATTCAGGGAAATGGGCGCGCTACAGGTGCCAGGTGTGCCGCCGCCGCCATTCGAACTCGTCGTAAAATTAGCCGTGGCGGAATAACTGGAACAGTCCGATTTTACCTGCCAGTTGTAGGCGGTGTTATTGACCAATCCGCTCAGGTTGTACGTGGCCGCCGCCGTAGTGCCAGCGGTAATCCAAGTGCCGGATGCGCTGGTTTTGTACTGCACGGTATATTGCGTCGCGCCACTCACGGCGCCCCACGAAAGGGTGACGGAAGTGCCGGTCAGATTGGAAGTAGCCAGACTGATCGGTATGGCACCAGTGGCGGATAAACAACTGGCATTCAGCACTCTGTCGCGGATTTTATTACCGGGTTGCGTACCAAAACCGTTGCTGAGATTGATCCCAACGCCGCTCAGGTGGCAGTAACTCATGATCGTGCCGCCGCCAACGGGAGCCGGACCGGGGCCACAATTGCCTTCGGCGGTGTAGCAATTATCCAGCGCGCCACCCGTCCAGTTGCAGGAGTGGGTATGCCACGAGCCGAGATTGTGACCCAGTTCGTGGGTCATTACTTCCACCGACCAGGAGTAAGTGGGCACATTCTGGTAGGTCGTATTGATGGCACTTACGCCGAAAGCATAACTTTTGGTACAGATCACGTCCACATAAGCGACCCCACCGCCCAGGTTGCGGCTCGAGACGAAATGCGCCAGATTGCCGGTAAAATTGGTGCCGCGGGTACTTTGGAAGGAATTGAGGACCGAACTGGTGCTGCCCAGGGATGCATAAGGGTCGGGGGTGGCCCAGACGTAAATCTGGGAAATAGCGACCCCTACATTTTCAGCAGCGTAGAGGGCGGCTATTTGTCCAAAGAGCCCGGTCATGTAGTTGGTCACGTTGCTGACGCTGGAACCTTTGTCCACGTACAGTTTGTAGTCGCATTCCAGATAAATACCGACGGTTTTGCAGCCGATGCCGCGTTCGCCGACCTCGTTGGGGGCGGAATCGGGAGCGGTGAGATCATCGTCGGTGGAGCAGTTGAAAGGATTGGCGGCGCGCAGATCGGCACTGCGATAGAGAATGTAGTTTTCGGTGCCGTCTTCCATTTTTCCGACCTGATAATTGCCGTTTTCGTCAGAAATCATGGCCATCAGGTCGTCCTGAAAAATACTGACGGCGACGACGGATTGTGGTTTGCCGCGAATGATGCCCCGGTAATGAACGCCCGGAGCGACAGCGACGTTGTCGTGGGCATTATTTCCCAGCGTACCGACGGAAAATTCCGGGGTGAGAATAGCGACTTTTGCGAGTTCCAGTTCAAAATTGTCGCCATGCACATTGGGAATGGTGAGCGACATAGTGGCTGGCGCGTGGCTCAGTACATTTTCCAAATTGGTGTGATCGAGGGCCAGCATGGTGGCGTACTCCACCACCGCCGGAGCAGTGGCACGGTCTTCATTGGTACGCAGTAAATCCACGGACTGGAAGTCGCCGCTGGGGCGATAGGTGTCCAGCCAATTGGCGACCGGATAAGGTGTTTGGGCGGGGATGACAACTGGGAGCAACAGGCTCAATACCAGCAGAAAAGAAGGCGTGTAAGCGGAAATGATTAAAAGAAATCGGTTCATAGAAATTAGTGACTAAAAGTGAAAAAATCATGTCGGTAATACTGAATGAACAAGTGCTGGACGAGTTGCCAGCACACATCGCGTTGTTACAGCGCGGTCTGTACTACGGGGATAGCCTGTTTGAAAGCATTCGAGTATTCGATGGCCGCATACCGCTTTGGGAGCAGCATTGGCAGCGCCTGTCCGGGGGGCTGCGGACGATGGGTTACGCGGTGCCCGTCCACTGGACGAGCCAATATTTCAAAGAACAAATTCGGCGTCTGGCGCCCCGGAATGCCCGTCTCCGGTGGACGGTCTGGCGGTCGCCCGGCGGTTTGTACGCGCCGGACAACAACTTGCCAAACTTCTTACTCACAGCGCAATCGCTGGATTCAGAAGACTATACATGGGATACAATTGGCGTCACTCTGGGTTTGTGCAAATCGGTGCGGCTTCCAGTGGATGCGCTTTCGGGGCTGAAAGCACTGAATGCGCCACGCTACGTGGCGGCTGCACAGGAAGCCCACACCGAAGGCTGGGATGATGCGATCTTGCTAAATGCGCACGACCGGGTCTGTGAAACGACGGCAAGCAACCTCTTTTGGTTAGAAGATAGTGTCTTTTATACACCACCGCTGTCGGAAGGCTGTGTAACTGGAACGCTTCGTAATTTATTGCTGACGTTAATACCACAATGGGGCTATGCAATGGAAGAGAAAGCCACTACATTCGCCCGCCTTCAGGGAGCCGAGGAGATGTTTCTGACCAACGCCATACGCGGTATTCGCTGGGTAAAAACTTGCGAAAATAAAAGTTACAATTTCCTGAAAACCAAAATATTACACGAGCACCTGGTCAAGGAAATGCGGGAAATGGGTGGCGTAATCTGATCGCTCCGCCGCCGGAAAAACTGTTGTTGAATTGCAAATGAAAAACGTTGTGCAGGACTGAAATTTTAACACTTTGCACATGTTAAGGTTTTTTATAACGCTGCATTTTCGATTTTTAAGCATTAAAAAAAAATTACGTATGACTCAAAATCGGCCCGCTGTCGGTTTTATTTTCATCACTTTGCTGATAGATGTCATCGGTTTTGGCATTATTATCCCCGTGTTGCCCAAGCTCATCATGCACCTTTCGGGGGCCGATCTGAGTCATGCGGCCACCATTGGCGGTTGGCTGGGCTTCACTTACTTGTTCATGCAGTTCCTGTTCGCTCCGGTTTTCGGCGGATTGAGCGACCAGTACGGCAGGCGGCCGATTCTGTTGCTTTCGCTCTTTGGGTTTGGCGTGGACTATATTTTCCAGGCTTACGCGCCTACTATTGGCTGGCTCTTTGTCGGGCGGCTGCTGGCGGGCATCTTGGGCAGTAGTTTTACGACGGGTGCGGCCTATATTTCTGACATCAGTACCCCGGAAAAACGGTCGCAAAACTTCGGGATGATCGGGGCCGCCTTCGGTCTGGGTTTCATTATCGGCCCGGCGATTGGCGGCTTTTTGGGCAGTTACGGCCCGCGGGCGCCCTTCCTCGCCGCCGCTGCTCTGGCTTTGCTCAACTGGCTGTATGGTCTGATCATTCTGCCCGAATCGCTGAGCCTGGAAAACCGGCGCCAATTCAGTTGGAAACGCGCCAATCCGGTGGGTACGCTCGCCCATTTGCGCAAGTTCCCGGTCATCAGCGGTTTACTGATTTCCCTGTTGTTGCTCTACGTCGCAGCGCAATCGGTGCAAGGCGCATGGTCATTTTATACGATGGAAAAATTCAAATGGGACGAGCGGCTGGTGGGTATTTCGCTGAGTGTCGTTGGATTTATCACGGCCATCGTGCAGGGCGTATTGATTCGTATTATTATTCCAAAACTGGGACAAGTCCGCGCAGTGTATGTTGGTCTGGCGTTATATTCGCTTGGTTATCTGCTTTTTGCCTTTGCTTCGCAGGGCTGGATGATGTACGTCTTTCTGGTGCCTTACTGCCTGGGTGGCATTGCCGGACCAGCCATACAGGGCATCATATCTACGCAAGTGCCTGCTAACGAACAAGGTGCATTGCAAGGGGGCATGACCAGTATGATGACCGTTGCTTCGTTCATTGGTATTCCTTTGGTCACCGCCATTTTCGCTTATTTTACTGCCCCGGATCACCCCGTTTATTTTCCCGGCGCGGCGATGCTGACCAGTGCGGTTTTAACAATAATTAGTACGGGATTGGCATACAGGACGTTGCAGGCGCATAAATAAAAAGACAAAACATGAGTCATCCCGATTTTTTTGCAAAAAGCGAAGATATGTTGTTTCAACCCACGATTTTAATCGTGGGAGAGCAGGCCAAATGGAATCAGGAACGGTTTCAACCGTTTTCGTGCACTTTGCCAAGCCGAGAAAACCGTTAAAACGGTTACATATCTTGTGTTTTAGCGTATTCCCACGATTAAAATCGTGGGTTGAAAAATTCGGGATGACTCATGCTGGTCAAATAATGGCTGACCAAAGAAAAAGAAAGCATTTTGGAGAATCGGTAGGTTGAACACAGGTTTTTGTAATCTTGCGGGATATTTTAATCGGCAAGGCAGTGAGAGTCCCACTCAAAGTGGGACTCTCACTTGTCTCTAAAATCTTTCTGTTTCATGAGGTCACTTTGTTTCTCTATGCTTCTCCTGATGGCCGTGGCCATGCAAGCACAGCCATCCGCTATTCATCTTATTCCGCAACCCGTTGATATTCAAGCCTCCACGGGCACTTACACCCTCACCAAAGCGACCACCATTGGTTATAATAAAACGGCGGCCAGCCCCGTGGCTGCGATGCTGTCGCAAAAATTGAGCGTGCCTACCGGGCTCAAATTCGCTGCCAGTGAAAACAAAAAAGCGGCGATCCAACTGAATCTGCTCGATACCGACAACAGCCAGCTGGGCAAAGAAGGTTATATACTGGAAGCCACGCCCAAAGGAATAGTGATTTCTGCCAACCAACCGGCGGGCCTGTTTTACGGTATGCAAACGCTGGTGCAGCTGCTGCCCAAAGAAATTGAGAGCAAGAAAGCCGCCCAAGCCACCTGGACGATTCCCGCGGTCAAAATCACCGATTATCCGCGTTTTGGCTGGCGAGGCATCATGCTGGACGTGAGCCGCAATTTCTTCACCAAAGCCGACGTCAAGACCTATATTGACGAATTGGCGCGGCTGAAATACAACACTTTTCACTGGCATTTGACCGACGATGAAGGCTGGCGCATTGAAATAAAATCACTGCCAAAACTAACTTCGGTCGGTGCCTGGCGCGTCGAGCGGTTCGGACAGTGGGGCGAACGGAAAGAACCGCAACCCGGTGAAAAGGCCACCGTGGGCGGTTTTTATACGCAGGAAGATATTAAGGAGGTTATCAAATATGCCCAGGATCGCCACATCACTATCGTACCCGAAATAGATGTGCCCGGTCACAGCATGGCCGCCATCGCCGCTTATCCCGAATTGAGTTGCACCAAAAATCCGAATACGTATGTCAATCCCGGCTACGCTTTCTCGGAGTGGTACGGCAATGGCACCTTCAAAATGCTGATGGAAAATTCGCTCAATCCGTCGGATGAAAAAGTATATGATTTTCTGGATAAGGTCTTTACCGAAGTGGCCGCCCTTTTTCCCAATGAATATATCCACGTGGGCGGCGACGAATGTTACAAAGGTTATTGGGCCGCAGACCCTGGCTGTCAGGAGCTGATGAAAAAACTGAACATTCGCCACGTGGAGGATTTACAGGGTTATTTCATGGGTCGCGTCGAAAAAATATTGGCTGCCAAAGGCAAAAAACTGCTCGGCTGGGATGAAATTCTGGAAGGCGGTATTTCGCCTGGTGCTACGGTGATGAGCTGGCGGGGCGTAAAAGGCGGCATCGAGGCGGCGCATTTGGGCCATAATGTGGTGATGACGCCCACGACTTTCGCTTATATAGACTACAATCAGGGGGATGCAACTATTGATCCGCCGATCTATGCGGGCCTGCGCGTCAGCAAAAGTTATAGTTTCGAGCCCGTGCCCGATGGTGTGGATGCCAAGTATATTCTGGGCGGACAGGGCAATCTTTGGTCGGAGAAAATTCCGACTTTGCGCCATGCCGAATATATGAGTTACCCTCGCGCCTGGGCCTTGGCCGACGTGTATTGGTCGCCCAAAAGCAGCAAGAACTGGGATAATTTTGCCAAACGTATGGAAGCCCATTTTGAGCGGGCCGATGTAGCGGAAATCAATTATTCCAAAGCCGTGTACGACGCGATTGTCAAGACGAGTATGAAAGATGGCAAACTGATACTCGAACTGGGCAGCGAACTATCCGATCTGGATATTTTCTACACCCTGGATGATACCATGCCCGACCGTTATTCGACCAAATACAGCCAGCCAGTCGCTATTCCCGATGGGCCGGTCAATCTTCGCGTCATTACTTACCGCCAGGGCAAACCGATTGGCCACCTGATTACGTTGAAACGCGATCAAATGGAAAAACGGGCGAAGTAAGCAGCGTTTTGTCATCCTGTCGGGAATCGTCCACGCCGCGGAACACGCCGTAGCTTGGACGGTTCCCGACAGGATGACAAACGTGATGTTTTCACACTAATAACCTAATACACCAATAACCAGTCAACCAGCCTTCCCATGCAAAAAATCCTCATCGCCAATCGCGGCGAAATCGCCCTTCGCATCATGCGCACCGCCCGCCGCATGGGCATCCAAACTGTAGCCGTCTATTCCGAAGCGGATCGCCATGCACCGCACGTACGGTTCGCCGATGAGGCGGTGTATATTGGTCCGGCACCGTCTGCCCAGAGTTATTTGCGCAGCGAAAAAATACTCGACGCTGCCCGCCAAACCGGCGCGGAAGGCATTCACCCTGGATACGGATTTTTAAGCGAAAATGCCGATTTTGCAACCCAGGTGGCGGCGGCGGGTATCACTTTTATTGGCCCCAGTCCGCAGAGTATCGAAATGATGGGCAGCAAACTGGCCGCCAAAGAAGCCGCCAAACGCTTTGGGGTGCCGATGGTACCGGGCATCGAACAGGCCATCACCGATGTGGAAATGGCGAAAGAAATCGGGCGGCGCGTGGGTTACCCGATCCTGATCAAGGCCTCGGCGGGCGGCGGCGGCAAGGGCATGCGTATCGTGGAACGCGAGGAAGATACCCAGGAACAGATGGAACGCGCCATTTCGGAGGCCGTGTCCGCTTTCGGCGACGGGTCGGTTTTTATTGAAAAATACGTGACTTCACCGCGCCACATCGAGGTGCAGGTGCTCGGCGATACGCATGGAAATATTGTCTATCTCTTTGAAAGAGAATGTTCTATCCAGCGTCGGCACCAGAAAGTGGTGGAAGAAGCACCCAGTTCTGTACTCACGCCCGCCCTGCGTCAGGCGATGGGCGAAGCGGCAGTACGCGTGGCCAAAGCCTGCGATTATGTGGGCGCAGGCACCGTGGAATTCCTGGTGGATGACCAGCGCAATTTCTATTTTCTGGAAATGAATACCCGCCTGCAGGTGGAGCATCCGGTCACGGAAATGATCACCGGGCTGGACCTGGTGGAGTGGCAAATCCGCGTGGCCCGTGGCGAGGCGCTGGCTTTTACGCAGACCGACCTGCGCATCCATGGTCACGCGCTGGAAGTGCGGGTATATGCTGAAGATCCGCTCAATAATTTTCTGCCCTCGGTGGGGACTTTGCAACGTTACCGTCTGCCTAGCGGCCCCGGCATTCGGGTGGATGGCGGCTACACCGAAGGTATGGAAGTGCCGATCTACTACGATCCCATGCTGGCTAAATTGGTTGTGCATGCGCCTACCCGCGCCGAAGCCATCCAACTGATGAAGGAAGCCATCGCCGACTATGAGGTGGAAGGCGTAGCCACTACCTTACCCTTTGGCCGTTTTGTGATGGATCATCCCGCCTTTGTGAGCGGCGATTTCGACACGCATTTTGTACAGCACTATTTTACGCCCGAAAAGATGCTGGCCAGCCAGCAGGATGCGGCAGAAGTGGCCGCAAGGTGGGCCTTGCAGCTGTATTTGGGAGAGAAGCGGGTGTTGAAAGTGGTGGATGGGAATAAAGGGGAAAAGGCGAAATGGGGGTAGGGGCACCTTCTACAATTTATCTATCTCCTTATCTATCAACCCCGTATATTTTTTTATTTTATCTCTCGTTTCCCCGGCATTTTTCATTTCTTTTGCCATTTCGACTCTTGCTCTCTTATGTCCATCCATTTCAGCCGTATTTGCTATTTCTTGTACTTCCAGATAACTTAGCCTACTCTGCTCATATTCATCTCTTTGTTCTGGCGACATATTAGCCACTTCAGCCGTTTTGAACGCTTTTTCAAAGATTGGTTCTTTCAGAATGGCAGGTATATTGTCAAAGGTTTCTAATTTTTTCAAGAAGTAAATCCATTTATCAAAGTGCGTCTCCAATTCATTTTCCTCTTTGGTAAACAGAGGCATTTGGATAAACTTAAAATGTAGTTTATCGTAAAATACATCAGCATCCTGATCTTTTAGTTGAACATGACGCAAGAATTTTCTCCTTTCTTCTGCTTCGTCATATTCAAAATCTAAAACGGCAATCATGTAAATGGGTGTCAACCGAAAATCCCACTCACCACGTTTTGCTTGCTCCCGGATGGGAAAGGTCAGATAAAATAGTGTCCTGTCCTTAAAGAAATTTATTTTTGCTTTTTGCATCTCCACCACAAAGTACTCGCCGCTTAGGGCTTTACAGTGAATGTCAAAAATCGCTTTACGTTCTGTTGGCAAATCAGGCAAATTCTCTACATTCTTAAACGTGAGATCTGCAATTTGGTGGTGCGGAGGCAACAATTGATTGAGAAAATCAATCAAGAGGTCCTTGTTTGCTTCTTCGCCAAAGAGCTTCTTAAAACCGAAATCGGTGTATGGATTGATATACTTTGCCATGTATTCGCCAATTTCCACAAAAATACAAAAAAATTATGTGGCTTTTCAGCCTGAAATTCTCACAGTCGAAAGTTTCCATCTTATTGCTTTTTGAATTTCCTCCAAAGCATCGGCGTAAATTTTCCATCAGCCCCACCCTACTCCTCCACCACATGCCCCACAAACTGCGCCCCGTCGTCAATGATCCGCTGCGGGCTGCGGCGAAAACCCAACCCACAAGCCTCATAAGCAAAAAACACCCCGGCCTGGTAGTAGTGGCCTTCTTCGTCGCGGGCTAAATCGGCGTAAGCTTGATACACGCTTTTTTGCTTGCCATATTCGCCGTCCCGCACTTCCAGCGGCAGCCCGATTTCGTCGTACACGGTCACGTTGGCCCCTTCGCGACCAAAGAGCACCTTCTGCACAAACGGGAAATTGCTGCGGCCAATGGGTTCTTTCAAAGTGGCTTCCAACAGCAGCGGCTCGTCGGGAAACAAGTCCCAGAGATATTTCAAAATACCCTTGGATTGGAACAGCAGCGCATAAGCCGGATTGACGATCACGGCCAGGTTGCGCTGCACGATTTTGGTCAGAATAGCGCATAGTTCCGCCTCCTGTTCGGCGATGTATTCCCAGGGAATGAGTTTGAACCAGAAGTCGTAGCGCGTAAAATTGCCTTTGCCGTCTGGTGCGTAAATGCCCTCGAATTCGGAGAAATTCACCTCATCCACGTAGCAGAAGTGCGTCTCAAAACCGGCATCCTTCGCCGCTTCACGCAGCACGGCCACATTATGCTCATCTTCCGGCGTATCCCGCAGCGTGCTGAACAAAATGGTCGCTTCCCGGTCGGGATTGGCGTTTTTCAGCCGTATAAAATTATCCGTCAATGCTTCGTATATGAAGTTGAACTGCCGGTCTTCGGCAATATCGTTGGCTTTGAGTTGCGCCCACTGGATAATGGCCGTTTCCGGCAGGGAAGTGGGTGTATCGGCGTTGAATTCCAGCATTTTCAGCGGCAGACCGTTCAAGCCACCAGCCAGATCGAAGCGTCCAAAGAGGTGCAAATGGCGGTCGTCCTCCCAGGTGTGGCGGATCATAGCGCGGATATTAGTCGGAATGCCCAATTCATCCAGCAGATTGTGTTGCAGCACGTGGTCGGCCGCCTTGACAAACAGTTCGTACAGCCGATTGCCCGCCTGATAAAACGCGTCGCTTTCGGCCTGGCTGATGACCAGCATTTCGGAAGTTAAATAATCGGATGCCTCGGCAGAGACAAAATAATCCCAACCGAGTTCTTTGAAAACGGTGTTAGGGAGTTGGGTGATCGCTTGCTTTTTGATGATTGGATGGGTTGAGACCCTCCTACGCCCGAAAAGGGCTTCGGCGGGTAAAGTTGAGGAAAAGGTTTAGAAAAAAGAAGTTGAGGATGTTGAGAAAAAAATGGAGGAACGTACATTGCCAATCCCAAGAAAAACCGGGATGTCACTCCGTTCCTTTTGCTTGTTGCCTATTGCCTTCCCGATGAAAAATCGGGATGGCACTGCGTTCCATTTGCTTATTTGCCTTTTATCCGCCGCTGCTACTACGGGAACCCCGGAAGAATCCGCTTTTGCCACTGGCGGGCATCCGCACGGTGCGACTCACGGAAGTACGACGGAGTTCGCTGCCGACGTTATTATTCGGCATATAACCACCGCGATAGACCGACGAATAGCCCGGCGAGCCGAAACCACGGCCCATCATGTAGCCCATCGCGCCCCACCACAGCACACCGCCCATACCCATACCGTGCGAGTGATAACCCTGATTATATTGTTGATTATTCTGGCGGGGTAACACGGTATCCTGCGGCTGCACCAGCGATTTGGCCTGGGCCAACGTGAGGGAATCCACCGAGCCATCGCGACGCCGGATGACCACGCGGGAGGCCTCTTTGGTACCGACTACCTGTTCATCCACAATGTCAAACTCGCCGTTTTCTTTTTCTTCCAACGTAGTGATGACGCCCTTGGTCGGCTCCTGTACGGTCACTTCTTCCCAGTCGGAGCCGTTGTCGCTGCTGCAAGCCACCTGGCCACTGAGCAGAGCCGCCACGGCCACGTACATCCCGCCCCGGCGCAGACTGCGTTTCCAGGTGGATTCGGTACTATAATTCTTGAATGGTGTCATATTAGGTGGTTGAGAATATTGGAACTGTTGAGGTTATTGAGAAATAACCTGTGCTTGATTTGGAAGTACAAAAATGCCACAAAAACCGCTGGGAAACAAACCGCATTCGATGAGGCCGGATGGAAATCCGATGAAGCCGGATGCAAAAACGATGATCCGTTTACCTTTGTGCCGCCAAAGACTAAAGACCAATCACTAAAGACTCAGACTATGCCTACCCTCGTTTTTGCTACCCACAATGCCCACAAAGCCCGCGAAATAGAACAAATTCTGGGACCCGGCTTCTCCGTCAAGACACTGCGCGATATTGGGCAGGAAGAAGAAATACCGGAAACCGCCGACACACTGGAAGGCAATGCACTGCTAAAAGCCCGTTTTGTGCAGGAAAAATACGGTTTTGATTGCTTTTCGGAAGATACCGGATTGGAAGTGGAAGCCCTGGATGGCGCACCCGGAGTGCATACCGCCCGCTATTCGGGGGAGGCCCGCGACCCGGAGGAAAACATTCGCTTGCTGCTGACTAATCTTGCCGGCCAAACCAATCGGCAGGCCCGTTTTCGTACCATTATCGCCCTGGTCATGGAAGGGAAAGAAATATTGCTGGAAGGCATTTGTCCCGGAAAAATCGCGTTGCAAAAACAGGGTACCGGTGGTTTTGGTTATGATCCGGTGTTTATGCCCGAGGGTTACGAGCAGACTTTTGCGGAACTTGGGGAGGCGGTAAAAAACCAGATTAGTCACCGGGCAAAGGCGACGCGCAAACTAATTGAGCAACTCAAAGTTTACACTGCAAACGAATCGGAGCTGTCTGAATAGTGTTGCTCAAATGGCCGCTGCGATCCTTGATATTAATAAAATAAAACACCGTATCAAATTGTTGTGGCGCAAAACTGCTCTTGTCGCAGGGCGGAATACCACTCGAACGGGGATAAATGCAGCAGGTGGTCGGCACCACAATCGAAATTTCGCCGGAAATACCATTGCCTGCGCCCTGCGTCCCCACGGAAGGAATGCGGTAGGAAGGTTTCTGGAAAGTATCGCGGCCATCCACAATATAAATGCTGGCGGACGTATCGGTGAAGCCCAGATCGCCGTCGCCATCGGTATAACTGAACGTAACCACCACACTATCAACCCCTAAGGAAGACTGTCGGATGGTGGTTTTGGACAGACTTTGGAATTCGATCACCGGCTCATCGGGATAATCGGGCGGCTGCACACAAAACTGCAACAGAAACAGAATGGAGCAAAGCAGGTAAAGCGCGGGAATAAGGGTTTTTTTCATGGCAGAAATGCAAGTCGTATTTTGTGCCCAAAAATGGTGTTTTTTGTGGAAAATCAAACAGTGGAACGAGCGGAATTATTGCCGATGGTGGCACAATTGGATAATAGTGGTTTTGCGGCGACGGCTTTGCAGGTATTTCGCTATCAGGCCCGCTACAATCCGCTGTACGCCCGCTGGCTCGAACTGCTGGGCCGCCGACCAATGGACATTACAACGCTGGAAGCCATTCCATGTTTACCGATTCATTTTTTCAAAACCCATACCGTACAAACCGGGCATTGGGACGCGACCACTATTTTTACCAGCAGCGCAACGACCGGACAGACGCCTTCGCAACACCTGGTCCGTGATCTGGACGGATATTTGCAAGCCGCCCGACGCGGTTTTACGCAGTTTTACGGTCCGCCCGCCGACTGGTGTACCCTCGCTTTGCTGCCCTCTTATCTGGAACGGCAGGGTTCTTCGCTGGTGGCGATGGCCAACGATTTTATCCAGCAATCGCGCTACCCGGAAAGCGGTTTTTTCCTGCACGATTTCCAAGCGTTGCGGGCGGCCCTCGAACGCTGCCAAAGCCAACATATCCCCACGCTATTACTCGGCGTTAGTTTCGCTTTACTGGATTTTGCCGAACAACAACCGATGAATCTGCACGGCATCACCGTCATGGAAACCGGCGGCATGAAAGGGCGTCGCCGCGAACTGACCCGCCCGGAGGTACACGCCGCACTCTGCGAGGCTTTTCAATTGGAAGTGATTCATTCTGAATATGGTATGACGGAATTGTTTTCGCAGGCCTACGCATTGGGCGGCACCCTTTTCCAGCCCACACCGACCATGCGGGTATTCGCGACCGAAATAAATGACCCTTTTTGTCTGGCCGCACCGGGCCGTACCGGTGTGCTGAACATCATAGATCTGGCCAATCTCGACACCTGCGCTTTCATCGCTACCGAAGATGTGGGGAAGGTGTATTCTGATGGTCGTTTTGAGGTCATGGGCCGCCTCGATGCGGCGGAGTTACGGGGCTGTAATTTGATGGTGGAGTAACGTGAGAGCGGTGAGAGAAATGTGAGAAAGTGAGAGAAATGTGAGAGGGCGAGAGCCACACGTCATAGTTTATAGTTCATACTTCATACTTAGCCTTCATGCGCATCGGCCTGCTTTCCGACACCCATTCTTTCCTCGACGACAAGGTCTTCGATTACTTCGCCGAGTGCGACGAGGTCTGGCATGCCGGTGACTTTGGCACGATGGACGTGCTGGATCGCCTGCGGGCCTTCAAGCCCTTTCGCGGCGTGTATGGCAACATAGACGGGGCCGACATTCGCGCGGAAGTGCCTCTGGATGAACATTTTGTGTGCGCCGGTGTGCCGGTATTTATGACCCACATCGGTGGTTATCCGGGCCGTTACGAGCCCCGGGTGCGGCAGTTGCTGCTGGATAATCCGCCCACGAAGGGCCTGTTCATCAGCGGGCATTCGCATATCCTGAAAGTGATGCCCGACCGGAAACTCGATTTTTTGCATATCAACCCCGGTGCCTGCGGCAACTACGGCTGGCATAAGGTGAAAACCCTGGTGCGTTTCACGGTGGAGGCGGGCCTCATCAGCGATCTGCAAATAATTGAGCTGGGCAGCCGGGGAATCCGTGGCGGAGATGAAAAAATGTCCTAAATTTGCGCCCGTATTACGGTCCCGTAGTTCAATGGATAGAATTGGAGTTTCCTAAACTTTAGATATGGGTTCGATCCCCGTCGGGACCACTGGATAAAATCTTAAACGCCTGTAAGTCTTGTATTTATGGGCGTTTGCTTTTTCAACTGCACTTGGCGAAAACTCTATCTCCCTGCCGTTGGCTACTAACATTTTAAGCATTTGGCGGCGGGGGGATGGAGCAAACGGAGTTCGCAGAACTGTTTGGGGTGACGCGGTGGGCCGTGGGCTATTGGGAGCGGGGGCGTAGTCGGCCTGGCTTGGAGACTATCGTGCGGCTGGAGGCGTTGGCGGGGTTTCCACTGGCGGTGTTGCTGGGTCGGGAACTGGAGAAAGGGCAGGTGCTTGAGCGGTCGCTGGAGGCGGGGACGGTGGTGGTGGAGAGTTTGCAGGCGCGGTTGGATCGGATCGAAAGGGTGTTGGAACAGCTTGTCGAGAAAAAGAACTAATATTTATCGATTATGGAAGAAAAAACTAATAACCTGATACATGACCTAAAACTACTTATAGGGAGTAATGACATTGATATAGTGATAAGCAAGCTGGAAAGCATTTTTAATTTTGAATCTTCTGAATTTGATAGCCTACAGTTGATACGAGCAACTTATTTATCTTTAAAAACAGAAAACATCCGTGGCAATTTATCATATGACGAATATTCACGGCAACTTGCTAAATTACGCGATTCTTTATTGGCATTAATTAAAGGATTACCGTCTCATTTCACCTCAAAAAGGATCTAAGAATAAGATAGAAGATGCATTTGAGTTTATAATAAATTATCGAAACCATTTGGTTTATAGAAGTGGTGATATCAATAGAGACCCCAAGGTTAATCAATACGTTTCCGATTCTGTTGAGAAAGTTGAATTTGATATAATGGGCAAATATAAGATTTGGATAAGGAGTACGCAAACTTTCGCTCGTTATTTTGAGGGTTTACCCCCCAGATTCAGAGACTCGGAAGGTCAAAAAATAATAACAGGAGACTTTTGTGATTTAACGAGTGTAATCTATATCCCTACTACAGAGGAAATTGCAGACATTCCATCTACCTTTAATACAATTAGGTTTTATACTTTTAATGGAAGAAAAAAAATTAGCATAGAGCGTAATTCTACCATTACTACAGACAAAATTCATACACTCCCCCCCAGCGAAACCCTCTCACACACTTTTGACATAAACATAAATAGTGATGAACCAATGGGGGAGCGAATTTCTAAGGCTTTTGCCTATTTAGTTAACCATTTTAGGAAGGAGGAAGATGCATTCTGACGAATCTAAATGCCAGGCGCTAGCAGTATGGAATCATTAGGAGAAGTTATTCAGGCTTTTATTAACGGCATACCCGATGGAGGGTCTGTACCGTTTAGTTACATTCGGGAAAAAGCCGGATGGAAGTATACAGATTGGGAGCTGTTAGACGCTGCCAAATACCTGATAGAAAAATATTTTGTATTTCTTGGGCCTAACATTGACGGGACGGTATATGGGTTGACGGAAACGGGGGAACTAATGCGGGGTGTATAGCGGTGGTGGAGAGTGTACACGCGCGACTGGAGCAGATTGAGGGGAATGTTGTTTATAGTCAACGACTTAATTATGAGATATTTATTATTAGTAATTTAGTAGTAAAAATGCAATTTTTAATATCTCATAATTATATCATCATCAATAAGATGCTCAAAAATTAAAAACAACTAATCTAAACTTGGAACGATGACTGACTATCAAATGAACCATGATCAACAAAAAGTTGCCGATACCATATTAAAGGAGCTAAAGACACAGGACACCATAATAGGCCCTACCGATTTGAAACGCAAATATAATATGGAAATGTCTGTTTCAGATATAAATTTTATCGCGGGTATTCTCGAAGAGGAAGGGTTATTAAACGTATCTAAAAAAGAACGGGATTTTCTATATACTTATCATCTTACGTTTGAAGGAGTGAAATTTAAAAATGTTAAGGGCAAGTATAGCGTTCTTTTATACGATAGGTGGGATGAAAAACAAAAGGAGATTGAGAGGAATGAATCTGATGCTGCACAAAGAAGGGCAGCATTGGAAGAAGAAAATAGGATAAAGAGTGAGAAAGCCGCTCGTGATGAAGAGAATGAACGGAATAAAGAGAGGAGAGAAGTACGTAAGGAAAGATGGACAGCCCTACAGGTTACGACAGCCGTTTTCGCTCTTATAGTTTCTTGTCTTTCTTTAACAATAGCATATTTCTTATATAGATCTAATGAAAATTTGAAAATAGCAAATTCAAAAAATGAAAAACTACAACTTCAGAACGATAGCCTGAATGCAAGAGTGATTGGTTTAGAAACAGAAAATCAATCCCTTCGTACCATTAACAATACTTCAAAAACGACACCTCCGATTATCAAACAACTTACTAAGTAATTAATTGCCTCCCATTGCCAGAACACGACGGCTTTGACGTCCACGCCACTATTACGCCACAAGGTGGGAAACAATACGGCTTAAACAGCAGAAAATCATATAGTTATGACTTCCACTGTTAGTTCCATCGGAGCAAAAAATCATTTCGTCGCCGAAATCTTTCATCCAACAGGCCCTTTTTAGCAAATCCCCCACTTTCCCTAAATCCCTCCGCAGCAAAGTCAGATATTCGCCCCTCCAACCCGACACAGCTATGCGCTTTTTGCTACCTTGCCTTTTTTGGATCGCTTTTTCCACCACCCTATCGGCTCAAGACCCCGTAAAGAGCGATTTGCGGCCCTGCGGCAGCCCGGTCGGCATGGACCCCTGGCTGCGTACCTTCCAGCAACAGGCGCCTACCGCTTCGGCGCGTTCCAACGATACGCTTTATGCGGCTTTGCAGCTGCACCTGCTGGCCAAGGATGATGGCGGCGGTCGCTTTCCGGCGAACTTCGTGCTCGCTGCCCTGTGCCGGTTGAACAGCGATTTTGCCGCCAGCGGCATCCGGTTTTATCTCAAAGACGATTGGCAGAATATCAATTCCACGGCTTGGTGGAAACACGATTTTGTCCCGCAGGGCATCGAAATGATGTTCAGCAACAACGTTGCGGACGCGCTGAACACTTACTTTGTCAGCGACCCGGCAGGTGCCTGCGGCTATAACCTGCCGTATGCCGGCATCGCCGTGGCCCACGGCTGTAGTTTTGAAGACGACCACACCTGGGCGCATGAAGTCGGTCATGCCCTGTCGCTCCCGCATACTTTTCTGGGTTGGGAGAACAAGATTTACAACTACAATCAGCCTACGCCAGAGCTGCTGACCTACGATTACACTTATTTTCACGATACCCTCGACACCCAATTCCCGGTGCCGCTGGATACAGCCCTCGTCGAGAATCTGGATGGCAGCAATTGCGCCATTGCCGCCGACCTGTTCTGCGACACCAGGCCCGATTACCTCAGCGACCGCTGGCCTTGCAACGCGCAGGGCAGCAGCCTGACTAAACAACGCGACCAGAATGGACAGGAGTTTTATTCCGACGGCACGCTGTTCATGTCGTATGCCGCCGACGTATGCCAGAACCGTTTCTCTAATGAACAGATCGCGGCGATGCGCGCCAATTTACAGAGCGAAAAAGCGGCCTGGCTCCATCCGGGGCCACCGCCACCCGCCATTACCGCCACAGCGGTGCTGCTCGATCCGGTAGAGGACGCGACTATTCCCCACAGTGGCGGGCAGCTGCATTGGACGCCTGTTGCTGGGGCCACGCACTACATTGTGCAGGTGACGCGGATCGCCTCGTTTGCCATCCGGGAAATTGAAGTAGTCGTTACCGCTACCAGCCTGACACTGCCGTCGTTACTTCAGAACCAACGCTATTACTGGCGCGTCCAGCCGTTCAGTAACTGGAATTTCTGCACCGAGCCTTCAGCATCCGAATCGTTTATGACCGGCGAAGTGACCGCCGCCCACAGCCCTGATGCCGAGGGCTGGCGCTGCTATCCCACCCGCCTCGCAGCTGGTCAGGAGATCACCCTGGAAACGCCGGCCTCCTGGCTCCACCAGCCTGCTCATTACGCGCTGTATGACTTGACCGGCCGCCTGTGCTGGCAATCCATCGGCCCGGTCAATCAGTCCCGGCTGCGACTAACGCTGCCAGCCGACTTATCCGGCGGGATGTATTGCCTGGCGGTGCAAGGGGCGGGCGGCATGAAAACTGAACGCCTGTTGTTGATGGGTGAGTAGGAACGAGGCTGTGGATCATGCGGATCAAAATCCGCATCAGAAGTCCGCGTAATCCGGGTTTCCAGGTTTACTCCACCACCAATTTGCGCAATAACACCTTACCACCAATATTCGTTTTTACCATATACACCCCCGCAGCAAGTCCGCTTACGCGCACGGGTATCACCGAATGACCAGCTGGTACCTGGCCATTATCCTGCGTACTTACGATCTGACCCAGTTGGTTCACCAACGCTATGGTCACCGGAGCGAATTCGGTCAGTTCCATATCCACGTAGGCATTGCCTTGCGCCGGATTCGGATAGATGGTCAGCGAGCCCAATGCTTTGATGTCTGCTGGCACTGCCGAAGTAAGGGCTGCCGATTTGGCGGCGTTTAGCACCACGCCACTGATGCTGTCCACCACCATGGCCACCACATAGAGCTGGTCCATATCGTAAGTAGCCGGGACGACGTAGGTAGCGTTGAAATTGAACTCGTCATTTTCCTGGAAAGTGGCGGGTACCATGCCGGACAGGCCATTAAAACCATGCAGAAGTTGACGGCCGACGAAATCGTAGCGCATCTGTGACGCTGGCACGGAACCGGGCAGATTCTCAAAGCCGCCCATGGGGCCTTCACCACCACCGGCATAATAGTTGTTCTGCCGGTAGCCATTGCTGGTGCCGCGCACATCGCTTTCGGCCACCACCAGCACGAGGTTGTGCTTCGCATTCGTGCGGTCAGTGTAAGTGGTGATTTTCCCGGCGATGTATAGCTGGCGGTTCAGGGAATCAAAGGTGGTATGTACGGTTACCGCTACCGGAGCGACTGCCTGCTGCAACTCCAGCAGATTGGCTTCTATATCACGCGGATCAATGAGGATTTTTCGATCTATGGATACGCTGGGATAACCCGGGTAATTGAAAAAAGCGGTAAATCCCTGATTGTATTCATCATTTGTCATCGGGTCGTTATCGTGTATCGCGATTGGGATGAACAAATCGGGATAGGCCTGATACATCTTTTCCATGAACACGGCGCCCCGGGGGCACCAGCCGCACCAGGTACCGGTGGCTTCTTCGCCCACCACCCGCCTGGGCACTACGGTGGTCACGCTGGCGACGGTGGCCGTCGCTCTATTGTTATCACTCAAGTCGTCCGGCTGGCTGCCCACGCTGGTGATAGTGAAATTTAACGGATATTCGTCCGCGTTAGTGGCGACAAAAGGATTGGTAAAAGTACCCTCGTATTTTTCGCCGAAGCCAAGGCCGAGGTCGGTCAGCGTTTCGGAAAAGTTATTACTGCCATCGGACCAATTGACGACCAGCGTATCTATGGTCTGAAAACCATTGTTTTTGATGGCATAATTGATATTGTTGGCTACGCCAGTGCGGACATAAGTGTCCACGTCCACTTTCACCAAGGCAGCATCCACGTCGCGTACATTGCGCACCACGATGTTGTCCACCGCCAGCATATACTGGTTGTTGGAAATGTTGACAAAGGCAAGGTGGATATTTTTGCCAACGTATTCATCGAGCAACACGAAACGGTGATGGAAAGCCCCATTGGCCTCTTCCCCATTGATCTGAAAAATCTGGTCCGTAAAATCGGCGATGTTCGTTCCACTGACCGAGACCAGCACCTTGTAGGCTTCGGGGGTGGACTCCTCAAATCCCCGCGCATCCCATTCCAGGACGGTCTTTCCAGTGATGCCACTGATGACTGGCGTGATCATCCAGTCGTCGGACTGGCCAACGGGATCGTACCAGGAAATACTGACAGCAGCATTGCCGAGCAGGTCTCCGCGAACGTTCCAGGCAGCCGTGAAGGTGGCCAGTTGGGAGATCGGCGTGTGACCATCGTTGTCAATCAGGCTCATGCCCTGGAAGCCATCTTCAAAATCCTGGTGGTAAAGTACTTGCGCACCTGCGCCTGTCAGTAGTACAAGGGCAAAAAAAGCGGTAAGAAACTGTTGCATATAAAACGGGTTGAAGGCGCAAATCTATCAGCCCACTTATGGTGGTGGAGGTAAAATATACACGTATGACGGTTTTGGGCAATAGCGGCGGTAAATGGCTACACCATCCGAATCCGCGTCAAAAACTCCTCCCGCAACGACTTGCTTAGTGGCAGCACCTTTTGCCCGATCAGCACCGTGCTTTCATCCACTTCATCCACCTGTGCGAGATTGACGATATAAGAGCGGTGGATGCGCTGGAAAGAAGCACGCGGCAACTCCTCTTCGAGAGCTTTCATCGGCATGGTCAGCAGGTACTCTTTGCTCTTAGTGAAAATGCGGCAATAACTCCGCTCCGCTTCGATGTACAGAATGGCCTCGAACAGGATTTTCACCATTTTATCCTTGTTGCGCACGAAAATGCGGTCGCTCAGGATGTACTGCGCCTCTGCGCCCAGCGCGGGTGCGGACGGCTCCATAGCAGCAGGATTTGCCATCAGGCTGATGGTCAGTTCCAGGGCGCGTTGCAGGTCCGTTTTTTTGAACGGTTTGGCCAGGAAAGCGTAGGGTTTGGTGGCTTTCGCGCGATCAAAGGTGGCATCGTCGGAGTTGGCGGTGAGGAAGATCACCGGAATATGATGGTCTTTTTGCAGGATTTGGGCCAGTGCAATGCCGTCCATGCTGCCTTTCAACCGGACATCAAGCAGGGCAATATCCGGCGGATTTTCTTCCAGATGAACGAGTGCTTCTTCCGCACGGGGCAGAATGCCGGTCACTTCATAACCTAGTTCGGTGAGGAACATGGAAATTTTCGCGCCGATGATCATTTCATCTTCTACCACCAGTATTTTAATGTTACTTTCCGTCATGCTGCCTTTTTCAAGTTAAAATCAAAGGACACCGTAGTGCCGTTCTGCACTTCTTCCCGCATGGAGCCGCTCAACTGGCGGGTCAGCAGCGAAACCAATTGCCCCCCGAAACCCGTGCCCTGGGTCAGACCGCTCTTCCCTACCCCATTGTCGGCGACTTCGAGGTGCAGGATGTTGTCCGGCTTCTTTTCCAGTTTGATGCGCACCTGGCCTTTTTGTCCGTTGGGGAAGGCGTATTTCAACGTGTTTGTTAGCAATTCGTTCACGATGAGGCCCAGCGGAACGGCGGTGTCAATGTCCACATCGAGTTGATCCATCGCGCATTCGATAGTCACACGGTCTTCGGCACCAAAGGAATCGAGGATACTTTCGCTCAAGTTGATAAAATAATCCTTCATTTCGATGGCCGCCAGGTTATTGCGCTGATAGAGTTTCTGGTGGACAATGCCGATAGACTGCACGCGGTTCTGGCCTTCCTGCATCGCATCTTTGATACCCTGATCGTCTATTTGTGCAGATTGTAAAGCCAGCAGACTGGACACGATTTCCAGGTTGTTTTTCACGCGGTGGTGAATTTCTTTCAGTAGCAGTTCATTTTCGGCATTTTTAGCCGCCAGCAATTGATTGCTTTTCGTGCGGGCACGATAACTGCGGTAGCCGAAAAGCAACAATCCGCCCAGCAAAACGACCACGCCAAAACCCAGCCATTGCACCAGTTGTTGCTGGGAAATCTCTTGTTCCTGCGCGGCGATCGTGGCTTCTTTCTTTTCGGTCTCGTATTTCGTGCGCAGTTCCGATATTTCCGCATCGCTCTGACTGGAAGCAGTACTATCGCGTAATATCCGGGCTTTCTTTTGGTAGAGCAGGGCGGATTTGTAGTCACCCAGATGTTCGTAGATCGTGCTGGCGTGGCTATAGTTTTCCACCAGGTTGCCCATATCACCGTCTTTTTCCTGCAATTCAATGGTTTTCAATTGATAAGGCAGGGCTTCGGCGTATTTCCCCATCAACATATTTACTTCCCCGAGGTTGGCGATGGCCGTAAAAATGCCGCCGGGATAATTGGCTTTTTCGGAATTGGCCAGACAGACTTTGTAGTCTTCCAGTGCCTCGGTATAGCGGCCCAGCCGTTTGTAGGCATTGCCCCGACAATTGATAATGTCCGCCACCGCCGTCAGGCTGGGTTCTGCCACCCGCGTCAGGGTAAGTGCCTCGTCATAATAGGTCAGTGCCTGCGTGTTGTCGCCAGCACCAATACAGGCATCGCCGGCAAAGCGTAAGGCAATAGCGAGTTCGATTTTAAGATCGTTTTTCCGGCAAATAGCGATGGCTTTTTCAGCATAATCCCTGGCCTCCTTTTGTTTTCCCTGAACACTCAGATCCCACGACACCCGGCAAAGTGCGTCGGCAATTCCCCCCGGATCGTTGAGTTCTTCCATCAGGCGCAAGGCATCTAGATCGGCGGCCATAGACTTATCTATTTCCCCTTTGCGGCGATGGACCCAGGAAATTTTGAAGGCAGTGGTCGCGCGACCCTTTTTATTGGCAGTAGCAATATAGCCACGCATGGCTTTATCCAGCGAGCCCATAGCGGAGTCCAGTTGCAGGAGATTGGCCTGCATACGCCCCTGCATTTCGTAAAATTTTGGTTGCCAGTCTTTGTCGCCGGTCTTTTCGGCCAGCGCAACGCCTCGCTTCGCGTACACCAGGGCCAGATTCAAATCTCCCTGAAAGGCGATATTGACCATTTGACTGAGCAGGTCGAGTCGCTGAGTATCGGCTTGCGCGGTGGCAAAAACCCCTTCGAGGCTGTCGAGCGGCGTGGTTTGGCTATAGAGGAGACGGGGGAAGCAGCAGATAAGTAAAAGAAACTTTCTCATGCAATCGGAATGGAAGTTCGGTCAACAGAACGCGAGTTTCGGACAAGGAAAACCATCGCCGGGATAATAGCCCGACGACCCGCTGCCCGATGGTTCTACATTTGGTATCAGACAATCACTTTTTATTGGTAATACAACTTTCAAAGAAAAACGGCTAAACCCGCCGGTACGGGGCGAAGATAGTACGACTCGCACAGGTTTGCGATTCTGAAAAAAGTTGATGTTTAAAATTAATCCTGTCCAGACACCGCCGAAGGAGAATGCCAATATTTCAACCTTCTTTTTACAAACAAACTTTACCAGCAATGAGCAACAATCACCGACGCATCTTCATTTCAACTTTCAACACACACACCATGAAAACATTACTAAAAGCAACACTTTTTCTTATTTGCACCTTCTTTTTGAATACCGCCTTTGCCCAAAAAGACTGGCGGTGGGATAGTCACGGCGTTGCGTTCAGTGCGCCCGCCAAC
Source organism: Saprospirales bacterium (assembly GCA_031425155.1). Classification (GTDB taxonomy): domain Bacteria; phylum Bacteroidota; class Bacteroidia; order Chitinophagales; family Saprospiraceae; genus M3007. Next base: position 5,395 of record JANPIV010000028.1, on the reverse strand, counting down.
TTGCACGTCACCGCCAATACGGAAAGTGAATTCACGGCGGAAAACAGCGATCTGCTGCTGACTATTTACGCCGAACAAGACGGCGCAGTGACCGAAGAAACGCTGGCGGATGCCCTCATTGCGGCGGCACACGAGATGAAATACGATCACATCAGCGACGCGGATGCCCTGCAAATTGATGATTTCGCGGGTTATTTTGTGGAAGGAACCAAAGATGGCGTGGGTGCGGTAATTATCACTTTACTCGACCACAAAAGCAACACGAATCTGGTAGTGGTCATGGCTTACACCAGCGACGCAAGCCGGGAAAAGGCCATTGAAGTTGCCCATTCGTTTTATGCTTTTGATTGAACGGGCCTCCATCAATCATCGTGAATCTATATAACCCTCATGGAGAGTGTGCATTGAGTGTGGCCTACTGTTGATAAATCATTGATTTTCAATGGTCGGATTTAGGCCTGCCATACTTTCCTGGACACTCTCCATTTTTTCATCCCCATAAATTTTCAAGCATGAAAAACTTCCCCTTGCTCACCGCCTTTTTGTGCGCCCCTTGCTTCATCATCACCCTGCAAGCTCAGTCCGTTACGGACGAACAAGCCATGCGCGTCTTCGCCCGTGATTTCATGGCGGCCTACAATCGGCAGGACGCGACCGCACTACAGGCCATGTACACCACCGATGCCGTCAGCATAGATGCAAACGGCAAGGTCACCAATGGCGCCGACAGTATTGCCCAGTTATTTGCTGACCAGTTCATTAGTAAAGAGGCCACGCTGCTCGTGCGCCAGATCGGCCTGACGTGGTCTGACGCGCAGCACGCTTTTGTGGCTACCGGCACTTACGAAGGTTATGGCCTAACCTACGTGTACGACATCCCCTTCCGGCAGACGACCGCCTACCGCAACACGATGATCTACGAAAATCGCCAATGGAAAATCGCCAGATCGGTGGTGACGCCCCTTGTAAAAACCATTATGTATCAGGAAACCGCGAGCCCGGCCAAATGGAAATCAGCCTTAACCGACCTCCTGCACGGAAGCGGCATATTGTCTTTTGAAATGGGTACTTCGCCAGACAACCCCAACACCCTGTATGCCCTTTTGGAATGGCCTTCTATGGAGGTTGCCCAGGTATTTTTTAAAGACCCGAATTGGCACAAGGCCCTGCGGCAGGCTGGTAGGAACGCGAAACCATTGGTGGTTTTTTTAGATGACAAGTAGTTTTTCAAGCACAGATTTTCACATTTTAAATTGATTTTTTACCTGTAATTTCCACAACAATGCACCTGATACTACGAGTTTCTTCCTCACTTCTTTCTCATAAAGACAGTGCCGCCTCTTGCGCTTACCGGAAGCCTTTTCTTTTGCGTTCGGCTTTGCTATGGATGGCCCTTATGGCCGCCAGCATAGCCTATGCCCAGCAGCCCTTCATCACCACCTGGAAAACGGATAACGCGGGCACCTCGAACAGTACCTCCATCACCATTCCGACCTTTGGCGTCGGCTATAATTATGAGGTGGACTGGAACAATGACGGCACGTACGACCAGAGCGGCATCACCGGCAATGTGACCCATGATTTTGGCGTGGCAGGTACCTACACTATCCGCATCCGGGGTGCTTTCCCAACGATATTTTTTAGTAACGGCGGAGACCGCCTGAAACTGCTTGACATCGCGCAATGGGGAGACCAGGTCTGGACGACTATGCTCAATGCTTTTTATGGCTGCGCCAACCTGCAAATCAGTGCCACCGACCTGGCCAATATGGGTAGTGTGACGAACATGTCGGGTATGTTCAGGGGCTGCGCTATTTTGAACGGGCCAACCAACATAGGCAGCTGGAATACCGCCAACGTGATCAACATGAGCAACATGTTTGCCCAGGCCACCGCCTTCAATCAGCCCATCGGCAGCTGGAACACGGCCAATGTGACCAGCATGTCTCAAATGTTTAGCCAGGCCACTGCTTTTAACCAGCCCATCGGCACCTGGAACACGATCAAGGTAACCGATATGCAGGCTATGTTCTTCTCTGCTTCCACTTTCAACCAGGATATTGGTAGCTGGAACACTGGCAACGTGACCAACATGACGCTTATGTTTGGCAGTGCCTTCGCTTTTAACCAGCCCATCGGGAACTGGAACACGATCAAGGTAACCACTATGCAGACCATGTTTAGCCAGGCCTCTGCCTTTAACCAGCCCATTGGGAACTGGAACACGTCGAGCGTGACCAATATGCTGCAAATGTTTATCAGTGCTTCCGCCTTTAACCAGCCCATCGGCACCTGGAACACCACCAACGTGACCAACATGGGCAGGGTATTTTCCAATGCCCCTGCCTTCAACCAGCCCCTCAGTACCTGGAACACGGCCAACGTGACCGATATGAACCTAATGTTTAGCCAGGCCACGGCTTTTAATCAGCCTATTGGCAACTGGAGCGTCGCCAATGTCAGCGATATGACCGGGATGTTTAACGCTGCCTCTGCCTTCAATCAACCCCTTGGCAACTGGACCTTAAAGGCCGGGGTTCCTTTAACCAATTTCCTGTTTTCCAGTGGCCTGAATTGTGATAATTACAGTGCTACTTTGATCGGTTGGGGTGCCAACCCCCTGACGCCCAATAGCCTCAGCATGGGGGCCAGCGGTCGGCAGTACGGCACCAACGCCGTGGCAGCCCGCACCAACCTCACCACCACCAAAGGCTGGACCATCACCGGCGATTCCCCCTCGGGCGTGGCTTGCCCTGCTCCGCTGCCCATAGAACTGATCGGTTTCACCGGCAGACAGCAACCCAATGGCATACTGCTAAGCTGGCAGACTGCTGCCGAACAAAACAATCAAGGTTTCTATGTAGAGCGTAGCCGTGACATCCGTAATTGGGAAACGCTCGGCTTTGTGGCAGGCAAGGGTGCCTCCAGCGAGGCGCAACACTATTCTTTTTTGGATAACTCCCCCGTTCAGGGGGCAGAGGTGCTCTATTACCGCCTGCGGCAAACAGACTTCGACGACAAAGAAGAAATATCAAAAGTGGTGAGTGTGGAACTAAAAAATGCCGGAACAGTGCGCGTCTTTCCCAATCCAGTCAGTGGCAGCGAATTGTACTTAATTTTGCCGGAAAATACGGAGGAAGAGATCACGGTGCAATTATTTAATCCGGCGGGACAATTGCTGCGTTCTGTTAAAGTCAATGATCTGGTTACTACATTAGATGTCAGTGGATTGGAAATGGGTATTTATACCTTACAGATAAGAACCAGTAGCGGAAGTTCTTTTGAAAAAATCGTGATAAACCAATAATTTACCACTTGTATCTGGTTAGAGGCCGTTTAAAACCCCTTATATGAGTCATCCCGAATTTTATAGATTGCCTGGATTAGCCGCAGCGCGGCGAAATATTGGTAGAAAATAGAATGTCAACCAGTATTAGAGGTGCAGCGCACCGAAATATATTCCGGTGCGCTGCACCTCCAATGGGTATTCATTCGGGTTTTACTACCAATATTGTGGGGCGCTGCCCCTGCCCGCCTCAATTGCAAAAATTCGGGATGACTCATGTTCTTAATAAATTCTTTGATATATCTATTTAAACATTCCCAATACTCGCTGAGCTCCTTCATCAGCCAGGTTTTGCCGGCAAGTACCGGCGGGCAGCCCGCGTCAGGTTGTTAGCAACAGCCAGGCCTAACCCCGTCAGCAATTTCGCCTTGGTTGGCATCCGGTTTTTCCCGCCCAATCCAAAGAAAAGCCCTATAATTGCCCATCTTTTCTCCTAGTCCAGGCCGGTATAAAAAAACAATCCTCCTATTCCTGTTCCTGAGTACCTGTCCAGCGTACGCCCAGACCCACGCGGACATCCAGCTCCTGTCCACAGTAGAAGGCCTGTTGCAGAGCCGGGAAGGCTTTATCCGGATTTTATGAAAAAATCATTATTTTATTGCACAACCCTATGCTTTTTGTCACTTTCTTATTCATTCGCTCAAAGAATGGATATCAAAGCGTTGGAAACCCAATACCAATTTTCGCCCACCCCTTCGCTTGTCTCCACTTTGAGTAAAGTCTATCAGGAACAAGCAAATTGGTTTTTAAAAACACCGCAGTTCAATAATGACAGCACCATTTTTTATTTTGACAAAGCAATTGTGCTGCTCGAAAATGCCAAACCTATCCCCCATGACCTTTTAGCGGAACTCTATAAGAATTTGTGCGAATACAAAATCAAAAGGTCCGAGGATTCCATTGCGCTCGAAATGGCCAAAAAGGCATTGTCTTACCTGGATAAAACACCGCCATCCAAAATAGATAAACTATTACATTACAATATTTTATGGAATATTGCTTATACTGAATTAATGGAGTGGAATACCCCCCGGGGGCTTGATTTTTTCAATCAGGCGGCATTATTATTGCAACAGGATACACGTCCTGAAATTCAGGCATTGTTATTAAAAAATACCGGCATTTTTTATGCTAAATATTATAGCGGAATAAGTGCAACAATTTCCAAAGGGTTGGATGCCCTGTTACGAAGTGCCCGATACTATGAAAATTCAGATAAAACAAATAATGAGTTTCTATTCGATATTTATGGAAATTTAATGTGGTATTACAATGTCAAATGGGGGGTAGAGAAGACTCCATCTATTGCCGATTCCTGTGATTATTACTTTTCAAAAATGAATGCATTATTACCACAGCTCAAAGACCCCATTCTTGAAAATTACTACTACGCTCATCGGGGCAATGTCCTGCTCCGCAGGGAGCAGTATGAAGAAGCGTTGGTTTCCATTCAGCAAAGTTTAAAAATTATTGATAAATATCATTTGGAATTCGATAGAATGTATCCATTTGATCTAAATCTTTTGGGATATATTGCTTACAAAAAGAAGCAATGGGCGCAAGCCGAATCTTATTTTACCCAAGCCCGTGACATTAGTTCAAAGCAGAAAAACCCCAGGAGTGAATTGACTTATTTGACGCATATTGCCAATATGTCCCAGGAAAAAGGTGATTTGAAAAGAGCAATTTTGTTTAAGGATAGTTTTTACCAAAAAATGATCACTTTGAGAGAAGAACGATCGGATAAAAACCTGAAAGAAAGTGAACTGCAACTCAATGTATTGCAGCAGGAAAAAGAATTGATTCAAAATAATGCCGAGCGCAATTTGTTGTTAGGCGCGATTTTGATTGCCTTAATTTTATTGGGCTTATTCGTTTTTATATTTTTAAGGGAAAGACGCAGTAAAGCAAAATTGGAACAGCAAAATCTTATTATCGAAGAACAGAGCCTTGCCTTACGCCAATTAGATGATGCCAAAAACCGCTTTTTCACCAACATCACCCATGAGTTCAGGACGCCGCTGACGGTGATTTTGGGGATGACGGAAC
>JANPIV010000027.1:0-15880 GCA_031425155.1 Saprospirales bacterium | reverse complement strand
CTCATGTCGCTTGGATACTTCGCCCGTTTGGGCGTACTTTGCATCGTACTCATTACGTGTGGCTTTTATGATTAGACACCACAAAATTCACCGTTTTGAGTACATTTTTTAGCGTTTTTAGGTTTTAAAACAGCTTCTAAGAAAAAAGTAATTTGCAGGAAGCGATTATCAACACCACTGCCAGTATTCTTTTTAAAATTATTTGATTAAATCTTAGTGCCCCAAAGTATGCGCCGCACATCCCGCCTGCAAATGCCACCACTACATACAGGATCATATTGGTATCAAAATAAATCCCTTTGGTCAGTTGGCCGGCCAATCCCGATAAAGAATTGACCAGGATAAAAAGTGCACTGATCGCGGCAGTTTGTTTTTGATCGGTCCATTTTAAAAACAATAGCACAGGCGATAAAATAATACCGCCACCAATACCTAACATCCCGGACAATAAACCAATGATGCCGCCTATTAACAGCGACAATGGGAAATTGGCTGGTTTTATTACATTTTCTGCGGCATTTTTATAAAACAAAAAACGGAAAATGGGAATAATTAAAACCACCCCTAATGTTTTTTTATACACATCGCCATCTAAAACCAGGAGGCCCCCAATAAATGAAAGTGGTATGGAAGCAAGCGCAAAAGGGAGGAATGTTTTAAATTTGAAATGACTGCCTCTATAAAACTGCATAAAAGCCACAGAGGAAACGAAAATATTCAGCAACAAAGCGGTCGGCTTTATTACCTCCGGTGAAATACTGTAAATAGCCATCAGGGCAATATAACCGCTGGCACCACCGTGCCCTACGGAGGCATACAGAAAGGCCACTATAAACAGTAAGATAAAAAACAGGGTCATTTTGCAAGGAAGGTGGAGATGTTGAGAAAAAATTGATTGTCAGATGGTTACATTCTCAACTTTTACTGTATTTATCCTCCGATAGTAATCATGCTTCTGTTTTGAATAGCCAATGCATCCAACGTATTCAAGGTACTATCAAACTGGCCACCCAATGATTGTGCTTTTTGCAGAATATTGGCTTCTATCAGTGGCAGTACATCTTCTCCATTACGCAAAGGCGTCAGCAGATCGGTCTCCCCATTAGAAAAAAGACAGTTTTTTAATTTGCCATCGGCGGTAAGGCGCATTCGGTTGCAGGTGCTGCAAAACGGGGCCGTCATGGTGCTGATAATAGCGAAAGAACCCTGGTGGCCCGGCACGGAAAAGTGTTTCGCCGTATCGTGTGGTTTGCCGGGGACAGCGTCGAAGGTGTATTTGGAAGCAATAATTTGTAGTAATTCTTCCAGAGAGAATACTTTGTTGCTCGACCATTGATTGCCGGTGAAAGGCATGAATTCAATAAACCGGACTTCAACGGGTGCGTCTTTGGTCCAGGCCACAAAATCATTGATTTCATTATCATTAAAATCTTTCATCACCACCACATTTATTTTAACTTTAAAGTTTTTGGCGATGAGCATGTTAATATTGTTCATCACCAGGTCGAATTGATCGCGACGGGTGGTGAACAGGAATTTATCGGCGCGCAGCGTATCCAGACTGACGTTTAGTTTGTTGATACCGGCCTGTTCCAGAACGGGCAGAAAATCGTGCAATCGGGTGCCATTGGTGGTGATCGTGATGTTTACCGGCAGTTTGGCTAGGCGCAGCATAATATCAGCGGCATCTTTGCGTACCAACGGCTCGCCACCCGTCAGCCGTATTTTTGTTACGCCCTGGCTCACGAATATTTTGGCCAGCGTTTCTATTTCCGCCGGTTGCATCAGGCGGCTGGCGGGCGTAAATTCATAGTCTTCCTCAGGCATGCAATAAAAGCAACGCAGATTGCAATTATCAGTCAATGATATACGCAGGTAATCATGTACCCGGTTAAATTTATCAATCAGCATCGGTCAATTTTTTATAGTCTTCCTGCGTGTCAATATCAATTTCACCATTTAGAAAAGGCACACTGGCAAGATCGTACAGGTGTTGGTGAATTACTTTTTTTGCTCCTTCTTCATTACTCAAAAGCAGGAGATCATTAAAATATTTTTTACTGAAAAAAACGGGGGTACCTACCGTGTCGGCGTAAGCGGCGGCGACAATACCCTTGCCGCTTTGGGTATGCACCGTTATTATTTCGCGCAGCAATTCTGTGGTGATGTAAGGTTGATCGCAGACCACAAACAAGCAGCCTTCCAACGCGGAATTCATTTCCATCATTGCTGTAAGGCCCGCCTTTATAGACGAAGCGATGCCCTGTTCCCAATTTTCATTGAAGATGATTGTAATATCTGTATTTAATAATTCTTCTTCAATAACTTCTTTTTTGGCACCGATTACTATCGCATGCAGCACATTGGGGACATTCTGTACATTCGAAACAATACGCTGTAAAAGGCTTTGACTTTGGTAGATCAACAATTGCTTGGGCTGGCCCAATCTGGAAGAGCTACCGGCGGCGAGAATGATAATGGCAATATTTTGCATATCAATTATATGATAACAGCCTCTTACGTATCTTTGCGGAATATTCCGTGTTGGGCAGATGGTCAATGGAATAGAAGACGCTAATTTAAGAATAACTGGATGAACGAGCGATATAGCCGCCAAACTTTGTTGAAAAACTTTGGCGAAACGGGGCAACAGAAGTTACTGCATGCAAAAGTGCTGGTCATCGGTGCCGGTGGCTTAGGCTGTCCGGTGTTGCAGTATTTGGCTGCTGCGGGCATTGGCACTATTGGTATTGCCGATGGTGACCGGGTTTCGTTAAGTAATTTGCAACGGCAGGTTTTATACACCGCAGAAGATATAGGGAAATATAAAACCAATGTAGCCGCAGCCCGTCTTCGGCAGATGAATCCTGAAATTATAGTGAATGAACATTTGTTTTTTATTGATACACAAAACGCACCAGACCTTTTCAAAAATTATGACATAATTATAGACGGCACTGATAATTTTGCTACCCGTTACTTGATAAATGATGCTTGCGTATTGTTGAATAAGCCTTTAATATTTGGTGCGGTTTATCAATATGAAGGGCAGGTAGCCATTTTTAATGTAGCCGATCAGGAGGGTGTTAAAATACACTATCGGCATTTGTTTCCGGTGCCACCGAGTGCGCAGGAAGCACCGGACTGCGCCGCCGCAGGTGTCTTGGGTACGCTGCCCGGTATGATTGGGATGATGCAGGCCACGGAGGCCATTAAATTAATCACCGGAATTGGCCAGCCACTCATCAATAAAATGGCTACTTATAATGCGCTGACGAATGATCTGATGACGGTGGATTTATCGGCGGCATTTACGCCATTAATAAATATGCCTGAAAATGAACACGCATTTAAGCAGATGAATTATGAAATGTTTTGTAATTCATCCAGTAATGTAGTGGAACAAATAGATGCTGCCCGGTTTCGTCAGTTTTTGCAGGATGAAAACATGACTATTATTGATGTGAGAGAACCTGGAGAGAAACCCGTTGCCAGATTCCGGCATGTACTGTTGCCGATGTCTTCTTTTAAGGAGAATATGGGCCAAATACCAACAGGCGATGTCGTTATTTTCTGCCAAAGTGGAAAACGAAGTTTAATTGCCGGTGAATTATTAGCAGCGCATTTTAATAATGGGCGAAGAATTTACAACTTAAAAAAAGGGATTTTGAGTCTGGGGTAAATACTTTTGATCGTAGTAGTGGTAGTCTCACTTTAAGTGAGACTACCACTTTCAACAATTTGAAAATGGAAAAGCGTCCAAAAAATATTTTTACCGAAGGCCCTATTGCGGCCTCTTTTATTGCCGATAGTATTCAAAAACATAGTACTAAAACCAACATTGGTGCGCATAGCATTTTTCTGGGTCAGGTACGGGCCGATGACATAGCGGGCAAAGCGGTCACTGCTATTGAATATACGGCCTACGCTGAAATGGCTTCGGAACAAATGCACGAAATAAGGGAAGATATTTTTGCAAAATATCCCCTTACCTGTATGCACGTGCATCATAGTCTGGGCAAGATCAATGCCGGGGAAATATGCCTGTTTGTCTTTACTTCTTCGGTACATCGTAAAGCGGCTACCGATGCTTGTAATGAAATAGTAGAGCGCATAAAAAAAGAATTACCAATTTGGGGCAAGGAAGTGTTTGAAGATATGACTCATCAGTGGAAAGAAAATATCTAAAACATGGTCAGTATTACGCATAAATCGAATAGTCTGCGCAAAGCCATCGCCACGGCGGTGGTGAAAGTTTCTTTACCAGAGACGATACTCGCGGTGCAACAAAGAAAAGTGCCCAAGGGCGATGTACTGGAATTTGGTCGGGCGGCAGGTCTGCTGGGCATTAAAAAAACCAGCGATCTGATTCCTGATTGTCATCCGCTGCCCATTGAATATGCGGCGATTACGTATTCCTTCCAGGATTTAGAAATATTGATTACAGTAGAGGTGCATACTATTTATAAAACCGGCGTGGAAGTAGAAGCCATGCACGGCGCGTCTATCACCGCATTGGTACTTTATGATATGCTGAAACCCATAGACAAACAGGTAGAAATCGCTTCGATAAAACTGCAAAGCAAAAAGGGGGGCAAATCGGACTTTAAAAAGCTGCCCGACCTGAGTTTGCAAGCGGCGGTGATTGTCTGTTCAGATCGCATCTCGAACGGCGAAGGCCAAGACACGGCGGGGAAAATTATCATTCAAAGACTGGAAAGTTTTGGGATAGATTGTCGGGTATATGAAATCATCCCCGACGATTTTGACACGATCCAGCAGAAGGCCAAGGAACTGGTCGCCGCCGGCATACACCTGGCAATATTTACAGGTGGCACGGGCCTTTCTCCCCGCGATGTCACCCCCGATGCCATCATGCCGCTAATTGATCATCCTATTCCCGGCATCATGGAAGCCGCCCGAAATTATGGCCAGCAACGCACGCATTTTAGTATGCTTTCCCGGGGGGTAGCCGGTTTTATAGCCGATACCCTGGTGCTTACTCTACCCGGCTCCGCCAATGCAGCGGGGGAATATATGGATGCGCTATTTCCACACGTGCTGCATGTGTTTTCGATCAAGAAGGGAGGGGGGCATTAGGCTGCTTCTGCCTGGGGTGCTATTAGTGAATCTACGTACAATAAGATGGAGCGCAAAAGTTCTGCACGTTGCTCATCGCTCAACGCAGGATAAAGTGCCTTAAAAGCCTGAATGAAGTCTTCCCGGTTAGCAGGTAGGCCATCGGTTTGTTCCAGGAGTGCAAGCACCTGGACGGGAGTGGGAATGTGCGTAGATTTCATTTTCAGCCTTTAATCATTCAACTTCAACACCTTCAAAAACGCCTCCTGCGGCACTTCCACATTCCCAAACTGCTTCATCTTTTTCTTACCTTCCTTCTGTTTTTCCAGCAGTTTCCGCTTCCGCGAAATGTCACCACCGTAACACTTGGCAGTCACGTCTTTGCGGAGCGCGCTGATGGTCTCGCGAGCCACTACTTTTTGCCCAATGGCGGCCTGAATCGCAATCTGGAACTGCTGGCGGGGCAGGAGTTCTTTCAGTTTTTCGCACATCCGGCGACCCATACCTTCCGCTTTGGAGCGGTGGACGAGGGCACTGAGCGCATCCACTTGTTCGCCGTTGAGTTTGATGTCCAGTTTCACCAGATCGGTGTCGCGGTAGTCGAGGAGGTGGTAATCGAAAGAAGCATAACCGCGCGAAATGGATTTCAGGCGGTCATAAAAGTCAAAAACGATCTCGGCCAGCGGCAGGTGGAAACTCATTTCCACGCGGGTCGGCGTCAGGAAATGCTGTTTTAGCAAAATACCCCGTTTGTCGAGGCAGAGCGTCATAATATTACCGATATAGTCCGGCTTGGTAATAATTTGCGCAAAAATATAGGGTTCTTCGGCCCGTTCCAGGTGGTTGGGATCGGGCATTTCGGTCGGTTGATGCACCATAAACCGATTGCCCTTCATGTCTGTAGCATAGTAAGGCACGTTGGGCACCGTGGTAATAATGTCCTGATCGAACTCGCGGTAGAGGCGTTCCTGTACGATCTCGAGGTGCAGCATACCGAGGAAACCACAGCGAAAACCGAAGCCCAATGCCACCGAGGTTTCCGGTTCAAAGACCAGCGAGGCATCGTTCAGTTGAAGTTTTTCCAGCGAATCGCGCAAATCTTCAAAATCGTCGTTGTCGAGCGGATAAATACCGGCAAAAACCATCGGTTTTACTTCCTCAAATCCTTTCAGCATATCGGTAGCAGGGCGGGCCAAGTGGGTGATCGTGTCGCCCACTTTGATCTCGCGGCTGACCTTGATGCCGGTAATGACATAACCCACATTGCCCGCTCCGAGCGTGGCACTTTCCAGTTGGGTCATTTTCAAAACGCCCACTTCTTCCACGCCGACCTCTTTACCCGTGGCCATGAACTTGACTTTATCGCCTTTTTTGATCGTGCCATTCATCACCCGCACATAGGCCACAATGCCTCGGTAGGAGTTGAACATCGAGTCGAAAATCATCGCCTGAAGTGGTGCCTCGGGGTCGCCTTTGGGGGGCGGGATGCGAGCCACCACAGCGGCCAGGATTTCAGCAATGCCAATGCCCGTGCGCCCGGAAGCGGAAATAATATCTTCGCGGTCGCAGCCGATCAGGTCAATGATCTGGTCCTGCACATCCTCGATCATAGCACTTTCCATATCCACCTTATTCACAATGGGAATGATCTCCAGATTGTGTTCCACAGCCAGATAAAGATTGCTAATGGTCTGGGCCTGAATGCCTTGCGTAGCATCCACCAGCAATAAGGCACCTTCACAGGCCGCAATGGAACGGCTCACTTCGTAGGAAAAATCCACGTGGCCGGGCGTATCAATCAGGTTGAAAATATACTCCTGCCCATCGGCCGGATGGACATAATTCATCTGGATGGCGTGGCTCTTGATCGTGATACCGCGCTCGCGTTCCAGGTCCATATCGTCGAGTGCCTGCGCCTGCATATCCCGCTTGGAGATGGTGGCCGTGGTCTCGAGCAGCCGGTCGGCCAGCGTGCTTTTGCCGTGGTCAATGTGCGCGATGATGCAGAAATTGCGAATATGTTTCATAGATAAAAGTGTCTAATGTGGTCAATGGGTTTAATGAGGTCAATGGGGCTTAATGTGGTCAATGGGTTTAATGTGGTCAATGGCGGGTATTAACCACATTTTTACGCATTGACCACATTTTTTATGTATTGGCCACATTTTTTCGATTGACCACATTTTTAAAAGCGGGCGCAAAAGTAACAAAATACCACGACTTTGGCCGCGCCGATTTGGAGCAGTCACTTTTAGAAAAAATCCAGATTGTTGAGTTAGAAAAATTTGCGCGACAATTGTTTGGGAATGAGTGAGAAATAAGTTCCCATTTTCTTACCTCTGGATGTCATTCCGACGGCAGGAGAAATCTGGCTGCGTGGCATTGATAATCAACACCTTAGCGGATTCCTCCTAACGTCGGAATGACAACTCAAGTAAGGTTGTTTCTGCCCTCTTATTTTTTGCAAATTCCTTGAAGTCAAATCAACGCCCGCCGACAAACTCGACTTTGCGGTAAATCAACTCTAAAGCCAGGCGCACATCAATGGATTTGAACAGCACTTCCTGGTCTAATCCACGCACTTCTGACTCGCGCCATAAATCCGGGGCTTCCCGGAAAAAGGAAATTACGTGGGGCGTATCTTGACGGATGAGGACGTATTCCTTGAAACTTGGCAGTGAACGATATTCCAGGAATTTGGTAGTACGGTCACGTTTTTCGGTAGCGTGCGACAGAACTTCGATGATTAATAATGGATTAATCAATGCATCGGCCTGTTCTTCGGCCATGAGAGCTCCATCAGTAACTACCACAGCATCTGGATAAACATAATAATTGTAAGCAGGCAGGTACACTTTTTGGTCGCTGCCGAAGAGGTCAAAACCTGTTTTTTTATCTAGCGCATTGCCTAAGTGCTGGATAATATGGCGAGTAATATGGTTATGGTTTATGGATGCGCCAGCCATTAGTTCGATTTTTCCATTATAATATTCATAGCGTTCGCCGGTGCGGCGTTCTATTTCCAAATATTCGTCTATTGTGTAGGTTCGGATCAATTCTGCCGTAGCACCCATAATTTTAAATATTTTGGCAAATATAAGGTTTCTACGCTGTACTGTAAATTTGTTGAAGATGCGAATATTTGATTACTCAGCCAAGGTAGTTGATAATCAGGCAATTGGTCGAATACTCGCATCCTCAAAAAATCATATTACAATGTAGTCATTGCTTCACAATCAATTTCCCCATCCGACCACCATTCGTTTCCAGCACCAAACCATAACTACCGGCGGGCAACGCATCCAGGCGCAGCGTTCGGCTTTGTTCCCCGGCGGCCAGGCGTTCGGCGGGCCAGGTAAGTACCGTTTTTCCGCTGTTATCTACCACACGGCAGGTTACTTTTTCCGCCTGCGGCAAATGAAATTTCAGGTTAACGACATCCACGGTTGGATTTGGATACATACTTTCAATCTCTACCTGCTGACCTGCTTCGTGAGTAGCACTGGGGAAAGCCGCCTGCGTTTGCCACACGCCCAGCCCATGCGTAGCCACGCGCAGCAGGTGATCGGCAGAAAAACTCAGGTGCATCACCAGCATGGCCTGCGGTGCAGTGGCGGAATAGGGCTCCCAATTTTGGCCGCTATCCGTGGAAAGCCACACGCCCAGATCATTGCCGGCATACACGTAATTGGGCAGCAAAGGATCAATCAACAGCGTATTGGTCGGCACATCGGGCAGGCCGGTGCTGCTCGCTTGCCAGGTCTGGCCACCATCGAGGCTGCGCCAAACGTGGGTGGTATTGAACCCCGAAAAGGCCGCCAATATTTGCGACGAGTTAGCCGGATTGACCGCAATATCCATACACAGGCGGTTGGGCAGACCAGTCAACAGCGTTTTGGTGCCAGTGCTGCAATCAAATTTGAAGACCCTGGCCAAAACAGTCGCCGTGGGCGCGGTGCTGCAATACACCACATCAGCATTCTGCGGATCAATGGCCATAGTCAGAATCACGTCGCCCTCCGCGAGGGAACCATTGGAAACATTCGCCCAGGTTTCGCCGCCATCCTCGCTGCGCCACAGACTTTGCGCGCCGGCGTACATAATGTCGGGATTGGAAGGAGCCAGTTCAAACGGGCCGTTGAAAGCGGCACTTTCACTGATTTCATTGCCAATATTGTAAAAACTCTGTCCAGCATCCACCGATTTTAACATATTCAAATACTGCGACGAGCCGTACATAATCTGGTCGTTCAAAGGATTAATGCCCGTACACTCGCCGTCACCACCGATCACGCGCGTCCAGGCCGGGTCGCCGGTGAAAATGGCTGTCGAGTTGTCCTGCATTCCGCCAATGGCGAGATTTGGATTGGTGGTGGAGTTGCTGAAATTGGCATAAAACTGCTGCGTCTGGTAGCCGCCGTTGCGCCCGGCCCAGCTTTCGCCGCCATCATAGGAGACGAAAATACCGCCATCCGACACGCTATACACCTTGTTGGGGTCGTCGGGCAGGTAGTACACCCGGTGAATATCGGCGTGGACATAGCTGTCTGGTCCTTCCGGCCCACCCACCGGCACCTGACCAAAATCCCAGGTGTACCAAAAGGTTTTTTTAGTGATATTAACCCCACTATCCGTTGATTTCCAGGTATCTATCCCTACCCAGATAAATTGGTTGGGATCGTTGGGACGCACCGCCACGTCGTGCGAATACCAGCCCTGATAAGTACAGACATCCTCGGTACTGACCAGTGTCCAGCTGTTGCCGCCATTAATGGTTTTGAAAAGGCCCACCTGCGCGCCTTCATTCCCAATAGAGACATACATAATGTTTGCGTCGGATGCGCTGAGACCGAGCAGTGCTTTGCCGGAATAGCTGGCCGGTAGCCCGCTGGCCAGTTTGACAAAGGTTTGCCCGGCATTGGTAGAACGATAAATACCGCTCAGGAGTTGATTCCGGAAGGACCCGTGGGTGACGAAAATGCGCGTGGTGTCCACGGGGTTTATTTCAATATCCACAGCCATCTGTCTATTATGGACGACTTGCCAACTGGCTCCCGCATCGTAGCTCCGCAGCAGCCCTTCGGTAGTGGCGGCATACACGGTCGCCGGGCGTTTGGGATTAATTTTAATATCCTGTACGCCGCGCAAATCGCCGTAGGCCCAATCCAGGCTTTTCGTCCAGGTGAGGCCGCCGTCGGTGCTTTTCAGGATGCCAATGCCATAGGTACCCCGGGTAGTGCGAATCGCGACGTTGGGCATCGTATTCCCTTTATTATATACTTCGCCGGTGCCGACATACATGACGTTAGGATTGCCGGGATCGAGGGCGATGGCGGCGACACCGAGAATGGGAAAGCCCGTTTCTACGCGCTCCCAGGCCGTGGCACCCTGGCCAGCGGTGGTGCTTTTCCAAAGGCCACCGGAAGCACTACCGGCCCATAAGATGTTCGTATCCAGTGGATTGACGGCCAGGCAAAGGGTTCGTCCGCCAATATTTTTAGGCCCAATGGCCGACCAGGTGTTGTCGCGGTCGTCGCGGAGTTGTACGGCGAGCTGCATTTGGGCCAGCGCCTCGGCGTATTTTTCGGTATGAAATTGGCCATCGGGAAAAGTCCGCGCCAAACCCCACCACTGGAAAGAAGCCCCGGCTTCGGATGGCGACTCCGTTTCTTCGGTGTCGCGGACGCCGGTTTGGTGGCAAGTAGGGCAAAAAACAAGGCAAAGTGCGGCAAGCAAAAAGGAGGGAAATCGCATGACAGATAGATTTTTGCTCAAATATGCGTAGTGTTATGATCTTTGAGTGCGCATATAGTTCTTTTTGCTTATTGCCGACCGATATTTTCTATTACCTATGCTGGGTGAACCAGCAGCATTTCAGGCTTTTTGCTTTATTTTTTGAAAAAATCTTCTTAAAACCTTCCACACAATCCCCTGTTTCAGAGCACTATTGAGGGACACTTTATAACATGGCAATATACTCCATCCGCGACCTGGAAAAGCTGACTGGTATTAAGGCGCACACGATCCGGGTGTGGGAGCAGCGCTATCACCTGATCGAACCGGCGCGCACTTCCACCAACATCCGCTACTACACGGATGAGAACCTGCGGCTGCTGTTCAATGTGGCCCTGCTCAATCGTTATGGCCACAAGATCAGCCATTTAGCGAAAATGGAACCGGAAGAAATTGCGGTGCGGGTGTCGGAGATTTCCAAGAATAATACCAGCCAGAATGCTCAGATAGATGCGCTGACGCTGGCGATGATTGATCTGAATGAAGCTACTTTCGACCATATTTTCGTGACTTATTGCCAGGAGCATGGCTTCGAGCGCACTATGCTGGAACTGATTTATCCTTTTCTGGACAAACTCAGTATTCTTTGGCTGACCAATAGCATCAGCGTGGCCCATGAGCGTTTTATCGGCAATCTGATCCGCCGCAAAATTATGTGCGCCATTGATCAGGAACCGTTGGATCCGCACCGGCATACCGCCCGTTTTTTGCTTTACACGGGCGAAGGCGAGTCGCAGGAACTGATGCTGCTTTTTATGCATTATTTGCTGCGCAAACGCGGACTCCACGTTTTGTATCTGGGCGTGAACACGCAGGTGAAGGACGTGAGCGACGCGTGTCAGCCATTTCAGCCAGATTATATTTTTACTATTTTACAGGAACCGCTTTCCCGCCAATCCATCCAGGCGTATGTGGACAGCATTGCGCACTCGGCTCCCGGCAGTCAACTGCTGCTCACGGGCGCACAACTGTTTGTCAATCCCATTAAATTGCCGGACAATGCGCATACCCTGGGGAGTTTGCAGGAAACGATGGAGTTTTTGGATGAGTTGGTAATGCATCAAAAAGAGCATTAATCCACCACTTTCGCCATCGCCCTGAACCAAAGCAGATAAAACAAATAAAAGGCTACTCCGATAGCGGTTTCAATAGTATATTCTACTAAAAACGAGATAAAAATCATAATTTGAAAAACGGAAAACAGGTAGAATCGGCGGGACACGGCTTCGGTCAATGGGGCAATAAAGGCCACCAGACTCAGCAGTAGCCCTAATAATCCGGTGCCGGCCAGCAGGTAAATGAACTGATTATGCGGCAATTTTGGCGCTACGGTATAATTTGGGAATTGCCGGTTCACCACATGCTGTATTTCCGTCGGCAAATCACCGGCCCCCACTCCGAGGAGCGGATGCGTACGCCACAGTTCCAGGCCCGCCGACAGTGAAATCCAACGCTCGGAATCGGAATAATCATCGCCCGCATTCTTCTGATACTGTTCCCAATCGTAGATCATATAGGAAATGCGTTGCTGCAGGCTCGGAATGCTGCGCAATGCCAGCCAGGGAATGATGGCAATAAAAGCCAGCGCGGCCAGCCCTACTCCCCAGCGGCGGGTACGGACCAGGAAACGCAGCACTGTAAAGATCAGGGCAGCATACAAAGCTGCAATACCACTACGGACGGATAAAAAATGCAGGAAACCAAACAGAAAGACGATGGCCACCGCCAATGCGCTGCGTTCCCATGAATAACGCCAGCGAAAGTGCTGCGACCACAGCCAGCCACCCGCCAGAATACCGATGGCCAGCAGCAGATTGAAACGGATGTGGTTGCGCGGGACCGGAATCGGGCGACCATGATTGAGGCCCTCCAGGAGTACGGCGGCATTTTGAGCAAAATTGATCGCCACGCCGATGCAGGTAATGACCAACATCCAGATCAGCGCGTAGAGCACCAGCTGATAACGGCGCAAGGTCAGGGCGGGCAGGTTGGCAAAAGCCCAGGGCAGCACCAGAAAAGGCACCCGCACCCTGGTTCGTTCCGCCCAAAAGGAAACATTTTCGGACCAAAAAAAACTAACCGCCGGTACCAGCAGCAACAGAAAAAGGGCCAGCAGCACCGGCTGCCGAATCCAGCGCTGCCAGGCCTGCCACAGGCCGAGCAGCCAGATATTCTGGCCCGGTGCGGCGGTCTGGCGGGCCTTCTCTACCGACTCCCACACGGCCGCGAACACCAGTCCCCACATGCTCAATGAAAGCACAAAAGGCGAAAACATCATGCTCAGCACCAATAAACCGGCACTATAGAACAGGAGGTCGGCTGGGCCAAATCGCCGGGGAGAAGGGGAAAGGGATGCAGACATGGAGCAACAGAGATTTTTTTTAGCGCGGCAAAGGTAGCGTATCCACCGGGCGCAGCCAATGCCTGACGCAGGCTTGCACAGGGATAGATTTTCAGATCATATCCGCCCAACTCCCAAAAAGTAACCTGGTTTAACGGACGGCTCTCCTGCTTTGAGCGAACTTCCCTACTTTTGTTGCGTTTTACTATTCGCATCATGAAACGCAATTATTTGTTCAGTCTGATTTTATTGGCCATGCTCACCGCCTGTCGGGACAATGCTGCCTCCAATGATCAGTCCCTCGTCCTGGAAAGGCCCACCCCGGTAAGTAATCCTGATACCGATCCTGTACAACTTCCCAGTACAGGCGAAGGCAATCTTGAAAACCTGGTAGCCGATTATGAAAGCAAAGACCGGGGCATCTGGCAAAAGCCCGATATGGTGATTTCTTTGCTGGGTGACCTGGAAAATAAAACCGTGGCCGACATTGGCGCAGGTACCGGCTACTTTACCTTCCGACTTGTACCCAAGGCCAAAAAAGTGATCGCCATTGACATTGACCGCCGGTTCATTGATTTGCTGGACAGCGTAAAAGTGCGGCTGCCGGAAAAATATCGTCCACGTTTTGAGACGCGGCTGGCCAAACCCCAGGACCCGCTTTTACGGCCCGAAGAAGTGGACGCGGTGATGATCGTTAATACGTATGCCTATATTGATGATCGGGTGCAATACCTACGGACGCTGCTGAAAGGCATCGTACCCGGCGGCCAGTTGCTGATTATTGATTTTAAGAAAAATAACCTGCCCATTGGCCCGCCCGATCAGTACAAAATCGCTTCCAGCCAAGTCGAACGCGAACTCGTAACGGCAGGATTCCGAATTCATAAAATTGACAAAGACGCCCTGGATTATCAATACATTATACTGGCCGAAAAGCCGGATGCGCAGTAGTAAAGCCCCCTCCGGCTCCCCCATAATGGGGAGAGATAAAGGGGGAGAGTGCATGGAGCGAAGCATGAGGTTTGTGATAACCAATTAACTGATAATCAACAACTACTTATTTTATTTCTCCACTTCCTCAATAGCCATTTACCTGACTGATGCGTGGTTCTCTGAAAATATTTACCTGGTTCGGTATTCCGGTGTATGTACACTGGTCGTTCGGCCTTATTTTTCTTTACATCCTTTGGAAGGCCAATCAGCAAGCCTTCTCTACCAACGAAACACTCTGGATGACGGGGCTGTACATGGCCCTGTTTGGTTGTGTATTGCTGCATGAATATGGCCATGCGCTCACCGCCCGGCGCTACGGTATTCGTACCCGCGATATTGTGCTGCTGCCCATCGGTGGTATGGCCCGCCTGGAGCGTATGCCCGAAAAGCCGATTCAGGAACTGGTGGTTGCTATTGCCGGCCCGATGGTCAACCTGGTCATTGCCTTTTTGCTGGCCTTATCCATTGGTTTTCTGGCGCAGCCCGATCAATTGGAAGCCCTGCGCCTGTCTATACAAGCCGAAGCTGCCGGGGAAGTGGCCGAGGAGACGGGCATTGAAATTGCTAAATTGCTACAGTACGGCATCATGCTGACGCTTGGCAATCTGGTATTGGTGGTCTTCAACATGATTCCAGCCTTCCCGATGGATGGTGGCCGGGTGTTCAGGGCACTCCTGTCTATGCGTATTGGCCGACCGCGCGCGACCAAGATTGCGGCCTGGGTCGGGCAGGGCATTGCCGGCCTGCTCGCCATCTGGGGCATCATGGAAGAAAATTATTCTTTGGCGCTGCTCGGGCTTTTTGTCATCTATGCGGCCCGCAACGAGAACACGCAGGTGCAGACCGACGATCTGTTGAGCCGGTTCACTGCGCGGGATATAGTGCGGCAGCAATATACGCGCCTGCGGGGCAATGACTGGATGAAAGACGCCATCGAACTGCTCCAGCATGGCCTGGAGCGCAATTTTCTGGTGTTCGATATGTCGGAAAAGTTGCTGGGGGTATTGGAAGAAAGCGAAATCATCAGTGCTGAGCGCAAATCCGATAGCAGTGCCGCCGTACAGCAGTACACCCAACGGGTAGAATTGATTCCTTCGACCGAATCTTTGCGCTACGTATATTACCTGTTGCGCCAGCGAGGACATAGTCTGGTAGCCGTCACCGAAGAGGATGCGCTGATCGGTGTAATTGACGAAGCCGGTTTGCAGTATTTCATGGCCAGGCAGGGGCGGTAGGAGGGTCGAATGCGGAATACAGAATGCGGAGTGCGGAATTTTTTGATCCGGGTTTTCTTTAGTACATTGTAAATTAAGTTGATTTGGGAAAAGGGCGTGGCTTACATCCCCCGGCCTAGGGCCCTGCCCCCTCGAAAGGTGAGGTTTACCCACAAGTCGGACGTTTTGTGACTATTTGTCTTCCAAATGACTGGCTTTAACCTTTTGACATCGGTGTTTCTAATCAAAACCCAAAAGTGCTGCGTGGATCGGGGCAGCGCCCCGGAATATTGGTAGTAAAATGCCGTAGGAATAGGGTGGAGGTGCAGCGCACCGTAATAGGTTGCGGTGCGCTGCACCTCCCAAACGGGTTTGGCGGCTAAAAGGCTACCAATATTTCGCCGCTCTGCGGCTATTTGACCACTCATTCCGCTCATGACTTGTGGGTAAACCTCACCTC
>JANPIV010000026.1:0-15075 GCA_031425155.1 Saprospirales bacterium | reverse complement strand
TTTTTACTTTCCAGTCTTTAAGTTACACGATCGACGTGTACCGTGGCCAGTTGAAGGCCACGGATAGCATGCTGGATTACGCGTTCTTCGTCACCTTCTTTCCGCAAATGCTGGCGGGCCCCATCGTGCGGGCGGCAGATTTCTTGCCGCAGATCCACCGCAAGCCCTTTGTGTCGCGGGAAGATTTCGGCCGGGCCATCTTCCTGTTCAGCAGTGGTTTATTCAAGAAAGCGGTGATTTCCGACTACATCAGCGTCAATTTCGTCGAGCGGGTCTTCGATTCGCCGCAGCAGTATACCGGCCTGGAAAACCTCCTTGGTGTGTATGGCTACGCGCTGCAGATCTACTGCGATTTCAGCGGCTATTCCGACATGGCCATCGCGCTGGCGCTGCTGCTGGGCTTCCACTTTCCCCTTAATTTCAATTCGCCCTACCAGTCGCTGAGCATCACCGAATTCTGGCGACGCTGGCATATTTCGCTGTCCACCTGGCTACGCGACTACCTGTACATCCCGCTGGGCGGCAACCGCAAGGGACGGCTACGCACCTACGTGAACCTGATGCTGACGATGGTGCTCGGTGGACTGTGGCACGGTGCGGCCACGCGTTTCATTATCTGGGGCAGTCTGCACGGGCTGGGGCTGGCGGTGGAGCGCGGCTGGAAACAACTATTTCCCGGAACCCCCGGAGCCTTGCGGCGCGTCCTGGGCGGGCTGCTCACTTTTCATTTTGTGTGTTTCTGTTGGATATTCTTCCGCGCCGAAAATCTGGACATTGTGAACTCTATGTTGCACCAGATTTTCTATGATTTCCGACCAGAAATACTACCGGAATTCCTGGCGGGATATACGGCAGTCGTCTTCTGGATCGTGCTGGGTTTCGGGCTGCATTTATTGCCAAATACCTGGGAAGCCGCCGCCCAACGCGGGGTGACCGCGCTGCCGCTGCTGGGCAAAGCCGTGCTGCTCACGCTGATTGTTGCCCTGGTGATGCAGGTGAAATCAGCGGAAGTGCAGCCGTTTATTTATTTCCAATTTTGAGGATTTGAAGATGCGAGGATTTGATCAAATACTTGACAATCACGTACTTTGATCAAATACTCAAATACTCGCATCCTCAAATCCTCAACTTAGATCATCCTTTCAGCTGCGCCTCCAACTCAATCGGCACCGAAGCCAATGCCTGGCTGACCGGGCAACCTGCCTTGGCGGCCTGGGCCAGTTCCTGAAATTTTTCTTCCGAAATACCGGGTACTTCGCCTTCCAGATGCAGCGTAATTTTCTGGAAAGCCCAGCCACCGCTTTTATTATCCATATCAATCTGGGCTGAACAGCGCAGCTCAGCAGGCGGGAAACCCGCACCTGTGAGTTGGAAACTCAAGGCCATGATATAACAACCGGCATGGGCCGCAGCGATCAATTCTTCCGGGTTGGTGCCCGCCGTGCCGTCTTCATTCTGGAAGCGTTTGGCGAAAGAGTAGGGCGTGTTGGAGAGTACGCCGGAAGGGCCGGTGAGGCTGCCGGTGCCTTCGGCGCCAGTGCCGCGCCAGGTGGCGGAAGCGGTACGTTTGAAAGTAGCCATAGATAAATTTAAAAATGTGAAAGTGAGGTAGCAATGAGGAGCTTAAATGCGGTTTGCGCCGAAAGGTTCACTCTGGCGGTACCAACCCCACCCATATCGTTCATAGTTTATCGTTTATACTTTAGACTCCCCGCAACATCCCCCACAAATCCTCATACGGCACAATCTCAATAGCAAAGGACTGGCCCACCACCTGCGGATCCAGGGTCTTCAGGACAGCCAGTTCTTTGTTGATTTTCTTTTCCGCTGCAGACTTTTCGTAGGGCAGTTTGGTGAAGGCGATCAGCATTTTGACAAAACTGTTGCTGCGCTGATTCACATCGTTGTCTAAGTAACGTTTGCGGTATTTATCCAGGGCTTCGATGGAGAGGACCGACTCATCCAAACCGCCGTCCTGGACCAGACTGTACAGCACGGGCAGCAACACCAGCGGAATATTCATGCCGCCTTTATCTTTCCCCAGCACCTCGAAGTCGTTGGCGAACTTGGTATAGCGGAACGGCCCGACGATCTGTTCCACCTGGGCTGCGTCTAATTTTTTGAAAGCCGCCAATAAGTGCAGGTAACCACCCAACAATTGCCAGTAATCTCGAAAACTCCCTTCCAAAGCAGACAGTCGAGGTGATTCTTTGACTTGACCATAAATATCCAAGGCATCTTTATAACGACCACCATAAGCACAGTAATAAAAGTATATTTCTTGGGTACGGAACCAGTTGAACTCGCCCGGCTCGGCGAGAGTCAGGCAGTATTGGGCTACTTCGTCCCCCGACCCATCGGTAAGGAGACGCAACTGGGTAAGGCAGGCTAGTTTTTGGATGGCAATAGTGAATAGTGCTCCACGGGTACTATTGCCCCGAGCCTGTAGTTTAGGCAGGGCTTCGTCAATGATCTTAATGACACTTACAGAATCATTAATGGACAAAAATTTAATAATGCCGATTTGACAATAATAATAGTAAAACTGCGAAGAATTGGGTTTTTCTAATAAAGGAGTTAGTTCTGTATAATATTCAGAAGCGATACGGTGAATGTCCTGATTAGGGGAGCGCTTGGTAATATAATAACTGACCAAACTTTCGTAATAATCAAACCCTTTCATTTCTATATATCTTTTTTCTTCATACTCTCGATGTAATGAGGCATAATATTCTGTTTTATTTTGATTAGCATATATACGGCCGTAATGTGTTCTTAGAGAACGAGTGATTTCAGCGGTCAATTCGGTAAACTCAAATTTTAGGCATTGTACCAGTACTTGCTCTAGTACATCTATGGCAGGTCTTGCTGCACCTCTAAAAATTAGGATGTAGGCAGCAGAGAAATCGCGGTAGCAATTATAGAATGCTTTTTGCCGATCGTTAAATTGGGACTGATGCACATCTATAAAAGGCACGGTGGTGAGCAACTGGCGGATGAGGCGATTTTTTAAACGCTGGTAGGCCGGGTCTTTTGGATCGGTATGGCCATATAAATGCTGCACGGCCATCTCATCTGAAGTAACTTCTCCGCTCGCCACAGCATCATAAAAAGCCTCGGTCAGGCTGCCTTTCTGGTCGGGATTGCCCAGCACTTCGATGTGTTTTATTTTGTTTCGGGTGACGACTTGCACCATGTCCATCAGGGCGGAAAATTTCATAAAAAATTGATTATTAGGTGGTTAAGTGATGTGATGAATTTTAGCCCAAAATCTGTCTGTATGGAAATGCGCAAAACTGTCCTTTTTTGCGGAAGGCAGATCATGCAGATGAGACGAACGGGGAGCGTTTCGGGCACAAATTTATGAAGGGAAGGAGACAATATGCAAGGGCTTTCCAATAACCTGACACCTGGAGAGGTCTTCGTTTCTGTATGACAGGACAACTTAACGCGAAAAGACCGGGTAAAACCAATCTGCCTGTATTGAAACGGGTGAAACTGTCCTTTTTTGTATTCCAGAACAAGCACAATTTTGCCCCATGTTTTGTAAATGTCTTAGCAATACAATTCAATAACAATTAAATTCTACAACATGAAAAAGTACATTCTACTCTTAACTCTGGCTATCCTTACTTTTGTCACCTGTAAAAAAGAAACCGTTCAAGAGCACACTACTTCCTCCACCGAATCTAGTATTACAACATCAGGTCCCATATCTATTGAGCAGGCCAAAACAGTCTTTGGAAGTTCCAATGGCGAGGTCAGTGATCGGGATTATGAGGTTTCACTAACTGGTGTAGTCCCCATCTGGGATGCTGCCGTCAGTTCTAAATACGCCGGGCAAACGGACATTTTGATCGTTCCAGTGGAACCATCTAAGAACAGGCTCCCTGGGGGTGGGGCGAATTTGATTTTTTTCAAAACCAAAGCCGGTGGCCTCGACTATAATCTGCTGTTTTATATTCCGGAGCCAACTTATTGGCAAGCAAATAACTACAGATCAACCCTTCAAAACTTTACTGGTGCCATGATTTCCATGGCACCGACTGGAAAAATGGGGGAGGTGCTTTTTTTCAACGGCGGCACTCTGGTGGGTACTGATGATGGAGATCTGGTGGCATACGTTGCGCCAGAAGGTTGTGGCGATGATCCGGACTGCCCTAGTGCGGCAGGGGGCGGAAGCGGTAATGGCTTTTGGTCAACCATTGGTGGTTTCTTTAGTGCCATTGGTGGTTTCTTTAGTGGCCAAGGTGGTAATGGAAATGGCGAAACTAGCAACGAAGGCGGGTTTGTTGGTGCACATGGCCCTAATTTTGGCATTCCTACCACCACGAGCAACCCTGCTGGTGGCGGAACGAACCCCTTGATTATATCTGGCTATTTCGATCCTTCGTTATTCGATGGTATAGAGCGAAAGAATGCTACGATGATCAATCAGTTCAAGGATCAATACTGCCTCTCTGCTTCTTCGCAGGCATTATTGGGTAGCATCATCAGCGGCTGCGGCCTTTCTCAGGACCCGGAAGAACTGTTTTTTGAATTAAAAGAAACACTGTTTGGCGGTGTGGCGAATATGCCGCAGTGTGCGAAGGATGTGATTGTGGCGGATCGGCTTAACTCTATCAATAGTGGCGGTCCTGATGATATTACTGCTGAAGAGTTGATGTCTATATTTGGGGAGGAAAATGTTTTTTCTTGTGATATGGTTCCTGGTATTACGGAGGCAGAGGAGGAGCCATTAAATCCTCCGATAACGGTGGGTAATCCTATCTGTGCGCAAATTTTCCCCTTTGTCACCATTACTGATGATTTCACAAACGAACAGTACTCCGCAATGATATTAAACAATGCGTATTTGCAGTTTGCTGTGCGAGGTGATGCTCCTCTTTTGTTGCACATTGATGATATTAGGCTCGCCGTACATGCAAGTAATAATAATAACAATTGCCTGGCATCTTCTTCGGCGTTTGCTGCCAATGCAATTAACATAATAGTGCTGGAAAAGCAGCAATTTTTAGACGGATTGGATCCTGGTCCTCTTTCAGATGAGATTATTAGTAACTTTAAATCCGATTTTTTAAAAAGTCTTAACAGAGAGTTTAGAATCCAAGCCCACAACTGTAATCCTGCTTATACCACAGAAGTTTCTTTGTCTGCGGCGCAAAACAACTGGGATACTGTCCCAGGAGTTGATTGTGATGTTGCCAGTGCAAATTGCCCGTAATACGTTAGCCTGTTTCGTTGAAAAGACGTGCTGACGTATAGATATGGGTTTATTAAGTTAATAGGCCCATATCTATACGTCAGCGTCATCTTTTAACTTCATTTATTGCATTCCAAACTACATTTAATGATGCGTTTTTTATTAATAACTATCATTGGTATGTCTTTTTTGTTGCCAACCTCGTGTTCCCCTTCCTTTTCTGGAAATATGAAAAGACCAGAAAGATCAAGGCAATTGGCCCAAAAAGCAATATTCGAGTATTTGCAACGGCCAAATGTTTTTCTTGCTGGGTTAACTAGCAAGGGGCTTATTAAAATTGATCCTTTGCTTTGTACCCGAGGCAAACTGAATGTGAACGGCAAGGAGTATTTTAAAAAGCCTATATATCTAGATGCTTTAAAATACCCATTGCCCAAAAAAACGTATCGGTTGATCATTCCTGATTCCCTGGCCGGGCAGTACAGATACACGAGTGATGATATAGATTACGAACATGACTATGCCGTTATCCACCAGTTTTCACCGCTATTGCCTACCAGAGAACCTAATATTTACTTTATGGAACACTACATTTGGGCAAGCAACTGTGATGAGGAAATGTGTGTACGATTGTTAAACAGACATTGTTTAAGATTTAAAATTGAGAACCAAAAAATCACCTATCTGGATGGTGTAGTTTTGTATAATCAGACTGACTTTATCGGTTTTGGCCCCTTTTCAAGAAAAAGTATGGAGGAGGCCTTAGAGGGGGAGAAAATACTTAGGTATGGGTTTTAAAGGCCATGATTGCTGCACTATAGTTTCTCACTGTAACAGGTAGGGGATGCGTATATAATTCGGGTTCTTGATACTGCTGGCAGACTTCTGTTGGAAATAACTCAAAAAGTATATCAATTGAAAATTAATAATTACATTCGTGAACATATCCCCCGGTATTGAACGAGGGATGTATTTTATTCAGGTTTTATCAATTGATGCCGGTAAAAAACATTCAAAACATTCCTACTCAGCCCCAACCCCACCCATATCGTTTATAATTCATCGTTCATCGTTCCCTTAACATCCCCCACAAATCCTCATACGGCACGATCTCAATAGCAAAAGACTGGCCCACCACCTGCGGATCCAGGGTCTTCAGGACGGCCAGTTCTTTGTTGATTTTCTTTTCCGCGGCTGCTTTTTCATAAGGCAGTTTGGTGAAGGCGATCAGCATTTTGACAAAACTATTGCTGCGCTGATTCACGTCATTGTCCAGATAGCGTTTGCGGTATTTATCCAGGGCTTCGATGGAGAGGACCGACTCATCCAAACCGCCGTCCTGGGCTAGGCTGTACAGCACCGGCAGCAGCACCAGCGGAATATTCATGCCGCCTTTATCTTTTCCCAACACCTCGAAGTCATTGGCGAATTTGGTATAGCGGAACGGCCCCACGATCTGCTCCACCTGAGCCGCCTCTAATTTTTTAAAGGCCGCCAATAAATGCAAATAACCACCCAGTAATTGCCAGTAATCTCGAAAACTCCCTTCTAGACTGGATAAGCGGGGGGACTCTTTGACTTGACCATAAATATCCAAGGCATCTTTATAACGACCACCATAAGCACAGTAATAAAAGTATATTTCTTGGGTGCGGAACCAGTTGAATTCGCCAGTGTCGGAGAGGCTCAAACAATATTGGGCTATTTCGTCGCCTGCTCCGTCATTAAGCAGGCGTAGCTGAGTGAGACAAGCTAGTTTTTGAATAGCAATAGTAAACAGTGCCCCCCGATTGCTATTGCCTCGAGTTTGTAGCTTGGGCAGGGCTTCGTCAATGATCTTAATGACACTTACAGAATCATTAATGGACAAAAATTTAATAATGCCGATCTGACAATAATAATAGTAAAACTGCGAAGAATTGGGTTTTTCTAATAAAGGTGTTAGTTCTGTATAATATTCAGAGGCTATACGATGAATGTCCTGATTAGGAGAGCGTTTAGTGATGTAATAACTAACCAGATTTTCATGATAATCAAACGCTTTCATTTCCACGTACCTTTTTTCTTCATATTCCCGATGCAGATTAGCATAATATCCTACTTTTTGCTGGTCGGCATATATGCGGCCGTGATACATTCTTAAGAAACGGGTAATCTCAGCAGTTAGTTCAGTAAATTCAAAGTTGAGGCATTTTTCTAACACTTGTTCTAATATATCTATGGCAGACCGTATTGCACCCCTTGATATTAAAATGTAGGCGGCTGCAAAATCGCGGTAGCAATTATAAAATGCTTTTTGCCGGTCATTGAACTGCGACTTCTTGACATCAATAAAGAAGCTGGTGTTTAGTACCTGCCGCACTAAACGTAACCGCAAATCGCGGTAACGTTTTTCCTGGTCGTGACTATCCTCGAAAAAATGCTCCGAGGCCATAGAGTCAGAACTGAATTGTCCACTGGCAATACCGTTGTACAACTCATTGAGCATGGTACTATTGTCCTCGTTGCCGAGGACCTCAATACGTTTGGTCTTGTTGCGGTTTACAACCTGAATCATTTCCCGCAGAGCCTCAAAATCCATACTTTATTTTTAGTGAGCAGTGAGCAATAATCAGGGTTTGCAATCTAGGGAAGGCGAAACGTGCAGAACTGTCCTTTACCCCAACACCATACCTACTGCATCTTTGGGCCATGAATTTTTTTTGAATCATCCATCATTCAGCAAAAGTAACACAACGATAAGATACCGCTAAGAGGAATTATTTGATAATCTGGAATTGTCCCCGTTGACAGCATAAGCTGCGGGCCTGTACAAACACTACCTAGCTGCCTTCGGCGGAGTGGAACTCTTATGGGGTTGCAAAATCTAGGGAAGGCGAAACGTGCAAAACTGTCCTTTTTTGAGGGTACGGGGGGCCTGACCTTTGTCACAGAAATTTAACGAAAACAAAATTCTCTGTGTCATGCCTACACTTACCTTCCTGCTCAGCCTGTTCTTTGCCACTTTCCACACCACCGCCGTACCTGCTATCAATGACGGCGGTAAGAAAACCGAAACCAAAACCAGCGTCGGCAAAGATCAAAGTGATTACATCATAGGTGATGATTTAAATCTTCGCAAACCATAATTGATACATATTCGACCATTTTTTTAATCCATCGGCCTCGTGCTGAAAATAATAAGGAGGGGACACCTAATATGCAGGGCTGTCCCTCCCAACCACCTCAAAACCTAGTCCAACCTTTGCCCTAGGTTGTCTTACGGCCATAAAGCCCCGTTTTGGCTTTTATCCCACCTTTTTGGGTGGGTCTTATTCGTGCCGCTTTACCTGCCTGACTCGCATCGGCAGGTCAGTAGTGCCGTGGCCCGAAAAATCTAGGGAAGGCAGAACGCGTAAAACTGTCCTTTTTTGAGGTCGGCCTATGCCTGTATCTTTGTAGCAGAAATAAAAGCAATGGGTCATCTGACAAGTTCTAGGTGACTTTTTAATCCCCCGGCCTCGTGCCGAAATAAGGAGGGTTCCCGCCCTGGTCATACATCAGGCTCCTCAAAACCATCTCGAAAGTAAAGAAATATTTTCAATTGGCTATTCTACATTTTGCGCTTATCCTTAAAAACTTATGATCCGGGCTCCGGTCGTCTATCCGGCGGCGGGAGTGCTAACTAGAACAATCTTCCACAAGTTGTTCATTATTAATTCTTTATAGTAGTAATAAGTCTGTCCCTTTCATTGAATTTGGCTATCCCTTCGTAGTTTTCAGGTAATCTCGTTTCAAAAAACCGGGGCGTTGACCAACGTCCCGGTTTTCTTTTGTCCCACCTACTGCGCCTGCAACATGGCCCACAAGTCCTCATACGGAATGATCTCGATGGCAAAAGACTGCCCGATCACCTGCGGCTGCTCCTCGTGCAGCGTCTCGAGGCCTTTTTTGATTTTCCTCTCTGCGCTCACCGGGTCGAAGGCTTTTTTATCCAGGGCCGTCAACATATTCACGAAGGCGGCACTGCGTTGGTTTACGGCATTGTCAAGATAGCGCTGGCGGTATTTTTCCAGCGCTTCTTCCGAGCGGCCATACTCCAAATAGTTGCCCTGGGCCAGGCTGAACAGCACTGGCAGCAGTACCAGCGGAATATTCATGCCGCCTTTATCCTTGTCCACCGTATCCACCTCATTCAGCAATCGCCCGTAGCGGTATGGCCCGACGGTCTTCTCTACCTGTATAGGATCCAGCTGTCCCAGCGTGGCCAGCAGGTGCAAATAGCCACCGAGCAGCAGCCAATTGTCCTTAAAACTACCCTCCAACTGCGCAAAACGGGGGTGTTTGGTCGCTTTTTCAAAAATATGCAGTGCCTCGGGGTAATTACGCTGATAGGTGCGGTAGTAAAAGTAGGCTTCCAGGGTGCGAAACCAGTTCAGGTCTATATCCGTGGCCAGTGACAAACTATATTCGGCGGTTTTCTCCCCGGCTTGCCCTTCAAAAATGCGCAACTGCGTCAGACAAGCCAGTTTTTGCATGGCTATGGACTGTAACATCGTGCGATTGGTATTTTTTCGGGCTTCCAGCAAAGGAAGTACTTCACCAATAAGCTTCAACACGCTTTGACAGTCATTCGCCGCGAAATATTTAATGATGCCGATTTGATAGGTGGAATAATAAAAACGGGAAGTATCAGCCTGGGCAGCCAGTGGCAGTAGCTCATCAAAATAAGTGGTGGCCAGTTTTTTTACTTCTTCATTAGGCGACCGCCGAACAAGATAATAGTCCACCAGTTCCTCGTAATAATCAAGGGCGAGCATTTCCAACCGACGTTTTTCTTCGTATTGGCGATGAAGGGCCATATATCGTTGGTGTTGCTTCTGGTCGGTCGGGCTACGGGCGGTTTTGGTGCGTAGATGACGGGCAATCTCGGTGATCAGTTCAATAAATTCATATTTGATGGCCTGCTCCAGTACTTGCTCGAATAAATAAATACTAGCCTTCGCCGAGCCACGTAAATGCAGCACAAAGGCGGCAGCAAAATCGCGGTAGCAAGCATAATACGCTTTGGCGCGCTCATTGAACGAAGGCTGGTTCACGTCCACAAAGAAGACGGTGTTGATCATCTGGCGAACCGCCTTGTTTTTCAACTTCCGGTAGTTAGGGTCTTTGGCATTGGCCTGTCCAAAAAAATAGCGGGCAATATCTTCTTCCGATTGAAACTTATCATCTATCAGCCCATCAAAAAGAAGTTGCGTCCGACTATTTTCCTGCCCTTCATTGCCCAATACCTCGATTTGTTTCAATTTATTTCTGGTCAGTGTCCGGGCCAAATCTTTTAGTATTTCAAAATCCATAGGAAGTAATTGTTTGATTATCAGTCTTTTTTTGGGACTAAAAATTGTTAACGTTCAAAATCTGACCGGATTGAAATGACACTTTCTGTCCTTTTTTACCGCAACAGATGCCCCCACCTTTGCCCTATCAAATTTTCAAAACAGGAACAAATCTATCGCAGAAACCGCGCAAAAAATAATTCATTCATTTTCCTCAGGGCGTTGGAACAGTAAAAGTATGGTCTTTTCTGTATAAAATGCTGCTTATCAAAATAATACGAAGTTAAAAAAACAGAATACGGCTGTTTTTTGCTCAATCTGACCGGATTGAAATGACACTTTCTGTCCTTTTTGGAGGGTAGTTGTCGCTTGACCTTTGTCACAGATTTTATGTCAAACCAAAACATATCTGTGCCATGCCAACGCTCGCTTTCCTCTTCGCCCTGCTCTTTGCTTCTTTCACTCCTGCTACAACGACTGCCCTGGGAAAAAACGACCAGAAAACCAGTAAAGTCATTACAAAAGGGAAGCCTAATAACGGTGACTTCATCATTGGCGAAGACACCCATCCATAAAAATAAGACTAATCTTTTTTGAATTAGTCGTTTTGTTTTAATCCATCGGCCCAGCCGAATACCTTGGGGGTTCCCGCCTTTATACGGCGACTTCAAAAAACCAGTTTTAGAATCACAAGGATACTTTAATCGGCTATTCCAGGTATATAGTACACCTGAAGAAAAATCGGTCAACTGGCTTGTCTGACCAGCCATTGCCGGTTGCACCGCGACTATCCCTGGTACAATCTATTATTTTAGTTGATGCTTTAAAAACGTCCCTTTCATTAAGTTCAGTACCATTCGGCTATCCCTTCGTAGTTTTCAGGTAATTCGGTTCAAAACCGGGGCGTTGTACAACGTCCCGGTTTTCTTTTTCGGCAACGAAGCGTGTACTTTTGCCCCTTCGTAAAAAAACAGCACACCAATAGTATGGAGATTTCCACCCGCTATAACCCCACCGACGTCGAGGCGCGGTGGTACGCCCATTGGGAGGGCCGCCAGTATTTCAAATCCGTACCCGACGAACGGGAGCCATTTACCATCGTCATCCCGCCGCCCAACGTGACCGGCGTGCTGCACATGGGCCACATGCTGAACAACACCATTCAGGATATTTTGATCCGAAAAGCGCGTCTGGATGGTAAAAACGCCTGCTGGGTACCCGGCACCGACCATGCCAGCATAGCGACCGAGGCCAAAGTGGTACGTTGGCTGCGCGAAGAAAAACAACTGCGCAAGGCCGACCTCACCCGCGAGTCCTTCATGGACTATGCCTACCAATGGAAGGATAAATATGGGGGCATTATTCTGCAACAACTCCGCAAACTCGGAGCCTCCTGCGACTGGGATCGCACCGCTTTCACGATGGACCCCGGCTATTACGCCGATGTGATCCGCGTTTTTGTGGAACTCTATCAGCGCAACAAACTCTATCGCGGTCAGCGTATGGTCAATTGGGACCCGGAAGCCATGACCGTGTTGAGCAACGAGGAAGTGCTGCATAATGAAGAGGCCGCGCAGCTGTTCCATATTCAATATAAGGTGGAGGATAGTCCTGAAACGTCTATTATCATCGCCACCCAACGCCCGGAAACCATCTTCGCCGACGTAGCCATCTGCGTACATCCCAACGATCCGCGCTATAAGCACCTCGTCGGCAAAAAAGTGCTCATTCCCTTGATTAACAAGGCCATACCCGTCATTGCCGATGAATACGTGGACATGGAATTCGGGACGGGTGCCCTCAAAATCACCCCGGCCCACGACCCGAATGACTACGAAATTGGCCAGCGGTACGGCTTGGAGATCATTGATATACTGACCGACGACGGCAAAATCAGCGACATTTGTGCCTACCAGCCTTTAGTCGGTCTGGATCGTTTTGAGGCGCGCAAACGCATGAAAGCCGCCCTGCAATCGGTGGATGCTTTGGTGAAACTGGAAGACTATCGCACCAATATTGGTCGCTCGGAACGCACCGGCGTGGTGGTAGAGCCCAAACTTTCTTTACAGTGGTTTGTGAAAATGACCGACCTGCGTGAACCCGCCGTACGGGCCGTGGAAGACAAAGAAGTGCGTTTTTACCCGGATAACATCCGCAATCAGTACCGCACCTGGATGGACGGTCTGCGCGACTGGTGCATTAGTCGCCAATTGTGGTGGGGCCACCGCATTCCCGCCTGGTATTTGAAGAGTGAAGCATTAAATAAAGAGGCCCACATTTTTGTCGCGACCACCGCCGAAGAGGCTTTGGAAAAAGCCCGGCAAGCCACTGGCCATGCGCAACTCACGCTCGACGATCTGCGGCAAGACGAGGATGTGCTGGATACCTGGGCATCCTCCTGGTTGTGGCCGATCAGCGTTTTCGATGGTTTCAACCAACCGGAAGGCGAGATCAAATATTATTATCCGACCAATGTGCTGGTGACTGCGCCGGAAATACTCTTTTTCTGGGTGGCACGGATGATTATGGCCGGGTTCGAGTTTAAGGGCGAAAAACCGTTCAGTCACGTGTATTTTACCGGCATTGTGCGGGACAAACAGCGGCGCAAAATGTCCAAATCGCTGGGTAATTCCCCCGATCCACTGGACATTATTGCCGAACACGGAGCCGACGCGGTGCGCTACGGGATGCTGTCCAGTGCCTCGGCGGGCAACGACATTTTGTTCGATGATAAAATGGTGGAGAACGGGCGCAATTTCTGCAACAAACTCTGGAACGCGCTCCGGCTGGTAAAAGGCTGGCCCATCGCGGAACAGGCTGAAAATGAGGATATTGCCCGTAAGAATGCGCTGGCCATTCACTGGATGCAGGAGAAATCGAAACAAGTGCTGAGCGAATTGGAAGGCCATTTTGAGTCCTTCCGCCTGAGTGAAGCACTGCTCACTTTATACACGTTTATCTGGGATGATTTCTGCTCCTGGTACCTGGAAATGATCAAACCCGGCTACGAACAGCCGATAGACCGCGCTACTTACGAGGCCACGCTGGATATTTTTTCCGATTTGATGGTGGCGTTACATCCGTTCATGCCCTTCATCACCGAAGAAATCTGGCACCAGCTGCGCGAACGCAGCGAAGGCCAGGATTGCATTATTCAACCTTATCCCGCGTCCGGGACTGCCGATATTGCCTTAATTCAACAGGTGGAAACGGCCAAAGACGTGATCGGTAAAGTGCGGGATTTGCGCCAGCAAAACCAACTCAAACCCCGCGACCCGTTGGCAGTACACGTGCAGGAAAGTGCTTCTGCGCAAGCCCTGTTCGCCCAGTCTGGTATGCGGGAAATGCTGATGAAATTGGCCAATTTATCCGAACTCACCTTCGCTACCGAAGAGGTCGGCAATGCCAAATCTTTCGTATCCGGCACAGAAAAATACTACGTGGTGCTGAATCAAACCATTGACGTAGCCGCCGAACGGGAGAAACTGAGCAAGGAACTGGCACACCAGCAGGGTTTTGTAAAGTCCATCGAAGCGAAACTGAGCAATGAGCGTTTCGTACAGGGAGCGCCCGCACAAGTGATTGATAATGAGCGCAAAAAACTCGCCGATGGCCAGGCGCGGATGGCGATGTTGCAGGAAATGCTGGATAAATTGTAACACCGGCTTTAGTCGGTCACCCGTAACACTGGCTTTAGCCGGTAACTTATAACACCGACTTCGGTCGGTAGATGTTATTACCGACTGAAGTCGGTGTTACGTAATCTCCCTGCCGATGTTTTTACTAATCCTCCTGATTCAGGTTTGGGCGACGTTTTCTGCGGGTCATCCGCCCGATACAGGCGTGTTTTTTCGTTTCAAAAACCACGATTTTTCCCTGCGTGCGCCCATGCAGAATGGGGGAGGACACTATTTTCCGCGTGGTCGCCTGGATAATGCGCGGCTGGATACGCTTAGTAATTGGTTCGATCCGCAGCGGCATTATGTGGAAATCATTCGTCAGGACGACGCTTTGCATCCGGGCATCGGTTTGGCGCTCGGTTTTGAGTTCGATGAAACCAATGGCGAATACCCGTACTCACCTGCACGGGCCGTGCTGGAATTAAAGGATTTCGGCTGGGGTGGGGTAGCGTTCAGTGCGCGGGATACGCTGAATTATACCGGCGTTTCCAATGCCGTGAGCGACGATCTTACTGTGGAAATTGATAGTTTCCAGCGCGATACGATTTATGGACGGTTTTCCGGGCTACTCTTGAGCGGTGCCGGACCGATGGCTTCGCTGGAAGATGGCCGTTTTGTGGTGGGTTTGTATCGGCGACCAAATAATTGAAATTGCACTACGATGTGGAGGCTGTCTCATAATTCAGGATTAAAACCTGCCAACAGAATTATATTGGTAATTTTCAGTAATCCTATAAGGTTTTTGAAACCTATGGTATGTACACAAGTTGCCAGTCTGTGGATAGGCTGCGGCTGAATGGTATTTATCATTGATAATCAACACAATGTGACCCCAAAGGGGTCGAATATGAATAGCCCCCAGTGAAACTGGGGGAGA
>JANPIV010000025.1:0-57018 GCA_031425155.1 Saprospirales bacterium | reverse complement strand
AGTGCTGGACGATGTAGCCGACGTACTGAAAAGATACCCATATTACAGCCTGGACATGAAAGGCCACACCGACAGTCAGGGCGAAGCACCGATGAACCTCGACTTGTCCATCCGCCGTGCCAAGACTTGCTATGACTATTTGATTTCCAAAGGGGCACCAGCCAGCCAGATCACCTCGCAGGGTTTTGGTGAAACCAAGCCGATTGGCGACAATATGAACGCCGCCGGTCGGGCCAAAAACCGCCGCGTGGAGTTTGATTTGATTGTAAAGTAGGGGTAGCCCTTGCGGCTACCCGATGATCGGTAGCCCTTGCGGCTACCCGATGATTGGTAGCCCTTGCGGCTACCCAGTCATTCATGGTTGATGCCCCTTTTCTACCGTAGGTAGGAGAGGGGCATTTTTATTTCCCCGGCACCTCCCCCAAATCACTCCGTAACCGATCAAAATCAATCTTCAAATCATCCACTTCCGCCACAGGCTGCGGTTGCCCGGTCGCCGTGGCGAGGGTATGTCCCTGTTTCCGCATTTTTTCATTTAATTTATCCAGAATTTGCAGTTGCATGACCTGCATTTCCACTAGTTTATGCAGTCGTTCTTCCAGAAGCAGGTCCATTTTCTGGTGCAGACTGCGAATCTCAAGTTCTGCTTTGAGGTTAATCATATAGTCATTGGCGGCCCGCTCGCGGTCTTTTTCTTCCTGCCGGTTTTGCGACATCATAATGACCGGGGCCTGTAACGCCGCCACACAGGACAGCACCAGATTGAGCAAAATAAAAGGAAACGGATCGAAATGAGCACCACCCGGAGAGAGTATATTGAACAAAATCCACACCACCAGAATACCCAGAAAAGTGAGGATAAACGTCCAGGAACCACCAAAACGCGCCACTTTATCGGAAATGCGCTGCCCGGCGGTGATCGCATCCTTTGGCGGATGCAGCAGTTTCTCGACGACGAGTTTCTCCTCCTTGATGGCTTCATCGACCAGGTCGTGGAGGCGGCAAATTTGTTCATCTTCGGTTTGTAAAATCCCGCTGATATAGGCTTTGTGCTGTTGTTTGGACATGGCTGGAAATTGATGCGGAGATGGGCAATTTGAAAAATCAATGGGCGAAATTCGGGAAGATTAATCCATTCGGCACCTGAACAAGCGAATAAAACTACTTTTGTTGTTGCGCTCCAGTTTCCACAAATCGGTTTTGTCGCGGCGTACACAGAGAAGTGGACGGATTCCTACGAAATGACAAAAACCTAATGCCCCGTTTCCAATAACACCGCCACCAATCCCGTCCAACCCGTTTGGTGGGCTGCTCCCAGTCCCCGGCCATTATCGCCGTGGAAATATTCGTAAAACAACACTAAATCGCGGAAATGCGGGTCTTGCGCATAGCGGGCATCGCCGCCGTGGATGATCCGTTCGCCCTGCGCATTGGGTAGAAAAAGGCTGGTGAGCCGATGGCTGAGTTCGTCGGCGATTTGGTTCAAAGTCACCTGTTCGCCCGAATTGACGGGATATTCTACCAGAAAATCCGGGCCGTAGTAGCGATAAAATTCACGCAGACTTTCGATCAGCAGAAAATTTAAAGGCATCCAGATGGGGCCGCGCCAGTTAGAATTACCGCCAAACATGCCCGACTCGCTATCGCCGGGTACGTAATTGATAGTCAGGTCAGCATCATCGTGGTGCATCGTGTAGGGATGATCGAGATAGCGACGGGAAAGCGAGCGTACACCGTGATCGGACCAGAATTCCTGCGGATCGAGCATGAGGCGCAACAGGGCTTTGGTACGGTGACCACGCAGCAGCGAAAGAAGGCGCGAATCGCCCTGCACATCGTGCCAGCGCGAGATCATCTGAGCCAGATGCGGTTTTTCTGCCAAAATAATCTCGATGCGGTTTTTGATTTCTTCCGCTTTATCAAGGTCTTGATCGGTCAGCGTGAGCACCGCAAACATGGGGATAAGGCCCACGATTGAGCGCACGTCCAATTTCTGCGAAGCACCATCGGGGAAACGTAAATGATCGTAAAAAAACTCGTCGTCGTCGTCCCACAGATCATGGTCGGCGCCGGTCTGCCCCACCGCAGCGGCAATACGCAGAAAATGCTCAAAAAACTGGGCAGCCAGGGCCTGTTCCCCCAGTTCGACGGCAATACGAAACATATACAGCGCGGAGAAAGCGACCCAGGCCGTGGCATCCGCCTGATCAAGCATCTCGCCTGAATCCAGCGGTTTGCTGCGGTCGAATATGCCAATATTATCCAGCCCTAAAAAGCCGCCGCCAAACAAATCATTGCCATCGTCGTCTTTTTGTTTAATCCACCACAAGTAATTGTCGGTCAATGGCTTGAACACTCGCCGCAGGAAATCGTGATCGCCCGGGCCACGCGTTTTTTCCCGGTCGTGCATGAATATCTGCCAGATCGCCCAGGCTTTTACCGGCGGATTCAGGTCGTCGAAATTCCATTCGTAAGCCGGTATTTGCCCGTCCGGGCGTTGAAAATTTTTGGAAAACAAGGTCTCCATTTGTTGTTTGGCGAAGGCCGGATCCAACCGTACCAGCGGCAGGCAATGAAACGCCAAATCCCAGGCCGCAAACCACGGATATTCCCATTTGTCGGGCATGGAAAGAATATAATTGCTGGCCAAACCGCGCCATGTACTGTTTCTCGCGGTCAATCGTTCGGGTGGTGGCGGCGGTTCGCCCGGATCGCCATCCAGCCAGCGCGCCACATCGTAGGCATAAAACTGCTTACTCCAAAGCATGCCCGCGTACGCCTGACGCTGCACATTGCGGGCTTCCAAATCTTGAATGCCGCGTTGCAAATCCGCGTAAAAAGCGTCGTTCTCCGCCTTCCGTTGGGTAAATATTTTGTCAAAATCGGCAAAGGCATGGCCCGACTTTTTCTTGGTCAGGCGCAGCCGGAACACCACTTCGCCACCGGCGGGAATCACGGTTTGGAACAGGGCCGCTGCTTTCGTGCCCGCTTTTTCGGCATTTAATGCCGTGTGGTCGCCCCGCACGATAAAATCATTCATACCGTCCTTGCAACTCGGGCTGGTATTGGGCACTTTATACAGCCGCTGCCGGTTGGTTTCGTTTTCACAAAACAGCCAGTCCGCATTCCCATCGGCGAAAAAGGAGTATGCGCCTAATGCGTTATGCTTGATTTTTACCACCCCATCCGTCAACGCCATCGAGGGTTTTGCAGAGAGATCATCCGTCCCGAACGACCAGGTGTTGCGCAGCCAAACCGTCGGCAGTACCGTCAGCGGAGCCGCGTCGGGACCGCGATTGCAGGCCGTGATACGCACCAGCACATCCTCCGTGTCGGCTTTGGCGTATTCAATAAAAATATCGAAGTAGCGGTTTTCGTCAAAAATGCCCGTTTCCAGCAGCTCAAATTCCAGGTCCAGGCGGGTGCGCCGCCGGTTTTCTGCCAACAATTCCGTGTAGGGAAAAGCAGTCTGCGGGTATTTGTACAACATCCGCATATAACTATGATCGGGCGCGCTATCCAGGTAGTAATACAATTCCTTCACATCTTCGCCGTGGTTGCCTTCGCCATTGGTGAGGCCAAAAAACCGCTCTTTCAGGATTGGGTCCTGGCCGTTCCAGAAGGCAGGCGCAAAGCACAAATGCTGCTGATCGTCACTGATGCCACCAATGCCTTCCTCGCCCCAACGCCAGGCTTTGGAACGCGCCTGATCGTGGGTAGTA
Organism: Saprospirales bacterium; assembly: GCA_031425155.1. Taxonomy (GTDB): domain Bacteria; phylum Bacteroidota; class Bacteroidia; order Chitinophagales; family Saprospiraceae; genus M3007. The sequence continues at coordinate 53,296 of JANPIV010000025.1, read as the reverse complement.
GCATTCCAGGCATCGCCATCGGCAGAATAGTCCTCGCGTACGGTACCCCACTGACGGTCGGTCAGGTAAGGGCCCCACTTTAGACGGTTTGGGTGGTCTTTCATGGGGCAAAAGTAGGGAAGTTGTTAGTCCTGGCCTTACCAGCTAACGATCAATTTCTGATACACCGATTCGCCATTCGCTGCTGCCTTAATAAAATAGGTGCCAGCCGCCAAGTCATTTATTCCCATTTGCAAAGCCTGCGCACCCGTCACCAGATGATGATGCTCTGTGCGTAAAACTATACCGCGCGTATCAAACAACGTAAGCACTACTTCCGATGCCTGTGGCAAACGCAGATTTATTTGCACGATACTATTGGGCGACACCGGGTTGGGGAAAATATCTATGGCCAGTTTTCCACCCGTAAGCATAGCCTGGACGATGTCCGAATATTCAAATGATCCATTAGTGTTTATCTGCTTTAGCCGATAGAAATAGGCTTGTCCGGCGTGTACTTCCGAGTCTTTCAATTGATAATTCTGCGGCTCCGCCGTGGTACCCGCTCCCGGAACGAAGGCGATTTCTTTAAAAGCCCAGCCATTTTCACTGCGTTCTACCTGAAAACCTGCGTTATTATGCTCGCTGGCCGTCTCCCAGTGCAGTTGAATGGCGTCTTTTTCGGCGAATGCTTTGAAATCAAGCAGTTCCACCGGCAGCGGTGCGCAGGGATTGGTGTTATCATTCACCGTGACTGTGGCCGTGCAATCAGCACTGTTGCCGTGGTTGTCATCAATGGTCAGCGTGACCGTGTTGTCGCCTATATTAGTACAATCAAAACTGTTTGGTGAAACGGATACTTGATTAATGCTGCCGCAATTATCTTCACCAGATTGGAACACGTCATTAGTACTAATGCTCGCGCTACCATTAGCATCTAAATCAATAGTAATATTTTGACAATCATCGGTTGGAGCAGTAATATCATTTACTGTCACCGTGGCCGTGCAATCAGCACTGTTGCCGTGGTTGTCATCAATGGTCAGCGTAACCGTGTTGTCGCCCAAATTATTACAATCAAAAGCATTTGGTGAAACAGAGACTTGATTAATGGTGCCACAATTATCCGTAGCACTTTGGAAGACATCATTGGTAGAAATACTCGCGCTACCATTGGCATCCAGATTAATAGTAGTATTTTGACAAATAACGGTTGGTGCGCTATTATCATTGACCGTCACCGTAGCCGTACAATCAGCACTGTTGCCGTGGCTATCATTGATCGTGAGTGTGACCGTGTTATCCCCTAAATTAGTACAATCAAAACTGTTTGGTGAAACGGAGACTTGATTAATGGTGCCGCAATTATCCGTAACACTTTGGAAGACATCATTGGTAGAAATACTCGCGCTACCATTGGCATCCAGATCAATACTAATATTTTGGCAAACAACGGTTGGAGCAGCATTATCATTCACCGTGACTGTAGCCGTGCAATCAGCACTGTTTCCGTGGCCGTCATCAATCGTCAGCGTGACCGTGTTGTCGCCCAAATTATTACAATCAAATGTGTTTGGTGAAACGGAGATTTGATTAATGCTACTGCAATTATCTTCACCAGATTGGAACACGTCATTAGTACTAATACTCGCACTACCATTGGCGTCTAAATCAATAGTAATATTTTGACAAACAACGGTTGGAGCAGCATTATCATTCACCGTGACTGTAGCCGTGCAATCAGCACTGTTTCCGTGGCCATCATCAATCGTGAGTGTGACCGTGTTGTCGCCTATATTAGTACAATCAAAAGCATTTGGTGAAACAGAGATTTGATTAATGGTGCCGCAATTATCTTCACCAGATTGGAACACGTCATTAGTACTAATACTCGCACTACCATTGGCGTCTAAATCAATAGTAATATTTTGACAAACAACGGTTGGAGCAGTAATATCTTCCACAGTCCATTCCACCAAGCTGATTTCGCTATAACAAGTACCGTCGCAAGACCGTCGACTCCTTACGATGCTGGTGCCAGTAACGGCAGTAAAAGCAGGCAGGGTCGTGGACCAGGCCGACCAGCTTATTGCGCCATCGGTGGAATAACTGTATTCATCCGCACAACTACCGCTGCCGCCGCTACCGGGCGTTACTACCGTAACACTTAGTGATTCACCGGGACAAATCACTTCCAGATCGGGCGATTTGAGCAATTCCGGGGACTCGGAATCTGCGCACGTGTTGATGGAAAAGACATCGGTAAATATAGTATCAGCTTGTAGTTCATGCAGGCTATTATATTGAGGTTCATTCGTCGCGCCGATTACTTGAATATCAATATCGGGAATAAACTCACTGGCGTTGGCGACACTATAAGTAGCTGTTACTTTGGAGTCATTATCCGATTTGACTGTACTGATGAGCGTTATGGTATTAAGCGGATTTTCATTTAAGGTTGGAAAACTAAACTGCACATCACCGCCGACATTTTCATTATATTGCGCAATGATCTGGAAAGTACCCATTCCGGTATCAGCATCGGTAATGGTGCTAAGATTAGTAGTCAGCGAAGTAACATAAGGTGGCGTAAAATCCAAATCGAAATCATCACCATTCCAGTAATGATCAAGACGGCAAGCATTAGCATTATCCTTGTGGGTAATAGGCCATCTAAAATAAGTTTCAATATCACGGAAATCAGGGGTCTGTTGCCCTGCAACAGGCCTGACTCTAAGGATATAGCGGGTAAGCCACTGGTACTGAAGATTAGCATAGTTACTTATGTCGCCCAGTTGTGGAAATTGCAGGTACAACAAAGAATCCGCCTGTGTCCAACTGCCGGAAAAGCCACCAAAATTGGTAGACTGATCAAAAGTTATATAGATAACATGGAAATCATGATAGGTTCTTATACTAACGATCTTGGGCACGGCTAAGCCAGTGGAAGCGCAGAAAAGGTCGGTTTCCAAGCGGGTGGGACCCGTTAACCAGGCTGCGTCGGATCCACCGCTGACTTGTACATCCACGCGCGGAAGAATTTGGTTCAAATCTACCACATCGTAATACTGGGTAAAAGTATGATCGTCCTCCCAGACCGCCGTAGCGGGCACCAGCATACCGACCCCGGTCGCATTCTCGCCCGGAGTTGGAAAAGAAATAGTCGGATTTACAGCCGTATTCATCGCCTGATCGTAGGTCACAGTTATAGAAAAAGTACCACTGCCCACAATCGGGTCTTCCACTACATCGTGGCTGGCGGTGATGCCCAGGGGTTGTACAGAGGAACTACCGGCATTTAATATAGTCACGATGGAGGTACAGGAAGACGTATTACCGTTTACGTCACTGACCGTAAGTAGTACCGTATTATTACCCAGATCAGCAGTAGTAAAGGTGTTGGGTAGCACGGATACCGGAGATATCGCGCCACAATTATCAGTTCCGCCATTATATACCTCTACGGAAGTTATGGTAACCGTCTCTCCCGCATTCAGTTGGAAAGTAGGATTTTTACAAGAGATTGACGGCGGAACGGTATCTTGTACAGTGACAGTGGCGATACAAGTGTTTTGGTTGCTATAATTATCATCCACCGTAAGCACGACGGTGGTACTGCCTAAATTACTGCAATTAAAAGTGTTGGGCGACACAGAAACCAGATTCACCGTACCACAATTATCACTGCCACTCGCAAAAACATCTGCCGGAATGAGACTCGCCGTACTATTTCCATTTAAATAAATAATAGTGTCTTTACAAACAACGGTTGGGGCTGTCACATCTTCCACATTCCAATAGACAATACTAGTGTCGCTCAAACAACTGCCATCGCAAGCCCGGCGGCTCTGCACGGCATTGGTCCCCACCACGCCTGCAAAAGCAGGAATGGTGGTGGACCAAACGGACCAGGTAATGCCGTTATCAGTAGAATAATTATATTCATCCACACAAGTACCGCTTCCTCCGCTGCCGGGCGTGGCCACAATAGTCAGGTTTTCGCCAGGGCAAACCACTGCCAAATCTGGCGAACGAACGATTGCCGGAGCGGTAGAAGCCGTGCAAGTATTGATCGAAAAAACATCCGTAAAAATGGTGTCGATCTGCGGTTCGTACAGTGGGTTATATTCGGGTTCATTAATGGCACCCACTACTTTGACATCGATATTAGGAATAAACGCCGCGACGTTGGCGACATTATAAGTAGCAGTTAAAGTAGAATTATTATTGGTTTTGACTGTGCTCACCAGCGTCAGAACACTCGACGGATCTTCGCCCAGGGTGGGAAAACTGAATACCGGATTCCCGCCGGCATTTTCGTTGTATTGGGCGGTGATAGTAAAAGTACCTGCTCCGGTATTGGCATCCGTGATAGTGGAGAGATTGGTAGTCAGCGAGGTAATGTACGGTGCCGTAAAATCCAGATCAAAATTATCGCCATTCCAGTAGTGATCAAGTCGGCAGGCGTTGTTATTCTCTCTCCGTGCAATAGGCCATCTGAAATAAGTGTGAATATCGCGAAAGTCGGCGGTTTGTTGGGTGGGGATAGGGGTAACTTTAAGATAGTAGCGGGTAATCCATTGATACTGAAAATCAAAATACGCACTTAAGTCACCTAATTGTGGAAATTGTAAATATAGTAAAGAATCCGCATGGTTCCACGAGCTCAAACCTCCAAAATTGGTGGATACATCAAATTCTATATAGATTACATGAAACCTATGATCGGTTTTAATATTAATGATCTTAGGCACGGCCAAGCCCGTGGAAGCACAAAAAAGATCGGTTTCCAGGCGGCTGTTCGCCTGATGCCAGTTTAAGTCGGCTCCGCCGCTGACTTGTACATCCACTCTGGGAAGCACCTGATTCAAATCCACTACATCATAATATTGGGTAAAAGTATACGCATCTTCCCAGACGGCAGTAGCAGGTACCAGCATACCAACGCCTACCGCATTCTCGCCGCTGGTCGGAAAAGAAATAACCGGATTGACGGCGATATTCATGGCTTCATTATAGACTACCGTAATAGAAAATGTGCTGCTCCCGACCAGATCATCTTCTACCAGATCATCACTGGCGGTGATGCCCAATGGCTGCGCAGAAGAACTGCCCGCACTAAATATACTGACTATGGAAGTACAGGAAGATGTGTTACCGTTGGCGGCGCTGGCTGTAAAAACTACCGTATTATTGCCCAGGTTATTGTCAGTAAAAGCATTGGGCACAACCGATACCGGAGATACCGAGCCGCAGTTATCTGTTCCCCCATTATATACATCTACTGAGGCAATAGTGACCGTTTCGCCCGCATTCAGTGAAAAAATAGGGTTTTTACAGGAAATAGAAGGCGGTACAGTATCCTGCACAGTGACGGTGGCCGTGCAAGTGTTTATATTTCCATGCCCGTCATTTACCGTAAGTGTTACGGCATTAGTGCCTACATTACTACAATTAAACGTGGTAGGCGAAACAGAAACCAGATTCACCGTTCCACAATCGTCATGGCCACTTTGATAAACATCATTGACAGCCACACTGGCATTATTACTGGCATTCAGATAAACAGTAGCATCTTTACAAATGACCGTTGGTGCCGTTTGATCCTGCAAAGTAACCGTAAAAGAACAGGTAGCCGTGCGCCCATGCGTGTCATCAGCCGTCAGCGTAATCATTTGTGTACTACCAATACCGCTGACAACCGTACTACTGTCCGGGCTTTGAGTGACTATGACTGTGCCGCAGTTATCCGTTGCTGAGGTGGCGTCCCAATTACCAAGCACATTGCTACAATTGGCAGCGGCACTTAATACCTGATTAGTCGGACAAACAATAACCGGGTCGTCATCATCCGAGGCCTGCCAGGTGAGTTCATTTATTTCGCTCGAACAATTACCATCACAGTACCGACGGCTTTGTACTTTGTTTTTGCCATACACGCCTGCAAAAACCGGCACCGTAGTGGACCACGCCGACCAATTCGCCCCATCATCGGTGGAATAGCGGTATTGATCTTCGCAGTAACCAGTACCATCCCTGCCCGGTGCTGTAAACACCGTCAGTGTATCGCCAATGCAGACCACTCCTAAATCGGGGATTTTGCCGATGCCCGGAGCGACACTGTGTGCGCAGGTGTTGACCGAAAAAACATTTGTAAAAATGGTGTCTGCCTGCGGTTCGTGCGCACTATTGTAGTAGGGATCATTGGTCGCGCCGCTTACTTTTACGTCAATGTCGGGAATAAATGTACTGACGTTTGCTACGCTGTAAGTAGCCGTCACTTTGGAATTATTATCGGATTTAACCGTACTTATCAGCGTCAGGACATTCGACGGGTCTTCATTTAAAGTGGGAAAACTGAACACAGTAGTACCGCCTACATTCTCATTGTACTGCGCGACGATTTGAAAAGTACCCGTCCCGATATTTCCCTCGGTAATGGTGGAGAGGTTAGTAGTGAGCGAAGTGACGTAGGGCACTATATAGTCTATATCGAAGTCATTTCCATTCCAATAGTGGTCAAGTCGGCAGGCGTTTGCATCATCTTTATGAGCGATGGGCCATTTGATATAAGCATGCAAGTCCCGAAAATCGGTGTCTTGATTACGGGTAATAGGCACCCTGAGGACGGTCCGCGTAATCCACTCATACTGAAAATCAAAATAGACACTCCGATCGCCCAGTGCCGGAATTTGCAAATACAAGAGCGAATCCACATCTGACCAGAGGAAAGTCAAACCACCATAATTAGTGGATCGGTCAAACTCTACCAAGACCCTGGAATTCCTATGATCCGTCCGAACGCTGGTGATGCGCGGTACCGGGAGGCTCGTGGAAGCACAAAAAAGATCGGTTTCCACGCGGCTACCCGGTACATTTCCAGACGCATCGAGACCGCCGGATACCTGTACATCTACCCGCGACAAAATTTGATTCAAATCAACGACGTCGTAATATTGGACAAACGTAGTAGCGTCCGTCCAACTGCCACTGCCCGGCACCAGCATCCCGATGGAAACAGGATTTTCGCCAGCGGTCGGGAAAGAAATAACGGGATTGACACCCGTATTCATGGGCTGGTCATACGTTGCAGTAATGGAAAAAGTGCCGCTGCCAACGATAGGGTCTTCGACTACATCCGGGTAAGAAGTAATACCCGTTACTTGGGGATTCTGGGCAGCAAGCGTGAGCAGACTAAACGACAGCAGAACCGTCGCTATAATTCGGTGAGACATGATACGGGCGTTTTATTAAAGTAGCTCCGCAAAGGTAGAAGGCACCCTCACCGTGCTATGCATGGGCTATCCCCTCTAATTGGGACATCCTACCCGATATTTTGGGACAAAAATTTAAAAACAACCTATAATCTGAAACACAAAGAAGTAATGAAAATTTTGAAACACAAAAGGGTGCTAAAAATTTGAAACACAAAAGGCACAAAAGGATACAAAAAAGAAATTACCCCTTTTTCTTTTGTCCTTCTTTTGTGCCTTTTGTGTTAAAAATCCTTTTTTTCTTGTCCCCTTTTGTGTTTAGAACCCTACCCATGTTCAGACCAAATACTCCGAAGGCACCTTCCCAAACCGCCCCCGGAACTGCCGCGAGAAGTACTCCGTATTCGGATAACCCAACACTCTGGCCACCTCTTTTACGGATTTAAAGGCCCGTTTTTCCAACAAATGACGCGCCTCGTGCAGACGGATTTCCTGAATGTACGCATGGGGCGACAGACCGACCAACTGTTGCAAGCGGCGTTGCAGTTGGCGGCGACTGATGGTCATTTTTTCCGCCACAAATTCGGTGGTGAATTGCGGGTCGGCGAGATGCTGGCGAACCACATTTTCCAGGCGTTCCAGCCACTGCTGGTCGGCGGTGGGAATAGCGGGTGACGCGGCAGGTGGGGTTTCCGGGTCAGGTTCCGTTTGCTGAAAAACAGCCCGTTGTTGGGCATGGGCCAGCAAATTTTCAATCCGCGCCAGCAGTTCCGCTTCCTCGAAAGGTTTGAGCAAATAGTCGTCCACGCCGATCCGCAAAGCCCGTAATTTATCTTCCAATTCGGCTCGTGCCGTCAGCAGGATAATCGGAATGTGCCGGTATTCTGCCCGGGCTTTTAGTCTTTCTATCAATTGAAAGCCATCCATCACCGGCATCATAATATCCGATATAATCATTTGAAAATCAATACCTTGCGCCAGTAAATCGAGGGCCGCCTGTCCATGCATCGCTGTCACAACCTCATAGTACGGCGATAAAATAGTGGACAGATAATCCCGCAGTTCTCCATTATCTTCTACCAGCAACAGACGGGCGGCATGTTGATCTTGAATGAAAGAATGTGCCGGTACTTTCGAGGATTTAACCGGCAAATTAGTGACTGGCTGCGCTTCCGGTTGCGCAGCAGGGGCCAGGCTGGTGACTTCCTGTTTTGGAAATTCCAGGTAAAAAGTACTACCCTGTTCGAGTACGCTCTCCGCCCACAACCGCCCGCCCAGGGCCTGCGCCAATTCCTGACTGAGGGCCAGGCCAATGCCCGTACCGCCCGCCAGATAATCGGACGAGGATTGCGCGGGCCGCACCGGCGATTGGTAGAAACGTTTGAAAATATGTGGCAGGTCGTCGGGATGAATGCCGGTGCCGGTATCCTGGACCAAAAGCCGCATGACCGGGTCATGATCTTCCGCGCCAAGGGTGACGCTACCGCCGGGCAACGTAAATTTTAAGGCGTTGGAGATCAGGTTGTTCAGAATGGTTTCCAACTTGTCACGATCTATGGCTAATTGCAGATCTGGCTTGGCCTGGTAATCTAAAATTAATTGAATACCCAGTTGTTGCGCGTAGTTTTCATAAGGTGCCACCACGTTTTGCAATAAAGGAAAGAGCGGTTCCGGGCTCACTTGCAGACCCAGTTTATCCTGCTCCATTTTGGCCAAATCCAGCAGGTTGTTCACCAGTTTGAGCAGGGCGCGGCCACTTTCCCGGGTTTTTTGTAATAGATTTATTTGTCCTTCAGTCAGGCCCGCGCTGTTTAAGACCGTACCGATGGGACCTAAAATCAGGGTTAGAGGCGTTCGCAATTCATGGCTGACATTAGTAAAAAAGCGCGATTTCATCTGGTCCAATTGCCGCAGTTCGTTGGCCTGTTGCTCGATCACGGCCTTGTCTTGCTGGATTTGCGCAGTCGCTTGTTGGATTGCTGCTTCCAGGTCTTGCTGCCGCTGCCGAAGCCGTTGTAAACGCCAGGCATACCAACTATAACTGCCAAACATTAACAGGATGGTCAGCAGCGTAAAAAACCAGAAACTCAGGTAAAACGGGCGCAATACCACGATGGTAAAAGTCAGTTCGTTGGCCGCCGGTTGGCCGTTCGCCAATTGCGCTTTTATGCGTAAGGTATGCGTCCCGAAAGGCAGGCGACTCAGCCGGATGGAGCGTTCCGCCTGATAATTCCAGTCGGCATCCACGCCTTCTATTTTCCAGGCGTAGCGGATTTTTTCTATATTTTCAAAGGCCAGCAGTACAAATTCCAGTTGGAAAAATTCTTCTTCCGGCGCGATGGTGATCACCGCATTTTGCCACAAGTCTCCCGTGCGGTCTATTAATTCGCGCTTGCGGTTGAACTGTTTTAAACTGGTAATACACAAAGGCGCAGCTGCCGCCGTATTCGTCAAATAAAAATCTGCTGGATTAAACGCCGTAATACCATTCAGGCCACCCATAAAAATAGTCCCGTCGGCCGCCTGAAAATGGGCAATACGATTGAATTCTTCCTGGGCCAGACCATCTTTGGGCAGGTAAATCCGCACCCGCAAACTAGACTTTTCCAATTGCATAATGCCATAGTCACTGCTCAACCAGAGGCCTTGTGCGGCATCTTCATATACGGCATAAATATTATCGCTCGAAAGCCCTTTTGCCTGCGTGATGCGTTGTATTTGTCCGGTCCGGCGATCCCAGCGAATCAGACCCTGTCCGGCAGTGGCCAGCCAGTAAACACCGTCTTTATCCTGATGCAAATGCTGGAAATCGTCGGCGGGCAACCAGCACCGGCCCGTGTCGCGGCTGCTATACCGAATGGCCGTATTATTGGCCGTATTCATACCATACAGACCGCGATTGGTACATAGCCATAGTTGGTTTTCCCGGTCTTCCACCATACTCAGCACCAGCGTACTTGGGAACGTATCCATGCCCGGCAAGCCTGCCAAACGACGGATATAGTGATCCGTGGGATCTTTATACGCCAGTCCTTTGGCATAACCCAGCCAAATGCGGCCGTTTCGGTCGGGATGAATAGACCAGAAATCAGCCGCTGGGTCCTGCTCAAACGTGTATTTATTTAGCAAACGCCCGGTACTATCCAACTGCCGGAGCGAATGATCCGCGCCAATCCAGAAATGCCCCTCGGCGTCGCGCAGCAGTGGACGGCCCCAATACCCGTGCAGACCCGACACAAAGCGGTCCGGCACATCCTTCGTGCGGTCCAGCAGCTTCCACGGCGGCGCTGACGGGCTGGGGTGACGGGGCATTTTCACCCAGCCGCCCATTTCAAAATTGGCGTAAATGGACTGCGCATCCGCCCAAATGCCACGTGCCGAATTATTAAACGGCTTTTGCTGATTGCCCGAAAAACTGAAATAACGTTGAAAATGAACGGGTTGTACGTCAATCATCGTCAACCCAAAGTCGCCGCCCAGCCACACGCGTCCCTGGCGATCCGCGTACATGCAATTGGGTGTAAACAAGTCCGCAGGCTGCTCGCTACGCAGTAAAGTCAATTGCAGGCGGTGCGCCTGGTCAAAAATATGCCAGCCGTCCGCCTGCAATTCCCAGCTGGATTGCCGGGCCGGATTAGACAGGGTTTGCAGGTTGTGTTCTAATGTTACACTGCTAAATGGCCGGGTTTGCTGTTGGAAACCGGCTTTGGAAGTATAGATAAATTCCAGATCATGCGTGATAAAATGCAGCCGCCCCATCGAATCTGCCGCCGGGCTGCGCGGGTCGTACTGCCAGTGATCGGGCGAAGTTTTGAAAGGCAGCGCGGCCCCCAGTAGTTGCTCCGTCGTGCGGAGTTCGCCCGTGTGGGGATGCAAAAAAACAAAGGCGCGGTCGCTGTTATAGAGCCATAACCAACCGGCATCGTCCTGAAAAATACGGGAAATATCGTTGAAATTTAGACCGTATTGCGGCCGCGTCCAGGATTGGAACGTATAACCATCGAAACGATTCAGTCCGAAGCGCGTACCCAGCCAGATAAATCCGTCCCGATCCTGAAATACGACTTCCACTTCGCGGTGCGACAACCCGTTTTCTACGCCATAATGCAGTATTTCCGCGTGATAATCTTGTGCAGATAAGCAGCGTACAGAGAACAGAAACAGTGCAGTGCGGATAGACTTCCAAAAGATCAAAACAGGCCGGGCGAAATGAAGCGGGGATGATAATAGCCGGACAAAGTTCTGGAATATCTCCGCTATAACGTCTGGTTGAGTGAATTTTTCATCGTGGAGTCCTTTTGGATCCGACTTTAATATCTGTCTTTTTTTGCTGTGTCCATATTAGTGCATCTTCGGCACCGTCTGTCTTTGCTTTCTGAATAACGGCAGTGGCAATCTTGCTGCCTAATTCCAGGCCCACCTCATTGTCTGTGCGAAAATGAATACCACCCTGAAAGCGGGATTCCGCCCCCTCTTTGGCTTTCTTCTGAAAATAAGCACCTTCCGCCGGAAAGAAATAGGTATATAAACCTCCAAACATGCCACTCATCATGGCATGCCCGGAAGGATAACCAGGGAAAGGCGGGGTGAAATACAGCACCGGATGATAGGTGGTATCATACTGATCCGGGCGAGTGCCCCAATAAGTATATTTAGCATCCCAGCAAGCTGCAAAACCATCATAAGTACTAACGGCAGTGATGGCATATAATCGGGCGGCCCGTGGCGGATTCAGGTGAAGGTTATATTCAAAAATCTTTTTATTTAATATATCGCCCCAGTAATCCTGGGTGGCATAATAAAAAGCATTGGCAGTAGAGCGAAAAGTTGGTTTGAAGTTTTTTAGTTCGGCCATATCTTTGGCAAAATCGGGCGGCGGGGCAGGCCGAAACTGGCTGCTGCTATCCAGCACCACTGTTTTGCTGCTACCCGCCAGCGGGAACATCGGCTCCCCTTTCCAGGTGCCTGGGGTTTCCGGCATCTTTCCAGTCCATTTAGTTTTAGGCGTAAAGTTTTTAGTGTGTTCTATTTCTGCTTCGGCAATCCTTTTCCCCAGATCGAAACCTGCGCGGGTGTCGCTGGGGAAGGCCACACCGGCGGCCACACGGGAGGCCATCACCTGCTGCGCCAGGCGATTAACGGAATCAGCCATAGCAGGATAAAAATGGGCAATAACAGTAGCCGCCACCCCGGCTGCTAGGGAATATTCACAGGGATAGCCAGGACTTTCAGGCTTCACCATAAAAATCTTGATCCTGCTATCTGCGGCAAAAGGGCGCGGGCGTTTGTAAGCATATTTTGTATCCCAGGCGGCAATAGTCGCATCGTAGGTTGCTGTGCCAAGTAGCATATTTGCCAGAGCGCCATTATAAGAGGTATCGCTCATCCATAACTTAGCGATCATATTCTGCCAACGGTAACCGGGAGCACCGGCATTCCAGTACATTATCTGTTGCCAGCCAGCAGAATCCAGATTTTGTTGCCGGGAAAGCACCTGCGCAATTTCTTCCTTGTAAGTGGGGGGCGCGGGTAGGCGGTAAGTTTTGCCAGATGGGATGAACCAGGTGTTCCAGCTACCGGCAGTAGGTTCCATCTGCGCCGACAGGTGAGTAGCCATAAGTAGTATGGCCGGGAGAACGGATAAAATCTTCTTCATATGTTGCTTATTTTTTGTGCAAGGATATTTCATTAAAGAAAACACCGTTAGCCGACGTCAACAAACAGCAGATTATAGTCAACAAACGACATAATCATGTCAACCGTCGCTATAGTATCTTTGCCCAAACTTATGAATAGGATGAAGATATTATTCGATATAAAGCGGTTTCAACTGTATCTATGGATTGGCTTTGCTTATACGCTGCTCTGGATGTTCAAGGATCTGGTGAGCGAGCCGCAGACGTTCCTGGAAAGGTGGGTGAATGAAATCTGGCGGTCACTTTACATTATAGTGGCCAATTTTATTTTCTTTGAATATATCCTTGCTTTTATAAGCAGAAAAAGAATTCTGCTCTCCTTGCTAGCCCTGGCGGCGCAGTTTCTTATATTTTCTTTTGGACTGTATGCCTGGCGGGCTATTGGCATTCAGTTACATATCTGGTCGGTTTTTAAGACATATCCTTCATTTCTGGATGGTGTCTGCGATCAGTTTTCATCGAGCGTAGCCGCCATCTTCTTTTTTGGGATCATAAGGCATATTTATGATTTTATAAAACTGAGACAGACCGCGCAACTATTGCTTATTGAAAAACAACAGGCAGAATTAAACTATCTAAAGTCACAAACAAATCCGCATTTTTTATTCAACACACTGAATAACATTTACGTATTGTCCAGAGATAAGTCTGATCTGGCGCCGGAATCCATTTTACGTCTGTCGAAAATATTACGTTTTATGCTGTACGAAACTGGTGGCGCGTATATCGCTATCGAACAGGAACTGAAAATAATCAGTGACTACATTGCACTGGAAGAATTGCGTTATGATGATTCTTTACGGATCAATTTCAATTATGACGTAGAAGATATGAAACAATCCCTGCCGCCTCTATTACTAATACCATTAGTGGAAAATGCTTTCAAACATGGCGTTTCTGAAACCCGGGCGCAGCCTTTTGTGGATATTCATCTTTCTGTTAATCAACGGCAGTTAGCATTTTTTGTAAAAAATTCTACGGAGGAATTTGCCGTTGAAGGCAATGTAAAAGAAAATATTGGGCTTTCTAACCTGAGACGCCAACTGGAACTGCTCTATACGGATTACAGTCTGGCTGTGCAGCAGGGTGAATTTATATTTACGGTCACTTTAAAAATCAACCTTGCCAGCCATGTTTAAAATAAAGTGTATTATCGTAGAAGACGAGCCATTGGCAGTAAAAGTATTGGCCGATTATGTGTCGCAGGTGCCATTCCTGGAATTGCAAGGTTCTTTTAAGGACGCTATTCGTGCAACTGAATACCTGCGGAATAATAACACCGACTTGATTTTTTTAGATATTCATCTGCCTAAATTAAAAGGCATGGCTTTTTTAAAAACCCTGACCAATCCACCTGCGGTAGTAGTCACCACGGCTTATCATCAATATGCCGTAGAGGGTTTTAATTTAAACGTAACAGATTATCTGTTAAAACCTTTTGAGTTTGAACGTTTTTTGATCGCTGTAAATAAAGTTAAAAAAATAGAAGGTGAAAAACAACAAGCAAATGAAAGTCAGGAAAAAGATTTTATATTTATAAATGTGCAAAAAAAGAAAGTAAAGATATTATTCTCAGAAATTGTCTATATTGAAAGTCAGCGGGAGTATATTAAGATCGTTACTACAAAAAAAGAGCATATTTCAAAAATGGGTACCCATGAAATGGAATCGCTTTTACCTCCCAATCTGTTCAAACGGATTCACCGATCATTTATAGTCTCTGTAGAAAAAATAGAATCATACACCGCCGAAATAGTAGAAGTGAACGGTGTATCTCTTCCCGTTGGCAGGGGTTACCGCGATATTTTAGAAGACCTGTAAAGCCTTATACCTCCACTTTTCCCTGCCGCTTAAACTCCCCCGGCGTCATGCCCACATATTTTTTAAAAAGACCAAAAAAAGCGGATTTGGAATTAAAACCCGCCTCCTGCGCCATCGCGAAATTGGTGAGATGCTGTTTCGTAGGGTCTAAAAGCAGTTTTTTAACCTCCTCGATGCGATAAAAATTAATAAAATCGTGGAAACTCTTACTAAAACCAATATTCAGGACTTCGGACAGGTCCTTATCTTTTATACCAATCATTTGGGCCAGCATTTGCAGACTCAAATCGGGGTTTAAATACGGTTTTTGCTGGGACATCACTGCTTCTAATGCTATTTTCCAGACTGCTATTTTAGCCTCCGGCAAACGATTTTCTTTTACATTGCTTTTTTGAAAAATAACCTCCTTTTTAAAGACCAGAAAGTAGGTGCTCCACAAGGTGAAAACTGCGATTACCAGCCAAACCGGGTAATAATCCAGCCAGGTGGACATCAGATCGAAAAATAGCAGATTGCCTACTATCATAAACGCTAGTGCGAGGATGGCCGCGCCCAGAAAAATACGCAACCACCACTGCCATTTTTGGAATCGTACATCCGGGTGATCGCTGGTATGCAGAGTATTTCTGATTAAAAAACTATAAAAAACACCGCTAACGATAAAAGTTAATTGTTCGGCCAAGCCCGGAAAATGGTCGTAGGTGTTATATGTCGCCAAATCCCGCCAACTTTCCAAGCCGAAAAAAAGCAGGGCATTCCATAGAAAAACAAAGGTCGCCGGTAAGAAATGCCACCAGTCCCGCCTCAGAAAATGACTTCTTGGGTGTAACACCTGAGAGATATAGAAATACAGTGCCGGAGGCGCGGCCAACAGAAACGAAATGGGGAAAAAGGCCCACCGTAGCGTCGCGTACATAGAATAAGGGGTGCCGTAAATCTGGTTTTTAAAACTATACAGCACGAGGCTCAGAAAAAATACCAAAAACAGCACCGTCGGCGGCTCGCGCCTGAACCGGAACAGGGCCGTGATACCGATGAACAGTGCGAGAAAATTGACCGGGTAAAAGAGTTTATGGTGATAAAACGTGATCTCATGATTCCTGAATAGAGCGACCCAAAATGCGCTGTGTTTCCGCTCCACCGTAATCAAAGGCATGCCGCAACCTTGACATTTTCCGGGTGCATCGAGTATTGTGTCATGCAGCAGACAGCCACACGGCGGGCAAACATAACCGCCAGCCCGACCCGCGTTGTCTTTTAAACCGTTTACGACTCCGGCACTGCCGAAGAGGACGATCCAGAAAAAAATACTGATGCAAATCCCTACGTACTTCATGGTGCAAAAAACGCAGGTTCCAGTCAAAATGCCGACTTGCCCGCCCAAATAAGTCCATTTGGAAGCGTTTGAACCTATTCGCCGATCCATTTTCGGGCAACGGGTGCTGAATGATAGATTTTTGCAGGGTTATTAAACCATTAAAATTGAATTTTACGTGAAAAAAAATCTGCGCATTATCGTCTTCTTTTCTGTCCTTTTTATGGCCGCGTGTCTTGCCGCCCAGACCCCCGATAAACCGCTTTCGGTGGGCATCTTTGTCTATACGGGGGTAGAAATTCTGGATTTCAGTGGCCCCTCCGAGGTGTTTGGCAGCACCCAGGGCTTCCAGCCGTTCATTGTAGCCTACACGAAAGAACCCGTGGTAAGCCAGGGCTTTATCACCGTGACCCCGCAGTATTCGATTGACGATTGCCCACCCACCGATATTCTCGTATTTCCCGGCGGTGCCACCGGAGAGATGATGGACAAAGAAAAACTGATTGAATGGATCAAAGAACGGGCAAAAACGACGCAGATCATGATGTCGGTCTGCACTGGCGCGGGTCTGCTTTCCAAGGCGGGACTGCTCGATGGGAAAGAGGTGACCACTTTTCATGGTTTTATCCCCGAATTACAAAAAATAACGCCGAGGGCCACCGTGCTTTCCAATACTCGTTTCGTGGATAATGGGCAGGTGGTGACCACGGCTGGCGTTTCGGCGGGTACGGACGGGGCCTTGCACGTAGTGGCCAAAATAAAAGGCGAAGCGACCGCCAAAGCCACCGCTTTCTACATGGAATACGATAAATGGGAGCCTAAAGCCGGGAAAATCAATGAAACAACCTTCATCCGGGACGTAGGGAATGTGGGTTTGCAGGCCGCGCTGACTAAAAATCAACCGGGTGCAGGTAGCATTTCACCCCTCTATTATCCCGGTGAATTGACCGATCTGGCGGATAAACTGCTCGATTCAAAGCCTGCGGAAAGCGAGGCTATTTTTCGTCTTCTGCTCAAAAAGACCGTTCCAACGCCTGCGCTCTACGATGGTTTGGGCCAGGCTTTGGCAAAATCGGGCAAAATCGCACCGCCCGACAGCCGCTCTTTTCAAGACAAATTAATGGTTGGCGACCTGGCCTCGGCCAAAGATATCTATCAAAAAGCCATCAAGTCTGAACCGGACTGGTTACTTTTCACCGAAGAAGACCTCAACGCTACCGCCTACGAGCTGCTGCGAAACAAAAAAAGCAAGGCAGCCCACGACGTTTTTCAATGGGTGACCGAGTTATATCCCGCTTCTCCCAACGCCTGGGACAGCTTGTCCGAATACTATGAATCGGCGGGGGAAAAGGCCAAAGCCATTGCTGCGAGCGAGACTTGTCTGGCCAAAATCACTGCTTCCGACTATTCAGATCACCGCAAAAGCATGTTTCTCAAAATTTCAAATGAACGTATCGAACGGTTGAAACAGAAACCATAATCATAACTGATTCTTCACCAGCAGCACTTCCAACGCCTTAAAAGCCACCTCGTCGTCCACGCGAAATTTTCCTTTTAGGTATTGGAACATCTTGTCTTCCTGCGGGGTCACTACACCATCGGCCAGCATGACATCAAGGCAATGGTAGAATAATGGCAGGCGAGTTTGCTCCCGAATTGCACCGATAGCCGCATTGATGAGGGCCGCCGAACTACCGGCCTTTTCATAATATTGCCCGGCACTTTCGATCAGCTGTGCGGGATCGGTACCGATGAAAATATTGCGGGTTTTCAAAGTAGCCAGAAAAGTGGCATTTCCGCCCGCGCCGTCTATTTCGTCGGCGCGGCGGCAAGCCAGCAGCACCGCTGCACAGGCCTCCGCTTCGTCGGTGATATGGAAGAGCGAAGCGTCGGAAGAACGGGGAGAATCCACGGTATTTTTCATAGAAATGGGTGGCTGGAATAAGAAAACAGCGGGCAAAAGTAGGAAGATGCTGTACATTTAAACCACTTTAAACCAGTCATAGACACATAATGCTCAAACAATTTTTCCTTTCCATCACCTTTCTGCTTTTCATAAATTTTCTGGCTGCGCAAACAGTGTCGTTTTCAAGCACCTGGAAATTCAAAACCGGCGACGACCCAGCCTGGAAAAATGCAGACTTTAACGACACCGACTGGAAAACAATACAAGTACCCGCCTATTGGGAAGCAGCGGGTTTTGCGGGCTATGATGGATTCGCCTGGTACCGCACCACATTTTCGGTGCCGGACAACATGCTGAAACAACCGTGCGTCTTATTGGCGGGCATCATTGACGACGCCGATGAAACGTATATCAATGGCGTACTCATTGGGCACACCGGAAAATTCCCGCCCAACGATCAATCAGCCTGGGATACACCGCGCAAATATGACCTTCCAGCGGGCATTTTGAAGACGCAGAATACGCTGGCGATTCGCGTCTTTGACGGAGCGGTGGGCGGGGGTATTTATAGTGGACCAATTAGTTTAATTACTAGAAAACAATATGAAAAAGAACGGCAGGCCCGACTAAAAAGCCAGCATTCCTATCATCAGATAACGACGTCCAATGGCTTAATTGCGGCGGTGTATAATGACGAATCGAATAAAGTAGAAAACGTCTATCCGCATATTTTTTCGGCCTACGATTCAGCTTTGTATGTGCAGCCTTTTGTGTCCAATATTTCCCCGAATGTAGTGGAAAAACCATTGGCAATTTATTATTTAAAAAACACCCATGTTATAGAAGTAAAATACCGGCATTTTGTCATTAATTACACGGCTTCTTTTTCTAATGCAGACAAGATTTTTTATGCCGTGGTGCGCGGCAATCCAGCCGACATAGCCGCTGTTTCTTTTAGTAATGATGCAGAGAATGGTCTTGAAAAGCAATCTATTACGCGGCAATTCGGAAAAAAGGCAGAGAAGTATTTTCTCTTTGGTTTTACCGATAAACATCACCCGAATTCGGGCATGGAAAAGGCCATCAATCGCCTGAAATCCGCCCCGGTTTCTTTAATAGATACCGAAGTAGATTTTATGCAACAAGTGGTTGCCCGGTGCCGGTTTCCAAAGAAAATAAATCGCGCTGAGCGGGATCTGCTGGAGCAATCTGTGGCAGTTCTGAAAATGTCGCAAGTGCATGACAATGAAGTTTTTCCATTAGCCAAAGGTCAGATATTGGCGTCGCTGCGTCCGGGCGTGTGGGCCATATCGTGGGTACGCGATGCGGCCTTCGCTATTGCCGCCATGACGAAACTGGGGCTGTATGACGAAGCAAAAAAAGGCCTGGAATTTATGCTGAATGCCTCACCCAGCAATCAGTACAAGCACTATATCCATACCGATGGGAAAGACTATGGCATTGGGGTGGATTACCAGATTTCGGTGACGCGTTATTTTGGAAATGGCCGCGAAGAAAGCGACTTTGACTACCGTGGGCCAAATATTGAAATAGATGATTTTGGTTTGTTCCTGATCGCTTTAAGTGATTATGTACAAACCAGCGGCGATGCAGATTTTTATAGAAAATGGCAGTCTGTACTACAAACCAAAGTAGCCGACGCGATCATCCATACTATTAATGCCCAAAACATCATTCGTGCCGATTCCGGTCCCTGGGAGCATCATTTGCCCGGGCGGTCTTTTGTGTTTACTGCTGCTGTATGTAGTGTGGGTCTGGATAAGTTTGCGGCACTGCAACAACGCTATGGCTTTGAATCAGCGACTTATTTTGCGGCAGCCAAACGTTTGTACGAAGGTGTTATGGCCAATATGCTCTACGAAAATCGCTTGATAAAAGGCAATGCCCAGGATCAAGTGCCCACCGATCACTACTTTTTCGATGGTGCCACTTTTGAGTTATTTGCCAACGGCTTTATTACAGACAAGGCCCTGTTTCTATCCCATATTCAGGCTTACGATCAGGAACTGCGGGTAAAAACCGGCCAGAAGATGGGCTATATTCGCTTCAACAGTGAAGATTCCTATGAAAATCAGGAATGGCCGTTTGCCAGTATGCGTGTCGCTGTGGCCCAAACGATCTTTGGCAACCGCTCCGAAGCCAAACGCCTGATGGCCCGCGTAACGCAGATCGCCGGGCGCAATTACCATTTGATCCCGGAAATTATTTCTTTGGAGGAAGAGGCTTATAAAGGCGCTATTCCGATGGTGGGCTATGGCGCAGGAGCGTATGTGCTGGGGGTGTGGCGGGTGTATGAGTAGGGAAGGGGTGTTTTTATAATTTTGTACGCAAAAGCAATGCGGCCGGCATCATGCTTGCATGAAGTATGCTATTTTTTTATTGCCATTTTTGTTTTTAACGTTCTGCCGGGAGTATTCTACTGAAAACGTACAATTACCTGAAAACTGTTGTGAATTGCTTTCAAATTTTACCTTAGCATCATCAACACACAATCTGCTACGCTCTTCAACGTTGCAACCCAATATAGCAAAAAAACTTTTTTCAACGATCGAAATATGCTGAATGTCTTGTTTTACATCTTTTGCGTACCCACCGGGATTCTCGCCTTGGTTGTTTTGTTCAAAACCTTGACAGGTACTGCGAGAGGCTCCAGCACTACATCTGAAAAAATAGTAGCAACATTGGCTTCATTAATCGTACTCTCCATGTTGTATTGGGCATTTGGTGTGGCTACCAAAGAAGGAAATATTGGTCTTGGCATAGGGCTTGTTATCCTTTCCTGGATTATTTCTGGAATTATGATGTTGATTTCAGGCTTCATAAATACTAAGTTGTGGAACTAAGTTCCGGACAGTTTGAAAATGTCCAGTAGTTGGGATGCACTGGAAATATATAAACTAAACAAAGGTAAATTAGGTCTATTGATCTATCATTTGCAGCGGGAAGTGCGGCCTCTGCGAATTGATTGAAAAGCGGCTCTATAAAGGGTCTATTCCGATGGTGGGCTATGGCGCGGGGGCGTATGTGCTGGGGATATGGAAGGTGTGGGAGTAATACAAAATTCCTACCTTCGTCCATGTTTCTTTTCATCCACCATCCTGCCCACCGATGCAAAAAATTCTACCTTTTCTCTTGTTATTTGCTCTGCAAACCACTTTCGCTCAGTCTTTTAAAGTAGTCGGCTATTTGCCACATTATCAGTTCGATTGGCTTAACGACATCGAGTTCGAGCGGCTGACCCACGTCAATATCGCTTTCGCTAATCCCGATGCACAGGGCAATCTTTCCGTAGAAGGCGTGAATATTGCGCCTGCGGTGATCAAAGCCCATCAAAAAGGCTGCAAAGTGTTCATCTCGCTGGCGGGTGGCTACCTTACGCCGACCTCGGAGGCCAACTGGAATAACTTGGCCCTGCCCGCCAATCGCCCGACATTTATTCAAAAAATCGTGCAATACGTGCAGGCCCAGCACCTGGATGGGGTGGATATTGATCTGGAGTGGCAATATGTGCAGGATTGGTACAGCCCCTTTATCCTGGAACTGAAAGCCGCCCTCGCCCCGCTGAATATTCCGCTCACGACGGCCCTGCCCGGTGGTTATCGCTACCCACAGATTACGCCCGCCGCGCTGGCTGCCTTCGATTGGGTGAATATGATGGTCTATGACCTCACCGGCCCCTGGGATGCGTCCAATCCCGGCCAGCACTCGCCCTACCCCTGGGCGCAACAGTGCATTAATTACTGGAAAAACCAGGGTGTACCGGCCCAAAAACTGACGCTGGGTGTGCCGTTTTATGGTTATGATTTCGGCGTGAGTCCGGTAGATGCGTTTACCTATCGCGCAATTGTCAATGAAAACCTCGCCAATGCCCAACTCGACCAGGACGGCGATAAATATTGGAATGGCATTCCGACTATTCAGGCTAAAACGGAACTGGCACTGGCAGAAACCTCCGGTATTATGATCTGGGAAGTCGGGCAGGATGCTTTTGGTGATCTTGCGCCTTATTCTTTGTTGCGTGCCATTGATGCAGTAGTGGATGCCGCCGTGGTCGGCGTTTCAGAAGCCAGTTCCACTACTTTGCAGGTCTATCCCAATCCAGTGCGCGACCGGCTATCCATCCAACTGCCCGGCGAAGGTACTTTCCGCGTGCTGATCTATAATATGCAGGGCGGACTTGTGCTGCAACAATCTACTACCAATGAAGCGCCGCTGGAAGTGCGGGTGGCCGACCTTCCAGAGGGGATGTATGGTATTTCGGTTCATTCGGGTGGTCGGGTGATGACCGGGAAATTTGTGAAAATGTAGTATTTATCAACTTTATTCAATGTCCTCCCTACCCTACCTCATCGTTATCGGCGGTGCCACGGCGACTGGTAAAACAGCACTCGCTATCCGGCTGGCGCAGCACTTCGGTACGGAGGTACTTTCGGCGGATAGTCGCCAGTTCTATCGTGGGCTGGATATTGGGACGGCGAAAGCTTCCGCAGCAGAATTATCTGCCGTGCCGCACCATTTCATTGATTTTCTGGATATTACGCAGGATTTTAATGTGGGAGACTATGAGCGGGAAGTACTGCAACAGTTAGACATTATTTTTCAGCAAAAAAAAGTGGCTATTCTGGTGGGTGGTTCCGGGCTGTTTCTGCGGGCGGTTTGTGAAGGGCTGGATACGTTTCCGGAGGTGTCCGAGAAAGTGAAAAGCCAGGTAGCGGAGGGCGAAAAAAGTGGTGGATTGTCATGGTTGCAAACAGCACTGGCGCAGCATGATCCGCAGTATTTTGCAGCAGCGGATCAGCAAAATCCCGCGCGGCTGCGACGTGCGCTGGAGGTCACTTTATCCAGCGGACAACCCTACTCTGCTTTTCTGACCCAGGAAAAAAAGCCGCGCCCGTTTCAGCCCATTTATCTATTGTTGGAAGTGCCCCGCCCGCAGTTGTATGCGCGAATTGATGCCCGTGTAGAGGCCATGCTCGCAGCGGGCCTGGAAGAGGAAGCCCGGCAGTTGCTGCCCTTTCGCGACCGAACGGCCCTGAAAACAGTGGGTTATACGGAGTTTTTCGACTATTTTGCCGGACAGATTGATCGCGCAGCCGCCATTGAGCAAATCAAACAACATTCCCGGAATTATGCTAAACGGCAGGCTACCTGGTTTCGCAAACACGGCGACTGGACGGCGTTCCAGCCAGATGACTGGCCGGAAATTTTGAAGTTTTTAGCCGAAAAAACCGGGAAATAAAATGCCGGTTTGGGCCTGCGTTCTTTACTGCAAAGCGGAATGTCATTGTACGGCCTGTGCTATTTGTTTTCTTCCAAAGGCTGTTCCCACAACTCGATCTTATTGCCTTCTGGGTCCATCACCCAGGCAAACTTGCCAAATTCCTCATTTTCCGGCTCCCCAATCAGTTCGACGCCCGCTTCACGCAGATCAGCCACCAGTGCATCCAAGTCGGCCACGCGAAAATTGATCATGAACGGCTGCTCCGATGGCGTAAAATAGTCCGTACTTCGCTTGAAAAAACTAAGGGCCGAATAAGCCGCTGGGTTGGGATCATCCGCGAAGTGAAACTGCGCGCCCCAGGTTTCGAGGTGGATGCCCAGGTGTTTGTTGTACCAGGCGCGGGTCTGTTCCTGATCGCGGCATTTGATAAAAATGCCGCCTAAGCCGATGACTTTTTTCATGCGGTTCTGCTTCGATGTAAGTAGGAAGTTGGTTGCTGGCCAGTCAGGGGACGTAAAAAATTGCCCAACAAAGTAGCAGCGACAAAAGTAAGCAGTATTCAAAAAATAAAAACTTTTTGTGTCAAAAAAATATGAAAAATCTATTCTTTTTTTTAACTTTTAGTTTCCTGTCGGGCAGTGTGTTAGGCCAATCGCCCTATCAGTTGCATCTTGGCCGGGAGGCGGGCTGGGTCGGTGGCAGTGTAGCAGTGACCGGGGCGGCATACCTGTTGAAATCACACACGCCTGCCTTTACGCCCGCCCAAATCGGTGCGCTGGATGCCAGTCGGGTGCCGCGTTTCGACCGCTATGCATTGCATCATTATTCCGTGTCGGCCCAACATGGCAGTGACCTGGTCCTGTATGGCTCGATGCTTCTCCCGGCGGTGCTGCTGGCGGATCGTAACATTCGGCGCGATGCTCCGGAGGTGGTGGTAGTGGTCGGGGAGGTTTTCATGGTCAATCTCGCTCTGACCAGTCTGACCAAAGAACTGGTGCATCGTACCCGGCCCCTCGCCTACAATCCGAATGCGCCGCTGGCCGCCAAACTCGAAGCCGATACACGCCGCTCCTTCTTTTCCGGTCATACGTCCACCACGGCGGCGATGAGTTTTGCGACCGCTAAAATCTGGACGGATTATCACCCTGATTCCCGCTGGAAACCCGTAGTCTGGACGGCTGCCGCCGCCATCCCGGCCACCGTGGGTTACCTGCGGATGCGTGGCGGCAAACATTTTCTCTCTGATGTGGTGGCGGGTCTGGTGGTGGGTGCGGCGACGGGTATTTTGGTGCCGCACTGGCATTGACGTACCGCCGATCCCTGATCGGCGACAACCCAAGCAACGCCGATCAGGGATCGGCGGTACGGCGAAAAATCGTTAAAGAAGTACAAACCCTCTGCCGTCCAAAAATCAACTTTTCTATCTTTGCCCGTCTTCCATGCTCTGCACGGAGCTGGAAGACCTATTATTATGGAACAAACCATTGCACAATTCCGGGCGGTTGTCGAGCACTGCCGCGACCTGTTTTTAAAGAAAACCGCCGACTATGGCACGGCCTGGCGTATTCTGCGTCCGGCCAGCATCACGGATCAGTTGTATATCAAAGCTTTACGCATTCGCAGTATTGAAGAAAAAGGGGTACAAAAAGTGGCCGATCCGGTAACCGATGAGTTTATGGGTTTGGTGAATTACAGCATTCTGGCCCTGATCCAACTGGAATTGCCTGCCACCGAATCCCTGGAACTCGATCCCAAACGCGTAGCGCAATTATATAATCACCATTTTGAAGAAAACCTGCGCCTGCTGCAAGCCAAAAACCACGACTACGGCGAAGCCTGGCGACTGATGCGGGTGAGCAGTATGACCGATCTGATTTTGCAGAAGCTGCTGCGTATAAAACAAATAGAAGACCATGCCGGCCAAACGCTGGTATCCGAAGGCCTGGAAGCCAATTACCGCGACATTATTAATTACGCGGTATTCGCGCTGATCCGGTTACAGGAAACAAAGTATTGATTATCAACCCAATAACCAATTAACTAATAACCAGTAACTACTCATGACTTCTCTTACTTCCTTGTTGTTTCAATTTGCCCTGGCCGGAGCGGTGCTGACGGCCCTCACAATATGGGCCAAACGCCATAAAAACGTGCTCTGGACTTTTCTCCAGCACTTCGTGGGCGTCTGGTTTATTTTTTCCGGTCTGGTCAAAGCCGTGGACCCCATCGGGACGGCCTACAAAATGCAGGATTATTTCGAGGCTTTCGAGACGACTTTCAGCGGGCTGACCAACGTGTTCAAGGGCCTGGCTCCCATGTTTCCCTTCATGGCGCAGTACAGCAACGGCTTTTCCATCACCATGATTATCCTGGAAATGGTGCTGGGTCTGGCCCTCATTCTCGGCTGGCGGCCACGGCTGACGGCCTGGTTGCTCTTCCTGGTCATGGTGTTTTTCACCTTTCTCACCGGCTTCACTTACCTCACCGGTTTCGTGCCTTCGGAGGCTAATTTCTTCGATTTTGCGCAGTGGGGGCCGTACGTGAAAACCCAGATGCGCGTCACCGACTGCGGTTGTTTTGGTGATTTTATCAAACTGGACCCGCGCATTTCTTTCTATAAAGACCTAGGGCTGATGGTGCCGACGCTGATGTTCCTGCTTCGCTCGCGTTGGATGCACCAACTCTGGACGAGCCGCGCCCGCGATGGCGTCATGGCTGTGGCGACCGCTGTTTCGCTGATTTTCTGTATCCAGAATACCTACTGGAATCTGCCAATGGTGGACTTTCGCCCATTCAAGATCGGGGCCAATGTTCGCGAGCGCAAGGAGTTGGAAGGCAGTGCCAAAACCGACATTCTGGGCTGGGTGCTGGCCAACAAAAACACTGGCGAGGTGGTCACTTATATGGAACCCGAACCCAATAAATACACCTACCTGAAAACCTATCCCAAGGATCAGGGCTGGTCGGTGAAAGACCAAATCCAAACCGATATGTACGTCATAGTGGATGGTCAGCGGCAGCCAATTGCCAAAACCAAAGTCAGCGATTTTGCGGTGGAAGACGGTGAGAATGGCGAGATCACCGATGACCTGCTGGCCGAACCGGGTTACAGCCTGATGATCGTCGCTTACCACCTGGACGGTTCCAAACAGACCGAAACCGTGGTGGTACAGGACACCGTTTGGACGATGGATACGGTGCGCGTTAACGCCGATTCAATCACCGTACAGCGCATGATGGCTTCTTTGGAACCGAAAAAAGTGGAGCGGACTGTATTCCTGCCCACGGTGGCTTATGGCCAGATGTTCCAGAATGGCATCAATCCGCTGGCGGATGCGGCCACCAAAGCCGGTTGGAAAGTGTATGCCATCACCACCTACGCAGATAGCGAAGTAGCGGGCGATTTCAAAACAAAAGTGGGGGCCAATTATCCTTTTTATAAAGCGGATGATAAGTTGCTGAAAACCATTATTCGCGCCAATCCGGGCGTAGTGGTTTTAAAAGACGGAAAGGTACTGGCCATGTACCACCACCGCCACCTGCCCACGTTTGAAGCGTTGCAGAAGCAATTATAAAGTATGAACTATGATGTATGAACTGTAAGCGGCGAGTTCATACATCATAGTTCATACTTCTTTTAAAGTCTGTTTTTCTCAATTAATATCAGCAATTCGTCGCGGTAGTTTTTGCCGATGGGGAGCAGCTTGGGTTTGTCTTTTTCCATCACTTCCACCATGTTGCCCTCGATGGCCATGATCTTATCCAGCGAGACAATATAGGAGCGGTGAATGCGCCGGAAACGATGCTGTGGCAGCCGGTCTTCCAGGCTTTTCATGGTTTGCAGCGTGATCACCCGCCCGTTGAGCAGCCGGATGATGACATAGTCTTTCAGCCCTTCGATGTAAATAATATCGTCGAAATTGACCTTCACCAGCTTCTTGTCGGCCTTGACGAAAAAGAATTCGAGCAGATCGCTGGGTTGGGGCGCATGGACCACACCATTGCTTCCACCCGTCTCCCGATGGGTCAGATCATGGTGTTCCACGGCCTTATTCACTGCTTTCACGAAGCGTTCGAGGGAAATGGGTTTGAGCAGATAATCCAGCGCATTCAGGTCGAAACCCTGGATGGCGTAGTTTGGATAAGCGGTCGTGAAAACGACCATAGGCGGATGCGAAAGCGTTTTTACGAAATCAATGCCGGTCAGTTGCGGCATCTGGATGTCGAGGAACATCAGGTCAATTTCGTGGGTTTTCAGGGCCTCATTGGCTTCCAGCGCATTACTGCACCGTTTTACAAGTTCCAGCTCAGGCATTTGCTGGAGATAGGTTTCGAGCACATCGAGTGCCAGGGGTTCGTCATCAACGATTAGTACACGCAGCATAGAAAGTTAGGTTTCGGTTTCTGTTTTGATTTTCAAAAGGCGGGACTTTACGCCCGGTGAGAGCGTTTTAAAACAGCCTCTAAGGTAGCGGATTTTTTCTGAATGCCGTATGGCGGAAAACCAACTATGCGCAATAAAGCAGCATAATTTTTTGAAAATCAAACTTTTATTTTCAGAAAAGGTCTCAGCTCATTTTTAGTTGCAAGGTAACAGCATAGCGGTGGGGTTCGTCCTGCACGGTCAGGGTATATTGTTCAGGATACAATATTTGCAGGCGTTGGCGCACATTACTGAGGCCGATGCCGCCGCTGCGCGGATGATCCTGGCGGGGCAGGGCTTCGGCTTTGCTGTTTTCAATAAAAAATTCGAGGTCTTCGTTCTGCACGGCCAAATGCAAACGCACAAATCCACCGCTGCCGACCTGATTGTTCAGACCATGTTTGAAGCTGTTTTCGATGAACGGCACAAACAACAAAGGCGCTACCAATTGTTCGCTGATACTGCCCTGGGTCGTAAACCGGATGTCGGCATCCTTGGGCTGACGCAGTCGCTCGAGGTCGAGATAATTGTGGATATAATGAATTTCCTTGGACAAATGCACTTGCCGCTCGTTGCATTCGTAGAGCATATAGCGCATGATTTCGGCCAGTTTCAGCACGATTTCCGGGGCCTTATCGCTCTTTTTCAGGGTCAGGGCATAGAGGTTATTCAGGGTATTGAACAGAAAATGCGGATTGATCTGGCTTTTCAAAAAACGCAATTCCGACTGCATGGTTTGCGTGAGCAACACCTGTTTTTCATTCTGGTAGTTCCACCAATCCATGATGACGCGTAGCACTGTGGAGAGCAGCGTAACCATGACATTAGACAAAAATATTTCCGATTGCTGCTGCACCAGTTCCGCCCGATAGACCGATTGATCGGCGTATTTGAGGTATAAAACCAGCACTTCGATGGGCGTAATCACCGCACAGGCCACCAGCACCAGACCGATATAAAAGAAAGCCTGCCGCGCCAGGTAGTTCGGCACGAGGTAGAGCAGATTGAAATAGACCAGCAAAGCGAAGAAAATCAGCCCCACCATTTCATTGCCAATCGTCTGCAACCAGCTCATTTCCGGCCCTTTGCCCGTACCGACCATCATGGCAAACAAAACCATCCAGAACAGTCCGTGGTAAACGGGCCGCCGGTTGAGGAAACGGTAGATACTGTCGAGCAAGTGCCGGGATTTCATAGCAGGGCAAAACAACTCAATCAACGCCGGGCAACCTCAATTTTTAGATAAAACCGAAACCTGTGCGGATGAACAGGCAAAAGACAAGAGGCAAATGAGGCAAAAAAGCAAAGGGCAATAAGCAAATGGGCAACAAGCAAAAAAAGCAAAGGGCAATAAGCAAAAAATGAGGAAGAGGTAAATGGAACGCAGTGGCATCCCGATTTTTCATCAAGAAAGTCCAAATCTCCCCTTCCCTCGATGTACCCTCCCCCTTTATGGCAATGTCGTTGACCTAAGGATAGACGCTGGAATGGAGGGCGGAATTTATTCCGCCTAAGCGTGGAAAGACCATAAGAAGCGGAATAAATTCCGCCCTCCATTCCTTAAGTCAACGACATTGCCCTTTATGGGGGAGTCGGAGGGGGCTTACGCAGTGACATCCCAGTTTTTCCTTCGGGAAAGCAAATTCTTCGGCAGGATGCGCCTGACCAACCATGCACCAAACAAATTTTCGGCTTAATTTTGCGCCCTCTTTAGCGGATCGTCCCGATGACAGGCGACCGTATTTGTCGGCGCACCGATTCAAAGCAAAAACTTTGAATAGATAACACCGGCAACTATTAAGGAACAAGTCTTGTTTAAATAATTGGTCATCAAGCATTTAAACGGCCATCATTAACTTTTATCAGCCAATAGCAATGGTTTATATCACACGTATCGAACGATTCAATGCCGCCCACAAACTTTGGGTGCCAGAATGGACGGAAGAGGAAAACAGGGAAGCCTTTGGCAAATGCGCCAACAAAAACTGGCATGGCCACAATTATAATCTGCACGTCACGGTAAAAGGTCGGCCCGATCCGCGCACCGGATTTGTCATGGATGTGAAGAAACTCAGCCAGCTCATCCATACGCATGTCACCGACCACCTCGACCATAGCAACCTCAATCTCGACGTGGAGTTCATCCCGACTGGAATGCAACCAACTACGGAGAACCTTGTTATGCTCATTTGGCAGCGATTGGTGCCTGCTTTGGCCGACCAGACTTGCCAGTTGCACGCCATCAAACTTTGGGAAACCGAGACGATCTACGCCGAATATTACGGGGAATAATTTTTTAATGTGGTCAATGTAATAAATGTGGTCAATAAGGGAAATGTGGCCAATGTGATAAATAAAAGGAATGTGGTCAATAAGAAAAATGTGATAAATGTGATGCACATTGGCCACATTATTTTTTTACATTGACCACATTATTTTCCCCATTGGCCTCATTAGTTTTTCATTGTCCACATTATTTTTTATTGACCACATTATTTAAAAAAATGGCTTACAAGAAAACCGAGCAATACGATGATGCGCTGACCGAACGGCTGATCGTGAATTATCAGGCCATGTTGACTGGCGTAGGCGAAGATGTACAGCGTGAAGGACTGGAAAAAACGCCGGAACGCGCTGCCAAAGCCCTGCAATATCTGACGCAAGGTTATGGTCAGGATGCAGAGGCGATACTGCGTTCAGCCATGTTCAAAGAAGATTATAGTGAAATGGTGCTGGTAAAAGACATCGAGGTATATTCTATGTGCGAGCACCACATGTTGCCTTTTTTTGGCAAAGCCCATATTGCTTATATTCCCAATGGTTATATTGTTGGTCTGAGTAAATTGCCGCGTGTAGTGGACGTGTTTGCCCGCCGCCTGCAAGTGCAGGAGCGCCTGACTATTGAAATACGCGATGTGATCCAGGAAACTTTAAAGCCGCATGGCGTGGCGGTCGTGATAGAAGCGCGGCACATGTGTATGATGATGCGCGGTGTGCAAAAGCAAAACAGTGCTACCACTACTTCGGCTTTTACGGGCGAATTTCGGAATGACGAGACGCGGAGTGAGTTTTTAAGACTGATAAGTAGTAAATTACACTAAGGGAGTTATGAGTTATGAGTTATGAGTTATGAGTTATGAGTTATGAGTTATGAGTTATGAGTTATACAAATATGCACTTTCCGAAATCTGTATTTTCATTCATTATTCATCATTTATCATTCATCATTATTATTGTATTGGTCTGGGCGGTGCAGCACGATCCTTTCTTTTGGGATACGGTGCAACTGGCTTCCAAACACGCCCATCATTTCTATGAAAATGGTCTCCGCTGGACGCCGCTTCCCCCGGAAATAGACAGCGGTCATCCGCCCGTTTTTGGGTTTTATCTCGCCTGTATCTGGACGTTTTTTGGCAAAACCCTGCCCGTCAGTCACTGGGCAATGCTGCCTTTTCTATTAGGTATTGTAGCATTGCTACACCGCCTGGCACAGCGAATCGCTCTCCCCTCTCCTCCCCTTTCCCCTTATTGGCTCTTACCAATTGTCTTACTCGACCCGGTGTTGGCCGGTCAAATGACGCTGGTCAGCCCGGATGTGGTGCTGGTTTTTTTCTTCCTGCTGGCCGTGGTCAGTATATTGGAGCGACGCCCGTTTTTCCTCGCGCTCGGCATACTGGGCCTCTGCGCCATCAGTATGCGCGGTATGATGACCAGTGCGGCCCTGCTTGTTTGGCTCTTTGCAATGCGGATTGCAGAATGCGGAATACGCGAATATTCCGCATTCCGTATTCCGTATTCCGTATTCGCTTTCTTGCCGGGTTTCGCTTTCGCTGGCTGGTTTTTGGGCTGGCACTGGCAGACTACGGGCTGGATTGGCTACCATCCGGGTTCGGCCTGGGCACCGGCTTTTGCACAAGTGCAGGGCTGGGGGGTGCTGCGTAATCTGGCCGTGGTAGCCTGGCGATGGCTGGATTTTGGACGCATTTTTGAGTGGTTAGTACTATTGTTTTTGTTAAGAAAATTTTGGCTTAGTAAAGAAAAATTTAAAATATCATCGCTGAATCTGGTCTGGTTATTATTGTTCCTCAGTTTGATGTTGTTGCTGACTCCTTCGGCGGTGTTATACCATAATTTATCGGCGCACCGTTATTTTTTGCCAGGATTTTTAGCCTTGCATTTACTTGTCTTTCAATGGATTAGTGCAGTTAATTGGAGCCCAAAAACCAAAGAATGGCTGTGCATCATGCTCGTCGTGGCTATGGCCACTGGCAATTTGTGGGTCTATCCTACTGGCATTTCAATGGATTGGGATAGTACGTTGGCCCACCAACCCTATCATCGCTTGCGGGCGGATGCCCTCGTTTTTTTAGAAAAAGAAGGGGTAGATTTTCAAACGGTGGGCTCGGCTTTTCCTAATTTGAATACCGGCGAAAATCTGCTGCTGAACGGCGATCAACGTCGCTTTGCGGAGCTGGATTGGCAGCGAAATACCTATATCTTCGCGTCCAATGTGTTCAACGACTTGTCCGCCGCCGACCACGAGCGACTGCAACAAGAATGGGATTTACAACTTCGGCAAACCCACGCCGGAGTTTGGGTAGAAATTTACCGTCGGCGCTGATCGTTTTTCGTTTCCGGTTGTTCTGTTGATAATATCTTTGCTTATTGCCTAAGCCCCCTCCTACTTCCCCATAAAGGGGGGAGAGTAGATCAAGCGAAGGTGAGATTTGGACTTTCCCGATAAAAAATCGCGATGTCACTGCGTTCCATTTGCGTATTGCCCTTTGCTTTTTTTGCCTCATTTGCCTATTGCTCTTTACCTTTTTTGCTTCTTGCCCATTTTCTTATGACCCGTCTGCTCTCTTTGCCGCTTTTTTGCCTGGCTGTGCTCCTCTTTTCCCAGTGTGGCCACGCCCCCGAAAATGCCTCCACTCCGGCGGCTTCCCCAACTCCCACGCTGACTTCCAATCCCATGACGATGGGCTTCAAAGACTATTGGTACCAGGGCAAAGCCGAACTCAGTTCCTACACCGTCACTCAGGAACGCTATGGAGAGTTACGGCCCGCTGAGCAGGTCAACATCTTCGTGACCGAGGATTTATCGCGCCAGAAACAGGTGAAATTAGATAATCCCGATCAGGCGGGCAACGACCGGGTGCCGGTGCTGAAACTCAATAGCGTCCGCCGTTTTCATACCGGCATTTATGACTATTCCGTGATGGAATCGGTGTTTACGCCCGTGGATGGTACCCCTACTTTGAAAACCACCAGCACCGTGCAGGACTGGTGCGGACATGTATTTACCCAAATTAATTTAGAGAAAAAGGACTATCGCATCCGACAGTTTTCTTACTTCGAAACGGAAGGCGATAGCGACCAGCGGCTGCCGCAAACCCTGCTGGAAGATGAATTATGGACCAAATTGCGCATTGATCCGGCGGCCCTGCCCCTGGGAAAAGTGCAGATCATCCCGGCCACTTTGTATTTGCGTTTCCGGCACCAGCCTTTTAAAACGCATACCGCTAATGTAGCCCTGGAAAAAGGCGACCGCGAGAGCACCCTGCGCCTGACTTACGAAGATATGCCACGTAGCCTGGCCATCCGTTTTGAATCCGCTTCGCCCTACCGGATTCTGGGCTGGGAAGAACTGGATAATGGAAAATTAATGAGCAAAGGCACTTTGAAAACGACGCGCATGGAGGCCTACTGGTCGGAACATGATGTGAAACATGATGGAATGCGGGATTCTTTGCAGGTGACGTTTTGACGCTACTCCTTCACCAATACCAACTTCCCGCATCCGCTTTCACCACATTTTTCAAAAAAACCACCAGCTCGCCGTACTGTTCTTTCAAACCCTCATAAAGTCTTGATTCTCATATTCCTGAACCAGATCGGAGTACCCGCGTATTTGCCCTGCAAACCAATATGACCATGCAGTGATAGCGTCGCAAAAGGATTGTTCAACCAAGGTGAAGTGGGGCTGCCATCAAGATTCTGGCTGCCCGAAATCCAGCGGTTCATGTCAATATGATTGACCAGTTCGCCATTGAGCAGCACCCATATTTACCGGGCGGATAAATGGCATTGACCAGGGTTATCGCCGGTCTGGCAGGGTACATGAGGAGCATCCACCACTTTGCCAATGCCTTCGGCGATGACAAAATGCAAGTACACCTGACTGCAAAGCGGATAGGCGGTGATGGAGTCGCTGCAACTTTGAGCAGTAATTAGACTTGTAAAAAACAACAAAAACAAGGTGATAGAAAAAGGGCGCAAAAGGGGCATGGGTGCAGATGATTTAGTCGAAAATGCTTACTTTTTATAGAAAAATATGCGGTTCCCCTTATTCTTTTTTCGCCACTTCACAAGGTACCAACCCTGCCGTGCCTTTGAAATGAATCTTAAATCCGTTGGGCGCGGTGATGTTGCTGACCAGCAGCACATATTTATCTCCGGCAGCGGCATCCAGTGGTTTCAACCAGTTGTTGTCATCACGATCACTACAGCCTGCGTCTTCTTCAGTATCTTTTTCGGGATTGCGCAGGCCGGTTGCGCCCATACAAGGACTTTTTCGGACTGTGCGACTATCACCGGCGGCCATGCAGCGAATAGGCTTCTTGAGGTCACAATTCCCGTCTTCCGGCAATTGGAACAGCACAAAATCAAGATCGTCAGTGGCAGTATCGGGGGCAATAGCAAAAGATAACTGACCGGCGGTCTGGATTTTGAAATACATCCAGGTGGAATTTTTTTCGGGTTCGCCGAGATTCTCCCCGTTCAGGAAACAGGGTAGCAAATTGGTGTCCTCCACATATCCCCGGCCTTCACTGACCTGAAAATGTAAAAAAGCATGGTCGCAGACGGCAAAAGCGGTCACACAGTCGCCGAGATTTTGGGCGAATGAAAACGTAGTAAAAAGTGGAAAAGATAGGATAACGAAAAGGGCGCGAAAAAGGGGCATAGGTGCAGGTGGTTTGGTTGGAAGTGCTTATTTTTTATAGAAAAGTACATAGTTTTCTATTACTCCTTTTTCTCCGGCTCACAAGGGACCAACACTGCCGTACCTTGGAAGCGAATGGTAAACCCGTTGGGTGCGGTAAAATTACTGATTAGTAGCACGTACTTTTCTCCGGCGGCGGCATCCAGTGGTTTCAACCAGTTGTTGTCGTTGCTATCATTACAGCCCGCCGATTGATAGATGTCTCTTTCCTTGGGTCGCAGTCCGGTTGGACCCATGCAAGGATTTTTTCGCGCTTTCTGACTATCGCCAGCCGCCATACAACGAACGAATTTTTTCTGCTCGCAATTTCCGTCTTCCGGCAATTGGAACAAGACGAAATCAAGATCATCGTGAATGCTATCCGGCGTAATGGTGAAGGCTAATTGTCCGCCAGTCTGTATTTTGAAATAAATCCACGTAGAATTTTCTTCGGCCTCCCCCATGCTTTTACCATTGGTGAAACAGGGTATGATGGGCGTATCGTGGACCTTGCCTATCCCTTTGGTGACCTCAAAATGTCGGAAAGTCTGGTCGCAAAGTGGAAAGGCGGTCATGCAGTCACTGACGTTTTGAGCGAACGCAAGCGTGGTGAAAAACCATAAAAACAGCGTAGCGAAAAGGGTGCGCAAAAGGGACATGGGATATAGCGGGTATTTATTTTTACAAAGCCACGTTTTCAACGCATTCGGTGCGTAACATCAGTTATAATATCTGACAAAGATATAAGGCAATGCAGCTACACAATCATGTAGTTTCATACATTTATTTTCGATGTCTTAAGTCATGCTATTTACTGGCCCAGAAATCTACCACACACACTTTGTCCACGTAAGGTTTGGCAAATTTGGCCACAAATGCCTGGTGGGGTGCCGAGGGCAGATAGTCGTCGCGGTCCTTTTCGGAAGCAAACGTGGCCACAAAACAATGGGTATAACCCTGAGCCAGTTGTTCGGGGCTGTTGTTGAGGCCCCATTCAAAGTGGCGAATGGTCGGAATTTCCTTTTTTAGTCCCTCAAATGCCATTTCAATAGCATGGATGGTATCGGTGGGAAGTCCGTCTTTGAATTTGAACAAAACCACGTGGCGTAGTTCGCGTTCGGGAGCAGCAGCGGCGGCGGCAGGTGGTTGAGGCTTTTGGCAGGAAATAGCCAGAAAAAGACTGATAACAAGCAGGGAAAAAATAGAGCGGGTCATGCGCTGGAAGTTAATTTTTGCGCAAGGTATAAGAAAGGTGGAGAACCTGCATTCGCTTCCCTACCCCGGTAATATAAATTTGTGGCTACTCTTTTCCCAAATGGTAATTCAGCCCAATACTGGCATAACCAAAGCCGTATTGGTCCCAGTTCTGACCATTGTTGTAGTAAAGTTGCAGACCAGCTTCTGCGGTCAGGTTTTTTATCAGGCGCAGCTCTGCACCCAGCATAATGGGGATATACCAACGGCCGGAGCGACGGACATAATACTCTATGAAATTCTTATTATCAAAGGAATAGTTGCCGATCAAAAAGCCGGTTTCCAGAAAAACGCCCAGCCGGTTCGGTTTTCCCGGCAGGGCCGGATGTATCAGATAACCGCGTCCCCACAGGCCCGCCATGTAAAAACTCTGCCAAGGCGTCTCGAAGTTTCGGGCCTGCATACTGCGCGCCTGAATGCCTGCGTACAACCGCTCGGTGATCGAAATGCCTGCCCGCGCACCCCAGAAATTGGTGGTTTCAAAACGATTGTCCCGCTCGCTCTCCCAATCCCGGGCGGTGCCGAAATGAACGCCAAGGAGGGCGCGACTGCCGAAGCTCTTTTTAGGATTGGTCTGGGCCTGTGCGGAGCAAATGAAGAGGAGAAAAAAGACGATTAGGAAGATAGATTTCTGTGGCATGGCAGATTGGTATTTTTGGAAGTATGGACGCAAGGACGCGGGAGTGGGTTGCTTGGAGGGTTAGTTTCCCTTTGTACCAGCTGTCAAATATTCTCCCGGTGATCTATCACAATATCTCTTCACATTTGTCATTCCCGATAAACCGGGACAGACTCTGTTGGGAACCGTCCACGTCGCGGCGTACACCGTGACGTGGGCGATTCTCGTCGAGATGACAAAAAACACCCCTACTGCGCCACCAGGGTTCCGCTGCCCACCAAAACGCCGTTTTGCTCGACCCGGAACAGATACATGCCCGCTGGTTTGCCCGTTTTTTCTATTTGAAAACGGGGCGAAGCACTCTTCAGCGTCTCGATGAACTGACCAGTTGCATCATACAGACGTAGTTGATAATCGCCTGGTTCAGACAAGCCCTGTATAGTCAGCCAACTGGCGTCGCGCAGCGGATGCGGGGCTATTTGCACCTGGTAAGCCGGTTGTGCAGGTTGCCAGACACCAACCATCATTAGGAACCGCTCGCCTACGCGGTGGACGGTAGTGTTGGTCAGCACCGGATCGTTGAAATCGAAGTAGATCGCCGCACGATTCAGGATGACGGTTTCCAGCGGTACATTGGGGCGCTGGCTGACGCGAAATTTCAGGAAACCGTGTGAGGCGGCTTCATTCACGTTGCTATCGGGCAGCAGAATATTTTGAAAGTCAAAAATTAAGATGCCGTCGCCATTTATGCCAAATTTATACTGGTGGCTGCTGCCGCCCGGCACTACCGTCGCCGGATCTAGCCAGGAGGCCAAAGTATCACGGACAATCACCGTGAAAGCCGTGTCGGTGCCGGTATTCTGAAAACGGACGAGGTACTCCAGATCGGTGCCGGAGAGCACGTAATGTTGCGGGCCATAACCGAGTGGCAGGCCTTGTTTGTCATTTGGATCGTAGGAACCCGTATTGACCGTACAATCCACATCCAGGAACGCATCGGCATCGTTGCTAGCAAATTGCTGCACATAACCCGTACTAAATGAACTGGTTGTAGTACATCCTTCCACCGACAATACCGGCATGGACTCACCCGGAAAGTAGTCCACCTGTTCCGCCTCGATGCGCCAGGTGCTGCCATTGGCCGGTACGCTGACCAGCATGGAATCACCCGCCAACAGCGGAGCAGCGTTGCCTTGCAGACCCATGATACCATCTTCGATCACGATGTAATTGAGGGGATCCGTCATTGGCCCAAGGCCGGTATTTTTCAATATAAAATGCAGTGAATCGGTGGCGCATTCGGAGCGTACGGCCACTTCTGCCCCCGACCACAGCGGGTTGGGGAAATCACACAGGGTATCGGGGAAAATATGCGCTTCGGAGCAGTGCGTCTGACCAAGGACTGCCGTGCAGGATACATTCACATACACATTGAACTGACTACATTCAAAAGGAGCCACCGAGCCCAGATCAAACCGGAAGACATTATTACCCAAAGCAATATATGATCTTTGTGAAGAAACAATGTTGAGCAAAGGGTCCAGGGTGAACAGAATATAAGCATCTGATGCTTCTGCCGGACTATTATTGCAATAGTGCAGTGTATAGTAATTATTAGAAAAACAACGCCGCAGGCTGATGGTACTTACATCTATGGTCATGGCCGGACAGTTGGGATTGGCCCCTTGCACGGCAAAATACACGGGTATGGAATCCCCGACTTGCAGCACGACCCCGATAATGGGCAGGCAAACCTGATAGGACAACGAAGGCGATATTGGAAATACGGTATAGTTGCCGGGGAGCAGCCGAATATCATAGTAACCGGCACTATCGGTGACCCCATAGAAAGTCCCGTTGAGGCCTTCGGCTTTTACGTACCAGGCACCCAGCCCAATTTCCGGCGGTTCAGATACACAATTGTTATTCTCATCCAATGCTATCCGCCCGACAATCCGGGTACAACTTGGATTATTGCCCGATGATAAGATAGCACTGGCGGATGCCGAGCAACCATGTGTATCCTGTACTGTGACGTGGTACAGACCAGGCTGTTGCGGATTTGCGGTAGGCCCGCTTTCGCCATCGCTCCAACTATATTGGTAAGGCGCAAAACCGCCACTGACGACGGCGGTAATACTACTTTCGCAAACAAAGGAGGTAATAACGATCTGTGCGGGCTGGCCAATCAAAATCGGTGGAGAAGAGGCTACGCAACCATTATTATCCGTAACGGTCACGATATAGTTGCCGGCCAGCAGATTTTGCAAATTAGCAGTGGTAGCCCCATTGTTCCAAAGGTAATTATAAGGAGAGGTGCCTCCGGTAACACTTAGGGAAATATTACCGGTATTTTCACCATAACAAGTCGCCGGATTGCCACCGGTCTGATTAATAAGAATGGGGGCAGGAGCAGTTAAAGCAAGGGAACGGATTGATCTGCAACCTATTACATCGGTCAGGGTCAGCGTATAAGTGCCACCCGGAACACCGGACAGGTTTTGTTCGCTGCTGGTGAAACCATTTGGCCCCGACCACGCAAAAGTGTAAGGCGCAGTACCTCCGCTGGGGGTGAAAGCAATGGCTCCATCTGCAAGATTAGCACAAGACGGAGCAGTGACTACAGGGTTATTTATCTGCGGAAAATTTCCAATGGAATCCACCGTCACCGTCTGGCTGGAGGTACAACCATTCTGGGCAGTCACCACTACCGTAAAAGTACCGGGGTTGCTGACACTTGGATTTTGCTGGGTGGAACCCCAAATATAAGGCCCACTCCAGGAAAAGGTAACTCCTGGTGTAATGGAACTCGCACTAAGCACCACCGTGGCCTGATTGCAGGTGATCGTTCCGCCGGTCGCCATCACGCCCGGTGCCGCTAAATTTCCCGCGACAGGTACCGACGCAGTGCTGGTACAGGCATTGAATGGATTAGTTACGGTCACAGTATATTGGCCAGCAACACTCACTACTGGATTTTGCAGGTTCTGATTATTCGGTGTAATACCTGGGCCCGACCATAGAAATGTCGCATTCGGCACATTGGACGTACTGACTAACGTTACCATCGGTGTGACGCAGGTCAGGGTGCCACCGACTATGGCGACAACGGGCAGCGTAAGGTTGCCGGTGACCACCACCTCGGTCGTAGCCGTGCAGCCATCGGTGGGATCGGTGATGGTGACCGAATACGGGCCGGTGGTAAAGACCACGGGGTTTTGTTCGGTGGAGGTAAAGCCCCCCGGGCCACTCCAATTGTAGGAAACATTGGCTGGACTGGCTGTGGTGAGCAGGGTAACCTGATTGACCGCACAATTGAGGGTGGTACTTGGAGTTGCCTGAACGGTGCATTGGGCCTGCAAAGAGGAAGCACTGATCCCGAGGAAAAAAAGCAGCAAAAAGTGGTAGATCGTATGTTTCATGAGTACGGGAATTTGTTGTGCCTGATTGGACACGACAAAGGTGGACAACGCTGTACGGGCTACCAAAAACAAAAAATGAAGATTGTAGTCGGAAGTTATGAGTTATGAGTTATAAGTTATTTAGGATCAATTATTTAAGGTTTTATTGTAGTTAAAATTATACTTTGTTGGATATTTAGGGGTGCTTTTTACCTAAAAGTGAGATGTTAGGTTGCCACATTTGCTTCTTTTGCCTTTTTGTCCTTTGCGAGTAAGCCCCCTCCTACTCCCCCATAAAGGGGGAGGGTACATCGAGCGCAGGTGAGATTTGGACTTTTTGCTTGTTGCTTTCCCGATAAAAATCGGGATGTCACTGCGTTTCATTTGCTTTTTTGCCCTTTGCTTATTTGCCTCTTGCCTTTTGCTCATTGCCTTTTTGCTTTTTTAAAATGACTACTACCCTGCTTTGGGAAGCTTTCAGCACGTTGCAAAAATCGGAAGTCCGGGACCTGGACCGATTTGTGCGCTCCCCGTTTTTTAACCGCAAAGAACAGCTGCCGCGCTTGTTTGATTACCTGCGCGACTGTCTGGAAAACCGGCATACGCCCAGCCCGGAAGCATCCTTTTTAGCCGCCTATCCCAATGCCGTTTTTGATGGGCAAAAAATGCGGCTGGCGCACAGCGATCTATTAGAATTACTGGAACATTACTGGATGTACCGGGAAAAATTCGCCGATGCGGACCGCGCCAAAATTCGGCTGGCGAGTGCCTATCGCAAGCGCAATTTGCCGAAACACGCCCATATTGCGCTGCGCGAAGCACGTCAAAGCCGGGAGCGGCAGCCCTGGCGTCATGCCGAGCATTTCGACGATCTGCACCGGGTGGAACTGGAGCAATTTCAGTCGGCTTCGGCGGCCAATCGCTATGAAGCCTTCAATTTGCAGGTCATTTCCGATCTGCTGGACACGACCTACATTGCCCGCAAACTCCGGCACGTCTGTTTCTCACTTTCGCATCAGGCGGTGTTCAAAACGCAGTATCGGTTCGGGTTGCTGGAGGCCATTTTCAGTCATGTGGAAACGGAGGATTTGCTGCGTTTTCCCGCGATTGCCCTGTATTTCCATGCCTGCCACTTTTTGGCTGACCCGGCAGCTGAAACGCATTTTTTCCGCTTTCGCGAAACGCTGTCCAATGCTGCCGACCAGTTTCCGCCGGAAGAAGTGCGCGCGCTGTATTTGCTGGCGATCAATTTTGGTATTAAAAAAAGCAACGAAACCAGCGATCTTGCCTGGTACCGCGCCACCTTCGGCTTGTACCACGAGGCCCTCGACCGCCAGTTATTGCTCGAAAATGGCGTACTCTCGCGTTTTGCTTACAACAACATCGTGGGCGTGGCCATTCGCCTGCGGGAAGTGGCCTGGGCGGAGGCCTTTATTTATCGTTACAAATCCGCCCTGGAGCGCAAACACCGCGAGGCCTCTTTCAGCCTCAATCTGGCCCGCGTCGCCTACACCCGTGGCGACTATGGTGCGGCTCTGCTCCACTTGCAACGGGCTGATTATAAGGATTTTATCAATAGCATGAATGCCAAAACCCTGCAACTGAAAATTTACTACGAAACCGCCGAATTCGATGCCCTCGACGCACATTTGCAAAGCATGCATACCTTCATTTTGCGGCAGCGGGCGGCGGGTTATCACCGGGAAAATTACCTGCATATCGTGCGTTTTACGCGGGCTTTGCTGCGTCTGCATCCCCACCAGCCCGCCGAAATAGCCAATCTGCGCCAACAAATAGAAACCGAACCGGCCCTTTCCGAAAAAGAGTGGCTCCTGGAGCAAGTAGGGAAAATATCGAAAAAGGGAATTGGGAAAACTGGAAGCAATTGATTGTATAACCCTAATTATATTTGTCCGAATTTTCATCCAATAAAACAAATCCCGCATGCGCCAACTTTTACTCCTCGCCCTACTGTGCGGCTGCTTTTCCGTACAGGCACAAATTTATCTGGATTCCCTGCCACCCGGCCCGATCAGACTTGGTAATCCAATCACCGACACTTTGCCCTCCACGCAGATTCAAACCGGCTACGGCCAGCAAGAATTATCGGCTTTCAATGGTGCCGTCACCCACCTGGAAACCCGTCAGTTCAATCAGGGTCAGATCAATGACTGGAACCAACTCTGGCAGGCGCAGGTGCCGGGTTTCACCGTCGCGCGGGCGGGCAGCAACCCCAATGAGGCGATGGATGCGCGTATCCGGGGGCTGCGCACGATGAGTTATGGGAGTACCCAGCCACTGTATGTGGTGGATGGTGTGCCGGGCGTGGACCTTTTTGCCGTAGATCCCAGCGATATTGTCGCCGTGGACGTACTGCGCGGGGCAGCCTCCACCGCTATTTATGGCGGACGTGGCAGCAACGGTGTCGTGCTCATTACCACCAAACCGGCCTCCGTGGATGTTTTGAAAATTCAATACGCAGGGCAGGTCTCGGTGGAGTCGGCGGCAAAACGCTACACCGTACTCAATGAGGGCGCATTTATTGCCAACGGCGGCATGGACTATTCGCCGGGTTTTGTGGCCAATACAGACTGGCAGGACGAAGTATTGCAGACCGGCGTTAGCCATGCCCACCATCTCTCGGTGAGCAAAGGGCTGGGTCACGGTTTTGTGAAAGCCGGACTGCATTACCGCGATGTGACGGGCATCCTGCGGGAAAGCGGTTTTGAGCAATATAATGGCAGTCTGCTGCTCGGCCAACGCTTCTGGCGCGACCGGCTGAACATCAGTGCCGGAGCCACTTTGGGCCAGCGCAATGCCAACTATGGCTTTCCAGATGCCTATAAGTATGCCGTAATTTCCAATCCTTCCAGCCCGGTGCGCAGCGACGAAGCTGAATATGTGCCTTACGGTGGATATGTGGACAAACCCTTGTTTGATTATTTCAACCCCATCGCGATCATTGAACAAAACCGAAACAGTGGACGCACCGATTTTCACCTGCTACAGGCCCGGGCAGAACTGCTGATAATCCCCAATCTGACCGCCAGTGTGCAGGTATCGGAACAAGCCAAGGCTACCCACAACCTGGAATACTACAGCCCATTCAATAGATACCGTGGTGCTGGTGTCGCCGGACTGGGTACTGCCGCCCACGACAAAACACTACAGAAAACCCT
Organism: Saprospirales bacterium; assembly: GCA_031425155.1. Lineage (GTDB taxonomy): Bacteria > Bacteroidota > Bacteroidia > Chitinophagales > Saprospiraceae > M3007. The sequence continues at coordinate 10,265 of JANPIV010000025.1, read as the reverse complement.
GGAAAGCACCCTGACTTATCGCCTGGATGCCGGAGAATGGCAGGGAGAATTACTGGCCGGTTATGGTTGGTATCATAATCAGGTAAGCGGTGCCGACATTTCTGGCACCCGCCTGCTGGACAACACCTGGACGGGCAAAACCTGGGAACAATACCGGGATTTGCTGCAGAATTTTTCCGATCCTGCCTATAACAACTACACTTTTCAATCTGATCGTCAACTGATCGCTTTCTTTGGCCGGGCGCGCTTGCAATGGCAGAATACCTACTTCGGTACATTCAGCTGGCGTAAAGAGGGCTCCTCCAATCTGTCTCCGGTTACACGCTGGGGTATTTTCCCGGCTTTCACCCTCGGCGTAGATGTCAATAAGTGGCTGCAAATCCGGCCGGTAGATTATTTAAAAATAAGCGTTGGCCAGGGTACCACTGGCACAGAAATGACGCAATCGGCTCTCTATCAACGGCTTTACAATGCCGGGCCATTATTTTATTACAACGGTCAGTATGTACCTTCCTTTGGCATAACGCAAAATCCTAATGACCAACTCGGCTGGGAACGCACTACGGAGCATTCGCTGGATGTCCGTTTTTCCCTGTGGGGTGGCCGCTTACAAGGTTCCGTGGATTGGTACCGCTACCGTAGCCGCGACCTGATCCAAAGGGTCACCAAGCCGCAGCCACCGAATTTTTCCTCCTCCACGATTGAAAACGCGGGGGAAATAGCCGGACATGGTACCGAACTGGCCCTGAATTACCAGTTGGTCAATAATCAGGATTTGACCTGGGAAATTGGTCTATCGGCCACTACGGCCGTGAGCACTTTGGAAAATACAGGGCAAGGGGCCGACACCCTGCTATCTGGTATCCCGGGCGCCCCCTGCGGTTGTGGGGTCTTCCTGCAGGTGTTATATCCCGGTGTTACCATCGGCACTTTTTGGGGGCCAGTGGCCACCGGTATCAATGAACAAGGCGGGCAAACCTACCAGGATATTGACCGGGATGGGCTGACTGGAGGCGTGGAAATAGAGGATTACCGGCAGGATCAAACGCGGCTCGGTGATGCGCAACCGCGCTGGCAGTTGGGCCTCAGCCAAAAACTGACCTGGCGAAATCTGGACTTGAATTTTCTGCTGCAAGCCGTGACCGGACACCAGATATACCACTACTATCGAAATGCCTACGAATCCAATTCGCCTGTTTTCACCACCTGGAATCGAGTCATTACCCGCTACTATGATCCGACCCTTTTACAGACCCGTTTCAGCAACCGAGTAGTGGAGGATGCTTCTTTCCTGCGTTTGCAGTATGTCTCGCTGGGCTACCGCGTGGAGGTGCATAAAAGCAAGTGGCTGCATAGTTTACACTTTCAGATCGGTGCCCAAAACCTGTTTACCCTTACCCGATATGCCGGGCTTGATCCGGAATTGCGGCTGACGGATAGAGGGCCCACTGATAACGGAGGCCGTACCACCAGTGGATATGGTAATGCTCTTTCTCCTGGTATTGACCGGGGCAGCACTTATCCGACGGCCCGACGCTGGTGGCTGGGGGTGCAGGCAGCGTTTTAGGGCAAAACATTCAGACCGGCTGGCATTTAAGTATCCTTACTTTCTTGTTCGTACCCGACATCCTGATCATTCTTCTGATTTTATACCCTAATATCTGGGCTACTCCCAGCAGACAATCTCTGCGCGGACCGGTAAAAATGAAGGTTTGTTTAGCATTAATTTCATCTGCATGTAAGAGTTGGCATTTGGCGGCAGCACTGTACAAGGCAGCTAAGCGAGCGGAATTAGTGCCGAAAATTAATTGCGGAGCGCCATATACACGTAAAGCGTAGGCCACGCAAAACCAGATGAAGAAGTTCAACCAGATTTTTTTGTGGAAAGCCGGAGTCATCCAGAAGCAGCACATTTCGGTATGCAGCATGGCTTGTTGCACATGCTCATAAAGTGCAGTGCGGCTCTCCGGCCCGGCAAAAACCTCCAGCGTACGTAGCCTGTCCCCGGCACCCAGCACAAAACCACCGACCATGCGGCTCTGCCACCAAATACCAAAGACCTGATTGGATTCGTAATAATCGTGGGGGACATTAAAGCCGGAGCAGCGTGTGTAAGTCTCGGCAAAAACATCCAGTTCCTGCGGGGTGTTGATTTTTCTGAAAATCGGGAAGTAGAACATAACGAACTTTTGTAAGGATTCCATTAATTATTTGACCTTACAAAAGTGCAGTTGCCCTACTGGCCGAAAACCCACATGATGATGTGGCAGAGCAGCAGTTATCCCGGATTTTTGGACTAACTAACACTGGCACTACTACCCTATTTCATCCCTGTTTCTTTCTTTTTCCGATATGGACAATGCCGGCAACCACTGCCGCAACACTGGCCGCGCTGGCGCAGAAAATGTTCCGTGAATACCCAATAGCCATTTTCAATGTAATAGTCTATACCCTCCACGAGGGGAGCGGGCGGAGGAGAAGGATCGGGTGCAGGCATACTGATGGAACGGGTTGAGAAATCCAAAACAAGCCCGTGGCCGAAAGGTTGATAGTGGCCCGGATCAGACGGGTGTAGCCAACGTTTTCTCCATGTGCCGGTGCCGGATCGTGACCTCCTCAAATGGTTCGCCGACGATCATGTACTGCAACCGTTCATAAAAAGGAACCGCAGGCTCCCTGGCATGCAGGATAATACGCTGAAAACCCGCCTGTTGCGCCACCCATTCGGAATGATGGACCAACTCGGTGCCCACGCCCCGGCCTTGATGCGTGGGCACTACGGCTACTTGCCGCATTTGCACCGTATGCTCGTCCACAGCGGTCAGGTTAAGATAACCGACCAATCGCCCAGCTTCATTATAAGCCGCGAGGTGGATTTGCGCGTATTCGGTGGCCAGTTGTTCCGGCGTGAAATCCAGGCCCAGCGGGCGACGCAGTACATCATAACGAAGACGCACGGCATCGTCATACTCAGGGGTAGCAAATTCGATTTGATGAATGGATATGGCCAAAATAAAGAGATCAGTAAGGTAAAAGTGACGGGAAGACGCCAAAAACGGCTGTTTCAGAGGCCATTGCCGGTGTAATAAAGCAATGGCCTGCTTTTTTTGCAAAGATAATTGCCGGTCATGATCATGTGGCTCTTTTGCCTTTAATACACCATCCTATGACGAATAGTACACCAAACTGGGAATCAGGCACCTCCACCGGAGGTGAACGCCTGACCTTTAAATATTTGCCGCAATATGCCCATTTTCTACTGGCGCACCAGCTGGAAGCATTTTCCCTGGCTTTACTGCGGATTTCGCGGGAGGTCAACGTGCCGCTGCTCCGGTACTTTGAAGGAATGCCGGAAGAAAAGTTGATTGCCCTCTCCATACAAGGAACAGAAGAATTGCTGGAGTATTTTTCTCAAAACAAAATGCAGGATTTTATTGATAAGAGCATAAAGACTTGGGCGGAAAACCAGCTTCCCCTGATCCAGTCCAGTGAAGTAGTCGTGGAAGATATATCAACCATCAGTTTTACCCGCCGGAAAGCGTTCCGCGATTTTTTACCACTGTATAGTACTGATATTCCTACCTATATAAATATAATGGAAGAGGTAGATAAATTTACGGTCACCTTAGAAGAGATCTGTTATAAAATACTCTTCGAAATGAAGCAGCAAAAAATAAATGAACACCATCTTTATATTGATACTATTAATCACCAATTACAGGAAGCACAGGAAATAGCAGAGATGGGAAGTTTTGAATGGGACCTGATTGGGAACAACTCTACTTTCTCGCCACAGCTCTATAAAATATTTAAAATGCAAGACACGACGGATCTGATGTCGTTTCTGGAAAATGTACACCCTTCCGACCATATAAAAGTAAGATCTGCTATTGAGAAAGCAATACAGGGCGATGGAATATATGAATGTGAATACCGTTATGGAAGGGGTCAGCAAGAGAAGATGATCTGGTCGCGCGGTATTGTCACCTTTCAGGAGGGAAAACCGTACAAAATGAAGGGTACTGTAATGGATGTTACCCAGCGTCATCATACGCTCAAACGCCTGGAACGCAGTGAGGAACTACATAAACAAGCACAGGCACTTACGCACCTGGGTAATTGGAACTGGTTTATTGATGAGGACGATATAACCTGGAGCGACGAATTATATCGTATTTTCGGGTTAGAGCCACAGTCAGAAACCATTACGTTCGAGCGTTTTATTGCGCTGGTACATCCAGATGACCGGGAGAAACGCCAGCAGGAAATCCAGCGGGCTTTGCAAACCCGGCACATGGATGATTATACCATGAAAATTCTGCTGGATAACGGCACCATTAAAATCCTGCAGGGCAAGGGGGAAGTATTAGTAGATGAAAAAAATAAACCCTATAAATTAATCGGTACTTGCCAGGACATCACGCTGCAAGCGCTGTTACACGAGCAACTGAGGGAAAATGAGGAGACTTTCCGGCAACTGATCACGAATGCCCCTGATGCAGTGATTGTAATTAATGAAGACGGTCATATTCTTCTATGGAATCCCAAAGCCCAAGAAATATTCGGCTGGACTACGGAGGAAGTGACCGGAAAAAGTCTGGAAAGAACGATCATACCCCACAATGGCAGGAAGCAGCATTGGCAGGAACTAACACCCTGGCATGAAACGGGCATAGTCCGTGTTTTGAATAGAAATATCGAAATAACGGCCTGTAAAAAAAGCGGTGAGGAATTTTATATAGCACTTTCTATTGCTCGTTCACTGCGGGCGGGAGAACCTGTCTTTATTTTCTTTATTCGTGATATATCGAAGGAAAAAAACGCGGAGCTGGAACTGGAACTGCAAAGGAATCAATTGGCCCGGAAAAACATGGAACTGGAAGCCAGTAACCAGGAATTAATGGCTTTCAATTATATTGCCAGCCATGATTTAAAAGAACCTGTACGTAAAATAAAGGTATTTAGTAGTCTTATCAAGGAAAGAGGCGGTGAGGCCCTCCCGGAAAATATCAAAGACTATCTGGAACGTATTTCTTCTTCAGCGGGTCACATGCAGAAACTGATTGATGCACTGTTCGCTTTTTCGCGCACTACTTCAGCAGAAAAAATATTCGAACATACTGATCTGAATAACCTGCTGGCGGAAGTAATAAATTCATTGAAGGAAGTTATAGAAGAAAAGAAAGCCGTCATAATTGCCTCGCCCTTGCCCGTGCTCCCGGTTATACCCTTCCAATTCCAGCAATTACTGGAAAATATCCTTAGTAATGCCTTGAAATACAGTCGCTCCGATATTCCGCCGGAGATCAGGATCACGGCGAAACTGGTTCCCGGCAGTACACTCGCACAACCTGCCTCTTATATAGCCAATGCCTATCATGCCATTACAATCAGCGATAATGGTATTGGTTTCGATCAACAGTATGCCCAAAAAATCTTCGAACTTTTCCAGCGGTTACATGGCAAGCATGAGTATTCCGGCACTGGTATTGGATTAGCCATTTGTAAAAAAATTGCCCAGCACCATCATGGTTTTATTATTGCAAGCGGCGAGCCTGGCAAGGGAGCCACTTTTACGGTTTATATGCCTGCTTAATTATTCTCACTTAGGTGGTTCCAGGGAGCGTTTTACGCTTTCAAAGTGCTCTTCCAAGCCTTTTTCCTGTAGTTTTTCTTTTATTTCCGCTTCGGGCAACTTGGATTTTTTTACTTCTTCTACCAAAACGCGCAACACCTGGGCATTTTTATCCTGCCATTCGGGTTGGTTAATCAAACCCTCTTCATCCAGTATATCTTTCCGTAGCATCTTTTCCAAACCTTCCGCTTTCATTTTTTCACTCACGCTGCGTACCAGTTGGTCATACACCGCCTGCGAATCTATTTTATCTACTTCGGTAGTAATCACTTTCAACATTTTCTGGTACTGGAATTTAAGGTATAACGTGCGCGCTAAAAAGCCTAATAATAAAATAGCCGCTATACCAATTAAAATAATCCAGACCGTCGAATTGACGCCTCTTTGCGTTCTATCCCGCTCCTCCACTATTTTATCCAGTAATAAGTTGATTTTTGGAAGTAATGAATCATTTAGTACAGAGACTGCACCACGGGTGGCACTGCGTGATAAAGTATCCATTTGCAGATCCAGAAACAACCGCAAATCTGCTATACTGTTTTTAAATTCAGGTGACCTTATTTTATAGAGTAATTGATCTATTAACTGATTAAGTGCGGTGGCCAGATCTCTGCTCACCAATGTAGTAATATAGTTCTTTAATTGATCGTCAGTCAAACTCGTTTTGGCGTTCGTCAGCATCTTTTGTACGCCCACGTCCACTTGTTGCAGCCACTTATCGGTATAATCGCGCACCATCCCATTCAATACGGTATCAGTAGCCAGGTAAATACTATCCGCAGTCTGGCTCAGCACAGCCCCCCACTCGCGCCGGAGCAATTGAAACCTTTCTGTTTTCAGCACTTCTGTCAATACACTGTCCGCCGAGGCTTTGAGCAGGCTGTCCACCCGCGCCTGTATAATGCCTTCCGAGAGGGCATCCCGCAAGGAATTTTTAACCTTGGGAAAGACATTGCAGTCGCACAGCGTACTGGCCAGCAGTAGTGCCAATAACCCGTAAAAAAGACGACGCATAAAAAGGTCAGGTAACATAAGGCAGTTTTGTTAATTAATAAGACTACTTTACAACTCCGCCATCGCCTGTTCCAAATCCGCCCAAAGCCAGGCCGGGTCTTCCAAACCAATATAAAAACGCACAAAAGTCCAGGGCATGGGCGGGTGGCTGCGACCCGGCAAATGATAAAAACCAATGGTCGGAATAATCAGGGATTCGTGGCCGCCCCAACTGACCGCCATCAGGAAACACCGCAATTTATGGATAAAGGCCTCCATTTTTTCCTCGGAATCGGTTTTAAACTGCACTGAAAAGAGACCGCCGCAGCCGCGCATCTGGCGTTTAGCCAATTCTAACTGCGGAAAACTGGCGTGAAATGGATACCATAAACGCTCCACTTTCGGGTGGTTTTTCAGTTTTTCGATTAGAAAACGTGCACTTTCGTCGCTGCGCTGCAAGCGTAGTGGCAGTGTGCGCAATCCACGGATGACCAGGGCGGCATCGTGCGGACCGAGGATGCCGCCCAGCGTCATCAGTTCCGACTCGAATATCTTTTTCACCATCTCTTTACTGGCGCAGAGCACACCCACCACCACATCAGAATGGCCGTTCAGGTATTTGGTGCCGGAATGCACCACGATGTCAATGCCGAAAGCCGCCGGATTTTGGAAGATGGGCGAGCAGTAGGAATTGTCAATCACCGTCACTAAGTTATGCGCTTTGGCCAATGCCGCACAAGCCGCCAAATCCTGACATTCATAGGTCATCGTGTTCGGGCTTTCCAGAAACAGCAGCCGCGTATTGGGCCGGATCGCCGACTCAATGTTCTGAATATCAGTGCCATCCACAAAAGTGTGCTCTACCCCGAAACGCGACAAAAACTTGCGCAGCAGCGCGGAAGTCCAGGAATACGGCCCTTTCTGACACACGATATGGTCGCCCGCCGCTACGTTGCCGATGACGGCGGCGGCGATGGCTCCGGCCCCGCTGGAAAAGGCCAGCGCATCCTCGGTGCCTTCCAGCGCGGCCAGTTTGCGGCGCAGTATTTCTACGGTCGGGTTGTTGCCGCGACTATACACGTGGTTTTCCAGTTCATCGCCGAAAGCCGCCCGGAAGGAAGCCAGATCGGGAAAAACGAAATTGCTGGACTGAATGACCGGCGGCGATACGGCGTTGAAATATTGGTCGCGCTCTTCCCCGAGGTGATTGAGGATGTGACTGAGGTGGTGCATGGTTTTCTCGTTCATACTTCTATTTCCGCTTGCTTTTCTTCTGCCCTTTCACCAGTTTCATTTCGTTCAATAAATACCCGGCACCGCCGAATTTATCCACTAAAAACAGCACATAACGGGCGTCCACCATAATGTTGCGGCAAATAGCGGGATCGTAGTTCAGATCGCTCATGGTGCCTTCCCAAACACGGTCGAAATTGAGACCGACCAGGTTGCCACGCGCATCCAAAGCAGGGGAACCGGAATTGCCACCCGTGGTATGGTTAGTACCAATAAAGGCCACCGGCAGGCGACCATCGGCAGTGGCGTATTGACCATAATCCTTTGATTTCCAAAGATCAATGAGTTTTTTAGGCACATCGAATTCGTAGTCGCCCGGCACGTACTTTTCCATCACACCATCCAGATCGGTCTGATATTCGTAGTGAACCGCATCGCGGGGTTCGTAGCCGCGCACTTTGCCGTAGGTGAGGCGCAGGGTACTATTGGCATCCGGGAAAAAGCGTTTTTCTTTAAATACTTCCATCTGCGCAGCCATGTACTGGCGTTGCAGCAGGTTGATGTTTGGTTGTATTTCCTGCAATTTTGGCTGCACATTCGCCACATAAATATCATTCAAGGTTTTCCAGAAAACATACGCCGGATCGGCCTTCAAAGTCGCTGAAATCCGCGCAGGTGGCTGGGCCAATAAGGTATTTAGTTTTTCCTGATTTGCCAGCACGCTATTTTTAATAAGACTGGAAGACAAACCCGTATAACCGCCATTTTTGGCCGCTTCTTGTTTTACATAATCCCCGCCCCAATCACCACGGACGTTTTGGGCAAACATGTCGAGCATACCGGCCAGCACTGCCTCATCCACTTCCGGGTGATAGTCTTTATAAAATGCGTCGAGATCGGCGGTGACTTCCTTTTGTTTTCCGGCAAAAAAAGTCTCGCCGTTCTTGTCATAACTTTCAATCCAGATGTTGAAACTGGCCACATGGCCCATTATTTCGTTGTTGCGCACCATACTTTCCAGGTAGTAGTCGCGGAAATAAGCGTAGGGTTCCAAATCCTGATACAATTGGCGCAAGCGCGGCAAAAGATTGCCGTAGCGGACTTTCCAGTCGGGTTTTTGCTCGATGCGGCGCGTAAATTCGGCTTCGTATTCCTGCTTTTTATCCAGAGCATGGTAGGTCTCCAAGCCCTGCATTTCGCCCAGCCATTTTTTCCAGGCGTTGGCAATGCTGGCGTAGCGGGCGGCATAAGCGATCTTCACTGCCGGGTCTTTGCGCATGAAGCCGTCCATGATTTTCAGGGCCCGGTCGCGGATGGCGACTTTGGCCGGATCGAGCACCGCGCCGGTTTGTTTAACGGCGGCTCCGGTCAGGTATTCGTCGGTGCGGCCCGGAAAACCATAGACCATCGTGAAGTCGCCCTCGTCGGCTCCGTCGAGCGAAATGGGTAGGAATTTTTTGGGATGGAACGGCACATTGTCCGCCGAATATGGGGCGGGTTTGCCCTCTTTATCGGCATAAATGCGGAACATCGAGAAATCGCCGGTATGCCGGGGCCACACCCAGTTGTCGGTATCGGAACCGAATTTGCCGATGCTGCTCGGCGGTGCACCCACAAAACGCAGGTCTTTGTAGGTCACCGTAACGAAGGCAAAGTATTGATTCCCATTGTAAAACGGCCGAATCTGCACTTCTTCCCAGGCCATTTTCTTGGTGTTGCTGCGGATTTGCACCAGGTTTTTGTCAATCTGCGCCTGCCGCTCGCGCTCGCCCATGCCTTCGGTCACGCCCTGCAAAGCCAGCAGCGTCACGTCGTCCATACGGCTGACAAACATGGCGGTTACGCCGGGTGCGGGCAGTTCCGTGGCGCGGTCTTTGGCCCAGTAGCCGTTTTCGAGGTAGTTATTTTGCAGCGTTGAGAGGTTCTGAATGGCATCGTAACCACAGTGGTGATTGGTGAGCAACAGGCCCTCCGGCGAGATCATTTCGCCGGTACAGCCGCCGCCAAACAGGCAAATGGCATCTTTCAGGCTGGGTTGCAGGGCCGAATAAATGTCATCGGCATCCAGTTTCAGGCCCATCGCCTGCATCTCTTTTTCGTTCTGTTTTTCGAGATTCAGCGGTAGCCACATACCCTGGCCACGGAGCAGCGCGGGCAGGAAAAGAAGGGCAATAAGTAGTTTTTGCATGGAAAAGCCTTTTGTAATGGATAGAACCCGCCTTCGCCTAAAAGAGGCTTCGGCGGGTAAAGCCGCGAAAATAGGGAAAGTCATAAGATGGGCGGTTTAAATAATGGGTAGGAGCAGGTAAATGCGCTCTATAATTGATGATTATGGAAAAAGGCAATTGAGCAGTTGCTAGTGGTGGCATGGGTTCTGCCCCGTTTTTTCTTTGAAAAAACGGGG
>JANPIV010000024.1:0-28386 GCA_031425155.1 Saprospirales bacterium | reverse complement strand
GCTACACCGTCCAGTCTCTATCTCTTCAACCACTTTTTGTTTGAAATGGTGGCTGTAACGACGAACTTGACGAACTGATTCTTGCTGTTTTTCCATGTCTAGTACTGCATTTAGGTGTCAACCTATTTCAGGACGGGACACTTATAACTCATACCTTATAACTTCACTTCCCCTGGCATCCCGATTTTCAATACACCATTCGCATTGGGCACGGCTATTTTCACGGCATAGACCAGGTTGACCCGCTCATTTTTGGTCTGGATGACCTTGGGTGTAAACTCCGCTTTGGCCGAAATCCAGGTCACTTTTCCCTGAAATTCCTGCATTTTACCTTCCGGGCCATCCACGGAGACTGTTACTGTTTGCCCGAGTTTTACATTGCTCAACTGTTCACCAGCGATGTAGGCCCGCATAATCATGCTGCTCAGATCGGCGATTTTGTAGAGTGGTTTACCGATGGCCGTCACTTCGCCCGCTTCGGCGTAAGTGGTCAGCACGGTGCCGACGATGGGATTCACTACATGACACTTGGCGAGTTGGTCATCTATTTGCGCGATCTGCTTTTGCAGGGGAAGGACTTCAGCCAGCAGGCCGCCTTTTTGGGTAGAAAGTGCCGCGTTGGAAGCCGATTTTTGTTCGCCGATCACGTCCATCTGGCGTTGGGCGGCCTCGATCTGGCTGTTCAGGTCGTCTAATTGTTTGGGCGTAGCGGCATCGCTTTTCAGCAGATTTTCCACGCGGCGTTTTTCGCGGTTCAGGGTCGCCAGTTGCTGCTGCACGGAGGCGATTTGTCGCTCATAGACCGAGAGTTGTGCGCCGATGGCCGGGCTTTTGGCCGTGACTGCCCGAATACTAGCCTGCAACTGTTCGCGCCGGAGTTGGAGTTGCGTGGAGTCAATGGCCCCGACTACCGCGCCGATATTTAAGGTCTGCCCTTCTTCGGCGGTAAAAGCCAGCAGGCGGCCATTGCCTTCGGCACTCACGATGAGTTCCTGAGCCTCAAAGTTGCCGTAGGCATCGGCGGAGGGGGTGCTTTTTTGGCAGGCAACAATGGCGAAAAGAGGTAAAAACAAGAGGAAGCGATTCATGATGTGGTTATTTATTTCTTGTACTTTTGGAAGTAAAAGCAGATTTAATTATGGAAGTCAATGACATACGCGAAATAGAAATTCTGGAAACGATCAAGCAAATCCGGGAAACGAACCAGCATATTGCGTTTCATCTCTCTTTTGAGAAGGCGGACCATTTTGCGATTAAGCAATTGAAGGAATTTAAGGCCGATCTGCTTCATCAATTGGAAGAATTACTGGCAGCCTTGGAAGTACCTATGCGGGCCGTCGTCGCGTAACTCCCAACCTATTCCTATTCCCCCGCCTTTATTCTCGCCACCAACATCTCCCAGACCTGCGCCGCCTGTAGCGCATGGGTAGCGCGCAGCAGCCGGGCCTGCGTGAGCAGATCAAGTTGAGTCAGGTAGTCTGTCATGGTCATCACGCCGTTTTTTACCTGCGCGTCGGCCCGGCGGATAATGTCCTCCTGCAAGCGGATAATAGCATCGTCGCGGCCTACGGCATCGCGCCATTTCAGAATATCGGCGGCATCTTTCAGCGTGGTAGCATCCATACGTTGCTCGAAGGCTTGCTGCTGGGCTTCCACGTTTTTCATTTGTAAATCAAATACCTGTGCATCGCGGCGGCGGTTGCCCCAGTCGAAGGGCGTCCAGGCGGCTCGTATCCCCAACAACACAAAAGGCTGAAAATCGGTCTCGAAAAAATTGAAAGGATTGGGCCGACCAACACCGCCCTGCGCAAAGGCTTCAATACGGGGCTGGTTTCTCAGGGCCAGCGTGTTTTTACTAAGTTGGAAACTGCGTTGTTGCAGGGTAAACAGTTGATATTCAGGCCGTGACCGATTAGGATTCAAGTTCAGATAATTGGGTGGATAATGGGTAAGACTTACCGAATCCGTGGCAATGGGGGCTGGTACGACTGGTCGTCCGACCCATTTGGCCAGCAATTCGCGCACGGTCTGTTCGTCCATATACACCCCATCCAGTTGCTGCTTGCTCTTTAAGATTTGGATTTTTATCTGGTCGGCACTGGTGCGCAGGGCCACGCCTTCGGTGATCGAGGCTTCGGCTTGTTTCAGGCGGTTTTGCAAATCGGCTATGCTGGTCCGCAATATGGCCTCTGATTCCCGCAGCAGCAGGGCCTTGAAATAAAGATCGGTCACCACCTCGCGTAGCACGAAGACTTCCACGTCCACCTGCGCGGCGGCCAGTTCACTTTCGAGACTGCGCTGCTGGCGGAGGTAGCGATTGGAACCGCCGTCCCAGATGCGCTGGTTCACGTCCGCCGTGACTTTGTATTGGTCTTTCGGGACGGTCGGTATTTGAAAAAAGGGGCTTTCAATGGGCAGACCAAATACATCGCTTTGCCAGGTGGCTTGTGCGCCGAAAGCAATACGCGGCAGGTCATTGCTATGTAAGTTACTGATTTGCAATGTGCTAATACTTTCGGCGTATAGTTTTTTGGCTTGTAACGGGCTGTGTTGCACTGCCAGATCGCGACATTGCTGGACGGTCAGCGTATCACTTGCGTAACCGCAAACTGGCCAAAGGGAAAGAACGAAGAAGAGTGTTTTCAAAAATTGCATGACCATTAGATGTTTGGTTTAACCTTATGGTTAATATGGGGACAAAAAAAGGGACGGCTAGATCCATCATTGTTATTTCGGCGGCTAAAACCGCCGGTACTAATTGGGCCGTAGTGAGGCCATGACAAATTGCAGCACTTCTTCTTTTCGCTCGTCCAAAAACGACTTTATCTCCTGCGCGTTCATCCCGAGCACTATACGGACCATCGGTTTGGCGACGAATGGAAAAATGCAGAGGCTCACCATATTGACCAATAAATGTTGCGGTTTGACCGGGCGAATACGTCCGGCAGCAATTTCAGCTTCCACTTGTCGCAGAAAAATATCCGGTTTGGGCAGTTCCTTGGGCAAAATGGTATCAATAAAGCGGTCCGGATGTTTATTCATCTCAGAAATGACAAAAATCGGGATGAAGGGATTGCGGGCGATCAGTTCTACATAGAAACTAATAAAACGCTTGATTTTCTCTTCCAATGGGTAATCCGTTTCCAGAAATTCCCGGATAATGGGCACCGCTCTACCGATAATAGCCCGCGCTACCATTTCATACAACTTCTCCTTGGAACGATAATAGTAGTGCAGCAGAGCCTTATTTATGCCTGCGCGATCCGCTATTTCCTGCATTTTCGCCCCATCCATGCCCTTTTGCATGAACACCTCGTGCGCCGCATCGAATATTTTCTGTTCCGTAGAATCGTTAGGGTTATTCGCCTCAGCCATATTTTTCACACTTTTGGTTTAACCAGATGGTTAAGTGCTGCAAAGGTGAGCGGCATTATTTATATTTCCAAACAATTGGGAAAAATATTTAACCAACTGGTTAAAAAATGTTGGCTAACATTAATTTTTTGCCTTTTACATGCACAATGGCTGATTATGTATGATGTAACGGAGGTTCTATGTAGTTTTGCTTTTTATGTTTAACGGGGCATGGCATCTTTTTTTTGAGGTAACATTGATAGTGTTTAATCGCTTTAAACATGGAATAGTCCAATAGTAGATTTTCAGACAAACTTTGTTTTGAATATTTGCTGAATAGCCAAAAATAATTGCTTCGCAACGTTCAACTTAAATTAGTTTATTTCAGCATAATTCATTCACCTATGATGGTCGCCGCACAGCAGAAGGGCACAGTAAAATTCATTGACCGAGACAAACGCCAGTTTTTTAATACTTTGAAAGGTCGGGTTGACCAGTATTTCCGGGATCAACAACGCAGCAGCCACGCTAATTCGACGATGGTGGTCAAAACGATCATTTTGCTGCTCGCTTATGTCGCGCCTTTTGTGGTGCTTTTAGCCGTTCAACCTTCCTTTTGGGTTGCCTTATCACTTTGGTTGTTGATGGGCCTGGCGAAAGCCGGGGTTGGGATGAGTGTCATGCACGATGCCAATCATGGTGCATACTCAGAAAGTGGCCGCCTGAATACTTGGATGAGTTATTCCATCAATATGTTGGGGGCTTCGGGGCACAATTGGAAGTTGCAGCACAACCTGTTGCACCATACGTACACGAACATCACCCACATGGACGACGATATTGATGACAAGCCAGCCCTGCGCTTTTCGCCGCATACGGAGGTAAAAGCCATTCACCGTTTCCAGTGGCTACATGCGTTTGTGATGTATGGACTGACTACTTTGTATTGGGTGGTGGCCAAGGATTTTGTGCAGTTTGCCCGTTACCAGCGCAATGGGGTGATTCGGAAATCTAAGGCCGAGAATCAAAAGGCTCTGAGCAAAATATATGTGCTAAAAATTGTTTATTTAGCCGTTCTGGTTGGCTTGCCAATTGCCGTTGGGCTCTCCTGGTGGTCAGTGGTGGTCGGCTTTGTGGCTATGCACTTTGTGGCGGGCCTGGTACTCACCGTCATTTTCCAACTGGCGCACACGGTGGAAGGCACCAGCCACCCTATGCCTGGCTCAGAGGGTACTATTGAGAATGAATGGGCCATCCACCAGATGAATACGACGGTGAATTTTGCGCCACACAACAAATGGCTTTCGTGGTATGTTGGCGGGCTGAATTTTCAGGTGGAACACCATCTATTTCCGCGTATTTGCCATGTGCATTACCCAGAAATAGCCCCGATTGTGCGCCAAACGGCGGAGGAATTCGGTGTGCCTTATCTCGAAAATGAGACTTTTTGGAAGGCGCTGCGTTCGCACATCGTCACGCTGCGGCGTTTTGGGCAAATGCCAGACATGATGAATGAGGCGATTGGGTAAATTTTTAAATGTGGCCAATGGTTTTAATGTGGTCAATGAGTTGGAATGTGGCCAATTTTTTAAATGTGGTCAATGTGGCTCCGCTTGACGGCTCCCATTGACCACATTTTTTTTCATATTGATCACATTTTTTTCACATTGACCACATTCCTTCAAAGCAATGCTGCGCCAAACACCCCGGCACTGTCGCCCAGTTTTGGTTTTAAAAAAACGGTGTCAATGCGCGGGTTGAAAATGTGTTTTTTTACCTCCGCCACGCCGTCGGTGTAGAGGCGATCAATGTTGCCCACGCCGCCACCAATCACGATGACATCCGGGTCCATCACGTTGATGACCACCGCGAGGGCTTTACCAAAAAACTGGATCAGGCGATTCATCGTCTCGATGGCCACGGGGTTGGTGCTGGCGACAATCTCGCGCAGGGGCATATACTGGCCGCTTTTTTCGGCATAATAACGCTCCAAAGATGGCCCGGAAATCACCGTTTCCACGCACCCGACCTGGCCACAGTAGCACATCCCGCCGCTGGCATCCAGAAAATTATGCCCCCATTCGCCATTGATGCCTTGTCGGCCATTCAATCCTTTACCGCGTATCACCCAGCCGCCACCGACACCCGTGCCCATGATGACCCCGAAGACTATTTCGGCCTGTGGCAACACATCCGGGACGGCGCCCATCAGGGCTTCCGCCACGGCAAAACAATTGGCATCATTTGCCAAGCGAACCGGCACCCCCAGGGATTTTTCCAAGTCCACATTGAACGGCTGCCCATTCATACAAGTGGTGTTGGCATTTTTGATGGTTCCAGTCTGCGGGTCCAGCGTACCGGGGTGACCAATACCAATATGTTCCGGCTCCAGACGCGAGGCGGTGTAGAGTTGATTCACCAGTTTGTTGATCTGCCCGATAATATGCTGGTACCCCAGATGTGCTTCCGTCGGGACGCGCATCCGATGCAAAACCTGGGGATTTTCCCGGCTTTCCAGAATGACGCCTTCGATCTTCGTGCCGCCCATATCTATTCCCCAAAGTGCTGACATAGTGCTAATTATGAATTATTAATGATGAATTATTTTCAGAAGTGCATGACGGTGCCACATTGCTGGCAAGTGCGGGCCGATTCGTCGGCGGCAAACTCGCCGATGGCCTCTTTGATTTGGGTACCAATGTCTTTTAAAGCGAAACTGGCCTCGTGGAGCGGTGCATGGCAGCTTTCACAAAACCACAGCAACTTATCCACTTCCCCGGGTCGGCGATGGCGTTCCAGCACCAGGCCCACCGTACCCGCCGGACGCTGCGGCGAGTGGGGCGTTCGCGGCGGCAACAGGAACATTTCGCCCTGCCGAATATCAATGGTCTCCGGCTGCCCCTCTTCATTGATGATCTTGACCTGAATATCGCCTTCTAATTGATAGAATAGTTCTTCGCCTTCTTCCCAATGATAGTCTTTGCGCCCGTTGGGGCCGCCCACCACCATGACAATAAAGTCGGCGTTTTCCACATAAATCTGCTTATTTCCCACCGGCGGTTTCAGCAAATGACGATTTTCGTCAATCCAGGCAGTGAGGTTAAATGGTTTGGCAATGGACATGGAAAATATGTTGAGAACCTCCTTCGCCTGAAAAAGGCTATGGCGGTTAAAGGTGGAAAAAATGTTGAGACTGTTTAGAACAAAATGAAATCCGCAAGGCTGCCATTTCGGTAGCGTGAAAGTAGGAAATTGATAAAAATCGCGGCAGGAAATTTTATTTTGTGGAAACGCATTTTCAAACAGGCGTCACCGAGCGGAGCAGCCCCCAGCGCAACAGCGTTTCGATCAGCAGCAACGGCACCGCCGCCGCGATGAACCAATGGAACCAATCCTGGGTGCGGGCCACGGTCGTCACCTCCACTTTGGTTTTTTCCAGTTGGTCAATTTCGGCATAAATCCCTTCCAAATCTTCTTCCGAGTAAGCGCGATAGAATTTGCCATTGGTGGTTGCGGCGATCTGGCGGAGCAATTCAGTATCGAAAGACATCTGGCGCGGCGCGAAGGCGTAGGAGCCATCTATGTTGCGCTGGGCGGGCGACAGCACAATACCGTCGGTGCCAATGCCTACCGTGTAAACCCGCACCCCCAGCGTTTGGGCTATTTCGGCAGCCCGCATGGGGCGCATTTCTTCCCCGGCATTATTTTCCCCGTCGGTGAGCAGGATGACCACTTTGCTACGGGCAGGGCTGTCTTTCAAGCGATTAACGGCCGTGGCCAGACCCAAACCAATCGCAGTGCCGTCTTGTAAACGCCCTAATTGCAGGTCTTGAATAAATTTCTGCACCACATGCCGGTCGGTCGTCAGCGGGCATTGGGTGAAGGCTTCGGCAGAAAAAGCGACCAGTCCCAAGCGGTCGTAGGGGCGTTTTTCCACGAAATCAATGGCCACCCGTTTGGCCACCGCCAGCCGGTCGGGATCAAAGTCCTTGCTGAGCATACTCGGCGATATATCGAGGGCCAGCATGATGTCCACCGCATCGGCCTGTATTTTTTCCTCCTGCCAACGCAGTTGCGGGCGGGCCATCGCCACAATCAGTAAGGTCAGAGCCACCCAGCGCAGCAGCGGGAGCCAGCGGCGGGTGCCGGTACGCCAATTGGATACGGGCATTCCGGTTTGCGCCATGCGGAGCGTCAAGCCGCTGGCTCCCCGTTGGCGACGGATGAGCAGGGGCAACAGTAGCAACAGTAAAAGCCAGAATGGTTGGGCGAACGACACGAATGCGATGGATGGCGGGTGGAGGATTTTTCCACCTAACTATTTAAAAATCAATTGTTTATAAAATTCGATAATGCATTTTCGGCCTTCGACCCTGGATTCCACGGCTGTGCCTCTGAATGACACACTACACAAGAAACTAGTTGTGTTGCTAACTGGATAATAATACTTCCGAAACTGCTTCCTCCCGCGTAGCCTGCACCAGCAATTGGGCCTGGCGCAGTGCCTCATCGTGAAACGATTCTGGTGGCGTGGATTTGGCAAATTTCACCAAATCTGCCTGCACCAGCGTCTCGGCCAAAGGTTGTCGCAATTCTACGGGAAAATCATTTTTTTGCAAATAAGCCAGTGTCTCTTCCGTGGTGCTTTCCAGGGCCGGAATATGATACCTTTTTTGCAAATATTCCCGCACAATAAAGGTCAGTTCAGCATAGTATAATTTCACCTGGCCCGCTTGCCACAGGTGCTTTTTGTTCAAGGCTTCCAATTTTCGTTGCGCCAGCAAATGTGCGGGCATAGTCACCTCCCGACTGCGGCTGCCTTGCCGTTTTCGGCGTTTCCACCAGCGATTGACTAGAAAAATGACCAGTACCACGCCCAGCACGCCCAATATCCAGGGTAGATAATCCGTCCATAAGATCGGTTCGGGTCGAATATCTTTCAGATCGGCCATATCATTGAGGTCAGTCGGCGCGGGAGTGGCGATCACAATTAATTCGAGGGTATTCGTAAGTGCCGTTTTGCCACCCGCCAGATGGATGGTCAGCGGTGGCAGCGTCAGCGTATCCGCATCGAAAGTGATGCAGGTCAGGTCTATTTGATACTGCGCTCCCTGACTGACCGCAGCGGATTGGGCCAGGATATTTTCTTTGGGCAGGATGGTGTCCCAGGCCGAAAAGTCCACCTGCAAAGGCTTACCGTCGGGGCTTGGGGTGAGCAGATGAATGATGAATGGGTTGCCGGTTTCGGCGATGTTGCTGTCTAATTGGGCGATGGCGGAGGTTTGGGCGGAGAGGGAAGATAAGGAGGTTAAAATGCAAAATATTGATATTAAGCACTTCATATACTTTGCTGCGCCTTCGTGGCGTAAGCCCCCCCCTGCCCCCCCGTAAAGGGGGGGAGTGCATGGAGGAGAACTTGAGATTAGTTCTTCGCTCGTAACAGGAATTAAGGTGTAGGTGGGTGACATTTGCTCTTTGCTTTTTTACCTGTTGCTTTTTTTGCTTTTTGCCTGTTGCCCTTTGCTTTTAGTGTGCAATCAACCGCGCACGCTGTTCAAAGAAATGCAGGAGGGTAGTGGCGTAGGATTCGTGGGTAGAAATACTTAAAAAATCTGCTCCGGCCTGGCGGAAAGTGCGGCGGGCATTGTCGGTATTTTCCAAAAAATGCCGGGTGTATTGTTTGCGAAAATCCGGGTCGGTGGTGTCGCGCCAGATGGGCTCGCCGGTTTCGGCATCCAGCATTTGCACCAGCCCAACGTCCGGCATTTCGCGTTCGCGGATGTCCCAAACGTGGATGCCCACGCAATCGTGCCGCTTGCCCATGACCCGCAGGGGCGATTCGTAATTGCTGGCCAAAAAATCCGATAAGATAAAACAGACCGAGTGCTGACGCAATATGTTGCGGGTGAACTGCAAGGCTCCGGCCAAATCTGTCCCGCGATGGTTCGGTTTTGCGTTCAATAACTCGCGCAGAATACGGAGCGTGTGTTGCAGGCCTTTTTTGGGCGGAATAAACAGTTCGATGCGGTCGGAAAAGAGCACAGCCCCTACTTTATCCTGATTATCAATGGCGGAAAAGGCCAGCACGGCGCAGATTTCCGTCAGGAGTTCCTGCTTGAATTGCTGGCGGGTGCCAAAAGCCGTCGAGCCGCTCACGTCCACCAGCAGCATGAGGGTTTGTTCGCGTTCTTCCTCAAAAATCTTGATATGTGGTTCGCCGGTGCGGGCGGTCACGTTCCAGTCGAGGGTACGTACGTCGTCGCCCCACTGGTATTGCCGGACCTCGCTGAACGACATGCCGCGCCCTTTGAAAGCACTGTGGTAGCCGCCGGTGAAGAGGTGGCGACTGATCCGGCGGGTTTTGATCTGTATTTTGCGGACTTTTTTCAGCAGTTCAGCCGTCTCCATTGCGTCAGTTCGGATACAGTTTTTTGCGGGGAAAATGCGCCGGTTTTGGCTTGTAACGTACGCCCACCGCATCGGAAAGTTCCAGCGTTTCTTCGTGTTTGGATGAGCACGGCGAATCAGTAACCGGGGTCGTATTATTCAGCAGGCGATCAAATTCCGTTTGAATATCCAGAATGGCCGTTTCAATATTAGGCAAAGGCCGGTTGATGATCAGGCGCACAATGCCCTCTGGATCAATGATAACCGCCAGACGGTCGAGGCCCGGCTGCGGGCGGCGACCCGAAGCCAAACCGTAGCGACTGGCAATGGTAAAATCGAGGTCTTCGACGACCGGGGCTTTAAGATAAATGCCGATAAAACGCCGGGCTTTGTCCGACCAGTCATTATGACCAATCGGCTCATTGGAAAGGGCCAGGACGCGCGTGTTGCGTTCGTTGAGCCAGCGTTCTTTCATGGCCAGAAAAGCCGAAAACATGGCCCAGGCCGAGGTGAAATTGGCCGGGTGGGCGAAAAAAACGCACCAGCAACCAGCACTGTACTCCGGGAAACGGAGCAAGCCACGCGGGGATTGAAACTCGAATGACGGCGCAGGATCGCCGATTTGTGGTAGATTTTGCTGAGTCATTGGTCGGATAGATGGCCGATAAGAGCACAAATTTTACCCAAAAGTAAGCCTTTTTGGTAATGGTAGAAAACGGTGGATCGGGTCTTTAGTTCCCATTGACAAAATTCCAACAGGTAAGGCTTAACGCTCTGATGCGGTCTGTATTAGGATAATAACAAATTTTTCTCCTGATTGCCAAGCCAAGCCTGCAAGTATTCCTGATAAACAGGATATTGACTCAAATTATGGTGCGAACCGCCTTCTATAGTGACAAATTCATCGCCGGGTTTCAACACTTTTTTCAAATTATTGGCCGAAGCATAAGGCACTACATGATCGCGGGTACCATGAAAAATGAGCAGCGGCAAGGAGGTGTTTTTCAGGTTTTCATCATTGGGAAACAGAAAAACCGGCTCAAAGGGCGGCTCATGGCGGCGCACGTGGCTGGCCAGCAGTCCGCGAATATTATCGAAAGGCGTCTCCAGGATCAGCATACGGGCGGGTACACGAGCCGCCAGATAACTGGCCATCGCGGAGCCCAGCGAGCGACCATACAGCACTATTTCTTCGGGCAGATAACTACGCCTTAGCAAGTGATACACCAATTCGGCATCCTCAAAATAGTGCTCCTCATTATGATCGCCGGAACTTTTGCCATAACCCCGATAGTCGGGCGCAAAAAAATCATAGCCCAACTGCGTAAAATCCCGGTGCATGGCCCCCCAGCGTTGCAGGTTGTCGCGGTTGCCGTGAAAATACAGCACCACGCCTCGTGAAGGCAGCACCGGACTTGGAAAAAACAGCGCATTCAGCCGTTGCCCGTCCGGTGTGTCCAAAAAATGTTCCTCCCACGGTTCGGTAAATTCGAAGTGGTAGTCGGCAGGTAACTTTTTAGGCCGAAACAGGATTTTTTTTTGCAAAAAGGCGGAAAAAGTCATGCGGAAGGGGTTTTAACCGCCAGAATCAGAGCAATATCCCGGCCAGCGTAGCCGACAGGTAGGAAGCCAGCGTACCCGCGATCAAAGCCCGGAAGCCGAGCCGCGCCAAATCCGCCCGACGGTCGGGCTCCAAGGCCGAAATGCCGCCGATCTGGATGCCCACGGAACCAAAATTGGCGAAGCCGCATAAAGCAAAACTGACAATGGCAATCGTTTTTGGGCTCAGCGAGGCCATCAGGTCTTTGAATTGCAGGTAGGCCACGAATTCATTGGCTACCAACTTCGTTCCCATCAGCGCCCCGGCCGTCAGTATTTCGCTGGAAGGCACGCCCATTGCCCAGGCAAAACCGGCAAACAATCCGCCCAGAATGGTATTCAGGCTCAGTTGTGGAAAACCGGCCAAACCGCCCGCCGCGCCTAGCAGATAATTAATCAAGGCGATCAAAGCCAGAAAGCCGATCAGCATCGCTGCGACATTCAGGCCCACTCTCAGACCGTCGGAGCAGCCCGCGCTGATGGCGTCCACCAGATTGGAATGCTCTTTACCTACTTTCAAGCGCACGGTGCCCTGTGTTTCGGGTTGTTCGGTTTCGGGATAAATAATTTTTGAAATGGCCAGCGCGCCCGGTGCCGCCATAATACTGGCCGCGATGAGGTACTCCGCCGGCACACCAAATTTGATATACGTCGCCATGACCCCGCCCGCAATACAGGCAAAAGAACCCGTCATGGACGCCATTAATTCGGACATAGTCATGCCTTTCAGGTAGGGCTTGATCATGATCTGCGCCTCCACCTGACCCACAAATGCACTCGAAATATTGCTCAATGCCTCCGCGCCGCTCACTTTCATAAAGTAGTTCAGGCCTTTGGCCAATTTTTCCACAATCCACTGCATGATGCCAAAGTGGTAAAAAATATTGACCAGACAAGCCACGAAAATAATAGTCGGAATAATGCGGACAAAAAAGATAAACGTCTCATTACCAAAGAGTGGTGCCAGTTTGGTATCGTCGCCCAATACCCCAAAAACAAATTTCGCTCCTTCATCCGAGAAACTCAGCACCTTAGTGACACCGCGCCCCAACCAACCGAAAATGGATTTGCCCACCGGCGTTTTGAGAATAAAAACCGCCAGAAGAGCCTGAATCAGCAGTCCCATCCCCACCGTGCGGTAGTTGATGGCCTTGCGATTGTTGGAAAGTGCGTAAGCAATACCTAAAATAAGGGCAATACCCAAAAGCCCGATGAGACGATCCATGTAGAGTTGTTAAGGAATAAGGAAACAGGAATTAGGAGACAGGACACCGCCCCTGTTGTTGATAATGGGGCGAAAAGTACACTTTGTGACGGGTTTGTAAAAATTTTTGACCGAAAGCCTAATTTCGCCCCGCCTTCGAGCATCACCTTCATCCATTTATTCACTCAAACCCACGCAGTATGGATCCCTATTTAATCGGCATTGCCGGAGGCAGCGGCAGCGGCAAAACCAGTTTTATCCGTCGCCTGCGGGAACAATTTTCGGAAACCGAGCTCTGCATTATTTCGCAGGACGACTATTACTACCCGGAAGAACAGCAGCCGAAGGATAAAAACGACCGTTACAATTTTGACCTGCCGATTGGTATTGATAAAAAGACTTTCCGCCACGATCTGGAGAAACTGCGCCGGGGAGAGCCCGTGCATATTCAGGAATATGTCTTTAATAATCCCAATGCCGAGCGGAAATGGATCACTTTTCAGCCTGCGCCGCTGATCGTGGTAGAGGGTCTGTTTGTGTTGCACTACAAAAAACTGGTGCAAATGCTTGATTTAAAGATATTTATCAATGCCAAAGAAAACCTCAAAGTCATCCGGCGCATTCACCGCGACCAGGTGGAACGCGGCTACCCGATCGAAGATGTGCTCTATCAATATGAGCACCACGTGCTGCCTTCGTTTGAAAAATACATCCAACCCTACCAGGAAGAGGCCGATATTGTGGTAAATAACAACCACGATTTTGAGCGCGGACTGGAGGTGGTGAGCGGGTTTTTGCGGAGCAAATTGGGCTAACAGGAAATGTGAGCCTTTCGGAAAGTTTTTTCACTTTCCGAAAGTTGGCGAGCCTAACCTTGACGGCATTTATTACGTCCATACGGTTAGCGCAAATCCAAAACACGATCTTCCATGAAAAAATTCCTGTTGTTTTTCATCCTTTTGAGCGGCACTGCCTTTTCGGGAAACGCCCAGGGTTGGTTTCAAGATCATCCGCACTGGACCAGTTATTTCTCCTTTGGCTTCTCCGGCACGGGCTACGAAAACGTGTTCGTAGAAGGCGATACAATCGTACAAGGTTTGCCCGCAACGATATTAAAGCGGTTCAGGCACACGTCATCCACTGATAACACCGATATTCGGGTGGCCCGCCAGGAGGGCGACACCATCTGGCTCTGGAATGCGAATACCAACCAGTTTAATCTGGCTTACGATTTTTCGCTGACCGTGGGTGATTCCGTAGCCGTGCCTTTATATTGGAGCAGTGGCAATTTCACTTATTCAATTGATGGAATTGGCACCTTGTTAGTTGACGGCCAATCCCGGCGTTTTCAGCACATTGATTTTGTCCCCGCCAATGCGAACGGGCAGCATTGTCAGGCACTTATTATCGAAGAAATTGGTTTTGTCAATGGCTTCTGCGATACCTACCCGTATGGAGGACACTTATTCCTCGACGAACGGAATGAAGGTTTTGTAGATGGGCCAGAGTGGGTTTTCTGCGAATACCGCAACAATCACATTGTTTATAGCGACCCTATCGCGCTGTGTGCCGGACTAACCAGCCAAACCGAACCCATGATGGGTGCTGCTTTTAGCATTCAGCCCAACCCATTCCACGAGACATTTTCAGTAATCAGCAAAAAAGACCAAGCGGCCTCGTACCTGCGGGTTTTCGACGCTGGTGGCCGCCTGGTCTTGCAAGTTTCCCCGCCTTTCAGTCCTATTTCTACGAATGCGCTGGTGCCGGGTCTTTATTTTCTGGAAATAACTTGGAACGGTGGCAGCCGGCAGTTTTACAAGGCAGTAAAGGAATAAGTGATCACCTTTCGGCAAGTTGGCGTGACTTTCCAATATTAGTTGCCTGAAAAAATTAAATAACCACGACTGCTCTATTAGTATAAGATGAATAAATGGCATAAAAAAACTCCGACCCTTGTAAGAGCCGGAGTAAGTTTTTGGAAATAAAATTTCGCCAAAGTAGTCACTATAAAAGCAGCCTATTTATTAAAAGCCTTTTTCAGTTCATCAGCCGCCAGTGCTTGCGCGGCTTTGGCTTCGGGCAGCACCGCCGCCATGCCGAAAAACTCGTGCGTGACGCCGTCGTATTTTTTAACCATCACCGCCACTCCTGCTGCTTTCAGTTTATCCGCCAGCATCTCACCATCGCTTTGCAGCGGGTCTATTTCCGCCAAAATGATGGTGGTGGGCGGCATATTTTTTAGGTTGGCATTCACCAAAGAGATCATCGGGTTTTTCATAGCGGCCTTATTGGGTAGATATTTGTCAAAAAACCAACCCATCATCGGTTTATCCAAAGGTTTGGCCATCGCGTACTGCTGGTAAGAGGCGGTAGTCGTGTCCGATTGCGTAATCGGATAGACCAGCACCTCATGGAGCGGCAGCATCACTTTTTTGTCGCGGGCCATCATGCTGACCGAGGCGGCGAGGTTGCCACCTGCGCTTTCGCCAACCACGGCCACGCGCTTGGGATCACCATTCATAGAAGTGGCGTTTTTAAGTACCCATTCGTACGCGGCATAAGAGTCATTGTGGGCCGTCGGAAACTTGAATTCCGGGGCCATTCGGTAAGCCACAGAAACCACTACGGCACCCACTTGCTCCGCCAAACCTCTGGCCGAGGCATCATACACGTCCAGATTGGCAATGACCCAGCCACCACCGTGGTAATAGACGATCACCGGGAAAGGCGCGGTACCGGTTCTCGGCGTATAAACCCGAACGTGGATGTTGCCGCCTTTCACGGGAACGGTTTTGCCCATCGTGTCCACCATAGATGGCGGTACCTGGATGTTATTTTCTTTGATCAAAGCCATCACGGCATCGGTGGGGGTGGGATTTTTGCGGGCCTCCTGGGCACTGAGCGTCGGGATGGGCGCGGCATTGAAACTGGCCAGTTTTTCAATGACGGTTTGCATCTGCGGGGTGATCGTCGGGCCCCAGGCGGGTTTGGCTCCAGTGGGTTTTAGTTCGCCATTTTTGGTCGGCATAGTGTCTTTGGGCGCGGTGACCGGGGTTTCGGCGGTTGGTTTGTTCTTGTTCATGTCGTTGCCGCAGGCCGCCAGGGTGCAGAAAAGAGCAAAGGCAAGCAGCAACGAAAGGGACTGCAATGGAAGTGGAAAAGGAGGGAAAGTGGTAGTTTTTTTCATGGTATTAACCGTGGTTTTTTATGAAATGAAAACACGAATGCCGGTTGGCGCACCAACCGGCATTCGTAGATCAACTTCAAAAAAATATGCCACGTCTAACGGAGCATCACCGAATTTCCCATTTCCGGGTTTTGAAAAAACGGATCACCAAATAGACCAGCAAACCCGCCGGGCCGGTGATGAGGGTAAGGATCAAACTGGGTACCACCAACACATGCGGAATCTCTTCCTGCCGCGCATCGTGGACTTCCCAAATCCCCACCAACAGGCAAAAAGACAGGTAATTCAGCCAGCCGGTGAGCAGCATTTCCTTACTGCGAAACAGGTTTTCAAAACCATCCAGCGACCATAAATCGCCGGTCGCACTTTCGGAACTGAGATAACTAAAAGTGAACCAGGCGGCGACCAAAAACAACAGAATGGCCGCGATGAAGGCCACGAGTTCGGTGCGCCGCCAGTTGGGCACGAACATCAGCAACAGCCAGGGCAGAAAAATAACAATGCTGGCGTACCAGTAGAAATCGGTGGAGGACATTTTGACTATACTAATGTGGACAATTTGTCCAATGTGGTCAATGCAATAAACACAAGCGGACTCTCACCCTCTCACATTTTTTCTCTCACTCTCTCACCCCTCTTTTACAATCTTCAAACTCAGATCGAGCGGTTGCGCGGAGTGGGTGAGCGCGCCAGTAGAGACGTAATTGACCCCGGTTTGCGCGAAGCGGCGCACATTGTACAGCGTGATGCCGCCCGAGGCTTCGGTCTCAAAACGACCCGCGACGAGGGCCACGGCTTCGTGCAGAATAGCGATCTCGAAATTGTCGAACATGATGCGGCTGATGCCACCCGTATCCAGTGCTTCTTCCACTTCCAGCAGGTTGCGCACTTCCACGGTGATGCTGAGGTCGAGGTCTTTGATCTGCTGATACTGGTGCGCCCGTTCGATAGCGGCACGAATGCCACCGGCAGCGTCCACGTGGTTGTCTTTGATCATCATCCAGTCGTACAGGCCCCAGCGGTAGTTTTCGCAGCCCCCGATTTTAACCGCCCATTTTTCGAGAAAACGGATCAACGGCGTGGTCTTGCGGGTGTCCAGCACTTTGACGGGCAGATCGGCCACCTCGAAAGCAAAACGGCTGGCCAAAGTAGCGATGCCGCTCATACGCTGCATGGTGTTGAGCAGCAGGCGTTCGGCTTGCAGCAAGGCACGGGTTTGGCCCTCCACTTCAAAAGCCACATCGCCGAACATCACGTCGTCGCCGTCTTTTTTGTTCAATTTTATGGTCGCCGTCGGGTCCAGATGGCGGAGAATATGCTGGGCCAGTTCGACCCCGGCCAGAACGCCGTAGTCTTTCACTTTCAAAATGGCCCGATTGCGCTTTTCCGCCGGAATAGTAGCCAGGGAAGTGTGATCGCCTTCGTGAATATCTTCGTGCAATCCGGCCAGGATGAAAGCCTGGATGTCCTGGTCGCTTATTTCGGCAGGTCGCATAATATGGGCGTGGTCAAGGTGCTTATGTTCCAACGTATTAATATTGAGGACATTAGAGAAAAAAATGGTTGATCAATTTTCGCAAAGATAAACCAAATGTGAGGCACATCATGCCGCCTCGCTCAAAACATATCGTAATACAATTTCAGCGTGGCGTCGGTTTCTTTTTCCTTGATCACATCCAGAATGGCCTGTAAAGCATCGGCTTTGGCCGTGTTGCGTTTACCGCGCAGATCGGTACGCAGGTCGGCAATGGCTTTGGTGGAAGCAAAACGCCGCCATTGGCTGGTCTGCAGATTTAATGAAATGGATTTCATTTTTTCTACGCCGGCATCCAGTGCAGCCGGGTCATTCAGGCCGATCAGGAATTTCTGGTAGTTATCGAAAAAAGAAAAAGCGGGCATGAAATCTATTTTATCCACTTTTTGCTGATAAAAGTTCAAGTTGCTCTGGTCTGGTTTGGTGCTGTACAACTCGGCCAACGTAGCGATAATGACATCACTATCATCATTTTGCATGGCTTTGGAAGCAATAATAGCCGCGTCCGGGTCGAGTTTGGTCAGGCTACCCAACGCAGCACCCACTACGCTAAAAGGCTGTGTTGCATCGAGCCCTTTCTGGAGGATCGGCACGTACTTTTTGTCGCCGGTTTCGCCCAGCAGCGTCATGGCCGTAGCACGCATAGCGGGCTCAGAGTCTTTCTCGGCAAACTTGACCACAGCAGCCAGAAAGTTGGCGTTGGTCAGGTCGGGATTGTCCAAAGCGGCCATGCGCAGGCTCCAGAACTTGTCGTTCAGGGCTTCAGCCAGCACGGTTTTGGTCAATACAGAATCGCTGCTGCCTTTCAAACCTTCCAGGGCCTCCTGGCGGTCGCGGAAGAGTGGCGCGTGGCGGTACATGAAAGCAAATTCCTCGGGCGTGTGGTTGTCAGTTTTTACGCTGAGCAGCGTTTTTTCGGCATCCACATTGATCAAAGCAGGTTTGGCAGGCGCATCGAACGTAAAGGTCTGCTCGCGCTGGCTCATGCGAATGCGCTGGCGGGTCGCTTTGCCGCTGGCATCATAAATATCCACCGCCATTGGCAGGTCAAAAACGTGCGGTACCCCTGCATTCTCCTGGGTCTGAGTGAGGGTCACGCTGGCCTTTTTGGCGGCTGCGTCCCAACCGTATTTAATCTCGAGCATCGGGTGGCCGGGCGCGTAAAACCATTGGTTCCAAAACCAGTTCAGGTCCTGGCCGGTCACGTCTTCAAAAGCCAGGCGGAGTTCGTGGGCCTCCACGTCGGTGTATTCGTTTTTCTTCAAATAGCGGTTCAGCGCAGCGAAAAAAGCCTCGTCGCCGACGTAGGTACGCAGCATGTGCAGGATGGCGCCGCCCTTGTTATACGAGTGCGCATCGAACATATCCTCGCGATTGTCGTAGCCAAAATGAATCAGCGGGTGACCGCCGCCCGCCGCCGAGAAAATGTAACCCTGCTGCTCATCCATTTCATGGTAATCAGCGGCATCGCGACCATGTTTGTGTTCGAGCCATAGATATTCGGAGTAGTTGGCGAAGCCCTCATTGAGCGTTAGGTTGGACCAACTTTCGGTAGTCACCAGATCGCCGAACCATTGGTGGAACATTTCGTGGGCCACCACCCCTTCATTGGTCAGGTGGTCGTCAATGAGTTCGCGTTTGGTTTTTTGCACAAATTCTCCGAAAATAACCGCCGTGGTATTCTCCATCGCGCCGCTCACGTAGTCACGTACGACGACCTGCGAAAATTTGGGCCAGGGATAGGTGTAGCCTAATTTGGTGCTGAAAAATTCCAGCAATTCAGGGGTATGCGGGAAAATATCGCGGGCGTACTGCTCATATTTTGGCTCTACATAGTAGTCCACGTCAATCCCGCGCCATTTATCATGCACCACCGCGTAGTCGCCGATGGCCATCATAAAGAGGTAAGGCGCGTGGGGTTTGTCCATTTTCCAATAGTCGGTGCGGGTGCCATCGGCGTTCTTTTTGCTCGACATCAGCAGGCCGTTGGAGAGGGTTTTGTACTGGTTATCCACCATGATATACATCTCCTGCGTGCAGCGTTCGTTGGGTTTATCCACCGTGGGGAACCAGAAAGAGTTGCTTTCCGTCTCGCCTTGCGTCCAGATTTGTTTGGGTTTGGTGGCATCGGCACCGTCGGCATTGATAAAATAAAGGCCTTTATCCTGGGTAATAGCCGCGCTGCCGCCGATGCTTTCGCGCTCGTCGGGTTTGGCCACGTAGGTGATCGCGATTTTAAATTCTTCCGTGCGGGTGAAGGTTTTGCCGAGGCGCACGACCAGTTGCATATTGTCGTAGTCGTATTTCAACGGCTCGGTTTTACCCTCGAAAGTCACCGATTTGATGTCGAAATTCTTGGCATCCAGCGTTACTTTGTCGGTCGCATAAAACCAGGGACGCAGCGTCAGCGTGGCCTTGCCATTGGCGCGTTTTTTTGCCCAATCGAAGGAAATTTCGATTTTGGTATGGATCAGGTCATGCTCAAACGTGTGGGAAGGATTGTACGGGGCGAGCGTATCCAGTTGGACGGCTTTTTCCGGTCTCACATCTATTCCTTCCAGGGTATATTCTTCGGGTATTTCGGCTTCGTCGTCGCCTAAAGTAGGTTTGCGCAGGGTATCCCAGGCGGGTTCGCTGGCGGTGGGCGGGGTGGAAGCGGTTTTTTGACCCGTCTTGGGCGTGCAGGCAGACCACAGCGCAAAGACGACCACGAGGGCGGGGAGGAGGTTTTTCATCGAAATAGTGCGTGAGTGAAACAGAGGATGTATGTTTGGAGTTACGGAGAAGCCGCTAACAAAGTGACAGGATGGCTTCAAAGGAGTGTTTTTAGCAAAAAATGGATGGATAACCGTACAAACGGCCATTTATGAAAGATAATGTAAATGAAACTGCAAAATTGCGGATTCAATTCGGAGGAATTGTCAAAATTGCGGCGTTTTCGGCAGAAAGCCGTTAAATCACCCTTTTCAACGCAAAAAAGCGTCTATGGAACCTAAAACTTACTTTGAACGGGCACAGGATTTCTTCTGGGTGTACGGCCCAAAAATGCTGACCGCCATTTTGCTGCTGTTGGTTGGCTTTTGGGTGATTAAGCGCGTTGTCCGTGGTTTGGATACTTTTTTGCGTCACCGGAATATAGATCCGAGTTTGCGCCCGTTTTTTACCTCCCTGACTGATGTGGCCCTGAAAGTGGCGTTGTTGCTGGTGGTGGCCAGTAACATTGGCCTGGAAACGACCTCGTTCATCGCCGTTTTTTCAGCCATTGCCTTTTCGATTGGCCTGGCTTTGCAGGGTAGCTTGGGCAATTTCGCGTCGGGGGTACTCATTCTGCTGTTCCGCCCTTTCCGGGTCGGCGACTACCTGACGGTGCAGGGCAAAACCGGCAAAGTGGTGGAAATCCAGATTTTCAGCACCATTTTGGTCACCCCCCAACACACGAAATTCATTGTCCCCAACCGCAAACTCACTGAGGAAGCCATCGAAAATATGGCGGAATCCGCCGAAGTACAAGCCGACGTGAGCCTGTTACTGACCGGCGATACTTCGTTGGAAGAGATACGTTTTGTGGCCGATAAAGTGGTGGCGCGGTGTCCCCACGCTATACCCGGCAAACCAGCGATTGTACAAATCAACGGCATTACCCGCGACGATATAAAAGTGCAGATTGGCTGCTGGACCACCGGCGAACACTACGACGAGGTGGTGTGCTTTCTGTACGAGGATTTAAAATTGTCGTTCCATGTACACGACATTAGTTTGGCGAAGGAGCGGAGGAAAGAGGGGAAGTAGGCGACCGGCAAAATAAAGTGTAGCGGTATCCCGATTTTTATCGGGATGGCAAAAAAACATGAATAAATGCTGGAAAAATGCGTTTTCCTGTGAAAATGCCTTATGAAAAACAGCCTGCTCTTCCTCACCGTTTTTTTCTTCTTTGCCTGCCGACCTGCCCCGTCGCAGCAAGCGGCGGCCAGTGTAACCGTCCCATCGTCAGTCGACACAGCCTCCGCCCGGAACCCAGCAACGGCGTATTTTGATACCCTGGGTTTTAGGCTCTACCCAACGGAAAAGGGTTTTTCACTTCGACAATTAAAAACCGGAAAAAACTACGACTTCCCCTATGCCTGGCTAAAGCCCCCTAAAGGCACCGGAACTGAAGACAACGAGGACGGGCTGATGCAGTACGATTCATTAGTCACTGTCTTTCCACTAGGTGAAAACCTGGTGGGCGTTCACCTGTCTTCCTATGATATCAGTACTGGCGGTTCGATGGCTTTGGCCCAAGGACTTGATGTGTTTTTGGCGGTGGATACAGTACAGCAAAAAGTGCTTCCCGACGTGCTGCATCTGGGCATTACGAAGCAGCGCAGCAAATTCATGGGCTACTTGGATGCGGAATATACCCACTTTCTGATACGGCGTTTTCCGGGTGCCCCGTTCTATTCGCTGGGTACGTTTCAGGAAAAAGTGTACGTCAAACGCTCCGACGAGCTGACCTCGGTGCAAGGCCCTTTTTACGAACAAACCCCGTTGCGCTGGTATGTTTTTGATAGGAAAAAATGGCAGTACGATCCGGCGTTGGACAAATATTTGCCGCTCGGCCCTGGCGGGGAGCTGCCGATGATTAGCTTGGTGATGACTCCGGTGGAGTGGGCTAAAGGGGAGTATGAGCGGCGGGCTTTGCGGGGGTATTAATGCGCTTCTAACCAGTTCTCCCCCGTCCCCATTTCCACCAGAATCGGCACTTGCAGGCCCGGTATGGCCGTGGTCATTTTTTCATGAATGATGGGTTTCAGCCGCTCCAGTTCGTCTTTGCAAGCATCAAATACCAGTTCGTCGTGGACCTGTAAAATCATTTTGGAAGATAGTTGCTGCGCCTCCATTTCCCGGTGAATATTCACCATCGCGATCTTGATCATATCGGCGGCAGTGCCTTGAATGGGCGCATTCATCGCAGCGAGTTCGGCGCGGGCGCGTTCCAGGCCGCTGCCATTGATGTTGCGATAATAGCTGCGCCGACCGAGCAGCGTTTCGACATAGCCTTTTTCGCGGGCCATCTGCACAGTGCCTGTCATGTAGTTTTTTAATCCGGGATATTGTTGGAAGTAGTTGTCAATCAACTCTTTGGCTTCGGCACGTTTGATGCCCAATTGCGCACCGATGGTCGTCGCCCCGGCCCCGTACAGAATAGCGAAGTTGATCGTCTTGGCGGCCCGGCGCTGGTCGGGAGTCACCTGATCCAGCGGAACGCCATACACGCGGGCGGCGGTGGCCAAGTGAATATCAATGCCTTTTTGGAAAGCGTCGAGCATAGCCTCCTCCTTCGCGATGTCCGCCACGAGGCGCAACTCGATCTGCGAATAGTCGGCAGAAAGGATAATATGGTCGGCATCGCGGGGGATAAAAGCCTCGCGGATGCGGCGACCCTCGGCGGTACGCACAGGGATGTTTTGCAGGTTGGGATTTTGGCTGCTCAGTCGTCCAGTACTGGCAACTGCCTGATTGAAAGAGGAATGCACCCGGCCTGTGCGCGGATTGACCAGCAGCGGCAGTGCGTCTATGTAGGTGCTCTTGAGTTTCATCAGTCCGCGATGCTGCAAAATATCGGCGGCAATGGGATAATTGGCGGTCAACGACGAGAGCATTTCTTCATCGGTGGAGTATTGGCCGCTCTTCATTTTCTTACCGGGATAAGGGATTTTCAGGCGATCAAACAAGGCTTCGCCCACCTGTTTTGGGCTGCCAACATGGAACTGGAAACCCGCTTTTTCCATAATTCCTTTTTCCAACCCAACGATAATCGTCCCCAATTCAACGGAATACTCCTTCAAAAAATCCGGGTCAATGCGCACGCCCGCGTGTTCAATGGCCGCCAAAACCGGCACCAGCGGTGTCTCTACTTCCCGGAAGAGTTTGACCAGATTTTCGCCGCCCGCTTCGAGTTTGGGGGCCAGCAAATCATGCAATTGCAAGGTAATATCGGCATCCTCTCCGGCATATTCCTTAATAGCCTCCACCGGCACATCGCGCATATTGCCCTGCGCTGCCCCTTTTTTGCCAATTAAATTTTCGATTTTGACGGGCGCATAATCGAGCATGGTTTCGGCCATGAAGTCCATACCGTGGCGACGATTTTCCGGCTCCAGCAGGTAGTGCGCCAGCATGGTATCGAACAATGGCCCGCGTACTTCCACACCATAGTTTTTCAGCACGATGGCATCGTACTTCAGGTTTTGCCCGATTTTTTCCAGTTTTTCATTTTCAAAAAGCGGTCGGAATTCCTCGACTATTTGCTGTGCCTCGGCGGGGTCAGCAGGGATGGGCACATACCAGGCTTCGTGGGCTTTTATGGCAAAAGAAAATCCCACCAGATCGGCCTGCGTCGCATCCAGCGAAGTGGTCTCCGAATCGTAGCAGAAAGCCCCGGCTTTTCCCAGTTGAGCGATCAGTTCGGCGCGGATTTCGACCGTATCCGCGACGTGGTAAGTATGCTCTACCGTGCTGATATTCTGCGTGGCGCGACCAAAATTGGCGGCTTCGACCCCCCTTTCCGGGATGGCAGGAAGAGCCGTTTCGTTCATCACATCATCGCCAAAAAGACTACCCTGATTGCTAGCCGGAGCCTTCCGACTCGCCCCCTCGCTCGATGCATTCCCCCCATTTAGGGGGGGGCTAGGGGGGGCTGGGGCTCCCGCCAGTGGATGCCGAAGAATCGCATCGGCCAATGACCTGAATTCCAGTTCTTTAAATATTTCGATCAGAGCCTCCCTGTCGAATGGCTCGATCTCGTAGTTTTCGTCTTTGAACTGAATCGGCGCATTGGTATCAATGGTCGCCAGCCACTTGGAGAGGATGGCTTTTTCGCCGTGGGTTCTGACGATTTCCTGCTGTTTGCCTTTTAATTTATCCACATTGGCCAGCAGATTTTCCACATTGTCGTATTCTTCGAGAAGTTTTGTGGCGGTTTTTTCACCGATGCCGGGCAAGCCGGGAATGTTATCCACCGCATCGCCCATGAGGGCCAGCATATCAATCACCTGCTCCACGCGGCGAATACCCCAGCGTTCGCAGACTTCTTTTACGCCCCATATTTCCACGTCATTGCCCTGGCGACCGGGTTTGTAGAGTTTGATGCGGTCATCCACCAATTGGCCAAAATCCTTATCGGGCGTGACCATAAACACCTCGAAGCCTTCTTTTTCGGCCTGTTTGGCAATAGTACCGATCACATCGTCGGCCTCGTAGTTGTCCACGCAGCAGACCGGAATGCGCATGGCTTTGCAGATGCGTTTCACCCACGGAATGGCCATCGCAATGTCGTCGGGCTGGGCTTCGCGATTGGCTTTGTAGGGCTCATATTTTTCATGGCGGAAAGTGCCGCCGGAGGGATCGAACATCACCGCGATGTGGGTGGGACCGGCGTGCTGCATCATGTCCCACATAGTGCGCATGAAACCCTGGATGGCGGATACATTCCAGCCTTTGGAATTCATGAGCGGGCGACCGATAAAGGCGAAGTGGGCGCGGTAGATGAGGGCGTGGCCGTCGAGGAGGAAAAGTTTTTTTGCCATGTGGCAAAAGTAGGGGAATGTGGCGAAAAATGAGGAGAATGACGACGAATCACTGCATTATTTGCTTACCATCAACTAGCCTCAATAAGCATACAGACCACCTTTGTTTCTGGTTCTATGAAAATGTAAAGCGTCCCGTCACACCAAAAATTCATTGTATCAAGGTAATGTTGAATGTCGGCATTCTCAGGTCCAATTCCTTGCTTTTCAACGGCTTTTATATTAGTAGTATTAATTAGTGCCACGAATTTCATTAACCGCCCTGACTTGGGGCAGCGTGGCCACTCGGGATACTGCGACCAAGAGGCAACACCTGCGTTACCCTGTCCACTTACTACAAACTCCCGGTTACGGGGATCAGTCCTAAGTTTTCCTGAAACCCAGTTTCTTTTTTCAAACTCAATATAAGATTGGGTAGTAACACATTGGAAGTTGCGCTCGAATACTTTGGGTTCTATAATCTGTGGAGCAAGCGGCTCGGTGTAGTCCACAAAAAAGCCATCAACCGCTCCAAACAACGGGTATATCAAATGCAACTCTGCTACGGGTAGCCACTGAAAGACGGGGTCTTGATTAGAAATTTTTCCAATGTATTGACATGAAACTGGCAGATTGGGGTGTGTAGGAAATTGAAACCCGGACGGGGCTTTTCCGCCTAAGTAATGAAGCCCATGCTCTTCGTATTCAATAATATAGACTGGATGAATTGGAATGTCGCGATAGCGGAATTTGGCTTCTGTTTCATCCTGAATTCTTATATTTAACCACTCGCCTCCATCGCCAGTATCTTTGGAAAGCAATTTTTCTCCTTTAAAAACCAGGCGCATTGCGAATGATTCGAGCAGAAGAAGTTTAGCGGTAGCCTCGTCAACTCCATGGTTTTGCAGATAAATTTGACATAAATCGCTGTCATCCAAATAGAATTCTTCGTTGAAATAAAGTTTTTTACGGGTACTAATTAAAGACATGGCGCAGGTTTATTTGATATAAGATAATTTCCAATAAGGCTGTCATGGCGGCCATTCTTCTCAGGGAAAATCCACCAAGTAACTGATCTTAGGCAAGACATAGGATTTGGCAGCGAAACCAGTTCCCCTGCCGTTGTTGAGCGTCCTCGCCAACAACAGCGGCGGAGTGAGTAATCAGTAAAAAATGAACGCTTAAATTGCTAATAGACAACGAATTATCATTTGACACTCTGCCGTGCCGTAATTTTCCAGTTATTTATGATTCGCGGCGGTTGTCTGAGACAGCGACCACCTCAATTTCAGAACTTAAACTCCACTTTTTTGCCTTCTTTGGCTTGCTGTGCCCCATGCAGAATGCTTTGTTGCTCCCGCTCACTGAGGTCGAGCCACCAGTCGCGTTTAGGAAAAAGCAGATTCTCAATCTGATGAATTACAGCCTCATCCTGTACTTCTGCCAAATGTTCGAGGATATGGAGTTTACGAGCTTCGAGTGTGGCTCCCATGTGCATCATATTTTATGCAAAGTTAGGACTTTTCATTCATGGCAAATCACTCAAATACGAAAAAGCCCCCTGCTCAAAATCCAGCGCACAACAAAAAGTGGACATGCCATTAGTAATAGCCAAAAACGGAGCCTGCATTTGCAAATTATAGCGTGCGGCCTGTTCAAACGTCCGCCGGGTGAGGGCGACTTTCGGCGACTTCAATTCCAACAGCAGCCACGGTTTCAGGTCGGCATCAAAGACGACCACGTCGCAGCGTTTGCGCAGGCCGTTGAACTCGAAACCCACTTCTACCCGGATGCGATTGGACGGATATTTTTTTATTTCCAGCAAATACAATAGCACCAATTGACGCAGCAACTCTTCCGGCCCGAGCACAATATCTTTTCGCCGCACCGGATCGAACACGAAGGTGTTTTCCTCCGATTTGGACAGGCGGAGTTTGGGCTGAAATTGCAGGAAATCGAGTTCGAGTAACAAGGAAAAGAATTATGAATTATTAATGATGAATTATGGCAGGTACATGATTGATTATCAGCCCTTAATAACTCTTTTCTCAAAGGGCTTTACGTAGTCGCGCCACCGGAATATTGAGTTGTTCGCGGTATTTGGCCACGGTACGCCGGGCGATGTTGTAGCCCTTTTTCATCAGAATGGCCTTGAGTTTTTCATCCGACAGCGGGCGGCGTTTGTTCTCTTCGCCGATCATATCGGAGAGGATTTTCTTCACTTCCAGCGTAGATACTTCTTCACCTTCCTGGGTGGACAGGCTTTCCGAGAAAAATTCCTTGAGGCGTTTGGTGCCAAATTCGGTCTGGACATACTTGGAATTGGCCACCCGCGACACCGTGGAAATATCCAGCC
The DNA here is from genome assembly GCA_031425155.1 of Saprospirales bacterium. Taxonomy (GTDB): domain Bacteria; phylum Bacteroidota; class Bacteroidia; order Chitinophagales; family Saprospiraceae; genus M3007. Next base: position 1,218 of record JANPIV010000024.1, on the reverse strand, counting down.
CCGTCACGTCGGCAATGTCTTTCAGGATCATCGGGTGGATTTTTCGCTGATCGCCGGTGAGAAAATATTCTTCCTGGTGGCTCAACAGTGCGCCCATAGTCAGCATCATGGTTTGCTGGCGCTGTTTGATGGCGTCGATGAACCACTTGGCCGAATCTATTTTCTGCTTGATGAACAGCACGGCTTCTTTTTCTTTTTTCGAGGGCCGGCGACCGTTGCGCCCCGAATGGAAGGCGCGCAGCATTTCCCGGTATTGGTCGCTGATGCGCAGGTCGGGCGCATTGCGGGCGTTGAGCGTAAGTTCGAGACGGCCGTCGCGGTTATTGATCAGGAAATCGGGCACCACGTAGTTCGTGGCCCGGTCGCTGCGGCTGGCAAATCCGCTGGCCGGCTTGGGGTTGAGTTTCAGGATTTCGCCAATGGCTTCCTTAAGGTCTTCTTCGTCAATGTTGAGTTGGCGGCAGAGTTTGGGATAGTGTTTTTTGGTAAATTCCTCGAAGTATTGGTTGATAATGCGGATGGCGATGTTCACCGCCAGGCGATTTTCGTAAGTCAGCACGTCCTCGTCCTGGCGCAGGCGGTGCTGCAACTGCAGGGCCAGGCATTCCTGCAGGTCGCGCGCGCCGGTGCCGGGCGGATCGAAGAGTTGGATCTTGGTGAGCAGTTCCCCGATTTCCTTTTCGGTGGTCGTTACGTTCTGGCTGAACAGCAGGTCGTCCACCATGGCGGCCGGCTCGCGGCGGAGATAACCATCGTCGTCAATGGAGCCGATGATCTGGAGGGCCACGGCCGCCTGGCGGGGGTCCAGTTCAAGCAGGCCGAGCTGCTCTTCCAGGTATTCATGGAAGGTGTGCTCGAAAGCGAAGGGAATGGTTTTATCATCGTCGTCGCCATTGCGCTCGTCGCCGCGGGTCTTGTAGGTATTGGGGTCCTCTTCGATGAAGTTCACGAGGTAGTCATCCAGTTCGACGTCGTCTTCGCGCATGCTGCTGGCGTCGTCATCGGCGTAGTCGTCAGCGGTTTCGCGCTCGATGGTTTCGATTATCTCGCCGCCGTCCACGTCGCCGGAGACATCGCTGTCGGTATCGGCCTGGCCGGCCTCGGCCTTTTCTTCGCGCTCGTAATAGCTCAGGTCGGCGTCCGACAGGTCCATTTCCGACATACCCTCGTTGGGGTCCATGCCCTCGTCGCCTTCTTCCAGCGCGGGGTTAATCTCCA
>JANPIV010000023.1:0-23983 GCA_031425155.1 Saprospirales bacterium | reverse complement strand
GGGAAGGGCAATACGTTGACCCTGCGGACGCCGAAAATCCGGTATTGTCGAAAAATGCTCGTAAAGGCTCATCTCCAAATAAAATTTGCCGCAAATTTATAACTCTCAAAGAACTATTCAGAACTTAACAACCCTGCCCTTCGGAGGGGGTGGCCGCAGGCCGGGGGAGGTAAGCCGCGCTCGGTTTTTCACAAAACAATTTAATTTACAGATAGTTAGACATTTCATCGGTGGCTGAACCGCCAATATTTTATCGGCGGCTGCACCCGCCGGTACAAGTGGTGGCACGATAATACTTTCTCATACGGTACAATTTGCCGTCACCATTGTATTTTTGACCTTCCTATTTTCCATTCCCCCATGTTTTGGTTTTTGCTTGGTCTTGTTCTCTATTTTTTGCTGTTGTACTCCGAACGGGCACTGATCGGTGTATCGCCGCATGACCTTGAGCAACTGCAAGCCGACCCTTCCCCTTCCTGGCAACGGGCCTGGCGGCTGGCGCGGGAAATTCGCCCGGTGTTGGCGGCCTTACTCCTGGCCCGACTGCTTATCCTCGTGCTGACGGTGGTGGGTACTACTTCCTGGTGGATGGAGCAGACGCCGATGCGTTATCTGCGCAATGCCGCCCGGCAGCCCGGCTGGTATGGTGAAATGCAATGGTCTATCGTCGTGCTGGCCTGGATAACGATACTGGGTTTAATATTTTGGGGATTATATCGCCTTAATTTTCAACAGATTAGGCCTGGGCGCAACCTGGTGGCCCTGACTCGCCTGAGCGGTTTTATTGGTTTTTGGCAAAAAATATTTTCTCTGCTAGTCCGGGAGAAAGTCTCTAAAACGGAACTGGCTGCTGCTGCTGTGCCGCTGACCACCGCCGAAACCGCTGCCGTCATTGGCGAAAAACGGGAAATGGAGTTGCTGCGCAGCATCGTCAAATTTGGCGACGTGACGGTCAAACAAGTGATGAAACCCCGCGCCAAAGTGGTCGGTATAGAGTTCAGTACGCACTTTCATGCGGTGCTCGATATTGTGCGCAGTTCCGAATTTTCGCGCCTGCCGGTCTATGATGACGATCTCGACAACGTGACGGGCATTCTTTTCGTCAAAGATTTGGTGCCGCATCTGGATAAACCGGACGGCTTTGAATGGCAGCCGCTGATTCGTACCAATGTGCTGCTGGCCCCTGAATCGAAGCGGTGCAGCGAGTTGTTGCAGGAATTTAAACAGCAAAAAATTCACCTTGCCATCGTGGTGGACGAATACGGCGGCACGTCGGGCATTGTTACCATGGAAGATGTGCTGGAAGAGGTGACCGGCGATATCCGCGACGAATTCGATGAGGAAAGCGACATCCGCTACCGCAAACTGGACGACTACACCTATATATTTGAAGGCCAGACCCTGCTCAACGATGTTTGCCGCGTCACTGGGTTAGACAGCAACACCTTCGATGCCGTGCGCGGCAACGCCGATACTCTGGCCGGCCTGACCCTCGAACTGCGGGGTGATATTCCCAATATCGGTGCGGAAGTCACCTGGAAAGGTTATTTACTGACCGTAGTCGCTGCGGATAATCGCCGGATCAAACAGGTCAAATTGACGCTGCCGAAGGGAGATATTACGCCCACGGTTATTTAGAAAGGGTTATTGGTTAAGGGTGTATTAGTTATCGGTGTATTAGTTATTGGTTACATCGGCCCAGAGATGTTTTTTCCCCTCATTTGCCCTTTGCTTTTTTTGTCCCTTGCTTTTTGCTTTTTTGCTCCTTGCCTATTTGCCCTTTGTTTATTTTATTCTTATGACCATTCTCCAACGCTACGCCCAACTCCTCGTGCAATACTGCCTCGCCGTCCGGCCCGGCGATAAAGTGTTCATTTCCACTACCTTACTGGCCGAGCCACTGTTGCGTGAAGTCTATGCCGCCGCTTATGAGGCGGGTGCGGCACTGGTGGACTATGACCTGGTCATCCAAGATCGCGACCGTTTGCTGCTCGATAATGGCAATGATCTGGCACTGCAAACCCCACCGACCCTGGCCAAACTGGCGATGGAAACCTACGATTGTTACCTGCATATTCGGGCACCCTACAACCTCCGCGAAACGGGTGCGCTCGACCCGGAACGCGCAAAAATGCGCCAGCAAGTACTGACACCGATCAATAAAACCTACTTCGAACGTACTGCCGACCGTCGGCTGCGCCGCAATCTCTGCCAATACCCGACGCTGGCGTCCGCTAATGAAGCGGGCATGAGTTTGGAAGAATATGAAATGTTTGTCTATAATGCCTGCAAACTTTTTCAGCCGGATGCTCAGGCCGCGTGGTTGCAAGTACGGGCCAGTCAGCAGCGTATTGTGGACCATCTAAATGGCTGTACCACTGTACGTTATCTCACCAATGGCACCGATCTGACGTTTTCCACGCAGGGCCGCACCTGGATCAATTCCGACGGACAAACCAACATGCCTTCCGGGGAAGTTTATACCAGTCCGGTGGAGGATTCGGTGAATGGCACGATCCATTTTTCGCTGCCCAGTATTTATCAAGGCACCGAAGTACAGAACGTGAGGCTGTGGGTGAAGGATGGCTGGATTGAAAAATGGGAGGCGCAACAGGGCCAGGATTTTCTGGATCAAATCTTTGCGATGCCCGGTACCCGCCGTTTTGGAGAGGCCGCCATTGGCACCAATTACGACATCAGCCGCATGACCAAAAATATTTTGTTCGACGAAAAAATTGGCGGCACGGTGCATCTCGCCATTGGCCAAAGTTATCTGCAAACGGGCGGCAAAAACGAATCTGCCGTACACTGGGATATGATTACCGACATGACCCAAGGCGGCGAAATCTGGGCCGATGGCGAGAAAATATACCAGGATGGAAAGTTTTTGATTTGAAGATTTGAGGATGCGAGGATTTGGGTAAAACACATGATTATCAGGCAATTAATCGAATGCTCCATTCTTCTTTCCATTGACCACATTCTACCTATTGACCACATTTTAAAACATTGACCACATTCCTCATACATTGGCCACATTTTAAAACATTGACCACATTTTTTCCCCTATGTCGCGTTTTGCTCTCCTTTTTGCACTTTTTTGCGCCCCTTTTTTGCTGGCCGCGCAACCCATGTTGCTGTCTTCTCCCGACGGCACGTTGCTCCTGACCGTACAGGCGGATAACGACATCATCTGGCAATTGCAACGCCGCAGACAGCCGCTGATCCTGCCTACCACTATCAGTTTGACGCTCGACGGGCGCGGTGTGCTGGGGAAAAACGTGGTGGTCCAAAAACTGGAACGCAACCTCGTGGATCGCGTACTCCAGACAACGGTACACCAGAAAAGTGCGTCGGTGACGGAACAGTACAACGAACTTATCATCACTTGTCAGGGCGATTGGGGCGTGACCTTTCGGCTCTACAACGAAGGCGTGGCTTACCGCTTTTTTACGCAGATGAAAGGCGAAACCACGGTGCTGGATGAGCAGTTTACGTTTCGTCCCGCTGTTTGCCAAACCGTGTTTTTCCCGGAAGAAGAAAGTTTTTATTCGCATAATGAACGGATATTCAAGCCTTTATCGGCCAAAGAATTGACGGAAAAGCGACTGGCCAGCCTGCCAACGCTGGTACAATTGGACGACTCCACCAAAATATTGCTTACCGAAACCGATCTGCAAAACTATCCCGGCCTGTGGCTGAATGGCGACCCAAAAGCCGACGGCACTTTGCGCGGCACCTTTCCACACTATCCCAAACACGTGCAGGAAACCAGCGACCGCGACATCAAGGTGACGGATCGGGAGACATTTTTATCTAAAACCAGCGGCACCCGCACCTATCCCTGGCGGTTGTTTTTGGTGGCCCGTAAAGACGCTGACCTGCTGACCAATCAACTGCCCTGGCTGGCCGCCGAACCCAGCCGCATCAAAAATACCGATTGGATAAAACCCGGTAAGGTCGCCTGGGACTGGTGGAACAACCTCAATCTTTTTGGCCCGAAGATCACTTTCCACGCCGGGGTGAATACCGCGACCTATCGCTATTTCGTGGATTTTGCCGCCGCTAATGGCTTGGAATACATCGTTTTAGATGAAGGCTGGACGGAAGCCGGCGATCTGTTGAAAATAAATCCCGACCTGAACATGGACGATCTGGCAGCCTACGCCAAATCCAAAAAAGTCGGCCTCATCCTGTGGGTCACCTGGACTTCCATTGATAAGCAGTACGATGCCCTGTTGCCTGCGCTGAAAAAGTGGGACGTGCGCGGTCTCAAAATTGATTTCATGCAACGCGACGACCAGCCAGCCGTGGAGTTTTACTGGCGTATGGCCGAAAAGGGCGCGACGAATCACCTGCTGCTCGATTTTCATGGCGCGCACAAACCGGCGGGCCTCCAGCGCACTTGGCCGAATGTCATCAGCTTCGAAGGCGTGTATGGCCTGGAAAATGCCAAATGGGACAAGGATAAACAGATCGGCCCGGAGCATAACGTGACCATCCCGTTCACCCGCCAGGTGGCGGGCCCGATGGATTATACGCCCGGGGCTATGCTGAATTATACGCAGGCCGACTGGTATCCGGCCTGGAGTCGTCCGTCTTCTTTAGGGACGCGCTGCCATGAATTGGCCAAATATGTGGTCTATGAAAGTCCCTTGCAAATGCTGGCCGATAGTCCCACCAACTACGAAAAAGAGCCGGAATGCCTGCGTTTTATCTCCGCAGTGCCGTCGGTTTGGGAAAAAACTGTCGCGCTTGATGGCCGCGTCAGCGATTATGTGGCTATTAGCCGCCAGGCACAGAACGGTCTGTGGTACGTAGGTGCTATGACCGACTGGACCGCCCGGACCTTGTCGCTGAATACCGATTTCCTGCCTGCTGGCGAATATGAAATGGAAACGTACGTAGATGGCCCGAATGCGGACCGCTGTGCGCAGGACTACCAACGTACCGTCACACGCATCAAGAGCGGACAGCGCATTTCGGCGAAAATGGCTCCCGGCGGCGGGTATGTGGCGGTACTACGGAAACTGTAACACCGACTTTAGTCGGTAATATTTAAAGTGAAAAATTTACCGACTAAAAGTCGGTGTTACTAGAACGGAATATCCTCGTCGTTCATCCGCGAACCGCGAGTGACTACGCTCGGCGTGAAAGGCCCCGACAATGGCGCATTCAAGCCAGTAAACGAGGGATCATCCAGATTACCAAATTTGGCAAAAGTGTCGGTAAATTTGAGTTTCACCGTTTCCAGCGCACCATTCCGGTGTTTGGCAATGATGAACTCCGCAATGCCTTTCAGGCTCTGCCCAGTTTCGTCTTCGAGTATCTGATAATATTCTGGTCTATATATAAACGACACAATATCAGCATCTTGCTCTATTGAGCCCGACTCTCTGAGGTCACTCAACTGCGGTCGTTTACTTCCTCCTCGCGTTTCTACTGCGCGACTTAGCTGTGAGAGCGCAATGACTGGAACCTGTAATTCCTTAGCCAGTGATTTCAATGCCCGCGAAATGCTGGCGATTTCCTGCTCCCGATTGCCGGTTTTGTTGTTTTCCGAGGCCCCCGTCATCAGTTGCAGGTAGTCCACGATCACCATCTGAATATCGTGCTGCATTTTCAGGCGGCGGCATTTGGCGCGCAACTCGAAAATATTGATCGCCGGGGTATCATCAATAAAAATCGGCACCGTACTGAGCCGCTCTACCGTGCTTTGCAGTTGCTGCCATTCGTAGTCCTGCAGTTTGCCGTTCCGCATTTTCGAGGCAGGTATTTCCGATTCCATCGAAATAAGGCGTTGTACGAGCTGCGTATTCGCCATTTCGAGGGAGAAAAGGGCCACGCCTTTGCCGAAGTCACGGGCGGCGTTGAGAGCCATCGCGAGGATAGCACTAGTTTTACCCATGCCCGGCCGCGCCGCAATAATGATCAAATCGGAAGGTTGCCAACCCGAAGTGACCCGATCCAGATCGGTAAATCCGGTAGGCACTCCCGTCAGCCCTTCGGCTTTCCCGGCGACATCTTCGATCAGTTTGAGCACCTTCGTACTGAGCGAGCCCATCGTCTCGAAACTGCGGCTCAGGTTGTTTTGAGTGATCGCAAACAGGCCCTTTTCGGCATCGTCGAGCAGCGTGAATACATCGGTGGTATCCTGGTAGGCATCCTTGATGATTTTCGTGCTGACGTTGATCAGTTCGCGCTGAATGTGCTTTTGCGCGATGATGCGGGCGTGGTATTCGATATTGGCCGCCGAAGCAATGCGATTCGTCAATTCCACGAGGTAGTAGCCGCCACCGATCTTCTCCAGATCACCGCTTTTGCGCAGTTCTTCGGTGACGGTCAGCAGGTCCACCGGGTTGGAACGCTCAAACAACTTGATGATGGCGCGATAAATATGCTGGTGCGCTTCGAGGTAAAAACTCTCCGGGCGCAGCGTATCCATCACCATCGGCAGTGCCTCGCGATCGAGCATCAACGCGCCCAGCACCACCTCCTCCATCGGAATGGTCTGGGGCTGGATTTTGCCAAACACGTAATTGGAAAGGCCATCGTTGCTGCCCGCATTACGCTGCCCCTTTCCTCGGTTGGACGAAGAAGCGTTCGGGTTATTATTCTGTTCTTCCATGATTCAAAAGTAGGGTATGCAGGCGGGAGACAAACGTAGTTGAAAACTTGGGTTCAAACAATTCCAAACAATCCGTATTGGCCAAAAAGTGTGGAAAAGCCCGGTGGATAATGTGGAGAAGTGTGCAAAGTAGCCTGTTTATCAACATTGTTTTTCGATTCTTCACACCATCGGAGTGCCAATCGGGAATTTGGTCAAACCCCTGGCAATCAAATTCAGGTGCTTGAAAAGGAAGTGATTACACCGTGATTGTCTGGCAATATGATAATTTTCAAATTGGAAGATTCTCCCTTTTGGTGTAAAATCTACGTTAATTTTCCACTGTGCAAAAGTTTTTTTCTTTGATTTTTGAAGAACAAAAATAAAACAAAATATTTTAAAAAATAGTTTTTTCAGACTTTTATGATAAAACAAAATATTTTATATATAACTCCACTCACCAACCGGCCTCAAAAAAGTCAACGTCTTCAAAATCATAATCTTGAATACAACAAGCCCCTGTTGGCGACTACCAGACAGGGGCTTGCTAAAACAAAAAATGGCAATGAGGAAAAGATGGACGATTCAGTGACGAACTTTCGATAAGGCAACGCTCGATGCCCCTTTTGCCAGTTGCCCCTTGCTTTTTTGCTTATTTAAAACTAGTTCTGCTCGCTTTCCACGTTGTTGATCCGGCGTTGGGTTTCTTCCAATTGACGGCGCTGGCTCTCCTGATCCACCATATTCGATTCCTGGTCTTTTTCGTTTTTCACGATGTCTTCCTCGGCTTTTTTGATTTTAGCCTTATAGTTTTCGATGTCCTTATGCAAATCATCATTGTCTTTTTTCAGGCTCTTCTGCTTTTTTTCGAGTTCCACCATTTTGTCCTGCTGCTCTTTCAGTTCCTCCCCGATGGCGGTGCGGCGCACGTCATAGTACAGCGTACGCAGGGCGCGGGAAATTTCCTCCGTGTGGCCCGAATCGTCGCGGCGATTGAGGAAATAAGATCCGCCGTCAATCCACACCGTCAAAGCGGCACCGTCATTCACTTTTTCTACGGTGGAGTAGATAGCAAAACGGCTGGCCACCATCGAAGATTCCAGATCGCTGGCCACCAATTCGCCCGACTTTTTGTCTTTTTTGAGTTTGGCGTTAAAATTCTTTTTAGCAAAATCCTTCCACATACTCTCCACGGTGGAGACTGCGGTGTTTCTGAACTCCAGCCGGAAAGCCGGGCGGCTGCCAAAGGACATGGTGCGTTCGGTTTCCATCACTACCGTCTGGGCAGAAAGCGTGGCGGCGGAAACCAGGAAAAGTACGAGTGCAAAGGTGTTTTTGATTGTCATAATGGATAAAAATTGAAAGGTGTATGAAATAGCCGACGCTAAACGCGCTACGGTTGATTACTATTTAAACGAGCAATATGCCATCAGGTCACTACGCTGCCAAAAATTAAACAGCCGGGGTGCGTTGTATGTTGGTAAAAGAAATTTTCTTTGTGGCCCCTCCCGTAAAAATAAAGCAAAAAGCAAATGAGCGAAAAAGCAAAGCCTGGACAAAGATTAGAGATTTCGTTTGATTTCGGTGCCTGTTTTGTCTTTCCCGATTAAAATATCGGGAGGTCGCTTTGCTTCATTTGTCCAGTGCTTTTTGCCTTTTTATTTAACTTACCTACTTATGGCCAAAATACTTGTCGTTGATGATGAGGTCCCTATCCGTCGTACCCTGCGTGACATCCTCGAATTTGAAGGATATGACGTGGACGAAGCCACCGATGGACTGGACTGTGTTTCTAAAATACAGCGTGAAAAATTTGATGTCGTCATTATGGACATTAAAATGCCCAAAATGGACGGCATCGAAGCGCTAGAACGTTTGCAAATCCTCTCGCCTGAGACCCCGGTCATCATGGTCAGCGGCCACGGGACCATTGATACAGCCGTAGAAGCGGTAAAAAAAGGTGCCTTCGATTTTATTTCCAAACCGCCCGACCTGAACCGGATGCTTATCACGGTGCGCAACGCCCTGGAACGCGCCGACCTGGTGAATACCACTCAGGTGCTACGCAAACAGGTGAAAAGCAGCAAGGGCGTCAACATGATCGGGGAGAGTGCCCCTATTCTGGAGATCAAACGCATGCTGGAACGCGTGGCACCCACCGATAGCCGCGTCCTTATCACGGGCCAGAACGGTACGGGTAAGGAACTCGTGGCCCGCTGGATCCACGAGAAAAGTAACCGCGCCGACGGCCCCATCGTGGAAGTCAACTGCGCCGCCATTCCTTCTGAACTTATTGAAAGTGAACTATTTGGTCACAAAAAAGGCTCCTTCACCGGCGCAATTGCCGACAAACCGGGCAAGTTTGAGCAAGCCAGCGGTGGCACCCTTTTCCTCGATGAGATCGGCGACATGAGCCTGGATGCGCAGGCCAAAGTGCTGCGGGCCTTACAGGAAAGCAAGATCACCCGTGTGGGCGATAGCAAGGAGATAAAAGTGGACGTGCGGGTGCTGGCGGCGACGAATAAAGACCTGCGCCAGGAAATCGGCAACGGGCGTTTCCGGGAAGATTTGTACCATCGTCTGGCAGTGATCGTGGTGAAAGTACCGGCCCTCAACGAACGCCGCGAGGACATTCCGCTGCTGCTCGAACACTTCAATCGCCGCATCGCTGACGACTACGGACACGCGCCCAAAGTGTTTACGCCCGAAGCGATGCAGGCGCTGCAAGATTACAACTGGACTGGTAATATTCGGGAATTAGCCAACGTGGTGGAACGCCTGTTTATCCTCTGCGACCATGTGGTGACTGCGGAAGATGTGCAGTTATATGTGTACCCAAATAAGTAGCGGTTGGGCAGTAGTTTTTTAGGAAATTTTGAATTTTTTTTTTGCGGCTAAAATAACAACCGTCATTTTTCTGTCGTTATGCCGTCTCAATTTCAATCCGTTTCACTAAAAACTGTTTTAACATGAGAAAATCACCCCTTTATCTGTTTATGCTGGTTGCCCTGACGCTGGCGTTTGGTGCCTGCAAAAAAGACGACGACAAAAGCAACAGCGAACAACTCGTAGACAAAAACTGGCGCATGGTCGCCTTTACTTCTGATCCTGCTATCAATATTGGCGGCATTCAATTCAGTGATTTGTATGCTCAACTGGACGATTGCGACAAAGATGATCTGATCATTTTCAAATCCGGTGGTGCGGTCAACAACGACGAAGGGCCTTCCAAATGCGACCCTTCCGACCCGCAAACCACTACTGGCACGTGGGTATTCAATACCGACGAAACGATCCTGACGGTGGACGGCGAAAGTTGGACTATCCTGGAGCTTGATGATGATGATCTGAAAGTGAAGTACACCGGCGATCCATTTGGGGGCGGTTTCAATACGACCCTGACGGCTACCTTTAAGAAAAACTAGATATTGGCTGTAAAGCCATTATGATGAAAAATGGCTAGTCCGAAGATTCGGGCTGGCCATTTTTTTGTAAAATAATTTCCCCTCTACCGAATTTCACACTGCATCATTTCCTTCCCTTCTATCCAGCCTTCCAGCACATCCCCGATCTGTACCGGCCCAACGCCCGCTGGGGTACCCGTGAAAATGTAGTCGCCTTTGAACAGCGTGAAATATCGGGAAATATGGCAGATCAGCGTATCAAAGGGGAAAATCAGGTCGCGGGTATGGCCGTCCTGCACGACCTCACCGTTCTTTTTTAATTGAAAATGAATGTCTTGCGCGTTGTCCAGTTCGGTGAGTGGGATAAAACGGCTCAGCGGCGCAGAGCGGTCGAAGCCCTTGGCAATTTCCCAGGGATGGCCTTTTTTCTTGAGTTGATCCTGTAAGTCGCGGGCGGTGAAATCGATGCCAAAAGCCACCGCATCGTAGTAGCGATGCGCAAATTCCGGCTGAATGGAACGCCCGTTTTTGCAGACCCGCAGCACAATTTCGCCTTCATAATGCAGGTCTTTCGTAAATTCCGGGTAGTACAGCGGCTTATTGGCGACCATTAGTGCGCTGGGCGGTTTCATAAAAATGAGCGGCTCGGCGGGCACGGGATTGTTCAGTTCCTTAGCGTGTTCGGTGTAGTTGCGGCCTATGCAGAAGATTTTCATATTTATGTTGAGGTGGTTGAGAAAGGGTGGAGATTGTTGAGATAAGATTAGTATAATTATTCATCCAAACCGAGCGATTTCAAAATATCAGATAGTTCATTATCCGCAACATTCTCCTGGTCCGACTTGTCATATATAGTTAAAAAATACACTGTTTCATCTATGATTTTCACACAGGTAACCAGTCTCCCGCCACCGCTTTTTCCACGACCCTTGGATGTAATAGCAAACCTAATCTTATAGCAATCATTTCCAAGTGGTATTCCAGCAGTCGGATTTTCCCGCAAAACATCGGCTAAAACGGTAACATCATTTCGAATAGAGCGATAACGTTTAGCCAATCTCTTCAAATCTTTGACAAACTCATGAGAAGCAACAATCTTAAAGTTCATGTAATACTTCTTCGATGGTTGGCAATTTAATTTTTCCCTGACGGTGCATCTCTACTTCCAATAAGGACTGGTGCAGGCTGGCGAGCAGTTCTGCTTTCGACCTCTTCTGACCATCAACTCGTTCTACTTCAATAAATTGAAGTCGTTCGACCAGTTGTAAGAAAAAAGAGAGTTGATTCTCCGGCAGTTTTATTTCCAACGAAATGTCTTTCATGATAGCTGACAAGTTTTCAACAAAGTTATAGATTTTAGAAGCAAAAAATTGATCTTCAAGCGAACCTCTGTCTGGCATTTTATTTACTTGCCTGTAAATCGCGCCCACACCAACTCCCCCAATTCTGCCGTCAATTTCTCCATATAATAACTCCCTGCCGCCGGATCAGCGATTTGGTCCAGTCCACTTTCCATTTTCAGCAGGTGCTGCACATTGCGGGCAATGCGGCGGCTAAATGACTGGGAATAAGTGGCTTGCGCTTCCCGGCCCGCATCGTAGGGCAGCACCGTGAGCCGGTTCGCACCACCCAGCACCGCCGACATCGCCATCGTTGTGGCCCGCACCATATTATTATACAGATCATCGGTATAGGCAGCGGGAGAAAACCGGGCCGCTATTTTCGGATACACCAAAGGCGCATTCCAACCCTTTAACACATTCAGCCACAAGAGTTTAAAGGCCCGGATTTTGGCTATTTCGAGAAAATAACTTTTGCCAATCGTCATGGAAAACTGCATCGCGTCCCCCACGTCAGTGGCAGCAAGGCCACGCTCGGTTAGTTTTTGTAAATAAAAATTTCCCTGTTGCAGCAATTGTACGAGTTCCGCCACGGCATCTTCGGGAGCATCGTCCGGCGAGCCGATCAGGATCAATTTAAAATTCGGAAAATCGGACTTTGCAAAAGCCAGCAGATCAACCAGATAGCGCCAGTCCACGAGGGAGGCCTGCGTCGCGGGATCATAAGCCAGCGAGCCGTGCAGTTGAGCGGGGATGAGTTCTTGCTCCGTAGCCAGGCGTTGTAAACCGGCCAGTACTGCTCCGGGATTGTGCGCCACACCCGGCCCGGCAAAATGCAAACCCACAAAATCCAGATATACGCCACCCAAAATCTGCCTCAAATGAGCCACGTCAACAGTGGCGGGCAACTGCACCTCCAGGGCTTCCGCGCCGAATTCCAGGGCTTCCACTATTTGGCGATTCGCCGCTTCCGCATCTGTGGCATCTACCGTTTCACAAATTTCCCAAGAGATAGAAGAAGTTTGCAAAGGCGCAGGCCGTGTTGAAAAGTCATCGGCCTGGACAAAAGGCGTGACCACCAGACCCGGCGCGGGCTGCCAGTCAAAATCGGCCAACGGCTTCTCTTTCAGGTCTTTAGTAACCTGTTGTAACCAGGCAGCCTTACTGACGGGCGGAAACTCGGAAAAATCTACGGGCATAATTGATCGCGATGGCTATTCAATTCCGAAACAAAGAATTGCGGCAGCAAACCTACGAAAAACCGGCTTTTTGCAGGAGGTTGCTTTGTACGCCACGCCGCCCAAAATTTCCCCAACATTTCAGGTTAAAATCAAATGATAAAGGGCGAACCTTTTTCCAGACATCCTGTTACCTTTGTCTTTCAATTCAATCTAAATAAGAATGGACAAGCGTCGTCTCATATACCTGGATAACAATTCCACGACTCCCTGCGACCCGCGCGTGGTGGAGACCATGATCCCCTATTTTTATGAAAAACACGGCAACGCCGCCAGTCGCAGCCACCAGTTTGGCTGGGAAGCGGAAGATGCGGTGGACTATGCCCGCGAGCAGGTCGCTAAGTTGCTCAATGCAGAGGATAAGGAAATTATCTTTACCTCGGGGGCGACCGAAAGCAACAACCTGGCTTTGAAAGGCGTGTTCGAGATGTATGCCAAAAAAGGCAACCACGTCATCACGCTCGAAACGGAGCATAAAGCCATCCTTGATTCCTGCAAGCACCTGGAAAAAATGGGGGCCGATGTCACCTACTTGAAAGTGCAGGAAGATGGTCTGGTCAGTTTGGCCGACCTCGAAGCTGCTATCAGACCGACCACTATATTGGTGTCCATTATGTGGGCCAATAATGAGACTGGCGTGATTCAACCCATGCGTGAGATCGCAATGTTGTGCGAAAAACACGGCGTTTTGTTCCACAGCGACGCTACGCAGGCAGTTGGCAAAATCAAAACCCATCCCCGTGAAGTCGGTGTCCACTTGATGTCGTTCACCGCCCACAAAATGTACGGCCCAAAAGGGGTCGGTGCATTGTATGTAAGCCGCAAAAACCCACGGGTGAAAGTAACCGCCCAAATGGACGGCGGCGGTCACGAACGCGGGATGCGTTCCGGTACGCTGAACGTGCCCGGTATTGTCGGTTTTGGGAAAGCCGCCGAAATAGCCATGAACGAAATGCAGCAGGACACGGAGCGCGTCAGCAAATTGCGCGACAAACTGCAAAGCGAACTTACCCAAATGGAAGAAACCAAGGTCAACGGCAACGAAAACAGCCGGATGCCGCACGTGACGAATATTTCTTTCAAACACGTGGAAGGCGAGGGCTTGATGATGACGTTCAATCAAAATATCGCCGTTTCCTCCGGTTCGGCCTGTACTTCGGCTTCCCTGGAACCTTCCTACGTGTTGGTTGCAATGGGCCTGGGCGACGATCTGGCGCACTCTTCCATCCGTTTTTCGTTGGGTCGTTTTACCACCGAAGAAGAAGTGGATCAAGCAATTACGCTGGTCCGCGATGGCGTGAATCACATGCGCGAACTCAGCCCAATCTGGGAAATGTACCGCGATGGCGTCGATTTAACGAAGATCGAGTGGAGCGCACACTAAATTTAATGATGAATTATGAATGATGAATTATTGGCAATCGCGCCAAGTCATCATCCATTTTCAAGCGATCATTGGTTTGGTTTTGTAAAGCGTTTATTATCAAAGACTAAGCCCCTCCGAATCAAGAATAATTAATAATTCATCATTCATAATTATCAAAATGGCTTACAGCGAAAAAGTGCTCGAACATTTTAAAAATCCCCGCAACGTGGGCACCATGAATAAGGATGCCAAAAACGTCGGGACTGGCCTCGTCGGTGCGCCTGAATGCGGCGACGTAATGCGTCTCCAGATCGAAGTGGATGAAGAAAGCGGCGTAATCCGCGATGCGAAATTCAAGACTTTTGGTTGCGGTTCCGCTATTGCTTCTTCGTCGTTGGCCACGGAATGGCTCAAAGGCAAAAGCCTGGCCGAAGCCATGACTATTGATAATATGGACATCGTGGAAGAACTGGCCCTGCCGCCGGTGAAAATTCACTGCTCTGTGTTGGCCGAAGATGCGATCAAAGCCGCCATTAAAGATTATCAGGACAAAAACGGTATCACGGCGAACACCGAAGTACCTGCTTTGGTCATTGCTCACTAAGTAGTTATTAGTTAATTGGTTATTGGTTTGGTAATCAGCACTTTGCTTTAATTTTAGATTAAACTGATTGAGCCGAAGTACTTTAGTAGTTCAAAGAAATTAGTTTAGCCTAAATTTTGCGTAATGTGTTGGTTTCATTGCCAATTTGCCTTTTGCAATTTTGCTTATTTAAAGAATTGACTATCAACCATTTGCCATGATTTTCGTAGCAGATAGTGCCAAGCAAAAAATCAACGAGGTTCGCCAGGCCAGTCAAATGGGTGGCGACTATTTCGTGCGGGTCAGCGTCGTTTCCGGCGGCTGTTCCGGCTTGTCGTACAAAATGGATTTTGACAATCAATCCCGGCCCACCGACCAGGTTTTTGAACACAATGGCGTGAAGGTGGTCACCGATTTGAAGAGTTTCCTGTACCTGTTTGATACCACACTGGAGTTTTCCGGCGGCTTGAACGGCAAAGGTTTTGCTTTCAATAATCCGAATGCTACCCGCACCTGCGGCTGTGGCGAGAGTTTCGCTGTGTAGTACCGTCCATCCCTGATTGACGATATTTACAAAATAATAATTTTTGTTGGTATTCACCGTTATGCCAACCGGCCGGGCAAATCGCCCGGTTGGTGCTTGAAACGACCCCGCCCCACGGCGGGGTTTTTTGATAAATAGCCATTTTTTAGATGCACATCCTGCAAAAATTTCCCCTTGCTGTTTTTCTGATGACCCTTCCGCTGTTCCTGCTATCGGCCTGCGGCGACGATAATGACCGCGATTTGCCGGACGTGTCCAACATTCCGGTGGACATCAAACTACAGCGTTTCGAGCAGGATTTGTTTCGCCTGGATACCAATAACCTGGAAGCCGGGATGCTCCAACTGACCACCAAATACCCGGTGCTGTTTCCGGTTTTTGCCCAGGAAATCATCCATGATCGCAGCAACCCCCAGGAAACGCCGCTGCAGGCCGTGAGCAGTTTTCTCCATGCCCCGGAAGTATATCATCTGAACGACACCATTCAGCAATTGTATGGCGATTTGGGCTGGCTGGAGCAGGATTTGACCCAGATGTTCAAGTATCATAAGTACTATTTTCCCCGGAATCCGGTGCCAAAAGTGGCGACCATTATCTCCGAATTCGGGACAGATGCTTTTATTATCAGCGACAGCCTGTATGGCATCGGGCTGGATATGTACCTCGGCGAAAATTTTCCCGGTTACAACCCGGAGATTTTCCCGGACTATATTCGTCGGCAATTTAGTCGCGAATATATGCCCGTACGCCTCGCCAAAGCCGTGGCCCAAAACGCGATGACCACGGCTCCCGGCCAGCGTTTGCTGGATGTGATGTTGTACAATGGCAAGCAATTATATATAGTAGATTGTCTGCTGCCGCTCATGCCGGATAGTCTGAAAATGGGTTACACCAGCGTCCAGATGACGGGCACGGAAGCCAACGAACAAGCCGTCTGGGCCCGGATTTTGTCGCAAAACCTGTTATATTCTACGGATGCCGACAAATTCAAAAAACTGGTGACCCCAAGTCCCAATGCCCCGATTGCCTTTCAGGAGGCACCGGGTGAAATTGGCAACTGGCTGGGCTGGCAGATTGTGAAGGCCTACATGAAACGTCACCCGGAAACGAAAATGGAGCAATTATTAAACTTTTCGGATGCGCAGAGATTTCTGGAAGCAGCCAAGTACAAGCCCAAACGCCAACAATAAGCTACCTCATACGCGGTTACACTACGGTTTTTTCAAAATGCACACTACCTTTCGCCGATGAACATCCGCACCATTACTTTCGCTGGATCGAGGCTTTGCTGCGCTGTGCGGGCAGCAATAGGGTGCTTCTTTTTAGCCGCCTTCCCGCTGGCGGCCCAACCCACTTTTGAAGCCTCGGCAGAGCCACCGGAGGTGGTAGCTGGCAGCCGCTTTGAGGTGTCTTTTGCCCTGAAAAATGGGGAAGGTACGAATTTCCGTCCCCCTACTTTCCCCAATTTCCGCATTGTTACTGGCCCGAATCTTTCCTCCGGCATGACCATCGTGAATGGCAACTACTTTGTCCACCGTACCTGGAGCTACGAATTGGAGGCTAAAAAAAGCGGCAAATTCACCATTGGTCCGGCCAAAGTGTTGGTCAATGGACGCACCCTCAGCAGCAATCCCCTGTCCATCCGGGTCATTCCGGGACGGGGAGGTAGCAGCAGCGGCAATTTGCCGGCAGACACCGATACCGATCTGTTCATTACCAGTGAATTGAGCAGCAAAGAGGCTTGGTTGGGCCAACAGCTCACCTACCGGATACTGCTCTATACTGCGCTGACCCTGGAAGGTTTCGATATCATCGAAATGCCTGATTTTCAAGGTTTTTATGGCAAAGAAAAAATTCGTTTTGATACCCGGGTGCAATACCAAAACCTGCGTGGCCGAAAATATGCCGTAAAAATCCTGCATGAAGAAGCCATTTTTCCGCAGGAAGCCGGTACACAGACCATCGG
The DNA here is from genome assembly GCA_031425155.1 of Saprospirales bacterium. Classification (GTDB taxonomy): domain Bacteria; phylum Bacteroidota; class Bacteroidia; order Chitinophagales; family Saprospiraceae; genus M3007. The sequence continues at coordinate 6,935 of JANPIV010000023.1, read as the reverse complement.
CGTGGCGCGGGTGCGCGTCGGCGTGGAGCGTTCCGGGCCATTGTCCATGCTGGGCCCGCTGCCGATGGTGCTGCAAACGGAACCCATCCAACTGCAAGTGAAGCCGCTGCCCGAGCCCATGCCGACCAATTTCAGCGGCGGCGTGGGACAGTATGACTGGCAATGGAGGGCAGACAAGGATTCGTGCAGCACGGACGATGCCCTCACCCTCACCGTGCTGATGCGGGGCGATGGCGATCCCAAACGCAGCCTGCCGCCAGTCCTGACCTTACCGGCGGGCCTGGAAGCCTTCGAGCCGAAAGTGCTGGAAGAAGAAGAATACGAAAACGGACAGGCAATTGTTCATCGTAAAACACTGGAATACACCATTTTACCGAGAGAACCCGGTGAATACACCGTGCGCCCGGAACTAATCTTTTTTGATCCCGACAGCAATCGCTACGTGACTTTGCAAGCCGATACGAGCCTGCAATTCAAGGTGACCGTTGGTAAAAATTACGATGCCAACCGGCTCACCAACGATACCCTGCCCTTACCGCTGTCGGAAAATACCCCGACAGGATGGTGGGAGAAATCCCGCGATTGGTTGGCCAATCCCTGGGCCTGGGGCGCACTGGCGGCCCTGGTTGGTCTGATGTTCATCCTGGCCTGGACCAGACAGCGACCGAAAACTTTGTCCGTGGCTGCGCCCGTACCAGTCATCGCCCGCGACCCGCGCGAACAGCTGCGCCAAGCGCATAAAATGCTGAATAACAGCGACCCGCGTGTATTTTACGATGCTCTTTTGCGTGCCTTGCAGGACTACCTGATCAGTCGCCTGGGCCTGGTTCCGGCCCAGCTCAATCTGGCCAATGTGCGCTTTCGTTTAGCCGAACGTCAGGTGCCGGAAAGCCATATTCAGACCTTGCTGGAACTCTGGCAGACCTGCGAACAGGCACTTTTTGCCGGACAAACCCAGACGGCGAATCCGCAGGCCACGTGGCAAACGGCAGAAAATTTAATCCAGGACTTAGAACGCGATCTGCGCAAGTAACACCGCCACCTTTTTTATGAAACAAAAAATACAGGCCCTCGCCCGCCAGTACCAGTCCGCCGCCGTAGCCCACCGTCGCCACTTGCACCAGTTTCCGGAGCTGTCTTTTCAGGAAATCCAAACTGGTCAGTATGTGGCGAAGCAACTGGCCGCTATCGGCGTGGAATATCAGCAGGGCATCGCCGGGAATGGCGTGGTGGCCTTGCTGAAAGGCAAAAACCCGCGTAAACGCACCATTGCTCTGCGCGGCGATATGGATGCGCTGCCGATTCTGGAAGCCAATGAAGTTCCCTACAAAAGCCAACATACCGGCGTGATGCACGCCTGTGGCCACGACGTACACACGGCTTCGCTGTTGGGCGTAACCCATATTCTGCACAGCCTGCGGGCGCATTGGGAAGGTACGGTGAAATGTATTTTTCAGCCCGGAGAAGAAAAACTGCCCGGCGGGGCCAGCATCATGATCCGGGAAGGCGTGCTGGAAAATCCGCGACCCGTCAGCATTTTTGGCCAGCACGTCCATCCGCCGTTGCGGGCCGGAATGATCGGTCTGAAACCCGGTATTTTCATGGCCTCCGCCGACGAACTATACGTCACCGTAAAAGGCCGGGGTGGACATGGCGCTATGCCCCAGGATTGCGTGGACCCTATTGTAATTGCCGCGCAGATCATTATGGCCCTGCAACAAATCGTCAGTCGTTACGCTGACCCCAGCGTCCCTTCCGTGCTGACTTTCGGTAAAATAAATTCTACTGGCGGCGCGACCAATATTATTCCCAACGAAGTAAAACTGGAAGGCACTTTTCGCACGATGCACGAAAAATGGCGAAACGAGGCCCTACGGCGCATGAAAAAAATAGCGGAAAACGTGGCCAAAGGTTTTGGTGCCGCCTGCGAATTTCGGATCGAAAAGGGCTACCCGATGCTGCACAACCACGAGGAATTGACCGCCCGCACGAAAAAATGGGCCATCGAATATTTGGGTAAAGACAAAGTGGTGGACCTGCCCATACGAATGACTTCAGAGGATTTTGCCTATTTTTCGCAAGCCATGCCCGCCTGTTTTTATCGCCTAGGTACCGGCAATCCCGAACGCGGCATCATTTCGCCGGTGCATACCAACACTTTCGATATAGATGAATCGGCCCTGGAAACGGGTATGGGTTTGATGGCCTGGCTGGCGGTGCAGGAACTGGGGCGGTAGTTGCTTGATTATTAGCCCGCACTAAAACTTTCAGCAACAAAAACGACCTGTACAGCACAAGGCTATACAAGTCGTTCATCATCAAAGTGACTCCGGAGAGGCTCGAACTCTCGACCCGTTGATTAAGAGTCAACTGCTCTACCGGCTGAGCTACAGAGTCATAAGGGCCGCAAAAATACAGGATTTTTCAAAAAAGCGCAGCCCCTGAAAGTTTCTCTGTCAAGTCCTTTGTATTCACATTGACCACATGCCATCCACTGGCCACCTTTCATTTTGCTTCCAATTTTTCCAAATCCCGCAAGGCCGGACCGTTGAGCACTTTGCCGTATCCATCAAAACGGGAACCGTGGCAGGGGCAATCCCAGGATTTTTCTATTTCGTTCCAGTGGACCACACAGCCGACGTGCGTACAAACCGGACTCAGGCGATGTATTTGGCCTGCCTCATCTTTATAAATGGCCACCTTCCGTACCCCTTCCCGAATGATGGTACCCGCGCCTGCCGGAATATCGGTCTCCGCATCCGAATCGCCCGGCGTGACATAGTCTTTGAACTGCCAGAAAGCCAGGCTGCCTTCTTTAATCAATTGATCGGCAGCCCGTAACGTCACCCGCGAAGGATGGTAGAGTTTTTCCCAGGGATTCTCGCGACCCATGATTTGGTCGGTCACGATCTTTGCGCCCAGTGTGGCATTGGTCGTTCCGCTGCCCGTATCGCCGGTGATAATATAGATGTGTTTATCATTGCCGTGGCGGCCATTATAGCCGATGCCGTCCACCGATTCCATGACCTGGCCCGACCATTGGTAGAGTACCTCGCCGCACTGCGGGAAGGTTTGGCGCGACCAGTCGGTCAGGTGCCGGAAGCGTTCTTCGGTCTCACCGCCGTCCTCGTTACGCCCGGTGTGGTGGTCTTCGCCTCCGGCAATCAACACGTCATAATCGGGCATTTCGACCAGGCGTACGTAGTGATAAGGATCGAGCGTATCCCAGAACAGCGCATAAGGCAAAGCCCCTTTTTCCACTTTTAATCCGACCACATACGACCGAAAAGCCGCCTGTTTGAGGTGTACCCCGACCCTTTCGCTGATCGGAGAATTGGTCGCCGTCACCAGATCCGTACAGTGAATAGTATGACCGTCTTCCGTTTGTATCGTCACACCCTCCTTATGTTCCTTAATCTCTATGGCGCGGGTGTTACAATAAATATCCACGCCCTGTCTTTCCATGGCAGAAGCCAGGCCATACATGTATTTTAACACGTGGATTTGGGCCAGATTCTGCACTTCCATACAGGGATGATCGGGCAAACCTACTACCGGAATACGCGCATGGCGAATAACATCCACACCAATATCGTTCAGCACCTTCTGGTCTTTGTCCAGTAGTTCCACATCCTTCTCGCGCGGTGCAAACAAGAAAACCGGCACCCGCCGAAAATCACAATCAATGCCTTCGTCGCGGGCGATTTGGCCAATAGTTTCTATGCCGTAGCGATGACTTTCCATAATCATCTGCACATTGTCGCCGTGAAAACGCCTGAGTTGGCTGTACGGATAATCCGTAAAAAACGTCAGCTGCGCCGTGCTACGCGAGGTCTCGCCCTGCGACACCTGCGGATATTTTTCAATCACGATGACGCGTTTTCCCTCTTTGGCCAACTGATAGGCCGTAGTCAGGCCCGCGATGCCCGCACCAATCACGCATACATCGCAGGCAATATTTTGGCGCAAATCGGGATATTGCCTGGGAGGGGCAATGTCCATCCAAACGGAAGTAGTAAAACCGGAAGGGTTCATAATTTAAAAAGGGTTGAGGGTTGAGAGTTACCTATGAGTCACATTTTTAGCGGAAATACGCCGTTCATAGGCTTAAAAAAATATGCCGTACTATCAGCACGTTGCAAATTCCCAGCATAGTACATTGTAAATTAAGTTTTGACAGGTTTCGCTCACACTCTACTTAGCTTACACCTCCCCCGGCCTAAAGGCCACCCCCTCCAAAGGGGGATACCGAGCGTACTGTCGCGTTTTCCACTTAGCCAAAGTGGGCATACTATCCCCCTTTGGAGGGGGTGGCCCTAGGCCGGGGGAGGTAAGCCACGCCCTTTTCCCAAATAGACTTATTTTACAATGTAATAGGAACGTGCAAATAATAAGTTGTTAATTGTGTCTTCGTGCTGAATTGTCATGTCGTAGAGAAACGGAGACATCCACACAAGCCAGGTTATTAGAAATACCCTCTGGTCAAGAAATGCTGGGTTACAGGGCTTGTGTGGATGTCTGCACTCCGTTGCGACATGACAACCAAGACGGCAGGAAACCTCACAAATTATTTCTTACACGTTCCATAATTGACTGGCTTCCAATTTTATTTTTCAGGAAAAATATTTTTTGAACGAAAAGAATTTTCGATAAATAATTAATAGTCAACACTTTAACTGCCAAACAACTATTAACCGAAAACCAATAACTCCTTACCTTTGTATTTTTAAATACGTGTCACCATGCCCGATTTCAAAGTACAAATCCATGATCTGATTGGCCAGAGCCGACTGGACGAAGCTATTCAGCGCGCCAAGCAAGCCGCATTGGCAGGGGTGACCGAATTGGATACGCCTGCTACGTTGTTGAGTGCTGAATATGAATACCTGAAACGTAGCGTCATCAATGGTTTACTGACCGCCAGCGAAGAATCTGCCAAACGGCAGAGTATTGCTTTTCGCTTGTTAAGCATTGTAAATGAAGCAGTTACAACAATCGAGCAACCAACGGCGGCAACGGTAAACAAACAAATACTCTTGTTTTTGGGAGCCAATCCTTTCCAGCAATTACCGCTCGAACTGGAGCGCGAGGTGCAGGAAGTAAGCGACGGGCTGGAGCGTTTTGGCAAGAGGCAGGTCTTTGATTTTCGCGCTAAAATCCACGTTACGCCCACTGATTTACAGCGGATGTTGCTCGACTGCGACTACGCGCCCAGGCTGGTGCATTTTGCGGGCAATGCGGTGGTGGATCATCCGGATTGGGGCACCGGTGTCATTTTTGAAGATGAACAAGGCCAACCGCTCGTGGTGCGCGGGGAGGTGCTGGCCCTGCTTTTTCAGCAGTTTCCGAGTGTAGAATGCGTGTTCCTGAACACCTGCGACTCCGGGCCAAGTGCGTTGGCGGTTGGGCAACATATTCGCTACGTTATTGGCACGAATTCAACCATTTATGATGTTTCGGCCATTGTTTTTGCTGTTGCTTTTTATGAGGCCATCGCCGGTGGTCACGAGGTACCTTTTGCTTTCGATTTTGCGCGGACCCGACTGATGATGAGTGCTTATCCACAGCAAGCCAATATTCCGATCTTGATCGTGGATGGCAAATGCGACGAACCAGTGTACGTGGGCAGTAACAGTCATTTGACCACTTCCAGGCAAGCCCAAATTCCGCGTTAAAGGGTTTATTTGCCCGTCTCTCAAATCTTTCAAATTACCACAAGTTTTTTATAATCAATTATTTATGAAAAAACTCCTGCTACCAATCCTGCTTTTTTGCCAAACCATTTTGGGGGCGCAAATGCCCACGGATCAATTCGTCGCCGACCAGACTTTCCGCCTGGATGGCACCAGCGAATTCGTCTATGCTTTTGCCGAAGGCGATCAAATCACCCTGACCACGCAGGAATTGACGGGTAAAAAACTGAAAGATGTGGAAGTGCTGCAGTACCCGGACTACCCCGTTTTTCGGGCCTACGATCTGGATACGGCCCTGACCAAAAGCCTGTATATTCCCAAAACCGGGGTGTATTTGCTACGTTTTCGGGAAGCGGGCCTGAGCAAGAAAGTCTGCCGTTTTACGCTGCACCGCACGGCAACCAACCCGGAAACGGCGCACTTCGACACGCGGGTGCCCTGGGATATTCGCCTTACGCCGGATTATAAGGTGAGCCGCCGCTCCGTGCCCGCCGGAAAAAAGACCGAGATCATCGCTTTGGGTGGCCAGGTGACGGTGAGTGCCAGCAAATTTTATTTGAAAAAAGCCGTGAATGCCTATCAGTTCACCTTGCCGCCCAACACGTTGCGCTGGGCTTATCGCATTTCCGTAGGCCAATCCGCTGCCGAAGCCCGTCGCCGCGACTCCGAAAAACTCACCGCCGCCCTGCAAAGCGGAGCCGCCAAACTGCTGGCCGTACAACCCGAAACTGCTTTGGGGGCGTTTGCGCTGGGCATGGCCCTGGATATGACCGTCTCTACGGCGGGCGAAGACGTGGAGTACGCGCTGGTGGATTGGGACAACTGGGGAAAATTTTCCAAGGGCGAAAACTATGATGCCTACATTCAGCAGGGTGGCGTGAGTGTGGACGCGCAACGCCGCTACAGCCCACTGGAAGGCACTTGGTTTTTTGCCCTGAAAAGCGATAACTGGGTGGACAATATTAATGTAACCATTGATATTGAGGCGATTACGGAGGTGCAATTGTTTGCAACGGAACTGTATCTGGAACCGCAGAAACCGTGAAGGCAGGTTTGATAAGGGTGGAAAGGATTTAAAAATTTAATAATTGTGCGAATCACGGGTTAAATTGGTATTTTTGGAAACATCACAATGTTTTGACAATCAATTTGTTGTAATGATTTTTACTTACGTAGCAGGGTTCAACCACCGATTACGGAAAAAGGCATTGCGGTTGATAGTGGTGGCATGGGTTGAGCAAA